>CAINOE010000154.1 GCA_903851415.1 uncultured Rhodopila sp. | reverse complement strand
GAGCGGTCGAAATGCAGCGTATCCACCAGCACGCCGCCATTCGCCCGCCCGGCCGCCGCGACGATCGCCGCCGCGTCGGCCACGCCGGGCACCACGGTCCATGGAAAGAACTCCAGCACCGCGCCCATCCCGTGCCGCCCCCCCAAAGGTCGCACAACGCGCCGAAGCGGTCGGCCAGGCGCGAAAGGAACCGTCGACAGAGTGGCCCCTCAAAGGCCAATATGGTTGTTGACGCCATATGGTCTTTTGTGCCAACGCGCTCACGCATATGAAGGCCAAACTGCTACTTCACCAGCGCATTGACTATGACGACGGCGCGATCGTGGAGATGGTGCTGTGGCGGGTTCCGTCGCCAGTCCCGCCATCGGTCCATGGACTGAAGTATTCGCTGTTCTACGGTCGTCCGGGCGTTCGGGAGGTGGGATATGACAACGAGCGCGGCAAAGGCGACCACCGGCATTTTCAGGGCGCGGAGATCGCCTATGCATTCACCGGTGTCGAGCAACTCATGGCCGATTTCTGGTCCGATGTGCGGACCTTGCGAGGTGACGAATGACCGATGTGAAGATCACCGTCGGCGGGGCGATGGAGGAAGACGCCTCGCGGCGGTTTGTGGATGCCTGGCACCGGGCTGAGCGCGGCGAGACATTCCAGGAGCGCCACCTGGCGTTCGAAAGCTGGGACGCTCTCGCCCGCGTGCTGACGGGAAAGCGGATGGAGTTGCTGCACTACGTTCACCGGAACAAGGTGGGCAGTGTGCGGGCGCTCGCGAAGGCGTTGGGGCGGGATTACAGCAATGTCCATGCGGACGTTCAGATGCTTGCGTCTGCGGGGCTTCTCGACACCGCCGATGGGGGCATGCGGGCTGATTACGATGTGATCGAAACCAGGATCGCCATTTGATACCGGCGGGCGTTGCGCTCGCAAACCGCGCAATGATCGTGCTGGCCTACAATGGCGTTCTCAGCGAGAATGCCGCGTGATCCCGGATTCGGTTTGACCGCGCCGGGTCCGTCGCAGCGCTAAGGACACCTATGTTAACCGGTGAACTCCGCGGTCAGATCGACCGCATCTGGGACAGTTTCTGGTCGGGCGGCATTGCCAACCCGCTCGAGGTCATCGAACAGATCACCTACCTGCTGTTCATCCGCCGCCTGGATGACCTGCACACGCTGGAGGAGCGCAAGGCCGCGCGCCTCAAGCGGCCCATGGCCAAGCGCTTCTTCCCCGAAGGCGCCGACGCCAAGGGTCGGCCATACGACGATCTGAGGTGGTCGCGCTTCCGCAACTTCGCCGCGGCCGACATGTTCGCGGTGGTGGGGGAGCATGTCTTCCCGTTCCTGCGCACCCTGGGCGGCGACGGCTCCACCTATTCGCATCACATGCGCGACGCTCGCTTCACCATCCCGACGCCGGCTTTGCTGTCGCGTGTGGTGGACATGCTGGAAGCGGTGCCGATGGAGGACGCCGACACCAAGGGCGACATCTATGAGTATATGCTCGGCAAGATCGCCACCGCCGGGCAGAACGGGCAGTTCCGCACGCCGCGCCACCTGATCCGCCTGATGGTGGAGATGACCGCGCCGGGGCCGAAGGACATCATCGTCGATCCGGCCTGCGGCACCTGCGGCTTCCTGGTCGCCGCGGGGGACTACGTGCGGACGCACCACGCCGCGGCGCTGCACGAGGACAAGGCCCGGGCGCATTTCCATCACGGCATGTTCCACGGGTTCGATTTCGACGCCACCATGCTGCGCATCGGCAGCATGAACATGCTGCTGCACGGGGTGGAGAACCCGGACGTGCGCTACCGCGACAGCCTGGCGCAGGATCATTCCGAGGACGCCGATCGGTATACCGTGGTGCTGGCCAATCCTCCGTTCGCGGGGAGTTTGGATGCCGAAACCGTGGCGAAGGATTTGACCGCCATCGTCAAGACGAAGAAGACCGAACTGCTGTTCATGGCGCTGTTCCTGCGGCTGCTGAAGCCGGGCGGGCGGGCGGCGGTGATCGTGCCGGATGGCGTGCTGTTCGGCTCGTCGAAGGCGCACAAGGAACTGCGGCGCATGCTGGTGGAGGACCACAAGCTGGACGGCGTGGTCAGTTTGCCCGCGGGCGTGTTCCGCCCGTATGCCGGGGTGTCCTGCGCGATCCTTTTGTTTACCCGCACCGATAGCGGCGGCACGGATCATGTGTGGTTCTATGACATGCAGGCAGACGGCTTTAGCTTGGACGACAAGCGCGCGCCATTGCTGCCGGAGGCGAAGCTGGGTCCCGTGCCGGCGGAGGCGCTGGATGCGGTGGAGCAGGCCAAGAACAACCTGCCCGACGCCCTCTCCCGCTGGCGCCACCGGGTCACCTCCGAACGCGATCAGGCGCGCATGGCACAGAGTTTCTGCGTATCGAAGGCTGATATCGCTGCGGCGGGCTGGGATTTATCTCTCAACCGATACAAGGAGGTGGCGCGGGACGAGGTGACCCACCGGCCATCGAAGGCGATCCTGGCGGACCTCCGGACGCTGGAGGCGGAGATTGCGAACGGAATGTCGAAGCTAGAGGGGATGCTGGCGTGACAGCCTTGATGGCCGTTGGTGATGTTTGTGAGCTTGTTACGGACGGAACACATTACACTCCAAAGCCAGTTGACGGTGGAGTTCCGTTCCTCACGGTCAAGGATATGAGGCTGAATGGTCTAGACCTGAAGAATAGCTCCCGGATTAGCGATGCTGACTTCGAGGCTGCGCGGAGAGCGAACTGCGCACCTAGGAAGGGAGATGTCCTGTTTTCAAAGGACGGGACGGTTGGTAAGGTCCATGTCGTTGCTGAGGAGCAGTCGTTCGCCGTTTTGTCTTCGATAGCTATTCTTCGTCCAAAACCAGGGCACCTCTCGGGTGAGTTTTTGGCGCATGCGCTTCGGTCACCTGAAGTGCTTGATAAAGCCTTTCAACGACGTACAGGCTCCGCCCTGAAGCGAATCATTCTGAAAGACCTACAGGACATTCGCGTTCCGGTCCCTTCGTTCTCGGAGCAACGGCGCATCGCTTGCATCCTCGACGAAGCCGACGCGCTGCGGGCAAAGCGACAGGCGACATTAACGCAAGTTGACGCACTCACCGTTTCCTTGTTCTACGATTCGTTTGTGACGCCTCAACACGTAGCGGCCTGGCCACAGGTGGCGATCGGCACAGTAGCGACGGCGATGCGGACGGGCCCGTTCGGAAGCCAATTGCTTCATTCCGAATTCGTTGATGCCGGGATCGCCGTTCTTGGGATCGACAATGCCGTCAAGAACGTTTTTGCCTGGGATGATCGCAGGTATATCACAGAAAGAAAATACAAGCAGTTGACCCGATACCGCGTGTACCCTGGGGACGTCATCGTGACGATCATGGGGACGTGCGGACGCGCTGCAATTGTCCCATCGGATATCCCCGTTGCGATAACTACCAAACATCTTTGCAGCATAACCCCCGATCCGAGGCAATGTCTCCCGGAATACCTGCATGCCTGCTTTCTGACACATCCGTCCGTGCTGCGTCAGCTCGGCGTCACCGCTCGTGGTGCAGTCATGCCGGGGCTGAATATGGGTCTGATCAAGGACACGATCATTCCGCTTCCACCGCTGCTCGTGCAGCAGGAGTTCGCGGATCGAATGAAGACTGTGCGAACACTGCGAACGTCCATCGAGACGGCGATGAACCAACTCCACTCCCTCTTCGCCTCCCTCCAACACCGCGCCTTCCGCGGGGAACTCTAACCCCATGCCCCAGCAGTTCGGCTTCCTCCAACCCGAGTGGCCGGATCTGCATGCCGCCGCAACCCGCGCCGAATCCCTCGCCCAGGCCGACGCCCGCGCCAGCGCCTTCTACGCTCGCCGCTTCCTCGAACTGGCGATGGCCTGGCTCTACAAGGCCGACACCCGCCTCGGCCAGCCCTGGAAGGACAACCTCGCCGCCCTGATCGACGAACCCGCCTTCCGCGGCATCGCCGGCGCGCCAATCTATTACAAGGCCGTCTATATCAAGGACACCGGCAACCGCGCGGTCCACAGCGCCAAGCCGGTCACCGAGGTCGACGCCCGCACCGTATTGCGGGAGGTGTTCCACATCGCGTTCTGGCTGGTCCGCACCTACGCCAAAGGCGCCAAGCCGCCGGACAGCCTGAACTTCGACCCCGACAAGCTGCCGCCACCCGCCGCAGCCATCGCGAAGCAAAGCCTGGCGCAGGTGCAGAAACTCGCCGCCGAGCTACAGGACAAGGACGCGGCGCTGAAAACCGCGCTCGCCGCCAACGCCAGCCTGGACGCCGCGCTGAAATCCCTGCACGCCGAGGTCGCAGCCGCCGTCGCCGCCAACGCGGCCAAACCCGACACGCACGACTATGGGGAGGCCACCACCCGCGACCTGTTCATCGACAAGCTGCTGCGCGAAGCCGGCTGGAACCCCGACGCCCCGGGCGTGGCGGAGGTTGCCGTCTCCGGCATGCCCAACCAAACCGGGATCGGCTATTGCGACTACGTGCTGTGGGGCGCCGACGGCAAGCCGCTCGCGGTGGTGGAAGCCAAGGCCACCCGCCACAGCGCCGCCAAGGGCCAGCAGCAGGCGAAGCTGTATGCCGATTGCCTGCAACAGGCGCACGCCCAGCGCCCGGTGATCTTCTATACCAACGGCTACGAGTACTGGATCTGGGACGACACCGACTACCCGCCGCGGCAGGTGCAAGGCTTCTACCGCCGCGACGAACTGGAGCTGCTGATCCAGCGCCGCACCACGCGCCGCCCGACCGGGGAGGCCGTGGTGAACGGCGCGATCGTCGAGCGGTATTACCAGACCCGCGCCATCCGCAACATCGGCGAGGCGTTCGAGCAGCAGCACCGCCGCAAGGCCCTGGTGGTGATGGCCACCGGCGCCGGCAAGACTCGCACGGTGATCGCCCTGTGCGACCTGATGATGCGCTGCAACCGGGCCAAGCGCATCCTGTTTCTGGCCGATCGGCAGGCGCTGGTGACCCAGGCGGTGAAGGCGTTCAGGGCGCATTTGCCGGAGGCGGCGCCGGTGAATTTGTTGGCTGATCGCAGCGGCCAGGGCCGGGTTTATATCTCCACCTATCCGACGATGATGAAGCTGATCGAGGAGATGGGCGAGACCGGCCGCCGTTTTGGTCCTGGTCATTTCGATTTAGTTATTGTAGATGAAGCGCACCGCTCGATCTACCGCCGCTACAAGGCGATCTTCCGCTGGTTCGACAGCCTGCTTGTCGGCCTGACCGCGACGCCGAAGGAGGATATCGACAGGAACACCTATGCGCTGTTCGACCTCGATACGAGCGTCCCGACGGACGCGTACCCGCTGGAGGACGCGGTCAAGGACAAGTTCCTGGTGCCGATGCGGGCGGTGTCGGTGCCGCTGAGATTCCAGCGCGACGGCATCCGCTACGACGATCTGCCCGAAGACGAAAAGGAGCAGTGGGACGAAGCGGAGTGGGAGGAAGAAAACGGCCCGCCCGACCGGGTGGAGGCCGAGGCGGTCAACAAATGGCTGTTCAATGAAGACACTGTCGACAAGGTGCTCGCCCACCTGATGACGCACGGCCTGAAGGTGGAGGGCGGCGACCGTCTCGGCAAGACGATCGTTTTCGCCAAAAACCATAATCATGCGGAGTTCATCGAGAAACGTTTCAATGTGAACTACCCGCATCTTGCCGGCGTCTTCGCGCGAGTGATCGATTTCAAGATCGACTACGCGCAGACGCTGATCGATACGTTTTCCATCGCCGCGAAGCCGCCGCATATCGCCATCAGCGTCGATATGCTGGACACCGGCATCGACGTGCCGGAGGTGGTGAACCTCGTCTTCTTCAAGCTCGTCCGCTCCAAAACCAAATTCTGGCAGATGATCGGCCGTGGCACCCGCCTGCGGCCGGATTTGTTCGGGGCGGGGCAGGACAAGGCGTTCTTCTACGTCTTCGACTTCTGCCAGAACCTGGAATTCTTCAGCCAGGACGTGCCCCGGGTGGAAGGCAGCACCGCGGAAAGCCTGTCCACCAAACTGTTCCGCGCGCGGTTGGAGATCATCGCCGGCATCGATGGCCGCCTGAGCGCCGGCAGCGCCTGCGACGCCGAGGCGGCGTTGCGGCACGATATCGCGAAGCTGCTGCGCACCGAGGTCGCGGCGATGAACGTGGACAACTTCATTGTCCGCCCGCACCGGCGGCTGGTGGAACTCTACCGGCAGCCGGAAGCCTGGGAAACGCTCGACACCGCCGCACGCGACGCCTTGGCCGCCGAGGTCGCAGGTCTGCCGGCCGAATTGGACCCGGAGAAGGTGGAAGCCAAACAGTTCGACCTGATCATGCTCAATCTCCAGCTTTGCGTGCTGACGGCTCGCCCCGGTTTCGACAGCCTGAAGGACCGCGTCATCGACATCGCCGCCGCGCTGGCCGAGAACAAGGCCGTCCCGGCGATCGCCGCGGAACTGGAACTGATCCTGGAGGTGCAGACCGAAGCATGGTGGCAGGACATTACGGTCACCGAACTGGAGCGTGCACGCCGCAAGCTGCGCGGGCTGGTGCACCTGATCGAGCGGGTGAGGCGGCCGATCCTGTATACCAACTTCGCGGACGAGATTGGCCCGGGCGAGGAGATTGTCTTCGAGAAATTCGTTTCCGGGGATGCGTTCGCGAAGTTCCGCGAGAAGGCGCGGCAGTTCCTGGTGGCGCACGAGGATCATATCGCGATCCAGAAACTGCGCCGCAACCTGGCGCTGACTCCAACCGATCTGGCCGAACTGGAACGCATATTGGTGGAGAGCGGCACCGGCACAGCGGCGGAGATCAAGAAGGCGAAGACCGAGAGCGAAGGCCTGGGCCTGTTCGTTCGCAGCCTTGTCGGCCTGGACCGCGCCGCGGCACAACAGGCGATGGCCGCTTTCCTGGACAACAAGACCCACACGGCAAACCAGATCGAGTTCATCCAGACGATCATCGAGAACCTGACCAAGACCGGCACCGTCGATCCGGGGCGGCTTTACGAGGCGCCGTACACGCGGTTCAGCGGCAAAGGCATCGAAGGCGTGTTCCCCGAATCAACGGTCGACGAGTTGATCGCCGCCCTGGAGGATGTGCGGCAGCGCGCCGTGGCGTAGTCGCACCAGTCCGCGTTGACTTTGATTCATCGGCCCGACCCAAAGTCATCGCCCGACTTGTCCGGGCCACCTGTAGCGGCACGTGCTGGAATAGGTGGCCCGGACAAGCCGGGCCATGACGATTACGGGAAGATTCGCTCTCATCGCGGGCTGGTGTAACGCGCCGCAAGTCATCACTCCCTCAACAACCGCCCCGCCGCCTCCCGCACCCGGCGCGCCACGCCCTCCGGGCCGATCTGCCGGGTCAGCGCCTCCATCGGGACTTCCAAAGCCACCGGGATGCCCTTCGGCATGTGCGCCAGCACACCCAAAATATCGATCCCGCCCTCTCCCGGAGGCAGCCGCTCCGCCCGGGCGCTATGCAGCAGCCCCTCGGTCGTCCCGGGCCGATCGGCCGGCACATCGCAGACATGCACGAACGGCAAGCGCTCCGGAGGCACGCGATCAAGCTGCTCCAGCGTGCTGCCGGAGCGGTCGAAATGCAGCGTATCCACCAGCACGCCGCCATTCGCCCGCCCGGCCGCCGCGACGATCGCCGCCGCGTCGGCCACGCCGGGCACCACGGTCCATGGAAAGAACTCCAGCACCGCGCCCATCCCG
>CAINOE010000153.1 GCA_903851415.1 uncultured Rhodopila sp. | reverse complement strand
GTCCGGGCCACCTAGGCCAGCACCCTGCCGCGATAGGTGGCCCGGACAAGCCGGGCCATGACGAATAGGGTCATCGCCACGATTCCAGGCAGCCTGAAAATGCTCTAGATTCATGTTCGTTTCATTGAACGAGAGCGACCCTTGCATCGTCGGAAGTATGACCAGGTTTGAACGCCACAAGGTGGCGAACCTTCTCTGCGATCTCAAAATCTCCGCGTTCTCTGCGCATAAGCGAAGGGTCAGCCGGCACCGGCGGAGCCGGCTTCCCCTCTCGCCGAACCGCGTGGACCAATAGGGGAAAAGAAACGAAACTCTCTCCGGAACATGTGCCGCCCGCAACGATCGCGCCCGCTACCCCTCGAACGGGTCCTTCACCAAAATCGTGTCGTCCCGCTCCGGACTGGTTGACAGCAACGTCACCGGCGCCTCCGCCAGTTCCTCGATCCGCCGCACATACTTCACCGCCTGAGCCGGCAGATCGGCCCAGGACCGGGCGCCGCGGGACGAGCCGGACCAGCCTTCCATCGTCTCGTAGACCGGCACGGTCGCGGCCTGAGCGGCCGGCGCCGCCGGCAGGTGGCGGGAAAAACACCCGTTGATGTCGTAGCCGATGCAGATTTTCAGGCTAGGCAGCCCGTCCAGCACGTCCAGTTTCGTCAATGCCAGCCCCTGCACGCCGCCGACTTTGACCGCCTGCCTCACCAGCGCGGCATCGAACCAGCCGCAGCGCCGCGGCCGCCCGGTGACGGTGCCGAATTCGTGCCCGCGCTCCCCGAGCAGCCGTCCGGTGTCGTCATGCAGCTCGGTCGGGAACGGACCGGAACCGACGCGCGTTGTGTACGCCTTGGCAATGCCCAGCACGAAGCCGACGGTGCCCGGACCAACGCCGGAGCCGGATGCCGCGGTGGCGGCGACCGTGTTGGAGGACGTCACGAACGGATAGGTGCCGTGATCCACATCCAGCATCACCGCCTGCGCGCCCTCGAACAGGATGCGCCGGCCGGCACGCCGCAGTTGATCCAGCCGCTCCCAGACCGGTTCGGCGAACGGCAGGATTTGCGGCGCCAGTTTCAGCAGCCCGTCGAGCAGCGGGGCTTTTTCGAACGGGGCTACGCCGTAGCCTTGCAGCAGCGTGTTGTGGTGCAGCAGCAGCAGGTCGAGCTTCGCCGACAATGTCTCCGGCTCCGCCAGATCGGCGACCCGGATAGCACGGCGGGCAACCTTGTCTTCATAGGCAGGGCCGATGCCGCGGCCGGTGGTGCCGATCTTGCCGGCGCCGCGGGCTTCCTCGCGGGCCTTGTCGAGGGCGGGGTGCAGCGGGAGGATAAGCACGGCGTTGTCGGCGATGCGCAGCGTCTCCGGCGTGACGTTCAGCCCCTGCGCCTGGACGCGGGCGATTTCCGCCAGCAGCGCGTCGGGATCGACCACGACGCCGTTGCCAATGATGCCGAGCTTGCCGCGCACCAGGCCGGAGGGCAGCAGCGACAGCTTGTAGGTCTGGTCGCCGACGACAAGCGTATGGCCGGCGTTGTGGCCGCCCTGGAACCGGACGACCACGTCGGCCCGGCTGGCGAGCCAGTCAACGACTTTCCCTTTGCCCTCGTCACCCCATTGGGCGCCGATAACGGCGACGTTGGCCATGGTGTCAGCTTTCGGTGTGAAGCGGCGCGGCCTTGCCGGACCGCAGGATATGGGAACAGCCGAGCCGCGCGGCCTCGGCGGCATCGTCGTCTTGCGCCGCCAGCGCCGCGACGGTGGCGAACCCCTCCGCCCGCAGGGCGGCGGCAAGATCGCGATCGGTTGCGAACGGCAGGAACACGCGCGGACGCGCCTGGCGCGGCGGGGCAACCCGCAGGATCGAATCCGGATACAGCGTCAGGCCGGTGGCCGGTTCGCTCTCGCCGCTGACATAGCGCCCGCCGCGTCCGAGTTCCTCGTGCCGCCCGGGCGCATAGACCGTGACCGAGACGCCGGTTTCGTAGCGGAAGCCGCGGAATTCGACCGGATCGACGGTCAGGCGGAGCTCGGGCGCGGCGGCGCGGATGGCGGCGACGGTCTGCGCCACGCGTTCGGCCAACGCGCCGGCAAGGCCGGGCAGTTTCGCGTCGGCCAGCGCCGCCAGCGCGCGATCCGCCGGGCCGGCGGCGAGCAGCAGTTCGGTCAGCACCGGCGCCAGCGGCCCGCCATGGCGTGCGACCGCGGCGGCGTCCTTGCGGTCGAGCGCGTGCGACAGCGCCACCCGGTCGGGGCCTTTGAACCCGGAATCGTCCAGCAGCGACGGCACCAGCATAGGAAGGGTCAGGTCGAAACTGACCCGGGTCAGGCCGACGGCGGCGAGCGCCTCGGCGGCGACCAGCACGGTTTCGGCGTCGGCTTCCGGGCTATCATGGCCGATAAGCTCGATGCCCGCCTGTGCAAGTTGGCGGTCGGGCGCGAGCTGGTTGCCGCGCACGCGCAGGCACTGGCCGGCGTAGGACAGCCGCAGCGGGCGCGGCGCCGAGGCCAGCCGCGTCGTGGCGATGCGCGCGACCTGCGGCGTGGTGTCGGCGCGCAGCCCCATCATGCGCTGGGAGTCGGGGTCCATGATGCGGAAGGTCTGGTCCGCCACGGCGATGCCGGAGCCGGCGAGCAGGCTGTCCTCGAATTCAAGCAGCGGCGGCTTGACGCGCTGGTAGCCGTGCGCGGCGAACACCGTCATCAGGGCTTCGACGGCGGAGGCTTCCGTCTCGGCGTCCGGCGGCAACAGGTCGCGCAGGCCGGCGGGCAGCAGCGCGGGGTTTGGCGGCAGGTCATCGTTCATGGCCCGCGTCAGCTACCAGCAAATCGGCGGGTGGGGAATGGCTGTTTGGCCGCACAACCCTGCAAGCCGGGTTTCCGGCTCGGCAACCAGGGCTTCCCCGGGGTATGCGACAACGCGGCGCCACGTCATCCCTGCTGCCGCCGCCACCTTGATGGACACATATGCATCCGTTCCATGACGGGTCGCCGAACTCCAGCGCAATCAGCCGGCAGGCGCCCAAAAACAGCGCCGAGCGATCCGCCTCGGACGGTGTCGGCTGTTGGGCCTGCTGCTCGTTGAGCGTCTGCGCCAGGAGTTCGACCGAGTCACGCTCCGCTGTGTCTTCCCGCCTGGTGCGATCCACGTGCGTCACTCACCCCGGGTACGTCAGCTATGTGCTGAGCGGCGGCCGGGCACAGGTTCAGGACGGTAAAGGCACGCGGCAAATCGAAGTGCGTGCCGACACTTACACAAACATCCAGCCGATCCTCCGGCACGAATTGACCAATACCGGCGAAACGACCCTGCGCTACCTTGTCATCGAGAAGAAATACGAACTGGTGCCAGGTGCGGGGCAAAGCGCCGGGAAATCGTCCCGTACCTCCACGCAGGAGATGTCGGCGCGCGTTGACGGCGACTCTCCGGCGGCGCCCACGTCATGCCGCCCCCCGGCCTTCGCCGGACCTGCTACGTCGGTATGACGAGGCGCCGCGTCGTGAGAGTCGAGCTCAAAGATGACCGATCTAAAATCCGAGCGGGCCACACAGTGACGCCCCACAGCTTCTGACAAAGAACGGCCGATCGGCTGCCGGTCCGAATCCGGGTTCGCATAGAAGTTGTATTATAGTAACGACCGCGTCGTTGAGTTAGCCTTCGTATCACGTAAGGTCCCGGACGCTGTGCGTCAGCGCCGCTACCATCGTGCCAAGCCCGGCGATAGGGTGATCGGTGCTGGTCAGCAGTATCGGCCAAGCGCCCGGGCTTGATTGATTGCACGCACCGGTCATTCGAGGCCATCCGTCGATGCCGACCTTCCATGGCCGGGCGCGACCTCCGCTTGACGCGGGGTTGCGGATAACTCGAACCGTTTTGCCGTTAACCTTTCATTATCTATTTCCGCATAGGGTGGCGGTCGCACGCCATGATGTTTCACACGCCCATCTTTATCCTCGGCTTCCTGCCCGTCTGCCTGGCGGGGTTCTTCACGCTCGGCCATGTCGCGGGCGAGACGGGCGCTCTGGGCTGGCTGATTGGAGCGAGCCTGGTGTTCTACGGGTGGTGGAACCCCGCTTTCCTGCCGCTACTGATCGGTTCGGCCGTGGTGAACCATACCATTGCGTGGAAGATACGGCACAGCGCCATGCCGCGAACCTGGATGGCAGCCGGGGTTGCGGCGAACCTGGCTGTCCTGGGCTGGTTCAAATACGCCGATTTCCTGCTGCACATCGTCGCACCGGCGGCGCCGCCGCTCGGGATCACCCTGCCGCTGGCGATCAGCTTCTTCACATTCCAGCAGATCATGGTGCTGGTCGATACGGCACGAGCCGCTGCTCCAGCGCCCGACGCGGACCTTGATCCCGTGTCATGGCCGGGCTTGTCCCGGCCATCGACGACTTACGGACCTGGTTACGGCGAAGTCGTGGATGGCCGGACCAAATCCGGCCATGACACAATAGGAACGGCCCGTGCCCGAGCGAATGCCGGCCACGCCTTCCTCCCCTACGCCGCCTTCGTCAGCTTCTTCCCCCACCTCATCGCCGGGCCGATCGTTCGGGGGGCGGAGATCATACCGCAGCTCACGGCGCCGGATTTCGTCCGGCCGCGGGACAAAAACCTGGCGGAGGGACTGCTGATCTTCCTGCTCGGCCTGGGCAAGAAATGCGTCCTGGCCGACATGTTCGGCAGCTTTGCCGACACCGGGTTCGGCGCGGCGGCGCGCGGCCTCGACCTGACCTTCTTCGAGGCGTGGTACGCCACCCTGTCCTACGCGCTGCAAATCTATTTCGACTTCTCCGGCTACTCCGACATGGCCATCGGCCTGGCGCGGATGATGAACGTCCGCTTTCCGCTGAACTTCGACAGCCCCTACCAGGCCGCGGACATCAGCGACTTCTGGCGCCGCTGGCACATCACCCTCGGCGCGTTCCTGCGCGACTACCTTTACATTCCCCTCGGCGGCAGCCGCGCCGGCCGGTTGCGACAGGCGGCCAACCTGATGGCGACCATGCTGCTGGCCGGCCTGTGGCACGGCGCCGGGTGGAATTTCATCATTTGGGGCGGCCTGCACGGCCTGTTCCTGGTGGTCCACCGCGAGTACCGCCGGCTGTTCCCGCCGCTGCCGGCACTGCTTGGCCAGGCGCTGACCCTGACCGCGGTCATCCTCGCCTGGGTGCCGTTCCGCGCGGCATCGCTCTCCCAGACCCTGATCGTCTTCCGCGGGTTGTTCGGTCTGACCGGCATCGCACTGCCGCAGATGATCGTCTCCGCGTTTCCCCCGCTGGCCGCCATCGCCGAACCGGTCGCCGTCATGCCGTCGCTGGGAGACGCAAGGACGCTGAGTTTCCCCGAGCTGTCCGCCTGCCTGCTGCTCGGCTGGTTCATCGTGCTGGCGCTGCCGAACATCCATCGCATGACCGAGCGGTCCCGTCATTGGGCGCTCACCGCGAGTTTCGCGCTCTCGGCGCAGGCGGTGTTCTTCGCGCCGCACGTGGCGCCGTTCCTGTATTTCCGGTTCTGATGCGGCGCACCCTGCTCGCCTGCGGCGCGTCGGTGCTCATATATAGTGTACTGTTCGCGTTTGTTTTCGACCGGCCGCTGTCGCTGGGCGCGCTGCGCGCCCGGATCGAGGCGGGCCTCGCCCGCGGCGCTGCGATCGAGGGGCCGAAACTTGTCATCCTCGCCGGATCGAACGGCCCCTATTCGCACCGCTGCGAGACGATCGAGCCGATAATAGGCCGTCCCTGCGTGAACGCCGGCATAGCCGTCGGCATCGGCCTGGATTACCTGTTCGCCCGGTGGAAGCCTCTTCTGCTCCCGGGCGATATCGTCTACATGCCGCTGGAGGAAGTCCAGTATGCGCGATCCCGCGCGACGGTCGAACTCGGGCCGGACGCGACGATTCTGCTGCGGCACGACCGGAGCACCTTGCGGGAGATGCCCTTGCACAGATGGCTCCCCGCCCTGTTTGCCTCCGATCTGCGCGGCGGGATCATGAGCGTGATCGAGACCGCGCTTGTCAGCGAAGGTTTCCACGACCCGCGCGAGGCGGTGACCGGCTCCTTCAACGCCAGGGGGGACCATATCGGGCATACGCAACGGCTGGGGTCCACCGGCCAGGCCGCGCTTGCCGCAGCCCGGCCGTTTCATCCGCCGGCGTCCGAAATCCGCGATGGCTACGGCACGTGCCTGGTGCGGGATTTCCTCTGGTGGGCGAAGCGGCACGGGGTACAGGTGGTTGGCGGTCTGCCGACGGGATTTGTCGACTCGCCTATTGGGGAGGACAGTATCGCCGCGATCCGCTCGATCTACCGCGATGCCGAGGCCGCCTTCCTGGAACTGCCGGGTCGCAGCCGCTACCCGCGCAGCGCGTTCTTCGATACGCCCGACCACCTGAACGAGGCGGCGCAGATCCGCCACTCCGTCGCGGTGGGCCGGGCGTTGGCGCGGATGACGCCCGGACCGGTGATGCGTATCGGCGAGGCGAGGCCTTCGGTCGACACCTCGTCATGGCCAGGATTGTCCGGGCCACCTGACGCCGCACGTGCCGGTGCAGGTGGCCCGGACAAGCCTGGCCATGACGATTAGCCCCGCCCCCCACACCGCACCGCGCGCTGGCGGTCTTCCCCCAAACTGCCTACGAACGCGGCGAGGATCACCAATCGGATGCGGGGACGCATTGAAAACGCCCGCGTCCGATCGCATATCGCGCGCGCAAGGAGGGCACACATGAACGACACTGTTTTGGAACAACATTCTTTTGGCGCCGAGGTCGGCCGCCTGCTCGACCTGGTGGTGCATTCGCTCTATTCCGAGCGGGAAATCTTTCTGCGCGAGCTGGTCGCCAACGCCGCCGACGCGGTGGACCGCCGCCGGTTTGAGGCGCTGACCGACTCCAACCTCGCCCCGCCGCCGGAAGCGAAGATCCGCATCGTGCCGGACAAGGAAGCCAGCACCCTGACCATCTCCGACGACGGCATCGGCATGAGCCGGCAGGAGCTGATCGACAATCTAGGCACCATCGCCCGCTCCGGCACCCGCGCCTTCGCGCAGAACCTCGCCGCCAGCAAGCCGGAGGACCGCCCCAGCCTCATCGGCCAGTTCGGCGTCGGCTTCTACTCCGCCTTCATGGTGGCCGATCGGGTGGAGGTCACATCGCGCAAGGCGGGGTCTGAGGAAGCGTTCATCTGGGCGTCCGAGGGCGCCGGCGAGTTCACGCTGGGGCACGCCGAGCGGGAGACGGCCGGCACCGACATCGTGCTGCACATCAAGTCGGATGCAACGGAATACCTGGAGCCGATCCGGCTGGAGACGGTGATCCGCAAGTGGGCGGACCATATTACGCTGCCGATTACGGTGGCGCAGGACGGCAAGGACCAGCCGGCGAACGAGGGCACGGCGCTGTGGCGCAAGTCGAAGTCCGACGTGACCGAGCAGTCCTATAAGGAATTCTACCGCCACCTCGGCCACTACTTCGATGACCCCTGGGCGACGCTGCACTGGCGGGCGGAAGGCACGCTCGAGTATTTCTGCCTGCTGTTCATCCCCGGCATGAAGCCGTTCGACGTCGTGGACAACGACCGCGACGCGCATGTCCGCCTGCATGTCCGGCGCATGTTCATCACCGACAAGGCCGAGCTGCTGCCGCACTGGCTGCGCTTCGTCAGCGGCGTGGTGGATACCGAGGACCTGCCGCTGAACGTCTCGCGCGAGATGCTGCAGACCACGCCGGTGCTGGCCCGCATCCGCAAGGCGCTGATCAGCCGGGTGCTGTCGGAGCTGAAGACGCGCGCCAAGGAAGCCGAAGACTACAACAAGTTCTGGGAGAATTTCGGCGCCATTCTGAAGGAAGGCGTCTGGGAGGACAACGAGCACCGCGCCGAACTGGCGCCGCTGCTGCGCTTCAAATCCTCCACGCAGGAGGGCTGGACGTCGCTGCCGGACTACGTGTCGCGCCTGCAAGAGGGGCAGGACACCATCTATTATCTCACCGGCGACCAGGCCGACGCCCTGAAAACCTCGCCGCAACTGGAGGGCTTCCGCGCCAAGGGCATCGAAGTGCTGCTGATGTCGGACTCGATCGACTCGTTCTGGCCCGAGCGGCTGGACAGCTTCGAGGGCAAGAAGCTGCGCAGCGTGACCCAGGCGGCGGAGGACCTGAGCAAGGGCGAGGACCTGCCGGATGTGTCGCCGCTGCTGTTGGCGATCAAGACCGCGCTGGGGGACAAGGTTGCCGATGTGCGGGCGACCGCGCGGCTGACGGATAGCGCCGTGGTGCTGGCCTCCGACGGCAGGGGTCCGGACCTGGCGATGCAGCGGCTGATGCGGCGGGCCGGGCGGGCAATGATGCCGTCCAAACCGGTGCTGGAGGTCAATCCGCGGCACAAGCTGATCGAGGCGCTGTCGGCGAAGCTGGAGAATTCCGAGCTGATCGCCGAGGCGGCGGCGACGTTGCTGGACCTGGCTCAGGTGCAGGAAGGCGATCTTCCGGCGGACGCGACGGCGTTCGCGCGGCGGGTGACGACGTTGCTGGCGGGGAGTTTAGGCTAGGTTCCGCCGGCCTGCGCCCTTGCCGCCGAGCGGCGGCGGGTGCAGGCTAATCATCCGGAGGAAATGATATCGGCATGTCGAGATGGATGTGCTAAAGGAAGGATATGCTCGCGAAGTTTAATGGCTTCAGCAGTTCGTGGTTGGGGAAGCGGCTTCGTGGCCATCGCGCCGCGGCGCTGCCCCCTGGATCAGCTTTGTCGGACCTGCCGGAAAGCATCGACCTCGACACGGCGAAAGCAGCACTTGAGCAGGTCAACAAGCGGCTGGATGCTGAGCTGGCTCTAAAAAGCTCGACTGAGACGCGCGCTCTCACGCTCGCCGGCCAATGCACCACGCTTCTCAGCGCGATTACAGCTGCGGTTCTTGTCGAGAGTTACGGAAGCCAGAGGACGCCGCTCATTTTGGCCGGCATCGGTGGCGGCGTTTGCTTATTCGCTGCGGTTCTGTTCGCCTACAGCAGCGCCAAGCCCCGGAGGGGGGTGGTTTTGCCCGGCCGCCTGCCTGACGAAATGTGGGACGACCTGGTAGCCCCTGACATGAAGGGGGCAGAGTTCATGGGCCGACTCATGCTTAGCCTACAGGACGTGATGGTTCAGAATGAGTTGAAGCAGGACAAGCGGGCAACGGCCCTGAAGTGGGCTATGCTCTTCGTCCGTTTGACCGTGCCGGTGGCCTGCCTGGCGGCATTGCTCGCGGTTGAACTCGCGCCACGGTTAGGTTCATCGCCGGGTGGAATCGGCCTGTCACAACCGGCCCGCCAGACTGAGGTCCCTCATCTCACCTGGACCTTCCCGGCAACCCCGCCCATTGATGCTCAGTAGGCGATTAGTTTTTATGCGCGTTCGGATTCCCCTCCTCGACCGCTCGAACACGGTCATGGAGGCGTTCGCGGACCAGTTTGACGCGAGTATGCCAGAATCGCTGGGATGGGTTTCTTGGCTTGCTGGACACAACGGCATCCGCGATAGGCAGTACCTGCCTGACTCGCTCAATGGAGCCAACATTTAGAACGTCGTTCAGCATCCTGTACACATGAACCGCATCGGCTTCCCGTCCCCGCGTGGTCCGGTATTGTCCGAACACGATAGGGATTTTCGTCGCTTGGCTGCGACTCGATATCCATTTGAAGATAGTACGACCGTGCGTATCCCTTGGCGGTTTCACTGGCGGACGGCGGGGCGGCTTCGGTTTTTCAGTCATCCTACGAACCGTCAGGGATATCCCCGCACGGATCCGAAGGCACGCGGACAAGCGAAATTGAGGAAGCGGCCAGCGTTCGAGACGGGAGAGACTTCATCGTTCCAACGAGGCCCGCGCGATCTATGATGGATACGGTATAAGGCTGAATAGGCAACCTGAGAAGCGGTAGTTTGAAGCGGCGATGATAATGATCCGTCACGGCCAGGCCCCATGTCTTGCCAAAGGGAAACCAACGAGCGAATCGCAGATCCGGGTCACGTAGCGTCGGGTAGCCCTCCCCGAAATCGGGGCGAACTGTTCCGGACTCAACGCGACTAATCGCGGTCGCGCCGTTGCCGGCCGCCGCCCCCCAGGCACTCCCGCACATGCGGCAGGAAATGCTCAACCGCCGGCGTCTCCAGCCCCTTCACCTTCGCAGCCTCATCGAAACGGCGCAGTTGCACCGCCGCCTGCGCATGCGGCAGCGCGGCGAACGCCTCGGCCTCCTGCTCCGGCATCGGGCCACCCTGCAGCGACAGGCTCAGCACGCTGTCCTCCGACAGCCGCGCAAAGTAATCCGCCTCCACGGCGCACAGATATCGTTTCGCCGCGACGTGCAGGCGCACCGGCTCCGTGACCTCCGGCCCGAAATAATCCCGCAGGAAGTCGTATCCCACCTCTTCATGCCGATCGTCCACGCCCGCGGCGGCGGGGTTTTCGCCGAGATCATGCACCATGTGGCCGATGTCATGCAGCAGCGAGGCAACGATCAAGGCCGCGCCGCAGCCGGAGCGTTCCGCCAGCCACGCCGCCTGCAGCGCGTGCGCGCGCTGGTTGATGCCGGACAGGCCATAGCGGCCCTCGCCCTTGCCGTCGATCAGCGCGGCAATCATCTCGGCAGGATCGTCGGTCATCGCGGAACTCCTTCCCCGGCGTGTGCCCCCGGGGTCTAATCCCCCGAATCGCCCGAGGCAAAAGGCGGTTGGATGACAAACCCGGCAGGCACCCCATGTGCCCGTCAGACCAGGATACATGTCCATGCTCGACCAGGAACTCGATTGCATCGCCGATTCGGCCGCGGATACCCGACCGGTTCACCCGCTGCGGCCGGACGGCCTTGCGGCCTTCCTCGACACGCTGCTGCCGGCGCGGGCGGCCTTTCTGCGCGATATCGACTTCACCGCCAAGGCGGGCGAGCTGGCCTTTCTGCCCGGCCCGCATGGGATCGCCTCCGCCGTGCTGGGCCTCGGCACCGACCCGGCGCCGTTCGCCTTCGGCAGCCTGGCGATGCGCCTGCCCGAGTCCGCGTCCTGGCGCCTCGAACCCGGGGACTACGACCCGGAAGCGGCCACCCTCGGCTATTGTCTGGGCGCGTACCGCTATGACCGCTTCCGGTCCGACTCCGGCCGCGGTTCGGCCTTGCTGTTCGTTCCGTCCGGTCACGCGGCCGCTCTGTCGCAGGCCGCCGCCACCTGGATGGTGCGCGACCTGATCAATACGCCGGCGAACATCCTCGGCCCGGTCGAGCTGGCGGAGTTTGCCGCGTCGCTGGCGGATCGATACGGCGCGCAAGCCCGGATCTCGGCCGGCGACGAACTCGAGGGAAATTATCCCACGATCGCCGCCGTCGGACGCGGTTCGGCCCGGCCGCCCCGGGTCGTTACTGTGCGCTGGTCGGGCAGCAAGGCGGCGGCGGACGCGCCCCTGGTGTCGCTGTGCGGCAAGGGAGTCTGCTTCGACACAGGCGGTTACGACCTGAAGCCGTCGGCCGGCATGCTGCGGATGAAGAAGGACATGGGCGGCGCGGCGACCGTCCTCGGCCTCGCCCGGATCATTATGGAAGCGGATTTGCCGCTCCGCCTCGCGCTGCGGGTGGGGTGTGTGGAAAACGCGGTCTCGGGCACCGCAATGCGCCCCTCCGACATCATCCGCACCCGCTCCGGCCTCACTGTCGAGATCGGCAATACCGACGCCGAGGGCAGGCTGGTGCTGTGCGATCTGTTGCACGAGGCATCGGAGGAAGGGCCGGCGCTGCTCGTGGATTGCGCCACCCTGACCGGTGCCGCGCGGGTCGCCCTCGGGCCTGACCTGCCCGCACTGTTTTGTAACGACGACGGGTTGTCCGAATCGCTCTTGCGGCTGGGTAACGGGATTCACGATCCGCTGTGGCGGTTGCCGCTGTGGGCCGGCTACGCGGACTGGCTCAAGAGTCCGGTCGCCGACATGAACAATGTTTCATCCAAGCCGCTGGCCGGCGCCATCGTCGCGGCGTTGTACCTGCAACGGTTTGTCCGGGCCGGCACTCCCTGGATACACATCGACCTCTATGCCTGGAACGATCAGCCGCGGCCCGGCCGTCCCGAAGGCGGCGAAGCGATGGGCATGCGCGCCTTGACCGCGCTGATTCGGGAGAGGTTTTCCTGACCGCTGAAAAAATGATTCCGCCCCGGGTTGCAGCCGGCGCGCATCTGCACACGAAAAAGTGAGCAGATGGTGGCCTTGACCGCGCCAGGTTCGTAGGGGGCGTCGCTGTAGCGCGGAAAGTGCGAAATCCTGCCTGAACCGGTCTGGCGATCACGCATTGGTGAAAATGCGTTAAGGGTGTGAAACTGTAATAAGGTTGACCTCGATCCGGTATTTCGTTAAACGATGTAATCGTAGATGCTGCTATCCGGCAGCCTTCGCTCAAGAAAGGAAAAATATCGTGGCAGCTCCCCCCAACCCGGTTTCCGACGCCCAGGTCGGCCTCCTGCGCGATACCGTCGTGGCCCTGGTCCGCCGCGATGGCGCCGATCTGTCCGCCCGTCAGCTTGGGGTTTTTCTCACCTGTTATCTGAACGACGGCGGCCACACCGTGCGCGGCCTCGCCGCCGAGTTGAACGTTTCCAAACCCGCCATCACCCGCGCCCTTGATCGCCTGGGCGAGCTTGATCTGGCGCGCCGAAAGGTCGATCCGATGGACCGCCGCAGCGTGCTGGTGCAGCGGACGACCAAGGGATCCGCCTTCCTGCGCGATCTGCGCGGCATCATGAGCGAGGCATCCGGCGTCCGCAAAACGGTGCGCAAAGCCGCCGCCTGACACTTTCGGTCCGGCCCGGGGGATGTCCGGGCTGACCCAACGGCCGCCTTCCGGGGTTTTGCAGCGTCGTCATGGCCGGAGGCGTCCGGTCGTGACGCATGCGCCTGAATCCTTCGGGGCTTCCCAAACGGCTTGCCCCGCCGGCATCAGCAAAGCTGGTGTCGCGGCCCGATCGGCGCGCAGATTTTGCCGATCGGCCGATTCGCCCGGCCCGGGTTCCGCAGCGCCCCGCGCCCAGCCGTCGGCGGGTGAAGATCCCGTGCGGCTTTGTTACATTAGAATATAAAACCGGTAGCGACCGGGCTGCCGGCGGAGACTGTTGCGACGCAACACCGTCTGCGGCGGGACCGAACGGCCGCGGCACCGCTGCGCGCAGGCGAAACGGATGCAGTAGCAAATTGTTGCTTCCATTCAACCGCCGGTCTGTGGTCACTGCCGGTGCCGCCGGCGCGGCGGCGATTGCCGCTTGCCGATACAGGCCGCGCCGAAAGCGCCACGGCGGGAGCTTCGTTCTGCCATCGTTGACCACGCTCCTGGTCCAACCAGCCATTTCGGGAACCGATTCAATGCGCCGAAACCCCCGACTGTTCCGCTTGTCCGCCAGTGTTGCGCTGGCCGCCCTGCTCGGCAATGCGATGCTCCCGGTCACCCCCGCCGCCCGGGCGCAGCCGCCGCAACCCGCACAGACTCCGCCGGACCGTAACGGCGGCGATCCGCCGGAGCGCGTCGGCCGCATCGCCGAACTGTCCGGACCGGTGTCCTGGCGCACCGGCGGGGACACCCAATGGACCGCCGCCAGCCTGAACTATCCGGTCAGCAGCGGCTACGCGTTCTGGACCGAGCCTTCCGCCATCACCGGCATCGAGGTCTCGGCCAGCCGCGTCGTTCTGGCCGGTGGCACCGAATTCGATGTGACCGCGCTCGACGCCGGGGGCCTGCACGCGGTGGCGGCACAGGGCGAGACCTATCTGCATCTGCGCGACCTCGCCCCGGACGAGGTCTGGTCGGTGCAGACGCCGCGCGGCATGGTGCGTCTGAGCGGCGCCGGCCGCTACGGCATTGCGGCCGGCACCACCGGGCAGCCGACGCTGATCACCGTGCTGGACGGCACGGCGGAGATCCAGGGGCCGAACCTGTCGCTGCAGGTCAGCGCCAACCAGACCGCGACGATTGTCGGGACCGATAACTACCTCGGCAGCATCGGTCCGGCGCAGCGCGATGCGTTCCTCGACGCAAGGCTCGCCGCCGAGCGGCCGCCGCAACGCATCCAAGCGGCGATCCCGCGGCAGGTCTCGGTGATGCCGGGCGGCGCCGAGCTGGTCGAGAGCGGAAGCTGGAGCGCGGCGCCGGAGTACGGCCAGGTCTGGTATCCGCCGGTGTCGCCCGGCTGGGTGCCGTACCGGCACGGCCACTGGGCCTATGTCGCACCCTGGGGCTGGACCTGGGTCGATGACGCATCCTGGGGCTTCGCGCCGTTCCATTACGGCAGATGGGTGCAGCTCGAGGGCCGCTGGGCCTGGACGCCCGGCGAGGCGGTTGTCGCCGGACCGCCGGTCTATGCGCCGGCCCTGGTCGCGTTCATCGGCATCGGCGCGGGGGTTGCGATCGGCGCGGCGGTGGCGGCCGGTTCCATCGGCTGGGTGCCGCTCGGCCCGCATGAGGTGTACCATCCGTGGTACCACGCCTCGGACGCCTATGTCCGCCAGGTTAACATCAGCCATGTCACCAACGTGCAGACGATCAACAACACCAACGTGACGGTGAACAATTTCGTCAATCGGGGCGCCGCGACGCAGGTTCCGGCCGCCGCGATGGCCGGGTCGCGGCCGATACAGGCGGTGGCCCAGCCGGTGACGCCGGACCAGTTTGCGGCGGCGCGGCCGGTGACCGGGCAGCAGCCGCTGAGCCCGACGGCAGCGACGTCCGGCGTGACCCCGGCGGTGGCGCGGCACTTGAACCTCTCCCCGTCCGGCGTGCCGGCGCATCCGCCGGCGCCCGGTCCAGCGGTGCAGGCGGGCGCGTCGGAGCCCGGGTTCCAGCCCCCACTCATCGGCCACCGGGCTGCCGGCGCGGAAACACCCGCTCCGAGGGAACCTGCGACCGGGGGTCCGGCCGGCCCTGCGCCGCATCCGGGCGCCGTGCCGCTGGCCGAGCCGGGAGCACGGCCGGCCGGACTTCCGCCGACGCAGACCGCGCACATCCAAGGCGCCGAACAGGGAGCCGGATCCGGTCCGCGGGTCGCGCATCCGTTTGCCGCCGCGCCCGGAAACAATCATTTGCCGCCGATTGGCGGCGAGACGAGCCATCCGGGCGCCATCGCGCCCGCGGAGAACCACCCCGCCGCCGTTGGTCCCGGCGCAACCCATCCCGCGACCCTGGCGACCGCACCGAACCATCCGGCCGCGGTCGCGCCATTGCCGAACCATCCGCAGGCACATGCTTCGCCGGCGGTGACCCGCCAGCCGGCGGCGGACGCGCCTCGCGCGGCTGCCCCCCGGACCGCATTCGCGGCACCGGCGGTCCACGCCGCGGCAGCGGCGCTCCCCGCGGCGCGCGCGGCCGCCCCGGCGCCACATGGCGAACCGGCGCAGCATCACGAGAAAAGGCCGGGCGAGCGATAGCGCATCGGCGGATCCCCGAACCGCGCCAATGGGCGGTTCGGGGGTTGCTGGAGCAGGCACAAGTAACGAAAACGAGGGAATCTGAAATCACGATAACATGAACCAAATAAATCGAAAGCTCGCCACACTTCTCGCGGGATGAGACATTTCCTTTCTATTTGATTGGATGCAAAGACGTTTTGGTTGCTAGCAATCCAGGCAACGCGAAAGCCGCCCGGAGCAACCTTCATGAACCCTTTCCTTCCGATGAAACGGCTTCTTGCCGCCGTGGCGGTCGAGTCGTGCCTGCTGACCGCGGCAACCGCCGCATCCGCTGACACCATCAACATCCAGTTCGACCTGTCGGGCCTCCCGGCCGCCATCGGCAGGGTCCATGCCCTTGACCTGAGCGCGGCCGACATCGGGAAAACCTCGTTCGTCGCCAACCGGGGCGCCGTCAATGTGAACGTCGCGACGGCGTCCAATCAGGGCGTTGTCTCCGGGTCCGCGGCGGACCTCTATGCCGCGCCGGTATCCGGCGGCAGCCAGGCCTCCCCGACCTATTGGTCGGCGCCGTATTTTTCCACCGGATTGGGAACGATCACCCTCAACTTCAGCCGCGCGGAGCGCTATCTCGGCTTGCTATGGGGATCCGTCGATCACGGATCCACCTTCAACTATATTTCATTCAATAATGTCACGGGAAACCGGGCGACGACCGTAGCGACCATTACGGGCAACGACATCTATGACGTAACCGAATCCAACGCTCCCAACGGGTCGCAGGGCTACGGAGGAAGTTTTTACACCGTTCTGAACGACCTGGACGGGACTTTCAACCAGATCGTACTGGGCAGCACGGTCGTCTCATTCGAAGCGGCTGACATCCAGTATAGCTGCGCCACGGTGTCCCTGGACAGCGTCCCCGAACCGGCGTCGATCGCCGTGCTTGGCACCGGTTTCCTGGCTCTTGCCGCATTCCGCCGCCGGACCGGCGCCGGGGTCCGGGCGTAAGCCCGCCCGCATGGACCGTTATGGCAAAGCAAGAAGGTCTTGTTTCAGAAAGCCCTGGATAGGCTTCCGCGGATATCCCGGCGCTCAAATTTTCCTTCCGCAACCAGGTTGACGATCGCCTCAATCTCCGGCGATTTTTCGACCCGCCGGTGATCGAAGGCCGATCACCAACGTCCACGGGCGGGAGGAATTGCGCCACCGCTCCTTCGTTTCGCTCCGTGCGAACGGGACAATCGCGGGCTTCGGCCCCCCGGGGCAGGCTGCCGGCGTTCGCGCCGGATCGCCATGCTGATCGACGAGAAAACGGAACAACACGCCGAGCACCGAGCGCCATGCAGGCGGCACCGGGCGACATTGACATGGCCAAACCGGTGCGGCCAGTGTATCGGGGTCGTTTGTCGTCCTGACCTGAGGTGTCCGAAGTGCGTCATTTGCCGGCAGTGCCCGGCCTGCCGGTTTGACTCCCGCCGCGCGGATCGCCGCCGCGATCGATCTGCTGGAGGTCGTGGAGGGCGCGCCGAAACGCCCCGCCGACGCCGTGGCGAATGATTTTTTCCGCTCCCGCCGCTATATCGGTTCCGGCGACCGCCGCGCCGTGTCGGAACGCGTCTGGAGCGTGCTGCGCGCCCGCCGCCGCCTGAGCTGGTGGCTCGGCGACGCCCCTGCAACGCCGCGCCTTCTGGTGGCCTCGTCGCTGTTGCTGGAAGGGTGGACCAAGGCCGGCGTTGTGCAGACCTTCTCCGGCGGCCAGTTCGCCGCCCCGCCGCTCGACCGCGGCGAACTCGCTGTCATCGCCCGGATCGAGGGCCACACCCTGGACCATCCGGAAATGCCGGCGGCGGTGCGGCTGGAGATTCCCGACTGGCTGCTGCCCCGGCTGCAATCCCGCTTCGGCCCCGGCCTGTTCTCCGAAATGGCGGCGCTATCGGAACCCGCCACATTGGATTTAAGGGCCAACCTGCTCAAAGGCGACCGGGAGCAGGCACGCGCCGCGCTGGCGGCCGAGGGATGGGAGGCGAAACCAACCCCGTTTTCGCCCTGGGGAATTCGCATCGAGGGCCGCCGGCCGGTGACCGATGGCCCGGCGTTCCAGTCCGGGCTGGTGGAGATCCAGGATGAAGGCAGCCAGCTCGTCACCCTGATGGTTGGCGCGGCGCCGGGCATGCGCGTCGCCGACTGGTGCGCCGGCGCCGGCGGCAAGACGCTCGCTCTGGCGGCGGCGATGGGGAATCGCGGCCAGATCGTCGCCTGCGACGTCTCCGCCCCGCGGCTGGATGGCGCGGTGCGCCGCCTGCGCCGCGCCGGGGTGCACAATGTCGAGCGGCATCTGGTTGAATCCGGCGACAAATGGTTGAAGCGGCGGGCGGGCACATTCGATCGCGTGCTGGTCGATGCCCCGTGCACCGGAACCGGCACATGGCGGCGCAACCCGGACGCCCGGCTGCGGTTAAAGGAAACCGATCTGTCGGAGTTGGTTCCCAAACAGGCGATGATCCTCAATACCGCTCAAAGTCTGGTTCGCAAAGGCGGACGCTTGGTGTACGCTACCTGTTCCTTGCTGGAAGAGGAAAACGAGGCGCAGGTGACGGATTTTCTTCGACGCCATCCCGGGTTCGCCATTGTCCCGCTATCCCGGGCATGGCCGCTGCCGCAGCCGGCGCCAAACAATGGGGAGTTCCTGAGCCTGACTCCGGCGCGCCATCGCACCGACGGGTTTTTCACCGCGGTGCTGGAGCGGATCGCGTGATCTCGCTGCGCAAGGCGCGCGTCGCGGACGCCATCGCCATCGGCGCGGTGCATGTCGCGGCGTGGCGCAGCAGCTATCCGGGCATCCTGCCGGACACGTATCTCGCGCGGATGTCGGTCTCGCGCCAGGCGGCGCATTACGACGCGGCGATCCGCGGCGGCACCGGGGTGATGGTGGCCACCGCATCGGGCGTCGATGTGCCCATCGGCAGCGGCCCGCGGATCATCGGATTCAGCACCGCCGGCCGCGCGCGCCACGCGGAAATCGCCGGCAAGCGGCTGGCCGAGGGCGAGGTCGAAACGCTGTATGTGCTGGACGACTGGCGGGAGCGCGGGGTCGGCCGCCGGCTGATGCGGGCATCAGCCTCCCATCTGATCGACATCGGCTGCAAGTCGGCGTTCGTGTGGGTGCTGCGCGAAAACCCGAGCCGCTGGTTCTACCAGCGCCTGGGCGGCAAGCCGGTCGCCGAGGCGACGACTCAGTTCGCCGGCCAGAAGATCGCCCAGACCGCCTTCGTATGGGATCCGATCCAGCAGTTGCTCGCGGCATCGCCGCAGGCTTCGTGACTGCGGCCGCTACCAAACGCGTGGGTGGCCGGGCCTGCCGGCACATTCTGCGGCGGCATGAGCCGCATCCCACGGATGGCGTCGGTCGCGGCGAGGCGTTGCGCCACGCGCGCACCTGATGCGACCATCTGGCCTGGCGGCCGGACGTTGCGTTGGCGGACTCGCTGCAAGCCGCCGGGCCCTTGGTTACCGCGGCCGACGGCGGCGAGGATCGGGATTCAGGTCTGAAAGTGGGGGGCTTCTGTTGCCCGGTGCCCCCCGAACCGCGCCTATCGCTTATGCAGCGACGGCGAGCGCCTCATTGTCATTGGCACTTGTAAATTAGCCCGATAACGGCGGTACAATGCCGGGCAAAAGGCGGGTCTTTACCACGCGTGTCGAACCTGTTTCGCCCCCATGCGCCCCGGACAATGTCGGGGTAAATGGTGGAGGCGCCGGGCACTGCCCCCGGGTCCACAACGATTATTCCACGCGCCGTTTATCACCATAGTCAGCAAGCTGACGGAATAGCACTTAGGCCACATTGGGCGCCGGTTCAAGCCCATTCGGTGCCCCCCTCCCGTCATAGCCCGGCTGGTCCAGGCCACCTATTCCAGGACCTGCGGCGATCGATGGCCCGGACGAACCGGGCCATGACGAATTGGGGCCGGACGGCGCCGACGCCCTACCCCAGCAACAGCGGCAAGTACCGCGTCAGCACCCCGTCATGATCGCGCAACTCTTGCATCACGGTAAAATGGTTCGCCCCCGGCACCGGGATCAACGCCCCGGGCAGATGCGCCGCCGCCCGCCGCGCATGCAGGTCGCGGCTGTCCGCGACCAGGGCCGCCAACTCCGCCGTCCCGTAAGCGATCGCCAGCGGTTTCGCTGCCCCTGGCAACCGCATCGGCGACAGGGAAACGACCTCCTGCTCCGTCAGCCGCAGCTTTTCGTTCAGATACGTATCCCGCAGCGGCCCGAGTTCGAATACGCCCGAGATCGCCAGCCCCGCCTTCACCAGCGGATGGCCCAGGCACATCGCCGTCAGATGCCCCCCGGCGGACCATCCCGACAGCACGATCGGCCCGTCGATCCCGTGCGCCGGCCCATGCGCGCCCAGCCAATCCAGAGCCGTGTTGATCTCCGCCACGATCTCTGTCAGCGACGCATCGGGCGCCAGCGTGTAGCCCGGCAGAGCAGCCGCCCAGCCGCGCCCGTGCGGGCCGGCAATCAGATTGCAGAACTGCTCCTTTCTATTACGCTGCCAGTAACCTCCATGAACAAAAACAATACAAGGCGCATCAGGATCGGCTACAGGGAATAAATCCCACGCATTACGCTCCTTCTTGCCGTATCGCAGATCCAAATGCAGGCCGTTTGTTGTCCGGAATACCGCCGACGCGACCTCCCGCGCCGCATTCAGCACCGCGCTGTCGGGGACATGGGCGATGTTGTTGTAGGCGGCGTCCCGCTCGGCCCGGCTGAGCAGGCCCCATTTGGCCGTCACGCCCATGCGGTTGCCTCCCGATGGCAAACCGTCGCTTGCCACCCCTGCCGGAACAGAGCGCCAGGGCGTTCAATGCGGCGCGGCAGGACCGGTTCGAACCAGCCGAAGCGGAGCGTGACGCCGCTGATAATGGAGTCTGTCATACAGGGATGATGGCTGCAGGCCGCCTTTCGTTCAAGCATAATGGCGTTGGCGGATTTTCCGCTCGTTGATGGTCTCTCGTTAGGCTGCGCGCCGATGAACCGCGGCAAGCAAGCAAAGCGAACGACAACAAAGCGATCGCCCCATCCCATGTGCCGGCGCCGCTTTTTCTGCCGGCTTTTCCGCGTGCAACCAGGGTGCGCGGCAAGACCATCCTCCCCGGCGGCGGTCTGCGCCAACGCTGGAAGGACCGCTCCGGGGCGATCTACGAACGGGCCGATCAACATGGCCGCGTGGAGGTATATAATCGCCGCGGCCGGCATGTCGGGGAGTTCGATCCCTATGCCGGCGCCCGGACGAAGCCGCCGAATCCGAACTATCAGGTCGAACCATGAACGCTGTGGGAAAGCTGACGGGATACGCCAAGACGACCGAGTTGCTGGAAACAGTCGTGACCGTCCCCGCAACACTGATCCCGTTTGCCCGCACGGTCGCCGGCGTCCCGGCCTCCGATCCGCACGTCCTGAAGATGTATCCGCTGACCGCCCCGCAAGCCGAGGCGATCGCGGCGAAAGCCGAACTGGCGGTGGAGCCGGATCGGTTCGGCTACTGCCTGGAGGCGATTGCCGAACCGGAACGCTCGCGGGCGTCGATCACCGACTGATCACCGCTTCTCCGGCAACGCGATCCCGGTCAACGCCGACCATACCCGGATCACGAAGGCATCGTCCTTATAGCCCTGGCCGTTCGCCGCCGCCGCCAGGAACAACTGGTGCGCCGCGGCGGCCAGCGGCAGCGGGAAGGTCAGCGCCCGCGCCTGATCCAAGACGATCCCCAGATCCTTGACGAAGATGTTGACCGCCGAGGACGGCGTATCGTCCCCCGCCAGGATATGCGGCACCCGGTTCTGCCACATCCACGAACTGCCGGCGGACTCCGAGATCACCTTGAACAGCGTCTCCGGGTCCGCCCCGGCACGGATGCCCAGCGCCAGCGCCTCGGCCGCCGTCGCGATATGAACCCCGGCCAGCAACTGGTTGACCATCTTCACCGTGCTGCCGACGCCGATCTCGTCGCCGAGGCGCCAGATTTTGGTGGAGATCGCGTCGAGCACCGGCGCGGCTTTGGCGAATGCTGCCTCGGACCCCGATCCCATCACCGTCATCGTCCCGGCCTTCGCGCCGGCGGCCCCGCCGGACACCGGGGTGTCCAGCATCAGGAAGCCGGCCGCCTCGATCCGCCGGCCCAGCGCCTTGGCCGCTTCCGGGGCGATGGTGGCGCAGCACAGCACGACACCGCCTCTCGGCAGCCCGGCGAGGCAGCCGTTTTCGCCGAACAGCACCTGCTCGGTCTGCGCCGCGTTGATGACGAACACCACCACGGCTTCGAGGTCCGCCGGCAGCGCAGCGGGCGTCTCCGCCACCGCCCCGCCGGCGGCGGCGAAGGCGTCCCGGCTTTCCGCCCGCACGTCGCAGCCGGTGACGGCATGCCCCTTGTTCAGCAGGTTGAGCGCCGCCCCCATGCCCATGTTGCCCAGACCGATGACGCCGACTTTCATGTGCGTGCCTCCCCCTGATTCCGCGGCGAAAGTTGAGCGATCCGGACGGGAAAAGCAAAAGCGGCGGGGAGCGGCGGCGATGGTCGCCGAGAACGACCGGTTGGCGCCGGTTGCCGTTTCCCGTGCGACCGGCAACACTCCCGCTCCCGCTGAAGGATCCTGGCCATGTTGCAATCGCCCCCCGCCATCCCCGGCATGCGTGAGGACGAGATCGACACCCCGGCTTTGGTCATCGACCTCGACGCGCTCGAGTTCAACCTCGACAGCATGGCCCGGCTGCTGGCGCCCACCGGGGTGAAGCTGCGGGCGCACGCCAAGACCCACAAATCGCCGGTGATCGCGAAGCTGCAGATCGCGCGCGGCGCCGTCGGCAACTGCGTGCAAAAGGTGGCCGAGGCGGAAGTGCTGGCCTGGGGCGGCATCCCGGACATCCTCGTCAGCAACGAGGTCGTCGGGGCGGCCAAGCTGGCCCGGCTGTGCGCCCTCGCCCGCATCGCCAGGGTTGCGGTGTGTGCCGACGATGGGGGCCAGGTCGCCGCGATCGAAGCCGCCGCCGCCGATGCCGGCATCCGCATGACGGTGCTGGTGGAGATCGATGCCGGCGCCGGCCGCTGCGGCGTGCAGCCCGGGCCGGAGGCGGTGGCGCTGGCGACGCTCATCGCCGGGTCGAAGCACCTGATCTTCGGCGGATTGCAGGCCTATCACGGCAGCGCCCAGCACAGGCGCACCCCGGAGGAGCGCCGCACCCTTATCGGCGGCGCGGTAGAGGCGTCTCGCCGCACGGTCGAACAGCTTCGCCAGCAGGGGCTTTCGTGCCCGATCGTCGGCGGCGCCGGGACCGGCACGTTCGAGATCGAATCGCAGTCCGGCGTTTACAATGAGATGCAGGCGGGCAGCTACGTGTTCATGGACGCCGACTACGCCCGCAACCTGGACGAGGCGGGCGCCTTCGTGAGCACATTCCGGCACGCGCTGTTCGTGCTGTCCTCGGTGATGAGCGCGAGCAAGCCGGGGGTGGCGGTGCTGGACGCGGGGTTGAAGTCGCTGGCGGTGGATTCCGGCATGCCGACAGTGTGGCAGCGGCCGGATATCCAGTATGTCGGCGCCTCCGACGAGCACGGCAAGCTCGCTGTCGGCAGCGAAACGGCGGCGCCTCGGCTGGGGGAAAAGTTGAGGCTGGTGCCGGGGCATTGCGACCCGACGGTCGATAAGTTCGACTGGTATGTCGGGGTGCGTGGCGGCCGGGTGGAATGTCTGTGGCCGGTGGCCGCTCGGGGCGGGGTGAGTTAACGGCGTGACGGCCTCGCAACGCGCTTGTCTATGGTCCCCGGCGCTGCCGGGCAATTCTATCGATTAGAGTTCGGTTTGATATACCGTCCAGCGTCTCCGGTCATGCCCCTTGTCCGGGCGACCCGTCGCGGCTGCGGGACCAGGTGGCCCGACGAGCGGGGCCATGAGAGTTGAACCGGAAAATCCGGTCCTTCGGCGGACGGCAGCTCTACCCACGGAAATGCCGCCGCAACCGCCCGATCGCCTCCTCCAGCACCTCGGGCTTCTTGCAAAATGCGAATCGCGCGTAATGGTCCGGCGCTCTCGGCTCATCATAGAACGCCGACACCGGGATCGCCGTCACCCCGGCCTTCTCGGTAATGTGCCGGCAGAACGACACATCGTCGCCTTTGTAACCAAGCGGCGCGAAATCGGTGGTGATGAAATACGTCCCCCGCGTCGGCAGCACCGTCAACCCAACCGAGGCCAATCCGTCGGCCAACTGGTCCCGCCGCGCCTGCAGACTACCCGCGAGCGAGGCGAAATATGCATCATCCTTGGCCAACCCGACCGCGACCGCCCGCTGCAGGTTCGGCGGCGTGGTGAAGGTCAGGTTCTGGTGCGCCTTCTGCACCAGCGGGGTCAGCGCCGCGCCGGCGGTGACATAGCCGACTTTCCACCCGGTCAGCGAGAACGTCTTGCCGGCGCTGCCGATGCGCATTGTCCGCTCGCGCATTCCCGGCAGGGTCATCAGCGGAATGTGGCGGGCGCCGTCGAAGGTCAGGTGCTCATACACCTCGTCGCAGATCGCATAGGCATCCCACCGCCCGAGCAGCCCGGCGATGAAGCCGAGCTCCTCCGCCGTGAACACCTTGCCGCACGGGTTCATCGGCGAGTTGAACAGGATTGCCTTGGTCTTCGGCCCGAACGCGCCCGCCAGGTGCTCACGCGGCAGGTCCCAATGCGGCGGAGCGAGACGAACGATGCGGGGGATAGCGCCGAGCATGCGCACCACCGGCACATAGGTATCGTACAGCGGCTCGATCAGCACGACCTCGTCGCCCGGGTCGAGCACCGCCATCAGGCAGGCGGTGATTGCCTCGGTGGCGCCGGAGGTGACGGTGACCTGCGCCGCCCAGTCGATGTCGAGGCCGTAGAATCGCCGGTTCGCAGCGGCAACCGCCTGGCGCAGTTCCGGCACCCCCGGCATCGGCGGGTACTGGTTGCGTCCGTCCAGCAGCGCATCCACCGCCGCCTGCACGACGTCGCGCGGACCTTCGGTGTCCGGGAAGCCCTGGCCGAGATTGACCGCCCGGTGCTCGACCGCAAGGGCGGACATCACCGTGAAGATGGTGGTGCCGATAGACCCGAGATAACTGTTGGCGCCCCGCATCGGTCTCGTGCTCCATCCTGGCTGCTGCAAACGGTGTATGCCGGGAATATCTCCCGGGGATCGAGTTGGGAAGGGCACGAAGCCCGGATCGGGCGTATAGATTTCCCCCACCGGCTGCATAAAAAACGGGCGGTTTGCATCTGTTTCCACTGAGCAAGAAGCGGGCAATCCGCCCTTTGACAGGCGCCGGTTGCTCCGCCCGCGTCATTTTTGCAGGCTTTGCCTGCGATCCCTTGGTCCAACCGATTCCGCCCCCGAAGGGCGTCGACCTTCACCTTCGTCGTTGCTGCTTGGCACGCCACATGCAAACCTGTGGTGCTGTTCATGCCGCTGAAACCTCAGTAGCGCTACGGGCAGCGTGAACAATGTGGGAGGCCCGGCCAACCCCGGGCTTGATGGACATGAAGAAGATCGAAGCTGTCATCAAGCCGTTCAAACTCGATGAGGTGAAGGAAGCGCTTCACGAGGTTGGGCTGCAAGGCATTACCGTTGTCGAAGCCAAGGGCTTCGGCCGGCAGAAAGGCCACACCGAGCTGTATCGTGGCGCCGAGTACGTCGTTGATTTTCTGCCGAAGGTGAAGATCGAGGTCATCTGCGAGGATGGCGTCGTCGAGCGCGCCGTGGAGGCCATCGTCAACGCGGCCCGTACCGGGCGCATCGGCGACGGAAAGATATTCATCTCTGCCATCGAGGAAGTGATCCGCATCCGCACCGGCGAACGTGGGGAGGACGCGATCTGAAGCCTGCCTGCTGTTCGCCGTTCTGCACGGCGAACAGCTTGACTCCGCGGGCAAGTTAAACACACACACCTATTCCGCATCCGCTTCCGGTCTTCGGCGGAATCGATAACAGAAGGCCGGCTCATGGAGTTCCGCGTGGTGCGGGGCTTCGATTGGCCGCGTACTGCCACGTCCGGTGACGGGCAGGGGTTCGCGGCGACCAGATTGACAACGGGGAAATCAGGATGGCGAAGAAGCCGGCAAGTGAAGCTTCGAGCGGCGATGTGAGCCATGTGCTCAAGCTGATCAGCGATAATTCCGTGGAGTATGTGGATCTCCGGTTCACCGATCCCCGCGGCAAGTGGCAGCACACTGCCCAGCACGTATCGACGATGGACGAGGATGCGTTCCGCGACGGCATCATGTTCGACGGCTCCTCGATCGCCGGCTGGAAGGCGATCAACGAGAGCGACATGATCCTGATGCCGGACCCGGCGACCGCGGTCATGGACCCGTTTGCCGCCAAGCCGAGCCTGATCGTGTTCTGCGACATCGTCGAGCCCTCGACCGGCCAGTTCTATGCCCGCGATCCGCGCGCGACCGCCAAGCTGTGCGAGGCCTACGTGAAGTCCAGCGGCATCGGCGACACCGTGTTCATCGGCCCCGAGGCCGAATTCTTCGTCTTCGACAGCGTGAAGTTCGGCACCGGCGGCAACTACGCGACCTATCAGGTCGATAGCGTCGAAGGTCCGCAATCCTCGCTGAAGGACTATCCGGAAGGCAACATGGGCCATCGCCCGGCCGTCAAGGGCGGCTACTTCCCGGTCCCGCCGGTCGATGGCGACAGCGACCTGCGCGCCGAGATGCTGTCGACGATGGGCGAAATGGGCCTGACCATCGAAAAGCACCACCACGAAGTCGCCCAGTCGCAGCATGAGCTTGGCAACAAGTTCGGTCCGCTGACCACGATGGCCGACCAGATGCAGATCTACAAGTATGTCGTGCACAACGTGGCGCACAGCTACGGCAAGACGGCGACGTTCATGCCGAAGCCGATTTACGGCGACAATGGCTCGGGCATGCACACCCACCTGTCGATCTGGAAGGCCGGCAAGCCGCTGTTCGCCGGCAATGGCTACGCTGATCTGTCGGAGACCTGCCTGTATGCCATCGGCGGCATCATCAAGCATGCCAAGGCGATCAACGCGTTCTCCAACCCTTCGACCAACAGCTACAAGCGGCTGATCCCGGGGTTTGAGGCGCCGGTGCTGCTGGCCTACTCCGCCCGCAACCGCTCGGCATCGTGCCGCATCCCGTATGCGACCAACCCGAAGGCCAAGCGCGTCGAAGTGCGCTTCCCCGACCCGGCGGCCAACCCGTACCTGGCGTTCTCCGCCATTACGATGGCGGCGCTGGACGGGATCAAGAACAAGATCCATCCGGGCGACCCGATGGACAAGGACCTGTACGACCTGCCTCCCGAAGAACTCGCCGGCATCCCGACGGTGTGCGGCAGCCTGCGCGAAGCGCTGGGCGCGCTGGCCGCGGACCATGAGTTCCTGCTGGAAGGCGGGGTGTTCAGCACCGACCAGATCGAGAGCTATATCGAACTGAAATGGTCCGAGGTGTATCGTTTCGAGCACACGCCGCACCCTGTCGAGTTCGAGATGTACTACTCGGTCTGATCCGACCGCACCGCCGAGAAACGAACCCCGCCGTGTCGCACGGCGGGGTTTTTTCATACCAGGTGGTCGGCTGCCGCCGTGTCATCGTCGGATTTATAGCCCCCGCGGTCACGGTGGCCCAATGCCGTCGTGTTCGGGTGGTGATGGTTGGGCGTGGCTGGCTTCGGCTGTTCCGGTGTGCGGCCTCTGACGTTGAAACGCCAAGACGCCAAGTCGCCAAGACGCCAAGACCTT
>CAINOE010000152.1 GCA_903851415.1 uncultured Rhodopila sp. | reverse complement strand
GCTGATCGCGGCAATTGTGGTCTTGGCGGGAATCCCGCCGCTTTCAGAGGTCATCGGTGCATTCTCCGATCATGCGGTTGGCGAACGGGGCTGTTCTGACAGCGATCCGACACCCTAAGGATAATTAGTCGTCTAGTCGTCTTATCGTGAGATCACCGCTCCCTGCGCAGTGAGTCGGTCCGGCTTGTGCACGCCGCTTCCGCCCCGGGCGCTTTTGCGCTAACCGAGCGCATGTCTCGCCCGCCGCCCGCCGCTCCCCCCGATCCGGCGGCCGATCCTGCCCCAGTGTCGTCCAAACGCCGGCCGGCAGCTTCGGCGCAGCGCTCGCGCATCGGCACGGCGTGGGTGGGAGGCTATTTTGATCCGGCCGTCGCGCAATCGTTGAAGATGGTTGCGTTGCAGCAGGGAACCACTGTCCAAGCGCTGATCGGCCGAGCGCTGAATGATCTATTGGAACGCCACGGCATGGGCCGGCCTGCCAGCGAAGCCGTCTTGCCGCGTGGCGCTGCCGCTTGGCGGCGCGATCCGCCTGAGAGCTGAAAACGGTCTTCAGCCGCCGTCGAATCCTGCCTGCAAAACGCGAATCGGTGTCGCAACGCCGACTGAACGAAAGGTTACTGGCCCATCCGACCGACGCCGCTACTTTCACGTGCATTTCTTGAATGTGTAGGGTATTACTCCGCGCAAAGAGTACCAAGCTTACCATGCTTCTGAAGCTTTTGAGGTTCGATAAGCTTGGTTTACCCTTCTGCGGGAGGTGACCGTGGCTGCGACCGTGACCGTGAGCGCCGAGGAGATCGGCAGAGCTGGCGAGGCGGTCCTGGCGCAGAACCGTCCCGTCACCGGCTATAGTCTGCGGATGCAGTTGGGAAATAGGGGTGATCCGAAGCGACTCATGGCCGTGTGGGAACAGACCCGGCCCAATGTTGCGGCGCCCGCGGATCAACTGACGGAAGCCTCCGTAGCTCCGTTGCCCCCTGACCTCGCCGCGCGTGCGGCGGCGCTTGGGGATCAGCTCGCGGCCTCTATCCGGGACGCCATCGCCACGGCCTGGACGGCGGCGGAGCGGCGCGCGGCGGAGCGGCTTGGCGAAGAAGTGGCGGCCGCTCGGGCTGCGGCGGAGGCCGCGCGTCTGGCCCAAGCCGAAGCGGACGAGGCGCTTGCAGCGACCGATAAAGCGATGGCGCTGCTGGCGGCCGAGCGTGATCAGGCCGTCGCCGCAGGCGATAAAGCGGTATCCGCCGCGGCGCATACCGCCGGCGAGCGGAACGTTATCGCCGCGGAGCTTTCGGCCGTAAGGGCCGAGTTGACCGAGGCGGAACGCCGGGCGGCGGCTGCCGAAGCGGCCCGCGAGACGGCGCTCGCGGCCGCGCAGCAGGCCCGCGATGAGGCTCGCGAGGCAACCGCGGCTGCGATGGCGGCACGTGAGCACGCCGCAGCGGATGTGGCGACGGCACGCGCTGAAGCGGCGGCGGCCCGCGCGTCGGTTAGGGAGACACGGCGTGCCGCCGCCGCTGAAAAGCAAAGACCGGAAATGGAGACGACCGATCCGCGCCCGCCGCCTGGCAACGACGGTCAACAGGCTCGACCTGCGCTTGAAACCGAGGGATTCCCGGCGCTGCGGCTCAGCGCGGCCGAACCAGACGCCGGTGCGCCGTCGCACATGCCCGGTGAAACCGTGAGGCAGCCAGCCGGTGAGGCACGCCCCGACGATCTGCCGATCGTCCCCGACCGTCTCAAGATCCCGAAGCCGGAGCGGGCAGCCTACGATGACGGATTGGCCGCCGGTATGGCCGGCTGGGATGAAAAGACTCCTCGCCGCTTTCAGCCGGGCCAGAGGTTGGCGCACCTCCTGCCGTTCCGCCTCGCCGGCTACCGTGACGGAGCCGCCAAGCGGCGAGCCAATGTCAGAGCGGCCGAAGTCGCTTCCGAGATCCCGAAGCCGCCCGCCGGGGTTTGACCGCGAACAGACGTCGCCGACGGTTTTGAACCGGGCGGAGCGCCGCAGCCGATTGAGCCTTCCCGCAATATTAGCCGGACGCAACGCCCTGCTTCCGCATATCCGCTCGGCCCGCTATCGGCCACACGAGTGCCAGAGCAGTACAGAAGAAATCCAATCCGTCCCGGGACGCCGTTGCCGCTGGGGACAAGATGTTGGGCAAATCGACGACGCGGCCCGGCAACTGGAACTGGGCGAGTCACCACGCCCGGGCCGTGTGGACAGTAAATAATGAAGATAGCAGGCAGCCCGCCTTTCGAGCAGCTCTTTCGAGCACTCGTCCTCCATGCCGGTAACCCGGAGAACGGCCTCTCCGTAGTCGTCATAGGGGTCCTGGTAGACAACCGCCACTTCTCCGTCTTTCCACGCCAAATAGATGTCTCTCTCAAGCGTGTTGCGGACCCTCTCGAGCGCCGGCCGACAGGCCGCAGAACGGGGCTTCGGACTCAGCTTTTTGGGCGACAGATAAACCGTGATCTTAGCCATGATACCTCCTTACGTGACCGCGCCGGGGGCGCCGCATGATCAGAATGGTGAGGCATCTTTTTCGGGTTTGCCAGAAAAAAAGGCAGGTCCGCATTTTATCATGTTGATATTGTTGACATTGTTGACACAGCAGGCTTGAAACCAAGTCATCAGACCGAGTGCCGGCGCGTCCTGCGAGCATAGCTGCTCCGGCGGGTTCCGAGCGTCCGGCGATGCCCTCGGCTGATCGCCGCCAGCGGTCAGCGTCGGCGACACCGGGGCGGGCCCGGATCCCGCGGTCACATTCCAACTGCGGCATTGACCCGCTCGGAACCATCCCTTCGGCGCTACCGTACTTAATACCTATACGGTTTCCGCCGGCTCATTCCCGCGCAGGCCTGATCCCTGATCCCGCCAATGCGTCCGTCTGGCTTACTCGAAGGGCAAATGCGATAGCGTCCGCGCATTGTCCAGTCCGCAAGGGCGATCAAGGCGCGCTCCGCAACGCCGGTTCATCCCCGCCCGTGTGGGGAACGCGACGCCAGTGATCGCCCGAGCCCGGTCCATCCCCGCCCGTGCGGGGAACGCGACGAAACTCTCGGGCTGATCCGCGCTGGCATCGGTTCATCCCCGCCCGTGCGGGGAACGCCCCTACGAGCCGGCCGATCAGCGGCGGCAAACCGGTTCATCCCCGCCCGTGCGGGGAACGCCTGGCGCTGACCGAATCAAAGGCCGGCGTCATCGGTTCATCCCCGCCCGTGCGGGGAACGCGTAACCCCGAGCTCACCGGGCGGGAACAGATTCCGCGGGCCACCGCCCGGACAGGCGCCCTCAATGAACGCTCACAGACAAATGTAGAGTCTGGTGCGACCAAACATGGATCCGATGACTTGCGACAGTAATCCCACGGCTGCAACGTGAACGGCTGATTGCCCTGAAGGCACTGAACATGCCGCTGGTAGCGTTACTTTTGCTGATTTGGGGTCTTTTCGGCTGTGCCGTCGTCGTCATGATGATCTACGGCGCGTTCGAGCATGTCGCGATGAATGATGCCGTGATGGCCGCGATCCTGGCGACCGGCACGACTTTCCTCGCCAGTCTGGCCACTTTCCTGGCATGGCGTGGCCGCCGCCGCGCCGGGGCGGCAGGGATGACAGTGCCGCGGCTGCCATGGTTGGTCTTGTTGCTTGCCGCTCCGGCCCTGTCCAGTTTCGCTGCCGAGCCTGACTTCGGCTGGCCGGTTACGGGCGGCGGTCCCGGCGGGGGTCACTTCACGCCACTTGCTCAGATTACCGCGGCGAACCTCGAACAACTGCAGGAAGTCTGGGTCTATCGCACCGGCGACTATTCCCGCGGGGAGCCGGGCCATCGCGCCACAACCTTCGAGGCGACGCCGATATTGGCGCAGGATACACTGTATTTCTGGACGCCCTATAATCGGGTCATCGCCCCGGAGGCGGAGACCGGAAAGCTGCGCTGGGCGCACGAACCCGACCCGAAGCTGGATCGTGCGTATGACAAGCAGCATTCGCTGATTTGCCGCGGCGTGTCGTATTGGCAGGAAGCCACGCCGGATCCGTCCCGGCCCTGCCAGACCCGCATCTACCAGGGCGTGCTGGATGGGCGGCTGGAGGCGATGGACGCCCGCACCGGGACGCTCTGCCCCGATTTCGCGTCGGGCGGCACGATCGACCTGAACAAGATGGACAACGGCAATTCCGAAGCCGGGGTCGTCAACGTGACGTCCGCGCCGGTGGTGTTCGAGGATCTGGTGATCGTCGGCTCCGCCATCAGCGACAATCATGCCACCGCCATGCCGAGCGGGTTCGTCCGCGCCTTCGACGCCCGCAGCGGCCAGGAGCGCTGGCACTGGAGCCCGATCCCGGAGGCGCTGCGCCAACAGACCGGTGCCGGCAATGTCTGGGCGCCGATGTCGGTCGACCCCGAACGCGGCATCCTGTGTGCGCCGACTACGAGTCCCAGCCCGGACTATTGGGGCGGCCTGCGGAGCGATCCGTTGCCGGGCACCGACGCCGTGGTGGCGCTGAACGTCCGCACCGGGGCCTTGGTCTGGCAGTTTCAGACCGTGCACCACAACCTGTTCGACTACGACCTGCCGGCGCAGCCGACCCTGGTGGATGTGACGCGGAATGGGCAGGTCATCCCGGCGATAGCGCAGGCGACGAAGACCGGGTTTCTATGGGTGCTGAACCGCGAAACCGGGGAGCCGGTGTTTCCCGTCGTCGAGCGCGCCGTGGCCCAGTCCGACGTGCCCGGGGAGCACTCGGCGCCGACGCAGCCGGAGCCTTTGATGCCGCCGCCCCTGGCGCTGCAAAGCGTGTCGGATGCGGATATCTGGGGCATTACGCCGCTCGACCGTGACGCCTGTCTTCGCCGCATCCACGGGCTGCGCAACGACGGTCTCTTCACACCGCCCAGCCTCCAGGGAAGCCTCGTGGTTCCGTATTTCGGCGGCGGCTCCAACTGGGGCGGCCCGGGGTATGACCCGAGATCGCATGTCGCCATCCTGAACGCGATGAATCTGCCCGGTTATGCCCGGCTGTTCCCCTCCGCCGACTACGCCGCGCTGAAGCGTGCGGGCGGGCCGGACGAGGTGGCGCGGATGTCAGGCGCGCCGTACGGGATGCAGCGGGGGCTGGTGCTGTCGCCGCTCGGGGTGCCCTGCACGCGGCCGCCCTGGGGCACGATTGCCGCCGTGGACCTGGATAGCGGCGGATACGCTGGCAACATCCGTTCGGCACGCAGCCGACGGGGATCGCGGGCCTGAATGCTCCGGCTAGTTGGGGCGCGCCTAACCGCGGCGGCCCTCTGGTGACGGGCAGCGGGCTTGTGTTCATCGGGGCCACGCCGGACGGGTTGTTCCACGCGCTCGATCTGGAGACTGGGGCGACCCTGTGGCAGCATGCCCTGCCGTTTCCCGGCGTGGCGACACCGATGAGCTTCCAGGCGGCCGACGGGCGGCAGTTCATCGTGATCGCCGCCGGCGGAAGTATCCTGCTGCAATCGCCCATCGGCGACGCGCTGGTTGCCTTCGCGCTGCCGCCGCGCTGACCGGTCCGCCACGGCCGAAAGCTCCGGCAACACGTTCGGGCTTGGAAGTGTGAGCAAGCAAGGACAGGAAGGGCGGAACCCGGTGGTTGAGGCCGAAGTGAAACGTCCAAGACCGGAACCCGCGACGGCGCTGTTTTCTTGTCGTCCCGGGGCCAAGGCGCCGAAGATCTCTACCGCGGCCTTATGCTGCGCACCGCCAGTGACAAGGATTTCGGGTCACCCGGATTCGACATGCCAGGCGGACCGTGACCGGCTATGATACCCGCCGGAGGTTTTCATGGGCGTTATCCAGGTTAGGCTGCCGGATGAGGTGCAAGCCGTTATAGATCGCCAGGTCGCCGAAGGCCGCGTCGCGGATGCGACCGAGTTTTTGGCGGAGGCGGCACGTCGCTTTGCTGAGGACCTGGAACTCGAGGATGACCTGATGGCCGAAGATAAGGCTGGCATCGACGACATCGAGGCCGGGCGCTACCGGCTGGTGACAAACCGCGAGGACGTGGCTGCAATGGAGTCCGAGGTCATGGCCCGCGTCCGGGACCGGCTCGCCGCAGACAAGGGCTGATGACAGCCTGGCGGTTCGCCGGGCGCTCCGAAAGCCGGATTGACGACGTCATCCTGGAGAGCGCGAGGCGTTGGGGTATTGAGACCGCAGCGCGCTACAACCGGTTGATTTTGCGCCATTCCTAAGAAACTCGCCGCGTAGTTGGCGACCTGGGCCACACTCTATCAACCTGCGGGCGAGAACCCGTTTCTACCCCCGCAGGCGGGGCCGGCCCCGCGAGTGGTTATGTAGCATCCGCCACCCCCAGTATATTTGCCGAAGAGAGCATGCCGTCTACTATCCTGGTTTGTAGTATTCCAGGAGCAGCCGGTAATGGGCGAACCGCATGTCATCAGTGCGTTAAGCAATAAGCGAGCGGAACTGGCCGGAATAGTGAGCCAACTTGAACGACAGCTTGGGCAGCAGCGAGCCAATCTGGCGTATCTCGATGCGACGATGCGGCTGTTCGATCCGAACATTCGGCCAAACACGATCCGACCCAAGCAGCAGCGGGCACGCAGTGTCTGGTTCCGTCCCGGTGAATGCCTTCGGCTGATCTACGACGAGCTGCGCGATGCGGTCCAGCCAATGACGGCGCGCGAGCTCGCCGAGCGGATCATGCGCGTCAAGGCCATGCCGGTGGTCGACGACCGCCAACGCGAATTGGTTCAGAAAACGATCCTCGGTTCGCTCAACCGGGCCAAGGAGACGATCGCGCGTAGCGAGACCGCGGGGCTCGTCAGTTGGCGGCTGATTTAGGCGGCCCGGGCGCGTTGCCAGTAGCCGCAGAAATCGACCGACGGCCGGCACCGCATCGCCAGCCCGACGACGCCGTACACCTGGTCGCCGTTGTCGACGCGGCGAAAGTCTTCGCGCCAGGCGGCTTCCCTGGCGTAGCGGACGAGATAGGATCCAGCGATGTGGTGGTGATGTCCGAGTTCGCCGCGGCGCAGCCGGGAGAAATAGGATTCCGCGCCATTGGTGCAGGCACCGTCGATGCTGAAGCCGTCCTGATGGTTGATCCGCTGCATGGCGAAGCTGGCATGCAGCGGGTTCCACGCCGTGCTCTCATCGGCATGCACCATGGTGCCCTTGGCGACCCGCTGGCGGATCGCCGCCACGGCATCCGCGTGCGTTTCATGATGTCCCTCGGATCCGCCACAATACGGCGCGCGCAACCATCTTCGGCGATCCAAAATACGTCTCCAACATCATGCCCCCCATTGGCCACTGGCGGCCAAATCAGCCATAGCGCCGGGGAGGTCCGGATTCTTGGGGAGAAGACGAGGATGCGAAGCGGCGCCTTGCCGCTCGAAAACGGCGGGGCTTCTGGGAGGAGCCGCCCAGGACTCCCCATTACTGAATTTGCCCATAAGACACGTAATGGGAATTTCCCATTACGTGTCGCAACCGCAACTGCCCGAAGTGCCAGGGTCTGGCGCGGGCGCAATGGCTCGCTGATCGCCAGGCGGAGCTGCTCGACGTGCCGTATTTCCACGTCGTGTTCACCGTGCCGTCGCAAGTCGAGGTCATCGCGTTCCAGAACCAGACCGTGGTGTACGACATCCTGTTCCGGGCGGCGTCGGAGACCTTGCGCACCGCCCGATCACCGGGAAGCCGCGAGGCGTGCCACCAATTCCGCAGTCGCGACAGTGAATCAGACGTCCCGCCGCACCATCATTGAATAGCGAAACCGGCCGGCGGCGTGCAGGTTGCGCGTGAGTTGAATCAAAGTACGGCCGTTGCCGAAGAAGCGGCGGGTAATCAGCAGCGCGGGACTGCCAGGCTCGGACTGCAAAACCGCGGCTTGCTCGGCATTGAGCAGCGTGGCCTCAATGTCCTGGTGAACCTCGGTTACGGTAACACCGAATCTGTCTTCGATCTGAGCGAAGATCGCCCGCGTATGAACGCGAGGCGTGTCGGCGATTTCGGCATAACGGCCATCAATCATCACGATGGTCTGGCATAGCGGCCCGGGCGCGCCAAGCGTGCCCGGTAGTTCCCGCAATCCCGTCAGCCTCAGCCAGGTTCGGCCCGGGCGGCATCCCAGCTCCTCGGCCTCGCGGCCGGTGACGGAAACCCGTTCCACGTCCGTGACGCGATACTGCGCGTCAGCGGCGAATTGAAACAAATCCTGCAACGATTGCAGCGAGTGATAGTAACTCGAATGCGGGCGGCTCGCCTCCACCCGCGTGCCGATGCCCTTGCGGGCGGAGAGCAGCTTCATGGTCCGCAGATGACCGATTGCCTGCCGCACGGTCTGCCGGCTGACACCGAACTCCTCCGCCAGCATGTGTTCCGTCGGCAGTAACGAGCCGATGGGGTGAGTCCCGGTGGCGATGCGGTCCTGCAAGGTCCGCGCGACCTGTAGATACAAGGCAGCCGTCATCTCATGGCCTGTAGCGCGTTCAGACAACCTTGTCAGCCCGTAACGCTGCGATGCCGGCGGCCGACAGTCCCAGGCGTCCCAATACGGACTCCGTATCGGCCCCCAGCGCCGGTGCGGCCGTCGTCAGCGGCATCTTCCCGTCGATGCGAACCGGTCCGACAAGGCCCTCGACCGGCGATCCGCCCTCGGGCCGGGCAAACGGCGCGACCCGGGCGCCATTCCGCACGAACGGATTGTCCAGCGCCTGCCCGACATCATAGACCGGGGAAGCCGGAACCACGCCGCCCAGAAGGTCCATCCACTCCGCCGTCGTGCGTTCCGCCATCACGGCGTCTAGGTCGCGAGTCAACGCCTCGCGGTTAGCCAGGCGGGCCTTGAAGCTGGCATAGCGGGGGTCGCTCGCCCAATCCGGTCGCCCGAGACATTCCGCCAGGGCCGGCCAGAACTTCTCTTTGTTACACATCAAGAACATCCAGCCGTCTTTGGTACGGTAAAGCTGCGATGGCGTCAGCGATGGATGCGCGCCGCGCGGTTCGCGACCCTGAAGATGCCCCTCGTTGAGATACCAGGTCGCCAGATAGTTCAGATTGTGCAGGGCCGTATCGAACAGGCTGACGTCCACGTCCATGCCGATCCCGGTGCGCCGCGCACCCAGCACCCCGGAGACCAAGCCGAACACGCACATCAGCCCGGTCATCATATCCACGATCGACAAGCCGAAGCGGGCCGGCGGGCCGTCCGGTTCGCCGGTCAGGCTACAATACCCGGCCTCGGCCTGCATCAGGTAGTCATATCCCGGCCAGCTCTTGCGCTCATTGTCCCTGCCATAGGCGGACAGATGGGCGCAGACGATCGCCGGGTTGACCGCCTTCAACGAGGCATAATCGAGCCCCAATTTCTCCGGCAGGTCGCCGCGCAGATTGTCCAGCACGGCATCCGCTTCGCTCACGAGCTGCCGCAATATCCGCATGCCCTCGGGGTGCTTCAGGTTCAGCGTCATGCTGCGCTTGTTGCGGTTGAATGCCTGGAAGAACTGGCTGTCGCCCGGACCGAAGACATAGGGCCCGACATGGCGGCCGATATCGCCGCCCTCGGCCGGGTTCTCGATCTTGATCACCTCCGCCCCGAGATCGGCCATCAACATGGTTCCGAACGGCCCGGCCCCGTATTGCTCGACGGCGATCACGGTGACGCCGTCAAGCGGCAAAGAGCGGGCGGAGGGATGTGGCAGCGAGTGGTCGGATGAAGGATGATCCATGCGCCGCCCCTAAACCGGATTGCGTTCGATAAGCCGCCGGGCGATCAGCAGGCGCTGGATCTCGTTGGTGCCTTCCCCGATCACCAGCAGCGGCGCGTCGCGGTATAGCCGTTCGACCAGGAACTCCTTGCTGTAGCCGTAGCCGCCGTGAATGCGCATCGCCTCGATGGCGTTTTCCAGCGCCGATTCGGTGGCGAACAGCTTGGCCATGCCGGCCTCGTAATCCACCCGCTCACCGCGATCGTAAGCCTGCGCGGCGGCGTCCACCATCAGGCGGGATGCCTGCGTGCGGGTGGCCATATCGCCGAGCTTCAACGCGATCGCCTGATGCTCGTGCAGCTTCTTGCCGAAGGTGCTGCGCTGCTGAACATAGCGCACGCTTTCATCCAGCGCCGCTTGCGCCAGCCCGACACCGCGCGCGGCGACGTTGATGCGCCCAAGCTCCAGGCCGGAAATCGCGCACGCCATCCCCCTCCCCTCGACCCCGCCGATAAGCCGATCGGCTGGGACGCGATAATCTTCGAAGACGAGTTCGGCGCTGTCGATGCCCTTGTAGCCGAGCTTTTCCAGCTTGCGGCCGACGCGGAACCCCGGGCCCTTTTCCGCGATCACCATGCTCATGCCCTTGTGGCGCGGCTCGGCTTTCGGATCGGTTTTCAGCAGCAAGGCGACGCATCCGCCTTCGATGCCGTTGCTGATCCAGGTCTTGGTGCCGTTGACGATGTAGTCGTCCCCATCGCGCCGGGCGGTGGTGCGTATGGCCTGCAGGTCGGTGCCCGCATCCGGTTCGGTCAGCGCCAGGCCGCCACGCAGTTCCCCCGATGCGAAGCGCGGCAGGAACGCCCGCTTCTGCGCCTCGGTGCCGGATTTATTGACGATCGTCGCCATGATCAGGTGGGAGTTGATGATGCCCGCGACCGACATCCAGACCGTCGAGATCCGCTCGATGACCCGGGCGTAGGTCCGCGCGCTCAGGCCGAGACCGCCGTATTCCGCCGGGATCACGGCGCCGAACAGGCCCATGTCCTTCATTCGGTCGACGATCTCCTGCGGATAGATGTCGTCGTGTTCCAGTTGCATCGCCACCGGGCGGACATGACGCTCCAGGAAGCGATCCACGCTGTCGAGGATCAGCCGATCCTGGTCGGCCTGTTCGGCGAAGTTCTCAGTGATGGCGTTCATGCGGCGGTCCTCGGTGCAAGGGAGTCGGCGAGAGCGGCGACGGAATGGTCAGCCAGCGACAGCACCGCGTGCTCGATGCGCGCGGCGGCGGCGGGGCTGAGAGAGGTGGCCGCGTTGGCATGGAATTTCGCGACAATATCGGCGTTGGAGAGCGGCCGGTCCGGCGCACCGCGGTTGATTTCCTCACGATGGCGCAGCGTGCGCCCGTTGCGCAGGCGGACCACCAGTTCGCCGGAATAGCTACGCGGAAACGGCGAATCTGCGTCCACGGCATAACCGACCCGCGAGGCCAGCGCCAAAATCCCGGGATCAGTCAGGGTGGCGGGTTCGAGTTCCGCCAAGGTCAGCCGGCCGCGGACCCAGGCCGCAGCGACCAGGAACGGCACGCTGAACTGCGCATCGTAGGCGTTGGCCGGGCGCTGCTTGTTGGGCGCCGGTTCGCACACCACGGGGATAACCTGCTGCGGCACCAGGGCTTCGATGCTCTCGATGTCAGCCGCCGTGGCGTCGTCGCGCAGCGCCAGGGCCGCATCGATGCAGGCATGGGTGAAATGGCAGGCGGGATACGGCTTGATCGAGGTCGCCGCCAGTTCCCAGACGGAGCCGAGGCCGGCGGTCGCTCGCGCCGGGTCGAGGGCCTCCGCGCGGTCGCCCAGATAGCTGCGATACAGCCCGAACCGCCCGGAATAGGGCCGCGTGGCGCCGATGAAGCCTTGCCGCGCCAGCGCCGCGGCGGTGATGCCGGCCTGCGCCGCCCAACCGGGATGCAGACGCTTGTTCCAGGCGCCGTCTTCCAGGAACTCCAGCGAGCCGGACGCAGTGGACAGGACGATGCCCTGGGCGTGAACCAGCTCGCCCTCGGTCAGGCCGAACAACCGCCCGGCAGCAATGGCGGATCCGAAAGCGTTGACCACGCCGGTGGGATGAAACCCGGCCGCATGGAACGCGCCGCCGGCCACAGCGGCGATGCGGGCGGAGGCTTCGACGCCGGCGATATAGGCGAGCAGCATGTCCTCCCCTGACGCGCCGGCATGCATCCCCGCGGCGAATACGGCCGGAAAGATCGCGGCTGTCGGATGGACCACGCCGCCGAGATGGGTGTCGTCGAAATCGAGACCATGGCACAGCAGCCCGTTCATGATCGCGGCATCGCGCGGCGGCAGGCGGGCGGGCAGGCCAAACACCGGCACCGCCCCGGCGCCGCCAAGCCCTTGCAGCGCCGTCAGCGTCCGATGCGCGAAGTCATACCGCGAGGAGGCATGCGCGATGCCGACGGCATCGAGCACATGATGGACCGCACGCTCCCGCACCGAAGCGGGAATATCATCAATCCGCAATCCGGCTGCGAACGCCGCGAGGCCGAGGGCCGGTTCCGCGCTCATGACCGCACCACGCTGGCTCGGGTAGGGATCAGGCTGCTGCGGTCGAACGTCATGAATACCGTGCCGTCGGCCTTGAAGCCGGTGGTTCGTGTCGTAACGATTCCCTGCGTCGGGCGCGATTTGCTGGGCCGCACCGCCAGCACCTCCGATCGCGCATAGATCGTATCATTGGGAAACACCGGGGCGGTGAGGCTGATGTCCTTCCAGCCGAGGTTGGCGATGGCGTTCAGGCTGATGTCGTCCACAGTCATGCCGAGGACGATGGCCAAGGTCAGGCCGCTATTGACCAGGGGCTTGCCGAACTCCGACCGCGCGGCGAACGCGGCGTCGCAGTGCATCGGGTGCCGGTTCATCGTTATTAAGCTGAAATGTATATTGTCGGTTTCGGTAATGGTGCGTCCGGGCCAATGGCGGAACGTTTGACCCGGCGTGAAATCCTCCAGGAAGCGCCCGTGGGTTTCCGTCCCTGGCGTTTCGTCATCCATCGTTGGTTTCCTCCGGTTTTGCCGTCCCTATCTAATATGTCCGTACATTTGCTTGTCAAGCGGGTTTCCCGGCATCGCTGCGCAATTCGGAAAATCGCCTGATAAAAGCTATTGACGGCAAGTTTGTGCGGACATGATAGTGGAGAAGGAGGCCGCTGAAGGCTCACGGGAGGAAAGTTTGTCCGCACATATATCAGGCAGGACGATGCCGCATATCGTCAATTCCGGCGCTCGGCTCGACCGTCTGCCGATCTCGCGGTTTCATTGGCGAGTGCTGTGGCTGATCAGCGCCGGGGCTTTTCTCGACGCGTTCGACATCTATCTGGCGGGCGGCGTAATCGCCGCACTGCTGAAGGACGGTTTTTCCACCCTGCAACTGAACGCCGTTTTCGTTTCTGCAACGTTCTTCGGCATGCTGATCGGCGCCGGCCTGGCCGGATGGGTCGGCGACCACATGGGACGGCGCTATTCCTACCAGACCAACCTTGCGATCTTCGGCATCGCCTCGGTCGCCGCGGTGTTCGCGCCGAACATTTACTGGCTGATCGCCTTCCGCTTCCTGATGGGCCTGGGCCTCGGCGCCGAACTGGTGGTCGCCGCCGGGACGATGTGCGAGTTCATCCCGCCCCGATACCGCGGCCGGTGGATTTCGATGATGGGGATGATCATCAATTCGGGGCTGCTGGTCGCCACCTTCACCGGCTATTTCGTCATCCCGAACCTCGGCTGGCGCGTCATGTTCGCCATCGCCGGCTTCGGCGCGCTGATCGTTTGGCTGCTGCGCAAGCGCATGCCGGAAAGCCCCCGCTGGCTCGAATCCGTTGGCCGGTTGCAGGAAGCCGAGGCGGCGCTGCAGGCCATTGAACGGGAAACCGAGGCGCAACGCGGCACGCTGCCCCCGGTCGACCGCTTCCGCAACCACGAGCAGGGCCGCGTGCCGCTGTCGCGCCTGTTCGCCGCGGGCATGCGAGGCCGTTTGACCGCTGCGAGCCTGACCGTCGTGGCAGTTAACGTCTCCGTCTACGGGTTCGTCGCCTGGCTGCCGACGTTCCTGGTCAAGCAGGGCATGACCATCGTGCAGTCGCTCGGCTTCACCACCCTGATGGCCTTCGGCAGCGTCGCCGGCGCTTTGGTCGGCATGCTGCTGGCGGACCGCGTCGCGCGGCAGAAATCGCTGGTGGCGACATGCCTGATCATCATGGCGCTGGGCTTCCTGTACCCGATGATGCGTGACCCGGCTGCGATCACTGTTGCCGGCTTCGCGCTGATCACCAGCATCTACGTGCTGGTCACCATTGGCCTCTATGCCTATGTGCCGGAGCTGTTCCCGACCGAGTTGCGGCTGCGCGGCACCGGCTTCGCCGGGATATGCGGCCGCGCCGCCTCGATCTCCACGCCGTATCTCGCGGTCATGCTGTTCGACCGGTTCGGTGTCCAAGGCGTGCTGCTGATGGTGTCCGGCGTGCTGGCCTGCCTCGTCGCGGCGATCCTCGCGCTGCGCCTGGAAACCGGGCAACGCTCGCTGGAGGACAGTCACGAGGATCTGCCCGGGGCTTTTCCGGAATCCATCACGGTGGGGGAATAGGCGATGCGCACGGGACCGGTTTGGCTGTTCGCTCCCGCCAACGCAGCCCGCAAGGCGCAGGGCGCGCTGGCCAGCCTGGCGGACGTGGTTGTTCTCGACCTCGAGGACGCGGTTGCCGTCAGCGAAAAGGACGCCGCGCGCGCCGCGCTGGCGGAACTGGCCTTGCTGCCCCGCCGCGGCACACTGTGCGTCCGGGTCAACGCCGCGGGCACAACGCTGTGCCTGCGTGACCTCGAGGCGGCGGTGCGGGCCGGTGCGGATGGCGTCATGCAGCCGAAGACGGAAACCGCCGCCGAGGTCGGTGCCGTCTGCTGGGCACTGGCGCAGATCGAAGCGGCGCATGGCCGGACGCAGCCAACGGCGCTTGTGCCCCTGATCGAGACGGCGCGTGGCCTGTCCAACCTCGATCGAATCGACTGGGTTCGGCGGGTCCGTCGCGTGGCGTTCGGATCGGTTGATTATGCGCTCGACCTGCAACTGAGCGGGACCGCCGGGACGGAAGCGGTCACAGCTGCGGAGTTCGCCATCGTGCGCGCCTCCCGCGCCATCGGGCTGGACCGCCCCATCGGCGGGGTCACGCTGGAGGCGCGCGATGCGGCACTGTGCGCCCGCGATGCGCGGCGGGCACGGGAGCTCGGATTCGATGGCAAGCTGGCGATCCATCCCGCGCAGATCGAACCCATCCAGGCGGCATTTCGTCCGGCTGCTGAGGACGTCGCGTGGGCGTCCGAAGTGGTGGAGGCGTTCGCGGCGGCTGAGAAGCTCGGCTCGGCGGCCATTCTGGTGCGCGGGCGGCTGGTGGATTACCCGGTACTGGCGCAAGCGGAGCGCCTGCTTGCCCGTGCCGGCAACGCTGCACGATAGCTGCCGCGTGATAGGAGAAACACCGGCCACTTCGCGGCGGTGATGGTTTGCCGAAGCCGGCGGACCACCAGTCCGGACATTTGCTTGGCTTGCCGCGCCAGGTATGCACGGTGGGTTCTGACCCGGGGGAAGCCCGACTCGCCGTCTTCCCCCCCGCGCGGTGCCAATGACAGCGGTGACGGAAATCATCTGATTTCCGTTATCGCCGCCGAAGGGCCCTGCAATGCCCCGGCCGTCCTGTCCGGGTGTCCCCTATTATGAGTCGTGAACACCCCTACGACCTTTTGGCTATTTTATGCTGCACCTGCGAACGCCACCGTGTGGATTGCAGACCGCGCCTCGGGCGCACTGCTTTCTTGGACGTTTACTCCCTAAAACTTCGGCGGTGCCCTCACGGGCGCCGCCGTTTTTTGGCCCACGCACTTTGGCACAGTCCAACTCGCGGCCTCTACGGTATATTCCGCGCCCCGAAATACTCACTTTGGCTGAGACGGTTTCCTCGGCAGCGGAGATCGCTTTTCCCTCGCTGGCTGATACCGATCCAACCAGCCATCGATCGCTAATCAACGCTCCTCGTTAGTTTGCGGAAAAAGCATCTGAGTAGAATCCGAGCCTACTGGTCTTGCGCGGGAGAACCCAACTCAGACTAAGCGTCTGACCAAAAAGGAACTGATCCATGCGCGTCTCCCTATTGCTCCCATTGGTCTTCCTGGCTCTGGGCGCATGCGTCACCGAGAGTGCTCGGCCTCCGCAGGCGACCACCACGACCTATGTGGTCCCGCAGCCCACCACAACCTATGTGTCGCCTCCTGCAACCACGTATGTCGCACTGGGAGACTCCAGCACCACGACGACTACTGTGCGAAGGACGCACTGAATCCGCTATTGCACTGAACATGCGTAGCAGGCTGGCTGCTTTTCGCGGCTCTTGGCGCGCCAGCGCCTGTGCTGAAGAGCGCCGCAACGATTTCAAAAAAGCGACGTGAGCTCATAGGTGCGCGATGCACGGGACTTTTGGATAGCATAGCCTTATGCCGGCTTTCTGTTCCGCTCAGCCGCAGAGGTCAATATTCCGCGCGGCACCGCAACACATCAGGTACGCGCATCTGAGAGGCTTGATGTTTGAAACGACGGCCCGCCAGGGAGAAATGGCAGTGATTGAAAACAAGGTTACATCTGACGACTTCAATCTGATCCAGGAAAAAGCAGCCAGGCTTGATGGTCCGGCCGGCCCGACCATGCCGGAACGAGACGACGCCAACGAGTATGCAGCCTACTGGCAGGCAGACTATTGGCAGGCAGCCTTCTCGCAGGCAAGGCCGTGGTTGTTCCCGGCGGTTCCCGGAACTTACAGCAACAGTTATCGGGCGGGTGACGAGTAGTGGGCGACGAACCGCCGTCGGACTTGAGGGCGCTTTGTCGAACGCCCGCGAGGCGCGAGGGGTCGGCTTCGACCTGTTTGGGGACACACCGCAGGGCCAAGCTCGAGCGATATGCGAGGGTGGGAATTCGCGAGTTTTGGATTTTAAACCTAACGAGCATCAGGTTACCCGCGCACGTATTGATCACGGCCGTATCACGCGCGTGACCGTTATCGTATATGGATCGTAAAGAGTGACGGACTCCGGTAGTTTGTGTGCCGCGTGTCGCTGTCGCGTGCTTCGATCATGAGACTCCGGTCCGGAAGGCGGGCTCCGCTGCCGTTTGCCTGCCCGCGCGCCGGCCTTTAACTGAAGCTCCCAAGCGACAGACCGAGGCGCGGAAGGCAGATCGACACCGAGCACCCGGAGCGCGGCATCGAGGGACATTGCGACGCGGTTCCCGACGGTGTGACCGGGCGAGCGCCGCAAAGCATCCGAACCTCAGCGGATATATAGCCATATTGAGATATCGTATAATAACATGAAAATAGAGATTACGAAGGAAATCGCACATCCAGCTACTGTAAAACGCCACGTAGTATCATGATGCCGCTGCTTGTCAGAAGAGATGTATATTCCGAGCGCTAAACTCAGTAACACAAGACATAGCCACCCGGCTGAAAAATTGTTCCACACTAGACTCGGCATCACAGACTCTCCGCGGGAAATGTCGTCGGGCGCGCGCTACGCACTGTAACGCGCAGAAGCGTCCGAAGACAGGGGCTTCTGATAAGTTTATCTCAGACAACCCGCGGCTCCGGCGACTATGGTTGAGGGCGCGGCCGGATTCGCCGTAGGGTGTCGTGCCAACTCCCGGTGCACGAGCCTCCGTTGATCACCCTCCATATCCACCACAGAACATCTTATCGCTATGGCTGCCCAGTGAGCCTCGGGCCGCACCGGTTGATGCTGCGCCCGCGTGAGAGCCGCGATCTTCGCCTGATCTCAAGCGCGGTCACGGTGACGCAAGCCGCGGCGGTGACCTGGGCGCAGGATGTCTTCGGCAACGCCGTCGCGACCGCCACCTTTCAGACCATGGCCGACACGCTCGTCATCGATGCCATCGCCACGCTTGAACTCAACGCGGCGGCCTGGCCCGTCTTCGACATCGCCGCCTCGGCGATTTTCTATCCCTTCCGGTATTCCGACGATGAATGGACCGACCTCGGCGCGCTGACGGTGCAACAATACCCCGACCCGGCAGGGCAGTTGCGGGACTGGGCGCAGGCGTTCGTGCGCGCCAATCCGACCGACACACTGGCCCTGCTGAAAGACCTCTGCGCCGGAATCTCGATCTGGATTGCCTATCAAAGCCGGGAGGATGAGGGCACCCAGCCGCCGATACGGACGCTCGAGCGGCGCTTCGGATCCTGCCGGGATTTCGCCGTCCTGTTCGCGGAGGCGGCGCGCAGCCTGGGATTTGGGGCGAGGATCGTCTCCGGCTATCTCTACCATCCGGACCAGATGATTGCGGCATCCGGCGATGCGGGGTCGACCCATGCCTGGGCGGAAGTCTTCGTGCCGGGCGCCGGCTGGATCACCTTCGATCCGACGAACCGTAGTGTCGGTGGCGCCAATCTGATCCCGGTTGCCGTCACGCGTGACATTCGGCAGGCGATGCCGGTCGCGGGCAGTTTCGTGGGAGCGGCAAACGCCTTTCAGGGAATGTCGGTAGAGGTCCGTGTTACGTCATAGGCGGCCCGGCGGCTTGTACCGCGGCGCACCCTACTCGCCCGGATGGGCTTCGTACTGCGCGCCTGTAACGGCTTATGCAGACGGTCTGCCATGCGGGTTAACGCGGTTTAATGTGGCTTCAGTAACACCATGTTACCTCGTGTTTCTAAAAGCTGTCTCAACGAGAAGGCATCTCCGATGCTTGATCATCAGGCCCTGCTCGATCCCCCGAAATTCCTGGTCACAGGTCTTGCTCCCTGGGGATCAAAGGCCGTCGCCCTTACCGGCAACCGTCAGACCGCGGAAACCCTGGCAGTTGCCTGGGGAGAGTCCGGCTTCTCCGATGTGCGGATTGCAGATCCGAAGCTCGCACAGGCATCGCCCTCGCGGCCCTGACGCCGCCCCGGCTGAAACGACGACCGTCCCGGGCTAAAGAAAGGGCAGCGCCTCGCGGCGCCGCCGAGTTTGTTTTGGGGGGTAGTCACCGCCATCTCCGTAGCTGGTGGGAGGCGGCTGGAACAGGCTCGGAAACTACTCAGGGCGTGCTCTCCGATCGCCGTAGACGGCGAGCAACGGATCGGACTTGCGCAAGGCGGGTAGCGCGGTAAAGCCGGATCACGAGTTACGGCGGAAGCCGGCACCCCGCGCGCCTTCGGATCGAGCCGGGCAGCGAATGTGTCGGCGGCAGCAGCGGTCTGGTCTTCGACCGGAGGAAGTATCCGACGCTTCGGGAGAGTATCGCCATCTTGATTGAGATCAATGCAAAGTTTAGCGTTATGTAGTTGAGTGCAAACGAGGGGAAGTTCCCATGCGCCCAAATCTCGTAATCATTTTTCTCAACCTTATGCTCCTGTCAGGCGCGACCGTGCTGCTGAGCGCCTGTAACACGACGGCGGGCGCCGGCCAGGACGTGAGCGCCGCTGGCCACGCGGTTACAGATTCCGCCGAGAAGGTCAAGTCGGGACTATAACGGAGTTGCGGGGGCGCTGTCTCCCGAGCGACGAAATCCTTCCGCTGAACAGGCAGAAATCCTTTTGCCTGAAACTTTGGAGGTTAAAATGGACAAGGACCGGATCGTCGGGTCGGCGAAAGAAGTGAAGGGGTCGATCAAAGAGGCCGTCGGCAAAGCCGTAGGCGATGCCAAGCTGCAATCCGAAGGAGAGTCCGACCAGTTGGAAGGCAAGATCCAGAATGCCGTCGGCGGGGTCAAGGACACGATCAGAGACGCCGTGAAAAAATAGTTCTAAGCGCTGGTGCAACGAATACACCGGGCGGTTTCCGAAACTGAACATAGCCGGACAGGTGGACCATGGGTACGATTCTCATCGTCGTCGTCTTAATTTTGCTGCTGGGCGGCGGCGGCGGTTACTATGGCTACAATCGCTACGGCACGTCCGGCCTCGGCGGTGTGCTTGGCTTGCTCTTGGTTGTTCTCGTTGTGCTGTGGCTCCTGGGAATTCTTGGCGGAGTTCACGTCAACCCGTGATACTGGGGCGTGCGGCGGAGCGGACTGAAGCCTGACTTGAAATGCCATGCCTCAATACCTCGCCGCGTATGCTTTCGATGACTTCGATCCCAGGCCGGCGCACCGCCGGTCCCGGTCGGTGCCGGCGTCTCGGAGACACGCTCGGACGATAGTGACGCATGCTGATCCGCCCGGGGTTGCTCCCGTTTCTACAGAGAGAAAAAGGGCGGCACGGCAGATAATAGAAGGGCATCATCATGACTGACACGACCTTTACACATGAACTCGCTTCCGCGGACGATCTCCGCGAAGATTCCAAGCCCGACCTCGTGGCCGCCGAACCGGCGTCCTGGCGATCGGTCTTGCGGAACTGGCTTGTGCAGGATTCGCCCTACATCGCCATGCTGGCGCTGGCGTTGGCGGGTGTCACCTTCCATTTGCCGGCGGGCTACTGGGCGGTCCTGACGCCGGTATTCGGCGGCATCTGCGTCGCCGCGGGATGGCGCCATTTCGCGACCCCGGAGGGCCGTCTGCAACTGGCCTACACGCAGGCACTGAGTTGGGTGGCCTTGATTGTCGCCGTCTATATCCTGTTCAATACCGTCGTGCAGAATGTGCTGAACACCAGCGCGACCTCGCTTGCCATGATGACACTGCTCGCGCTCGGCACCTTTACGGCTGGATTGCAATCGCGGGTGTGGCGGATTTGCGCGGTCGGCGCCATTATGCTTGTCGCCGTGCCGGCGATGGGGTGGCTCGAACAGTCTGCCCTGCTTGTCACCGTCGCCGTTCTGGCGGTCGTCGCGGTTGGGTTTGGAACCTGGTGGCTGGGTCAGCGAGGCCAGGCCGCCGTCTAACGGGACGACATCCCATGACCCATCGCGCCGCGGGCGCGCGATGGGTGGTGATTTGCCCGGGGTAATCGCATTTCGGAACAAGGCGAGAAGACGGCCGACACAGTGACAGTCCGTGTTGACTCGGATCGGACTGCCGAACTCCGACCAATCCGATGGCGGGATGTCCAGTAGGCCGGGAGGGCCGGTGTGACCATCTTCGCCCCGCAGTTCCATGCCCCCGTTCTCCGAAGCTGTCGCGGGGGCGCCAGCGTGGCGCATCCGGCGTGTTCCTGTTCGCACTGTCGGTCACCGCGTGGCCTTGGAAATAGAGGAAAACCCGGCATCTTCGTCTGGATCAGCGCCAGACCGGGCGGCCGAGATTGACGGTGTCGGGGCTCGTCGCCGCGCCGCCGACCGCGCCAATGGCTCCGCCGATCAACGCGCCGGTCCCGGCGTTACCGCCAGTGACGGCACCGACCGCCGCGCCTGTGCCGGCGCCAAGCAGGCCACCGGAGACAGCGCGATACCCGGGGCTGTAGCCGCATGCGACGACGACAAGAACGAGGGCGGCCAACGAGATTGTCGAGAATACAAGTGGAGGCATGTGTTGACTTTCCTTCATGGGGCCGCGTTTACTACCGGCCTCGGGTCGCGGTTTTCTGCAACGCGGTCTTTGGTGGCTATAGCGAAGACGCGATGCCAATCTGTTATGCATCACGGAGCCGGTATTGAAGCAACGGATATAGTCGGGATGACTATCGGCGCCGTATCCGACGTGAATGAGCGAAACAACGGTCAGCAGCAGATGATAATGCGCGGATGGTTGGAGATGTGAAGCTCATCGGGTGGGGGCGGTGGCGCTTCCGCGGCGCTGGTAGAAGCCTGCGCCGATCAGAACGACGCCCAGCAACAGCACCCCGCCGCTGAGCACGGGTGGAATGACGAACGACGTGCTTTCCGTTGTCTGCAACTTCAGGTCACCAATCTTTGCGACATCTTTGGTCTGTTGCGTCGTGAAGATGGGGATCGCGAAGCCGAGTGCACCAAGCAACACCAAGGCGGCGCCGGTCAGCAAAAAAAGTCCGTATCCGGAACGTCCCATGAAAACCTCCAAAAAACGATGCTGCCACCGGCGGGATGGCGCCGCGCCCGCCATCCGGATCAGGTGTGCCGGTGGCAGGCAGCCATCGGGGGCTAGATGCCGAGTGCCCCGAGCAACCATAGCACCAGCAACACGGTCAGCAGGAGTCCAAGCACGCCGCCCAGCCCTGGCGCGCCGTAGCGGTTGTAACCGTAGTAGCCGCCGCCACCACCAAATAGCAGGATCAGTACGACGATGATAAGAATAGTGCTCATTGGACACCTTCATGAAAGCTCAGTCGGATTGCTGCGGCGATCGGTTTGCCGCGGTTGTTGCCCGAATCCGGCAAAGTCACCCCAGGTCGTTACGTTTCCGGCAACCCTGTCGGTCGCCTGACCGGTCGCCGAGTTGTGACCGTCCCCTGCGATCGTGTGGCGGGCCGCAGAGCAGCGACGCGGCCACCGGTATTCTGGCACGGGGGGCTACTTGGCACGATCTCCGTGTTTTGGTGTGCGGGTCAGATCCGCCCGGTGACCACCAAGGCAATAACAATCATAAGCAACCCCACTCCGCCGCTCTGGAAATAGCCCCAGCGCACGCTGCGCAACCAAGCCGGCAGCACGCTGTTCAGCATAAGTCTGAGGATAACCAACGGAATAGTGCCAACGTTCATGACACGACCCCCTGAGACTCCTCCGCCGAGCTTCGCAGTGCCAACCTCTTCGGCTGGCGCTGCGAATCCCTACCGGTCCATGAGATACGTCTCTTTCGGAAGCCTCCTGCTTACGCGGTTGCCCTAGTTCTTGGGCGGCATGGGAGCATCAATCTTCTTGTTACCCAGGTCTGTATACCTGGGCAGATACTGGTAGGTCCTGTCGAAGGGCCAGAAGCCGAAATACCAGAGAATGCCTCCTACCGCGGCCACGGGAACGACAAGCTGCAACATGTGGATAAACCTCCTTGCTTGGTGGGCAGGGTATCATGAGCGATGCAGTCACCACCGCACGGGCAAGCTGCTTGGCCTGCCCCCGGCCGGCTTCGGGAAAGCATTACTTCTGCACTGCGTCTTTGATGCCGCCGACGGCATTCTGGACCTTGCCTTCGACTTTCTCACTCTCGCCGTCGGCGACCAGCTTTGCGTCACCCAGAACCTTTCCCGCGGCTTCCTTGATGTCCCCCTCGACCTGTTTAGCCGAACCGGCGATCCGATTTTTGTCAATCATGTCACGTCTCTCCGTTTGTTGGCGCCCGTGATCCGGCCGGCACCGGCCGGTGGGCAGGATGGACCGGCGGGTGTCAACCGGCCACGATGGCCTCCCGGCGGATTTCAGCTCACGGACGGTTCCGGCGATACCCGTAATAGCCCCCG
>CAINOE010000151.1 GCA_903851415.1 uncultured Rhodopila sp. | reverse complement strand
CGAGCGCATCCACGCCGAAGCCGGCGGCTGGCCGCATCTGGTGCAGCTCATCGCCGAGACCGTCGTCGATCTGCTCAACGAGGGCACCGCCCCGAACGCCGATGCCGCGCTGCTGGAGCGCGCCCTCGACAAGGCGATCATCTCCGGCGACACGGTGCTGCGCGAACTGGTGCAGCGCGAATCCCGCCTGCCCGGGGAGTGGGACTACATCCGCGCGTTCCAGCGCATGGACTCCCAACCGCCGCCGGAGGACGAGGCCCTCCACCGCTCCCTCCGCCGCCGCCTGATGGTGACGGAAGACAACGGCCTCTGGCGCATGCGCGTCCCACTGATGCAGCGCCGGTTGCGGCAGAGGGGGTGATCGGCTGCTTCCGGACGTCTCATGTACCGGCCCCCGGGAAGCGGCGAAACGCTTGAACGGCGGCAGCGCGACGGCTATAGCGAATCCACAGTATCGCTATTATTTCGTTACCACCTGATTCCGCCCAAGCCTGTCCGCGGAGCGTCTGTCTTGCACCCACCTCTCGTGTTATATTCCACCACTACCAAGCTGGCCTATAGTCTCGTCCAAAGATACTACCGGGCGCTGCACTATGTATGGTGTGCCCCGCGTCCGGAGTTCGATCGCTTCGCCTTGCGCAATCCGCCATCATCGGACCCGATCTCCCTCTATTGGCGGTTCCATCGTGACATTGAGGATGGCGACGAGCATAGTTCGCAGATCGAACGCCATCGGTCAGGGTTGCTGTTCGGTGCATCGGTAAAGGAGGAGCAGGGCGTCATCGACCTGCCTACACGTGAGCGGATCGAGGCCCAGGTTCGGCGCGCGCCGATGGGCGACTTTTCCCCGTTGCTTCTGGTCATCCCCTATTCGGCGGTCAGCAGCCTTGTGAAAGCGGCCGACGTGGCTGATGCTGCAAAGGCGATGGCTGAGGAGTATATCATCGACGGTCTTCCAAGAGATTGCTTTGACGTCCTCGAGCTTCACAGGTGACGCATGTTGGATTTGGCTACCCGTCTCGATGGCCTGGGCCGGCCTGTCGTAATCGAATCAGTCTACCTCGCGGGACGCTACCTGAGGCACGCTCTCACCCCGGACGTTTTTCAGCGACAGCTCCAGGCGGATGTCCGGACGGAACATCGCGATCAGTCGGTGGCCGTCGTTCTGGCGATCGTCCGCGATATCGAAAACGCGGAAGGAACCGGGATACAGTCCGTACCGATGGAACGGCGAGACGCCTACCTCAGGCAACTCGACGCTGCGTTGTGGCGGAGGATTGGGGAATCCTCCAACGGCGCAGCGGTCGAGGAGGATCTGGCAGCGCTCCGGGCCGTGCCGTAGGCAAACTGGCGGGTGCCACACCCGGCGGCCGACCAATCCTGACGCTCCGCGCCCCCTACACCACCGCCCGCGCCTTGCCCCCCGGCATGTCCCGCGCCAGCAGCGGCAGCGGCGCGATCTCGCCCACCATGAACAGATACGTCGCCGCGCCCAGCACGCAAAAAACCCCCGCCACCGTCAGCGGCACGATGAACGAGCCGCTTGTGATCGTCAGCATCACCCCCGTGAACATCGTCGTCACGATCCCCGCCAGGTTCGAAGCAAAATTCTGAATCCCCCCGATCGACGCGACATGCGCCGGCGTGGGCGCCACGTCGCCCGGCAGCGACCAGATGCTCGCGGCGGTGAACGCCAGGCTGCCGTAAGCAATCGCGAAGCACACCAGCGCGAGGTAAACATTCGGCGCGAACACCGACAGAGTAATGACCGACGACATCAGCATGCCCCCGACAAGGCACGTCTTGCGCGCCGCCGTCAGGCTCCAGCCATGCCGATACAGCGCGTCGGAGGTAAAACCCCCCAGCCACCCGCTGGGAATCGCCACCAGCCCCGGCAGCAGCCCGAGCGTCCCCAGCTCCTTCATCGAAAAGCCCCGCGCCTGGACCAGATAGGTGGGGAACCAGGTAATAAAGAAGTAAATCACGAAGTTCAGGCAGAAGAACCCGATCATCATCCCCCACACCGTGCGGTAGCGGAACAGCGACGACCACGGCACCTTCGGCCCGTCCGCCGCCTTCGTGCCGCGTTCCGCCTGCAGCCGGGCAAGCTGCTCGGGCGTGACCGACCGATGGTTCTCCGGATCGCGGTAAACGACAATCCAGACAACCGCCCAGACCACACCCAGCATGCCCGTCACGATGAACGATGTCTGCCAACTGAAGGCGCTGATCAGCCACGCCACCAGCGGCAACGACAAAGCGGCCCCGATGCGGGAACCGCTGTCGAAGATGCTGGAGGCCAACGCCCGCTCGCTGCGCGGAAACCAGTTCGCGGCCACCTTGGCGCAGGACGGATAGGCGCCCGCCTCGCCGACGCCCAGCAGCAGGCGGCAGCCCAGCAAGGTGAAAGCGCCGCGCGCGACAGACGTCAATGCCGTGAACACGGACCACCACACCACCGCCAGCGACAGCGAAATCCGCGCCCCGAACCTGTCGGCGAACCAGCCGAACGGCATCTGCATGAACGAATAGGTCCAGAAGAACCCGCCCAGGATGATCCCCATCGTCGCCGCATCGAACCCCAGTTCCCGCTGCATGATCGGCGCCGCAACGGCCAGGTTGGCGCGATCGATGTAGTTGATCGTGTTCGCCAGGCAGCAAAGCAGAATCATGGTCCAACGCGCTGACGGCATTGTTTTCTCCCGATAATTGGCCCCGTTCGTCACGGAGCGGCGCGATGCTACGCCGCCACCTCGCATCGAGGCAAACGAGGCACTCTCAACACAACGCCGCGTCGAGCAACCGGTCGATGCCGTCGCGATCGTCCCACTCCAAACCGACCCCGATCACCGTGACAATGGCACGGAACCCGGGAGGCAGCCGCACCGCGTCCTTCGGCGTGGTCACCAGCCGCGCGTTCAACGCCTCCGCCTGAAGCCGAAGCGCGTGCAGGTCGGGCGCCGAATACGCATGGTGATCAGGAAACGCCCGGGCCGCCGCCAGGACAGCACCGGCCCGGCGCAACGGCGCAAAGAACTTGTCCGGGATCGCGATGCCGGCAAAAGCCAGCACAGTCTGCCCGGCCAGCGCGCCGATGGACGCATCCTGCACGAGATCTGCGCGCAGCACCGGGAGAAGCGGCGGCAAGCGGGACAGCGCACCGGTGGCATCGGCGCCGATCAGGACGGCCGCCCGGCAGCGCGCGGCGGCTGCGGCGACAGGCTCGCGCAGCGGGCCGGCCGGCAACACCCGGCCGTTGCCGAACCCGGTGGCGCCATCGACGACAAGGATTGAAAAACTTTTCGTCAATGTCGGGTTCTGCAACCCGTCATCCATCAGCAGCACGTCCGCGCCCGCCGCGAGCGCGGCCCGGCCGCTGGCCGCCCGGTCTCCACCAACCCATGTCGGGGCGACCGCCGCCAGCAGCAGCGCCTCGTCGCCAACCAGTGCCGCCGGGTCGTCCCGCGCCACCCGCTTCACACCGCGCGCCGAACCGCCGTACCCGCGCAGCAGCACGTGGACGGCCCGCCCCCGCTCGACCAGACGTTGCGCAAGGTCCAGCGCCAGCGTCGTCTTGCCCGCCCCGCCGACAGTGACGTTGCCGCAGCAGATCACCGGCACCGGCGCCTGCCACCCGGGACGCGCGACCCGCCGAGCCGTCAGCGCAGCCCCCATCGCGGACAGCGGCGACAACAAACGAGCCGCCACACCATCACGCGACCAGAACGACGGCGCCCGCGGCATCGTCAGCGCACCGGCAGCATCGACAGCAACGTCTCCGCCGTCCGCTCCGCCAAATCGGCGTGCCGGCGCACCGAGGCTGCAGCCTGCTCGCCCAGCCGGACGCGCCGGGCCGGGTCATCCAGCATGGCGGACACAAAACCCGCCAGCGCCGCCGCATCGGCGACCTCTACCAAAGCGCCGGCGTCGCGCAGCAAGGCGACATGATCGCTGAAATTCCCGGTATGGGGTCCGACCGCGATGGCGCAGGCAAGCCGGGCGGGTTCCAGCGGATTCTGCCCGCCCCCGGGCGCGACCAGGCTGCGGCCGACGAAGGCTATCGGCGCAAGCCGATACCACAGCCCGAGCTCCCCCATCGTATCCGCGATCCAGAGGCCCTCGCGCGGCGGCGCCTCCCCGGCGGCACGGCGCGGCGCACGCAGTTCCTCGGCCAGGGCCGAACCGCGATCCGGATGTCGCGGCGCGATGATCGTCAGCAGTCCCGGATGGGTCGCCGCGATTTGCCGGTGGGCGGCGGCGACCAGCGCCTCCTCCCCCGGATGCGTGCTCGCCGCCAGCCAGACGGGCCGATGGGCCAGCAGGGCGGTGAGGCGGTCCAGTTCGGCCTGGTCCGCCGGCAAGGGCGGGGCAGCGAACTTCAGGTCGCCGGGGCTGTCGACGCAGCGCGCTCCAAGCAGCCGAAGCCACTCCGCATCCTGCTCGCTGCGCGCCTGCACCCGCGAGAAGGCGCCCAGGATATGGCGGGCGAACCACCGCGCGCGCCGCCAGCGCGTGAAACTGCGGTCCGACATCCGGGCGTTCAGCAGCATCAACGGGATGCCGCGCCGCCGGCAGGCGGCAAGCTGGTTGGGCCACAACTCGCTTTCGACGAAGCAGGCGGCATCGGGCTGCCAATGCGACAGGAACCGGGCGACCCAGGACGGCACGTCGAGCGGGGCGAAGCGGTGCAGCACATGCCCGCATAGGCCGAGTTCCGGGATGCGCTGATCCAGCAACGCCTGGGACGTCGCCGTCCCGGTCGTCAGCAGCACCGTCGCGCGGCCGCGCAGCGCTTCCAGCACCGGCAGGATGGAGACCGTCTCGCCCACGCTGGCGGCATGCATCCACAGCAGGCGGCCAGAGGGGCGCGGCGCCGGGTCGATGCCGCGGCGTTCCCCGAGGCGCGCGGCCACCTCGCGCCCGCGCGCGGCGCGGCGGCGCAGATTCAACCGCAGCACCGGCGCCAGCAGCGTGGCGGCGGCGGCCCACGCCGCGCCGGCAACCGCTGCGATCACGCCAGCCACTCTGCCGCCTGTCCGGCCACCCGGTTGAGCGCCTCCGTAATCGCCGGCATCGCCGCTTTCCAGCCGTCGCGCGGCACCGTCAATCCCGGGCCGCACACCAGCACCCCCCGCCCGAACGGCAGCGGGATCGGCATCCGGTCCCAGGTCTTGAGCTGGATCCGCCATCGCGTCGCCGCGGCGCAGGGCAGCACCGGCACTCCCGCCAGGGCCGCGAGTTGCGCCACTCCGGCGGCGGCCTGGCGGCGCGGGCCGCGCGGGCCGTCCGGCGTGATGCCGACGATTTCGCCTCTCGCCAGCACCGCCAGCAGGTTGCGCAGCCCGGCCGCGCCTCCCCGGCTGGAAGACCCGAGGATCGGCTCGATGCCGAAACGCCGCACCACCGAGCCGATGAACCGGCCGTCCCGGTGCTGGCTCACCAGCGTGTGCATCGGCGTCGCGCGATACCCCGGCAGGGTGCGGGCGATCAGCGCAAAGCCCGGCATCAGCGGCAGGAACTCATGCCAGAAGGCGAGCACTGCGGGGGCTCCGGCGGCATGCGGGGCGAGGTGGTCCTGCCCGAGAAGCGTCCAGCGCGTGGTGCGCAGGGCGACGGCCAGATAGGCGCCAATCAGGCTCGCCAGCATGGCCTGGACTTGTCGCGTGCGCAGCAGGGACTTCATCGCCGCGCGGTAGCACGCGGAGGGATGTTACGGAAGTGTGGTGGCCGCCGTCGAACCGGCGCATTGCCTGACAGCGGCACACGAGCCAGGATACACTCCGTTATGGGAGGTGCCGCATGACGACGCTGGTGATTCGCAATGTCGAGCAGGAACTGCACGGGCGGCCGAAAGCGCAAGCCGCCGCCCGGGGCCGCTCGATGGAGGAGGAGGCTCGCATCATTCTGCGTCGGGGCATCTCCGCGTCACCGAGCGCAAATTTCAGCCAGGCGATGCGGGCCCTTTTCGAACCGCTCGGCGGGTTTGAACGTCCATATCCGGATCACGAAGCACCCCGCGACGCGCCGGATTTTGCCGGGCTGGAATGGGATCAGCCGCCCTGACCGGCCCCTACCGCGGCCCCATCAGCGGCACGAGGTGCGACAGAAAAATCTCCGCGCAGGCCCGCCACGAATACTTCTCGGCATGCGCCCGGCAGGCCTCCCTGTCGGCGGTCAGCGCATCCAGGGCGGCGGCGCGCAGGTCGGTGTTGACGGAGCCGATCTTGCCGGCGGTGCTGGTCAGCACGTCCTTGGGGCCGGTGACGGGAAAGGCGGCGACGGGCGTGCCGCAGGCCAGCGACTCCAGCAGCACGAGGCCGAACGTGTCGGTCAGGCTGGGGAACACGAAGACATCCGCCCCGGCATAGGCGCGGGCCAAAGCCTCCCCATAGCGCGGGCCGGTGAAGGTGACGTTGGGGTACTCGCGCCGCAGCGATGCCAGTTGCGGCCCGCCGCCGACGACGACCTTCGACCCGGGCAGATCCAGGTCCAGGAACGCGCCGATGTTCTTCTCCACCGCGACCCGCCCGATATAGATGAATATCGGCCGCGGCAGGTCCCATTCCTCACGCGGCTCCGGTTTGAACAGATCCAGGTCCACGCCGCGCGACCACGACCGGATGTTGCGGAATCCGCGCGAATGCAGCTCGTCGCGCAGCGATTGCGTCGCCACCATCGTGCCGTGGCCGGCGCCATGGAACCGGCGCATCCAGGCGTAAATCGGCCGCACCGGCAGTCCGGTGCGCGCCTTGATGTACTCGGCGAAGCGCGTGTGGAACGCCGTGGTGAAGGCGAAGCCGGTGCTTTTCGCCCAGCGCCGCGCTGCCAGGCCAAGCGGGCCCTCGGTCGCGATATGCAGCGCGTCCGGCCTGAATGCCTCGATCAGGCGGACCAGCCGCCGCCGCGGCAGCAGCGACAGGGAGATGTCCGGATAGGTCGGGCACGGGATGGTATGGAACCGGTCCGGGCCAATGACCTCGACCGCGTGGCCCATCGCCCGCAACTCCTCCACCACGGTCGTCAGGGTGCGGACGACCCCGTTGACCTGCGGCTTCCAGGCGTCGGTGATGATCAGGATGCGGTGCGAAGGTGCCGGCGGCAGCATTTCGGTGACGCCCGCGAGTTCCGTCGGGAGAAGTGAATCAGGCAGTTGCGGGAATCCGGCTGGCGCGCGGCGATTGGAAGAATGAGAGCCGGTTGAGCGCCGCCCAGTCGATCAGCTCAAGCCGCCCGTCGTGATGTTCGACCAGGGCGGTGCAGCTTTCCACCCAGTCGCCGTCGTTCAGATAGAGCACGCCGCCAACCTCGCGGATTTCAGCGTGGTGGATGTGGCCGCAGACGACGCCGTCGTAGCCGCGGGTGCGGGCTTCCGCGGCGAGGGCGCCTTCAAACCGGTCGACCGCCTTGACCGCTTCCTTCACCTGGCGTTTCAGCCAGGCGGACAGCGACCAGTACGGATAGCCGAGCTGCCGGCGAACCGCGTTGAACCAGCGGTTCACGTTCAGCGCGGCGGTGTAGGCCCAGTCGCCCAGCAGCGCGAGGAACTTGGCGTAGCGCACGATGCTGTCGAACTCATCGCCGTGCATCACCAGCAGGCGCTTGCCGTCGGCGGTGGTGTGCTCCGATTCGCGGCGCATCTTGATGCCGCAGATTTCCAGGCCGATGGGCAGCCAGCTCCGGAACATCTCGTCGTGGTTGCCCGGGATATAGGTGACGTTGGTGCCGGAGCGGGCATAGCGGACGATCTGCTTGAGCACGTCGTCGTGGCTTTCATCCCAGTACCAGGATTTCCGCAGCCGCCATCCGTCGATGATGTCGCCGACAAGAAACAAGTTGTGGCAGCTTGATTTGCGCAGGAAATCGGCCAGGAAATCACTCCGGCAGCCACGCGTGCCGAGGTGCGTGTCCGAAATGAAGATGGTCCGGTAGGCGGGCGGCAGGCCGATCGGCGACATTGCGTTCATTTCGAGGTGTTTATTCTCGCGAGTTCATATTCGAGGCCAGCACATAGCCTCGCTTCCGGGACGGCGCGCGTTAAGATTCGATGACGCAAGCGATGGGCGCCTGTCAAGACGAATGTAACCCAAGCATCACCGTGGCGTCACGGCAGCGACACGGGCAGGCGGCATACGGATACTTTTGATTGTCCCGTTGCGCAAGGTCTCCGCCGATTCCCGTCCAGGCAGGCTGCACTCTCCGATGCGCGTGGTGCCAGCCATGATCATCGTCTTCAACCCGGTCGCCGGCCGCCGGCGGGCGAATCTGCTGTGGCGCGTGCTGGACGTGCTGGTCGCCAACGGGGTGCGGCTGGACATCGCGGAGACCCACCGCGCCGGCCATGCCGAGGCGTTGGCGCGGGAGGCGGTGCAGCGCGGCGAACCGATGGTGGTGGCGGCCGGCGGGGACGGCACGATCGCCGAGGTCGCCAACGGGCTGATGGGGTCGGGCGCCAGGCTGGGGGTGATCCCGCTGGGAACCGCCAACGTGCTGGCGCACGAGCTTGGACTGCCGTTCGCGCCGAAAGCGGTCGCCGCGGCACTGGCCTTCGGCCGCACCTGCACGCTGTGGCCGGGCCAGGCCAACGGTCCGGACGGCACCCGGCTGTTCGTGCAGATGCTGGGCGTTGGCTTCGACGCCCATGTGGTGCGGAATCTGTCGTTTCCGTTGAAGAAGGCGCTCGGCAAGGGCGCCTACGTGCTGCAGTCGATGCGGGAGCTGCCGCGCTACCGATTCCCTGCGGTGCATATGCGGATCGATGACAGGGAAACCGAGGCGTCGAGCGTGATCATCAGCAAAGGCCGCCTGTACGGCGGCAGCTTCCGCCTGGCCGCCGATGCGGTGCCTGGCGAACCCGGGTTTTCCGTGGTGCTGTTCCGCTACTCCGGTCCGGCGGCGGCCATGATGTATGGCGCGGCGCTGCCGCTGAACCTGCTGGGGCGTGCCCCTGGGGTGCGGCACGTGCGGGCGCGGCGGATCGATTTCCTGCAGAACGAGGCGGTGCCGGCGCAGGCGGACGGCGACCGGGCGGGATGCGCGCCGCTGTGGGTGGGCGATGCGCCGGGGCCGATCCAGGTGGTGGTTGGCTAGAGCGGCGGGGTTTTGTCGTCGCGCCCGGGTGGATGGGCCGTCGGGCCTCGCAGCCCCGCGATTCACCACAGAGGACGATCCGGAGGGCCACAAAGGACACAGAGAAGCCAGGAAAGGCGCCCGGCGGGGAACGCTTTCCTGTCCGCAGGCCGGCCCATCCCTGACCTTTGCGGGTGGGATTCGACAATCGCCGGGTCGGGCGGGCCCTCTGTCCTCACGCTCGATGTCCCGGTGTCCTCCGTGGCCCTCCTCACTTCCTCTGTGTTAAAATTTGGACGTTGCAACCACTCCGGCGCGGACTGCCGGACAATGACCCCCGGGCCGACAGAAACCACCGAAGATTCCTCCCCGATCGTCGCACAAGCCGTTGACGCCGCCGCGGGCCGGGGCTACATCGCCCGCCCTACCGCAGTCCGCGCGCGGACGAACGGTTGCCCAGGTGGCGGAATTGGTAGACGCGCAGGTTTCAGGTACCTGTGGCCGCAAGGTCGTGGAAGTTCGAGTCTTCTCCTGGGCACCACCCACACGCACAATGAGCATCACGCAGTTCATGCCGAACGGCACCATCCACCTGCACCGGGATGACCTTCCGGAAGGCCTCTCGCTCGGCCCCGTGGTCGCGGTGGATACCGAGACGATGGGCCTCAATCCGCACCGCGACCGGCTGTGCCTCGTGCAGCTCTCCGGCGGCGACGGCCACGCCCATATGGTGCAGCTCATCCCGCCGCAGCGCGGCGGACGCGGCTTCGACTGCCCCAACCTCAAGCGGCTGATGAGCGACCCGGGCGTGGTCAAGCTGATGCATTTCGCCCGCTTCGATGTCGCCGTTCTGCAGCACTATCTCGGCATCACCGTCAGCCCGGTGAAGTGCACCAAAATCGCCGCCAAACTCGTCCGCACCTTCTCCGATCGGCACGGCCTGAAGGACCTCTGCAAGGAGCTGCTGGGCGTCGAGCTGTCGAAGCAGCAGCAAAGCTCCGACTGGGGCGCGGTGGAGCTGACCTCCGAGCAGCTCGCCTACGCCGCATCAGACGTGTTGTATCTGCACGCCCTCTGGGCAAAGCTCGAGTCCCTGCTGATCCGTGAAGATCGGCTTGCCCTGGCGGAGGCGTGCTTTGCCTTTCTGCCGGCACGTGGACGCCTGGATTTGCTGGGATACGAACAGCCGGACGTGTTCGCACATTAGTTTTGGCACAGTCTTGCCCTTATATCGACAACATGAGCCGGAATACTGCCTCGCGTAACTGTTCGATAATCTCGGACCGTTGACCCCGGCCGCTCCAACGGCCCATACAAACGCCATTGGCAGCAAGGAAGACGCAGCAACTTTGACGAATCCACTTGCCCTGCCCGAACTCGCCACCTCCGATCTTCAGGTTGCGAGGGACGTGCTGAACACGGAAGCGGCGGGTTTGCTGTCGCTGGCCGCCAGCCTGGGGGACCGCTTCAGCCAGGCCATCGACCGCCTTGCGTCGGCGAGCGGGCGGCTTGTGGTTTCCGGGATGGGCAAATCCGGCCATGTCGGCCGGAAAATCGCCGCCACCATGGCCTCCACCGGCACCCCGGCGCTGTTCGTCCATCCCGCGGAGGCGTCGCATGGCGATCTCGGCATGATCGTCGCGGGCGACGCGGTGCTGGCGCTGTCCAATTCCGGCGAAACGGCGGAGCTGGCGGATCTGGTGGCGCATACGCGGCGGTTCGCGCTGCCGCTGGTTTCGATTACGGGACGGGCCGACTCGGCGCTCGCGCAGGCGTCCGACGTGGCATTGATCCTGCCGAAAGCCTCCGAGGCCTGTCCAATGGGCCTCGCCCCCACCACATCCACAACCATGCAACTGGCTTTGGGCGATGCGATCGCGGTCGCGCTGCTGACCCGCCGCGGCTTTACCGCCGCCGATTTCCGTCAGATCCACCCCGGCGGCAAACTGGGCGCGCGGCTGCGCCGGGTGCGAGAGGTGATGCATACCGGCGATGACATGCCGCTCGGATCGCCCGACACGCCAATGGATACCGCCCTGCTGCGGATGACGGAAAAGCGCTTCGGCTGCCTCGGCATCGTCAACGACACCGGCACCCTTGTCGGCATCGTCACCGACGGCGATCTGCGCCGGGCGATGGGCCCTGACCTGCTGTCGCGCCGCGCCTGCGACATCATGACCAGGTCGCCGCGCACCATCGGCCCGGAGGCGCTGGCGGCTGAGGCGCTGCACGCAATGAACGCCCATAAAAGGCCGGTTACCACCTTGTTCGTCGTGGACGCGGCGGGCCGCCCGCTGGGCATCCTGCACGTGCATGATTTGCTGCGCGCGGGGCTGGCATGAGCGGCCGTCAGGGCCTGGCGGCGCCGCCTGAGCGGCATACCGGCGGTTATCTTATCGGCAAGGGGTCGCGGCTGCGCACACCGCCGACACCGGGGCGGATCGCGCGCCGGCGGTTCATGATCAACGTGACCAAGTGGGTGCTGCCCATCGGCGCGCTCGTGCTGCTGGCGATGATCGCGCTGTGGCCGGAAATCGACCGCGCCACCAGCAAGGCGCGCCTCGCGATGGCGAACGTCTCCGGAGAGCTGGATTCCGGCAAGCTGATCAACGCCCGCTACAATGGCCTGGACGAAAAGGGCCGCCCCTATACCGTCACCGCGGCGACCGCCCGCCAGGTCGATCCGGAGCGGGTGGCGCTGACCATGCCGAAGGGCGACATCACGCTGGAGAACGGCACCTGGCTGATGATCTCGGCCAAAAACGGAACCTATTTACAGCACCTCAATCAGCTCGACCTGGTGAACGACGTGACGCTGTACCGCGATGACGGGACGACCATGCACACGGCCAGCGCCTCGATCGACGTGAAAGCCGGTGCCGCCGCCGGATCGGAGCCGACCCATGTCGAAGGTCCGTTCGGCACGCTGGACGCGCAGGGTTTCACCGTTATGGACAAGGGCAGCGCGATCGATTTCCCCGGACCGGCGCACGTCGTGCTGAACGCGGCGCAGTGATGCGGCGGCTGATCCCGGCGGCTGCGCTGCTGCTCTGCCTGGCCGGGCCCCTGCTTTGCCTGACGGCGCCCGGGCGGGCGCAGCAGCTTGACCTGTCGCATGGCGGGCCGATCGATATCACCTCGCGGGACGGGATCGAGTGGCGGCAGAATGAGCGCGAGGTGATCGCCCGCGGCGACGCCCGCGCCATCCGCAACAACGTCACGGTCACAGCCGATCGGCTGGTGGCGTGGTACAGGAAGAAGGGCGAGAACGGGGCGGCGCAGACCCCGGCTCCGGCAACCGGGCTGGCCGCGGACACCTCCACCGAGGGCAACGAGGTGTATCGCCTACAGGCCGAGGGCAATGTGCATATCTTCACCCAAACCGATCAGGCGGAGGGCGACAAGGCGACCTACGACCTGGATCAGGCGGTGCTGGTGATGACCGGGCGCAACCTGAAGCTGACCACGCCGAACGACGTGATCACCGCGCGGGACGATCTCGAATACTGGCCGCAGAAGCACATGGCGGTGGCGCGCGGCGATGCCGTGGTTGTGACCAACGACGCCAAGCGCGTCGCCGCCGATACGCTGGTGGCCTACACGACCGACAATCCGCCGCCCGACGCCAAGGTGACTCCGGCCGCGGCCAAGCCGGCGGATACCGGGGCCAAACCGACAGACGATCCGCTTGCGTCATCCGGCCGGTTGCAGCGGGTGGAGGCGTTCGGGCACGTCTCGGTCCGCACGCCCACCGATACGGTCACCGGCGACCGCGGCGTTTACGTCCCCGATACGGGTATGGCGCGACTCGCGGGAAACGTTCAGATTACGCGAGGCCAGAATCAGTTGAACGGAGCCGAGGCGGACGTGAACATGAAGACCGGCATCGCGACCCTGGTCGCCACCACTTCGGGCCGGGTGCATGGGCTGGTCGTGCCGAACGACGAGACCAACAAATCCATCGGCAACGCTCCGGCGGCATCCGCCGCGGGCGGCGGCAAGCCCGGGACGCCGGCTCCGGCGAAGCCGAAGCCGTGAACGTGATGCGGGAAGCGCGGCCCGAGCGGGAACTGAAAGTGCTGCACGGCGGGGCCGGCCTCACGGCCCGGGCTGTCGGCAAGACGTACAAAGGGCGGCCCGTCGTGCGCAACGTGACGGTGACGTTGCGGCGGGGCGAGGCTGTCGGCCTGCTCGGCCCCAACGGCGCCGGCAAGACGACCACGTTCTACATGATTGTCGGGCTGGTGAAGCCGGATACCGGCGCGATCAGCCTGGACAATGCCGACATCACCCGGCTGCCGATGTATCGCCGCGCCCGGCTGGGCATCGGCTACCTGCCGCAGGAAGCCAGCGTGTTCCGCGGGCTCAACGTCGAGCAGAACGTGATGGCCGCGCTGGAGGTGATCGAGCCGGATTCCGGCACGCGCGACCGCATGCTGGACGAGTTGCTCGCAGAATTCGGCATCAGCCATCTGCGCCGCACGCCGGCTCTGGCGCTGTCGGGCGGAGAGCGGCGGCGCGTCGAGATTGCCCGCGCCCTGGCCACGCAGCCTTCGTATATCCTGCTGGATGAACCGCTGGCGGGCATCGACCCGATCGCCGTTGGCGAAATCCGCGATCTGGTGAAGCATCTGAAGGACCGCGACATCGGCGTGCTGATAACCGACCACAATGTGCGTGAGACGCTGGACATTATCGACCGCGCCTACATCATGCATGACGGGCAGGTTCTGATGGAGGGTTTGCCGAGCGAAGTCGTCGCCCACGAAGATGTGAGGCGGGTCTATCTGGGCGAAAAGTTCAGCCTCTAGGATACGTCAACTCTGATCCGTGGCCGCGTTCGGGTGGTAGCACGGTTTTTGCATCCCGGTTCGACGAAATCCATTGACCGCGCCGGGAATGGCTAGATAATCGCGCGATCATGGCGATCGCCCCCCGTCTCGATCTTCGGCAAAGCCAAACGCTGGTCATGACGCCGCAGCTGCGTCAGGCCATCAAGCTGCTGCAATTCTCCAACGTCGAGGTCAACGCGTTCGTCGACGAGGAGATGGAGCGCAACCCGCTGCTGGAACGCGACGACGTCTCGGATGCGCCCATCGGCGAACGCGCGGCGGTGGACCAGATCGAGCCGCGCGTGACCGCTGCCGGCGATTCGGCGGATGCCGCGGGGGCGGAGACCTTGCCGGCGGAAGCCGCGGCGCCGCTCGATATCGACAATACCAACACCTATGATTCCGGCGGGGTCAGCGACGGCGGGTCGCTCGGCGGCCGGATCGAGGGCGGCGGCGGCAGTCACAGCTTCGACGGCGAAGAGCGCGGGATCGACGATTTCGCCGGCGACGAGCGTTCCTTGCGAGACCACCTCGGCGAGCAGTTGCGGCTGAATTTCGACGACCCCGTCGACCGCATCGTGGGCGCGCATCTGATCGCCCTGCTGTGTCCCGCCGGCCGCCTGACGGCCGAACCTGCGGCGATCGCCAAGGCCATGGGCCTGAAGCTGGAACGGGTCGAAGCGGTCCGCGCGCGGATGATGCGGTTCGATCCTGTCGGCCTGTTCGCGGTCAGCCTGAAGGAGTGTCTTGCGGCGCAACTGGCGGAGCTGAACCGGCTGGATCCGGCGATGCAGACGCTGCTGGAGAACCTCGATCTGCTGGCGAAGCGGGAAAACCGCAAGCTGATGGCGCTGTGCGGCGTCGATGCGGAAGACCTGACGGACATGATCGCGGAAATCCGGGCGCTCGATCCGAAGCCCGGTGCGACGTTCGACAGCACGCCGCCGCAGCTTGTGGTGCCGGACCTGCTGATGCGGCAGACGCCGGACGGGGAATGGCTGATCGAGCTGAACCCGGAGACGATGCCGCGGGTGCTGGTGAACGAGCGGTTCTACGCCAAGGTGGCGCCGCAGGCGAAGAAGGACGAAAAGGTGTTCCTGACCGAACGCCTCGCCAATGCCAACTGGCTGGTGCGGTCGCTGCAGCAGCGGGCGCAGACCATCCTGAAGGTCGCGGCCGAGATCGTCCGCCAGCAGGAGGCGTTTTTGCGGCTCGGGGTGGCGCATCTGCGGCCGCTGATCCTGCGCGACATAGCCGAGGCGGTGGAATTGCATGAGAGCACGGTCAGCCGGGTGACCGCCAACAAGTACATCGCCACGCCGCGCGGCACGTTCGAGCTGAAATACTTCTTCACCACCGCGATCCACGGCACCGATGGCGGCGATTCGCACAGCGCGGAGGCGGTGCGGCACCGCATCCGCGGCCTGATCGACCTCGAACCCCCCGGGGACGTGCTTTCCGACGATGCAATTGTTGCAGTTCTCCGGCGGGAGGGCGTCGATATCGCGCGGCGGACGGTGGCCAAATACCGGGAGGCGCTGCACATCCCGAACTCGGTGCAGCGGCGGCGGGAAAAAACCGTGCCGGCCTGACAATTCCGGCGAAACCCGTTTTGTACTCCGTAATTATACCTAGTGGACTCCACAGGGCGGACCATGCCCAAATGGGATTTGGCTTCACGCACGCATGCGCGGCGCCGGCCGGATCGGGGCGATTGAACGAGGCCCCGGACGGTTGTTCCAACCGGTTGGGAGAGTACCATGCAAATCACAGTCTCCGGCAAGCAGGTCGATCTGTCGGACGCGTTGCAGACTCGTGTTTCGACCCAATTGGAGACCATCGCCAACAAGTATTTCGACCATGCGCTGGAAGCGCATGTGACATTCAGCCGGGCGCGCAGCTTCTTTACCTGCGACATCAACGTCCATGCCGGCCGCGGCCTGAGCCTGCGCGGCGAAGGCGAGGCGGCCGATGCCAACGCGGCGTTCGACGATGCGGCGGAGCACATCGCCAAGCGGCTGCGACGCTACAGGCGGCGGGTCAACGACCATCACCGCGATCTCGCGCACCGCGCGCGGCCGGAGGCGGCGCGGCAGTATATCCTGAAGGAGGAGGAGGGCGGGACCGAGCTTCCGCCGGACGGGCGCACGCTTGACGACGCCTACGCCACGGTGGTGGCGGAGACCGCCACGGAGATCGCCGTGCTGTCGGTGGGCGAGGCGGTGATGCGGATGGATCTGGCGGATCAGGCGGTGCTGATGTTCCGCAACAGCGCGAGCGGAGTGCTGAATGTCGTGTACCGCCGTGCGGATGGCCATATCGGCTGGATCGATCCGGGGACGCAGTTGGCGGACGGGATGGCATAGGCGGCGCTGTTCATTGTGTCATGGCCGGCGGCCTTTGTGTCATGGCCGGGCCAAGCCCGGCCATGACACACACACGCGCGGACACGCGGACACACGATCGGATTGTCCGCCTCTCCCCGCCTACTCCGGCGCCCCCTGGCCGAACCCCTCGACCATTGCCCTGATCCGCTCCGGGTCGCCCTGCTCCATGACCCGCCGGGCGAAGCGGGTGCAGCCCGCGATATCCACCGACCGAACCACCTGCTTGACCTTGGGCACGGCCGACGCGTTCATGCTCAGCGACCGCACCCCAAGCCCGAGCAGCAGCGGCGTGAGCTTCGGGGCAGCCGCCAGTTCGCCGCAGATCGAAACCGGCATGCGCATGCGCAGCGCCGCTTCCGTCGCGAATTGCACCAGACGCAGCACCGCCGGGTGCATCGGGTCGTACATGTCCGCGACATCGCTTTCCGAGCGGTCCACGGCCAGCGTGTAGGCGGTCAGGTCGTTGGTGCCGATGGAAAAGAAATCCGCCTCCAGCGCCAGCGCATCGGCCGACAGGGCGGCGCCGGGGGTTTCGATCATGATCCCCAACGGCGGCAGCTTTTCCGGCAGTCGCTCGCCTTTCCGGCGCAGGCGGCGGCCAACCCGTTCGTAGATCTCGCGCGCGGCGCGGACCTCTCCCACCGTCGTGACCATCGGCAACAGCACGCGCACAGGTCCGGTGGCGGATACCCGCAGGATCGCGGCGAACTGGGTCTCCAGCAGTTCCGGCCGGCGCAGCAGCAGCCGGATCCCGCGCAGGCCGAGCGCCGGGTTGGTATCGGCGAGTTCGGGCACGACGCCGGCCAGGGTCAGCGCCTCGATCTCTTTCTCGCCGCCCCAGTCGAGGACGCGAATGGTGACCGGGTCGCCGTGCATCGCCTCGACAATGGTCCGATAGCTCTCGGTTTGCGTGTCCTCGTCGGGGATGGTCTCACGGTTCATGAACATGAACTCGGTGCGCAGCAGGCCAATGCCGACGGCGCCGGACTGCACGATCAGGGGGAGTTCCATCGGCAGTTCGAGATTCGCCTGGATCTCCACCGCGTGGCCGTCGCGGGTCACCGCCGGCAGCCGGCGCAGGCGGGCGTAGCGCTGCCGCTCCCGCGCGAACGCGGTCACCGCCCGGCGCGCGGCGGCCAATGCCGGCGGCGCCGGGTTCAGGATGACGGTGCCGGCGATACCGTCCACGATCGCAATGTCGCCCGGCTTCATAACCTGAGCCAGTCCGGCGACGCCCAACACCGAAGGCAGGCCCAGAGCCCGCAGCATCACCGCGGTGTGGCCATCGGCACCACCCTCCTCGGTGACGACGCCAGCCAGCCGGGATGGGTCGAGCAGTGCGGCATCGGCCGGCCGCAGCGACTCGCTGACCAGGACCGCGCCCTCCGGCAGGCCGGCAAAGCTGCGGAACGGCGCCCGCGTCAGGTTGCGCACGAGGCGGCGGGCGATTTCGCGGATTTCATCGCCGCGGCGGCGCAGGCCGGCGCGGTCCTCGGCGGACATGCCCGGTTCGGCCTGCCCCATGATCGCCGCGGCAATGTCGTCGGCCTCGGAGATCACCGCGCTCTCCGCCGACAGCAAGGTTTCCTCAATCCGCTGCCGCACGCCGCGGATCAGGCGGGAGGGGCCGATCATACGGATGTAGGCATCGATGAGGGGGGCGATTTCGGACTGGGATTCCTCGGGCAGCACCGCCAGCCGCGCCCGCAGCTTCACCAGTTGCTTGTGGGACTGGACGATGGCGGCGTCCAGCCGCGCCCCCTCGGCGGCGATGTCGGCGGCCTGGATCTTGTGGCGGGTGATGACGGGATCCGGCTCATGCGCGCCGAACACCGGGCCGATGGCGATCCCCGGGGAGACCGGGATGCCGGCGAATCGGCGCTCGGGGCTTTCGGTTTGCGGTCGCGATTCAGGGGCAGCGAGGGTGGCGCGGGCCAGTCGCTTGTGTTGGGGCGGCGGCGGATCAATCCTGTTCATCGAAGCCGGCCTCGACCAGGGCTGCCAAAGCGTCCATCGCTTCCTTGGCATCCCAGCCTTCGGCACGCAACTCGATTTCCGAGCCGTTGCCGGCGCCGAGCATCATCAGACCCATGATCGACCGGGCTGAAACGGTCTGGCCGTCGCGGATCACATCGACCGATGCGCCGAAACGCTCCGCCATGGTGACGAAGCGCGCCGCCGCCCGCGCATGCAGGCCGCGCTTATTGCAGATCGTGACGATCCGGATGAGGACGGGTTCGCCGGACGGCGCCGGTTCTTCAGCGGCGCCGTCGCTCATCCACAGGTCCCGTTGGACCCGTTGACCTTGCAGCCGTGCAGCACATGGGATGCGGCGGCGATATATTTGCGCCCGGCATCCTCGGCGCAGCTCACGGCGTCGGCCAAGGGCTGCTTGGAGCGGACCTTGGCCAGCTTGACCAGCATCGGCAGGTTGACCCCGGCGATGACCTCCACGCCTTTGCGCTCCATCATGGAGATGGCGAGGTTGCAGGGCGTGCCGCCGAACATGCCGGTGAGCAGGACGACGCCGTCACCGGTGTCGCAGCGGCCGATGCAGGCCTCGATCTCGGCGCGGCGGTTGTCCATGTCGTCCTCCGGCCCGATGCAGACCGTGTCGACATTGCGCTGGAGTCCGACGACGTGCTCCATCGCGGAGCGCAATTCGTCCGCCAGATGGCCATGCGTAACCAGAACCATACCGATCATGATTGAACCGAGGCGTCCCAATAGGCTGCAAGCGGCGTTTGCCCGTGCGTGTGCGGTCTGACCATTGTGCTGTCTCAGGCCTCCTACGCCTGAACCGACAAGGCTCGCGCAGCCTTGTCTATGTCTGAATCCTCCCGGCGCGCAACCGGGCGGTCCATCAGGAACGCGTCCCGGGCGCCATCGCGAGCCAGTTCCCGATGCGTGACGTAGACCCTCCAGGGGGTCTGCGAGGCACCCTCCGACGGGTTCGTCGCTGTTCGCAGGGTGAGATGATTCGCCAATTTTTCAATCAGATGAACTGACCTGTGCCGGCCTCCGGTACAGCCGATTGTGATAGTAGCGTATTTTTTTCCCTCTTGCACGAACCTTGGCAAAAGCAGATCAACGAGTTCCCGAAGCTGTGAAAAAAATTTAACGAAGTCCGGATCCTGCTCAACATACGCGCCGACTTCCGGATCCAATCCGGTTCCAGGCCGTAATATGGGATCGTAGTGCGGGTTCCGAAGGAAGCGTGCATCGAATACCAGATCCGCTTCCCGTGGCAGGCCCTTCGGGTAGGCGAAGGACATCAGGGAGACGATCATCCGCACCTGGTCGTCGTCGGAGCCGGCACCGAAATGCCGCTCAATCAACCGTCTCAAATGCGCTATCGGCAAATCCGTCGTATCCACCACCAGATCGGCCTCGGTCCGCAGCAGTTCCGTCAGCGCGCGTTCGGCGACAATGCCGTCAGCCACGCGGCCTTGCGGCGCCAGGGGATGCCGCCGCCGGGATTCCGTGTAGCGGCGGAGCAGAGTGCCGTCATCCGCCCAGGCGAACACCAACTGGACCCGCAGGCCGGGGTTCCGCCGCAGCCGCCCGATGACCTCCAGCACGGCCGTCGCATCGAAACCGCGCGTGCGGGCATCGACGCCGATGGCAAGTTTGCGCTCGCCGTCGGCCACCATCTCCTCAAGCATTGGCAGCGGCGGATTGTCCACGGTCTCGTAGCCGACATCCTCCATGGCGTTGAGGATGGACGCCTTGCCGCCGCCGGACAGCCCGGTGACGAGGACGATGGATTTGCGGACAGGCGCGGTCATGCCGCGAAGGCGCCGGCTACCTGGCGGACCCGGCCCGTCGCGCAATCCAGCGCAAGAGCGACCCGCTCGGGCGCGGAAGCCACGGCGGGATCGATGCCGACAACAGGCAGACCCAGATCCGGGTGCTGTCGCGGCATCGGCATGCGGTCGGATGGTGTAGCCAGATCGACAATCAAAGCGAGTCGCACCCCGGAGCGATAAGGCAATTGAACGACGCCGAGTCCACGAACCTCCAGCAAGCCGGCCAAGGCAGAGGGAGCGGACGCGATGCCATCGATAAGGTCCACCTGATCATCGGCCACCAGTTCGAAGCCGCGGGCGAGAAGCCGAAGAACAAGATCGGATTTGCCCGAACCCGGAGGTCCGACCAACAGAACCGCGTCCTCCTGCCGTGACACGCAGCTTCCATGCAGACGCCGATGGCTGTGCATGGGGTGGCATTTTGACCGCATCCAAGCGGAAAAGGAAGCGGCTTGTCGCGGAGCACGGCGAATGGCAGCGTGCCGGCCATGATAGAGCGGCGCGCTGTGACCGAAGCTGCATCCCGAATATATCAGTATATTCGTCATACACCCTTGCTGCGTGCAACCGGAGATGATTTTTCTACCAGCGCGCCCGTTGCCCTGAAGCTCGAGCTTTTGCAACACGCGGGCAGTTTCAAGCCCCGCGGCGCGTTCAATCGCCTCCTGGCCGCTCCGGTCCGGCCGGAACGCGTCATCGCGGCATCCGGCGGCAATCACGGGGCGGCGGTGGCGTATGCCGCTCACGTTCTTGGCATAAAAGCCGAGATCTTCGTTCCGATGGCGACGCCGCCCCTCAAGATCGCGCGGATCGCCGGCTACGGCGCGCGGGTCGTGCAAGGCGGCGAGACCTATGCCGAGGCTCTGGCCGCGTCGCGGCTGCGGCTGGCGGAGACAGGCGCGCTGGAGGTGCATGCTTACGATCACGCGGACGTGCTGGCCGGCCAGGGGACCGTGGGACGAGAGCTGGAACAGGACGCGCCGGAGCTCACGCATATCCTGGTCGCGACCGGCGGCGGCGGCCTTATCGGCGGCATCGCCGCCTGGTACGCGGGCAGCGCCTCGGTGATCAGCGTCGAGCCGGAGGGGTGTCCGGCGCTGCACGACGCGCTTGCCGCCGGTAAGCCGGTGAACGCTTCGGTTGGCGGCGTGGCGGCGGACAGCCTGGGCGCGCGGCAGGTGGGGACGGAGATGTTTCCGCTGGCGCAGCGCTTCGTCAGCGCGGCGGTGCTGGTAGCGGACGAGGCGATCCTGGCGGCGCAGCTTATGCTGTGGGACCGGTTCCGGCTGGTCGTTGAGCCGGGCGGAGCGACCGCGGCTGCCGCATTGCTTTCCGGGCGCTTCAGGCCCCCGGCGGGTGCGCAGGTTGGCGTGGTGATCTGCGGGGCCAACACCGATCCGAGGACGGTGTGGCCCGGCTAGCCCGCGGCGGCGCGGGATCCGGGACGTGGCGACCGCGCATGCGGCGCCGGTCCCGGCCGAACCCGGGACGGGGTCGAGGCGGCGATCCGGAATTCCGCTGCTGAGGATACGGGCGATGCCGGCGCTGCATCTGCGGGGGCTTGGTGCCCGGATTGGCTGCGACCCGACGCCAGCCGAATGGGTGAAGGCGCGGCGTGCCACGGTGCAGCCTATCGGCACCACCATGCGGCTGCTGCCGGGCATCGGGGCGCGGGTGGCGTGCGCGGTGCCGGCCAACACGAACCGGCTGGTTGCGCGGCCAGGGGTCACGCGGCCAGGGGTCACCAGGCGTTCCCGGAAGCGGATCGTTCACTTGTGTTTGTTATGATAACCATAATACGTTCGGACCGAAATCGCCTGGCTGCAATATCCGGGGAACAAAGTGAGATTTTGCCGTGGCTAGCCCGCAAAAAAAGGACTATATCGATGCGGTTCGCGGATGGGCCATAGCCCTGGTGATCACGTCCCATGTTGGGGTCATGTTCGCGGAGCTGCCTTATCCGATCAAGAAGCTGACAAATTTCGGCGTATACGGCGTGCAAATGTTTTTTCTTGCCAGCGCGGTAACGCTGTTGATGTCGTGGCATCGCCGGAAGGAAGAGGGCGCAGCGGCGGTTAAGATTTTTTTTATCCGTCGCTTTTTGCGCATCGCCCCGATGTACTATCTAGGGTCAATCCTTTATTACTATATCGAACCGCCGGAGACCGGGTTCGACGCAGTCCAAATGTTGCGGTCCTTTGTGTTCATAAATGTCTGGCATCCGGAATGGGTCCCGACAACCCCGGGCTGGACGGTGGTGCCCGGCGGTTGGAGCATCGGCGTCGAATTTACGTTCTATTTCCTGTTCCCGGTCCTGGCTGCGATGGTGACCACCCTGCCGCGTGCGATAGCGCTATTTTTTGCCTCCATCGTGTTGGCCGCGACGGCAAACGGCATCGGGGCGGTATGGCTCAGCGCCTACGCACCCGAAGCCGCCGATCGTTTCCTGTATTTCTGGTTCTTCAATCAGGCTCCGGTCTTTTCCCTCGGGTTTATTCTATACTTTCTGTTGACCCGTCCCGGCTTTCAAATCAGGAGCACGGCGCTTGCCTACTGGCTGGTGGCCTCCATCGGCGCGACATGGCTGATCCTGGCAGAATACCCCAGTGCGACTCATTGGTTTGGTTGGACGACCGGCGTTCCAACCTTCCTTTTCGCGACTCTGAGCTTCATGGCTTTTATCCTTCTGCTCGCCCGAGGTCCGGAGACCTTGTTCACCCACACCTATGTACGCCGCTTAGGTGTGCTATCCTTCAGCAGCTATGTGCTGCACTTCCTGTTCGCGCGTAAGATTGCGGTCTGGAGTTTCGGCTTGATCAACCTCCAGGCGACCGGATTCGCCGCCATCGGGAATTGTGCCGCGCTTTGGGTGCTCACGATGACATTGACGGTGCTGGCGTCCGCAGTGGCTCATGCGTTGATCGAACAGCCCGCGATCGATTGGGCCCACCGTCTGACATCGCCGCGCCGCTACGTGGTGGCGCCCATCGGCTGAAGAGGTGGCCGTGCGGGCATGCCGAAGCGTGGGCGCGGTCGCTGAATCGCGCCCACTCGGCCTGTTGCCTGGCGTCCCGGGGGTGGCCAGTCTCGCCACCTGCGCCGGAGTGGTATAAACCTGATGAGCTCGCGCCAACGTGTGCCCAACCTGAAACCTACGGACCTCATTGTGTAAGTATGCCAAACGCAATCCACTCACCCGGCCACGTTCTCGCTGCCCCCCCCCGCAAGCAGGCCAGGCCGCCCGGGCCGTGCGCGATGGTCATCTTCGGCGCGGGCGGCGACCTGACGAAGCGATTGCTGGTGCCGGCGCTTTATAACCTCGCAACGACCCGCCTGCTGCCTGAGCATTTTGAACTCATCGGGGTCGACATGGCCGATCTGGATGCGGAACGGTGGCGGGAGGGTTTGCATGCGATGATGGAGAGCTTTGTCGGCAAGGCCGCGAGCGAAAGCCGGATCGACAAGGTCGATGCGGATACATGGCAGCGCCTGACCGGGCGCATGACCTATATCCGCGGCGACCTGAACGATGAAGGGCTGTATCAAAAGCTGAAGCAGCATATCGATCAGCCGTCCGACACGGGCGGCCACTGCCTGTTTTATCTGGCGGTGGCGGATCGGTTTTTCGGTCCGGTGGTGACGCAGCTCGGCAAGGCGGGGCTGTTCGAGGAGAACTGGGACCAGGATGGCAGGGCTCCGGAACATTGGCGCCGGGTGGTGATTGAAAAGCCGTTCGGGCATGACGAAGCCTCGGCACGGTCGTTGAATGCTGCGATCCTGCGTTGCGCGGAAGAGCACCAGATCTACCGGATCGATCATTTCCTCGGCAAGGAGACGGTGCAGAACATCATGGCGCTGCGTTTCGCCAACGGGATGTTCGAGCCGATATGGAACCGTGATCGCATCGACCACGTGCAGATCACCGTGGCGGAGACGGTCGGGGTGGAATCGCGCGGCCGGTTCTACGAAAAGACCGGCGCGCTGCGCGACATGGTCCCCAACCACGTGTTTCAGCTCCTGGCGATGGTGGCTATGGAACCACCCGGCGGGTTCGATGCCCATGCGGTGCGCAGCCGGAAGTCGGACGTGTTCTCGGCCATGCGGACGGTGGCGCCGGGATGCGCCGTGCGCGGGCAATACGGCCCGGGGCCGGATGGCGTCCCCGGATACCGGCAGGAAAAAGATGTCGCGCCGGACTCCGGCGTCGAGACCTATGTGGCGATGCAGGTGGCGATCGACAACTGGCGGTGGGCCGGGGTTCCGTTCTTCCTGCGCACCGGCAAGCACATGTCCCGCCGCGTCTCCGAAATCGCGATCCGCTTCAAGCCGGCGCCGTTTGCCCCGTTCGAGGACACCGACGTCGCCGCGCTGCCGCCGAACTGGCTGCTGCTGCAGATCCAGCCGGATGAGGGGATCGCGCTGCAGTTCGAGGTCAAGCGCCCCGGGCCGGTGGTGGACCTCGCGGCGGTGCGGATGGCGTTCAAATACGCCGACTGGTTCCCGAAGGAGCCGAATATCGGCTACGAAACGCTGATCTACGACGTGATGATGGGCGACCAGACGCTGTTCAACCGCGCCGACATGGTTGAGCAGACCTGGCGGGTCGTTGGCGCCGTGCTGGACGATTGGACGAAGCGGCAGCCCGAGGTGTTTCCGAATTACGCCTCCGGCAGCGACGGACCGGCCGAGGCGGATGAACTGCTTGCGCGCAGCGGGCGGGCCTGGCGGCCGGTCATGGACAACGGCGAGGGCCGCGCGGGAAGCTGAAAACCCCGATTGAGCGGACTCCAGGCACGCAGACGGCGGCCCCTTGTGGTAAAGCCGGCATATGGCCGGCCGCGATTGCGTTTACCACAAGATATTCGGCTGGACGCCGGGAGCCTTGAGGACGTGTTGCGGTAAGCCGGCCATCGCATAAAGCAGACACATGCACGGGGTCGGCCTGTCCGGAGGTGGCAAGCCCTCCGATCTCACGGATGCGGCGTTGTTGGCGCGACCGCTCGCGCACCCGCCAGCTCCAGCAGCGGCTGCAGCGCCCGCGCCACAGCCACTGCCATCATCGGATCATCCAACCGCGACGCGGCCGCGATCTGCTCCGCGCCGCCCTGCCGCACCTGCGGCATCGCCGCCGCCAGAGCCGCAAGCAGTGCCGGCGTCAGGCGGTCCAGTTGCGGCCGGATCGCGGTCTGCAGGTCAGCGGGTGCGGCGAAAGGTGCCGCCCTTGCCGCCGCCCAGCGCGCGATCAGTGCACTCTCGACGCATTTCGCGGCCTCGATCTGCGCCCGAAAGAATGCCGCCGCCTGCCGGGGATCGAGCCCGTATGATGGCGCAAGCGCGACGACGCCCGCAATCAGGCGCGCCTCGCGGGCTTCGTCCTCGACCGGCGCGCCGCTGTTCCATTTGCTCTCCGCAACCGCCTGCATCAGCCGCAGCCGCTCGCCGACAAGCGCGATCAGGACCGCCAGCGTGTCATCGGCCTCCGCGCCGCGCCGCAGCGCGGAGGCGACAATGCTGCCCAGCAATGCGCGGCGGGCGACGAGAAGGGCGGAGGCCGGCACGATCATCGGCTCCTGCAAGACGGCGGCGGGAAAACCCGGCTGGCGGCAATTCCGCCGGCGCGTGGAGACTGCCTCATGGTCAGGGCAGCCATATTCGGTAGCAGTACGTGCAGCGGCGCGCAATGATCGATGGTTCGGCGCGGGTCGGATCGCGCCAAGGTTACGACTTCGATTATACCAGGCACCAGCCTGCAGTGCGGCGGCGGCCTGATGGCGACAGCGATGGCTGTCTCATGGGATTTCGGCGGCCGGGGTTTGGTCCCGAATGCCGCGCACAGAGCTTTTCTCGATGCTTGAACTACCAAACGACAACGCGCACACCATGGCCCGGCCCCGCTCCAGACCATGATGCGCGCGCAACGTCCGACCGAAAGGCCCCAAAGGCGGCCGTTACGGAAACCTAGCCCGTGAACTGACGGGCGCGGCTGATTGCCTCGTCGAAGGCCGAGAGGACCTGACGGTGGCTTGAATTATCGTTCATGCTTTCGATGTCGTTGAAGCCGCGGCTCATGGCGACCGACAGCAGGATCGTGTTTGCACCGCTCTGCGGACCATGCAGGTTCAGCAGGCGGGCCGCACCGCGCAGGGCGCCGACAGCGCAACGGCGGCCATCGCGGGTTTCGTAACGCCGCTGAACCCAATCCTTCCGGTCCTCGATCAGCGCGCGGCCGACGGTAAGGACCTGCAGCGTCACCGCATCCGGTTGGCCGGCTGGCAGAGGCTGAAACGCATGAAGGGGAACGGCTTTCGACACCGGGGGGGTCCCCAGCACGAAATGAGACAGGCGCGTCCAGAAAGAAGGCTTCGCAGGCGAGGTAAGATAGCCAATTCCATCAAACGGCATGGGTGCCTCCCATTGTTACAGGGTGATGGATGTTAAACCACGTTTTTGCCCCGAATGTTCATAGTGCACGATAAGTTGGCTGAAGTGGCCGCCGTGTCCCGCCCTGTGCTGATTGCGAACGGATTACACGCGCCCGGCTAAACAATCGGCAGCCGAACGATAAACCGCGCCCCAAGCACCCGCCCGGCTCCATCGCGGCGGTTTTCCGCCGAAACCTGCCCGTGCAGCGCCTCGATGATCTGCCGGCTGATCGAAAGTCCCAGACCGGAGTGCTGGCCGAAACTCTCCCCCTTCGGCCGCTCGGAGTAGAACCGGTCGAAAATATGTTCCAGGTTCGAATCTGGAATGCCCGGCCCTTCGTCCTCCACACACAGTTCCGCCATCCCCCCGGCGTCGCGGACACGCGCGATAATCCGCCCGCGCTCCGGGCTGAACGACCTCGCGTTGCCAATCAGATTGCGCAGAACCTGGACCAGACGGTCCTCCACCGCCCAGACGCGCAGACCGGCGGCCGGAGCGATGACCTCAAGCTTCGGATCATGCTCCGGGTCCCGCGTCGCCTCATCCAGCTCCTGCAACGTGCGCAAAATCGGCACCACATCCACCGGCTCGACGGTCACGCGCGACAGTTCGGCGTCCAGGCGGGAGGCGTCGCTGACGTCGCTGATCAGGCGGTCCATCCGCACCACGTCCTGCGCTATGATCGTCAGCAACTGCCGCTGGCGGCCCGGGTCCTCGATCCGGCGCAAGGTCTCGATGGCGCTGCGGATCGAGGACAACGGATTCTTGATCTCATGCGCCACGTCGGCGGCGAAGCGCTCGGTCGCGTCCATCCGCTCCCACAGCGCGGCGGCGGAATTGGCCAGGGCGGAGGCGAGCACGCCCACCTCATCCCGGCGCTTCAGCAGCGACGGCGGCACGCTGCCCGATCGTCCGCCGCCTTCGCGCATGTCGGCCGCCGCCTCCGCCAGCCGCAGGATCGGCCGGGCGATGGTCAGCGACAGGTACCAGGACAGCATCACCGTGATCAGCAGCGCGATGCCGAACAGCGCCAAAATCGACATCCGCACGGTGAACAGGCTCTCGTCCACCTCGCGCGCTTCACGGGTCAGCGACACAATGCCGACGGTGTGCTTGTCACGCTCCACCGGCACGGCGACAGTGACCAGCAGGCGGTTGTCGCGGGTGCGGCGGATATAGGGCGCGGTTTCGCTGCTGTTGCCGGCGCTGCTGAGGCGCAGCTCCTCCTTTACGTCCGGCTGCCAGTCGGGCCCCCCGGCGGAGGGCGTCAGGTCCACCCGTGTCGTCGGCGCCTTATGCGGCAGCCATGACAGCACCTGATCGTACAGCCAGCCGACGGTCTCCAGCACCGGGCCATGGTCGGGTGGAGGCGGAAAGGTTTCGGCCGTTTCGGGGCCGTTGGCGTCGGGGCGGGTGCGCGAATCCGCCAGCATCGTGCCGTCCGGGGCATACAGCTTCGCCTGCGCATCCGGCGTCGGCTCGGTCAGCCGCCGCAGCAGCGAGACGGCAACCTCCGGCACCAGCCTGGGATTGTCCGGATCGGTTGTGCGGACCGCGCTTTCGCCCAGCGCCCCGGCGAACACCCGGGCCTGTTCGCGCAGCGCGGTGACCTGGGCTTCCAGCAGGCCGTTCTGATACTGGTCGAGATACAGCAGCGCCACCACCAGCAGCGCCAGCGGCAGCGCGTTGACCAGCAGGATGCGGCGCAGCAGCGGCGACACCCAGCGCTGGCGGTACCGCGTGGGTGACGCGCCGCGGGACAGACCGGTCAGGAGAAAGCCGTCAGGCAATCACTGCTCCTTGTAGCGGTAGCCGATACCGTAGAGCGTCTCGATCTGGTTGAACTCTTCCGTTCCGGTGCGGAACTTCTTGCGTATCCGTTTCACGTGGCTGTCGATCGTGCGGTCGTCGACATAGATGTTCTCGCCATACGCCGCATCGATCAGTTGGTCACGGCTTTTCACCATGCCCGGCCGCGCGGCCAGCGCCTTGACCAGCAGGAACTCCGTCACCGTCAACTGGATGTCGACGCCCTTCCAGGTGCACTGGTGCTTGGTTTCGTCCAGCACGAGGTCGCCGCGGGTCATCACCCCGCTCGGCGCGGCGCCCGAGCCCTCGGCCTTGCCGACTTCGTTGCGGCGCAGCAGGGCGCGGATGCGTTCGAGCAGGAGGCGCTGGCTGAACGGCTTGGTGATGTAGTCGTCGGCGCCGAGTCGCAGGCCCATCAGCTCATCGACCTCCTCGTCCTTGGAGGTCAGGAAGATCACCGGGATGGAGCTGCGCTGGCGCAGGCGCTGCAGCAGTTCCATCCCGTCCATGCGCGGCATCTTGATGTCGAGCACGGCGAGGTCCACCGGCTTGGCGGTCATGCCCTGAAGCGCGCTTTCGCCGTCGGTGTAGGTGCGGACGGTGAATCCCTCCTGCTCCAGGGTCATCGATACGCTGGTGAGGATGTTGCGGTCGTCGTCTACCAAGGCGATGGTCTGCTTCATCGGGTGTTCCTTGCCGGTCGGGGCGGAGTCTGGCACGTGGAATCTGGCACGTGGAGTCTGCCATATCGGCGACGATTATGGCAGATTGCCGGACATGGAGTGAACGCATCATGGCAGATGACGAATATGATCCGCCGCTGGAAGCGCGCCGCCTGCTGCGCTCGGCCCGGGTTGGGACGCTGGCCACCAGCGACAAGGGACACCCGTTCGCGTCCCTGGTGACTCCGGCGTGTCTGCCGGACGGGTCGCTGGCGATCCTGGTGTCGAAGCTGTCGGAGCATACGCGGCATCTGGCGGCGGACCCGCGGTGCTCGGTGCTGCTGGCCGGGGTGCCGGAGACGGTCAATCCGCAGACGACGCCGCGGGTGACATTCATCGGCTCGGCCGAGGTGGTGGAGGACAAGAAGCTCAGGGCGCGGTTCCTGACGGTGCATCCGTATGCGGAGTTGTATGCCGGTTTCGGCGATTTCAGCTTCTGGCGGATCAAGCCGGAGGCGCTGCGGCTGGTGGGCGGGTTCGGCCGGGCTTACCGGCTGAAGGCCAGCGACGTGGCACCCGACCCGGAGGCGATGAAGGCGGTGCTGGCGGCGGAGGCGGGGATCCTGGAGCACTGCAACCGGGACCACGCGGCCGCGCTGGCGGCGATCGCCGGTTCGGCGGGGGACTGGCGGATGGTGGCGGTCGATGTGGACGGGTTCGATCTGGCGCTGGAGGAGCGGGTGGTGCGGATTCCGTTTGCGGCGCCGGTGAAGGATGCGGCGGAGGTGCGGCGGGAGTTGGTGCGGATGGTGACGGAGGGGCGGGGGGGTTAGAGCGTGTTCAGTTTGACCGGAAAGGCAGCCGCGGTTCCATTTACCCGTCATGGCCCGGCTTGTCCGGGCCACCTATACCAGCACAGTGCCGCCATAGGTGGCCCGGACAAGCCGGGCCATGACGGGGTGGCTCGGCCGTCGCCTTTCCAGCCGGCATGACAATCCCCTAGTCCTCGGGGGGTGGCTTTTTCTTTGCTTCATGTTCCGCCAGCAGGCGGCGGATATCGGCTTCGAACTCGATCGGCTTGATCCTGGCGGGGTCGTAGGGGGGCAGTTGCGGTTCCGGCTCGTTCAGGGCTTGCAGGACTTTGCGGCAGGTCTGCAAGGACCAGCGGAACGCGTAGGGTGGGCCATCCGCCCAAGCGAGCTTGTATCCCTCAATCGCGTGATGCCGAGCTTTGTTGCGATCCCCCAGCTCCAGGTATAGTTCGGCCAGGGCGGCATGAGGCGGGTCGCGCTCGGCCGACGCTGCGGCAGCCTCGGCCTCTGCCCGGTGGCCAAGCCGGGCGAGGGAAAGACCGCGTGCCGCCTCCGACTCTGTGTCCCGCAGCCCGACGGCGTGGGCCATTTCGATCGCGCGCCCGTACGCCTCCACCGCCGCTTCGTTGCGGAAATTCGCCTGATGCCAGTCGCCGGAGAGAGATCGGAGCCGGCGCTCGATTGCCGGCTCGGCAAGCGCGTGGACGCGGTCGACCGCGACACCCAGCGCCGCAGCGGTCAGCGCACCTTCGCGAAACGCCAACTGTGCTTCGATCAGGAGGGCCTGGGCCTCGAGTTGCCCGTCTCTGCGGGCTGCGTCGGGCAATCTCGTTGCGAGTTCCGTCCAAGCTGTTCTGGCATCGGCGAGCGCGCCGCGAACGACCAGGTCCGAGACCAAGAAAAGTTCACACCAAAGCGCTTGTTCGTCATCAGCAGTAGCCACTGCGGCATCCAGGGCAAGGCGGAGCAGGCGCTCCGCTCGCGCCGTCTCCCCAGTAGAGGAAATCGTTGCTGAATGGTTTCTGAGACGAACGCTGAGGTTGCGGGTGTCTCCGGTCTCAATATCATCCTCGATACCGAATATCTCCTGGACGGCAGCGTCGGCGAGAAGTCCAATCTCCTTAAGTGCAAGCGCGGCCTCGCCTGCGACAAACCCCGGATCATCCACCCCCACTGGAGGCGCGGACCACCCGCCGGGGAACAACGGCCGCAGCAGCGCCAGCAATTCATGATGCCGTTCCAGCCGATACAGCGCCCTGTCGAGGTCCCCACGCAGCGCATCCCACGCCGCCGTTGCTTTCGCCGCCAGATTGAGGGCCTGAACCACCTGGATGCGATTGACAAGGTCCTCGAGCGAGATCGCGGTCTCATAGGACGGTGCCGGACGCGATGAGAAATAGTCCGCGACCTGCTGGCCGGCCTGCGCCCGACCTTCGGCGGTCAACGAGCCGACGGTATAGCCCCGCACTACCGGATGCAGGTCGTACTTCCCCGTCTGCCGGTCGCATTGCAGCAGACCCCGGGTTTCCAAATCCCGCAACGCGGCGTTCAGCCAACGTGTCGCGGCACGGAGTGAGTCCGATCCGCGCCAGACCGAGAGCGCCGACTGATAGGCGGTATAGGCTTGGCAGGCAGCCTTGTATTCGTCTTGCTGTTCGCGCTGGTGGTCGGCGATTTGCTGTGCAAGGTCCGCCCTCTCTTCGTCCGTCTTCGCCTCCGTGTGTCGCTCGCGCAGCATTTCGAGATACCAGCCGTTCTCAAAATCCGGCGCCACTGGTGCTTTCACCTCCTTCGGGGGCAGCGGCCGGGCGGGGTTCAATGCCTCCAAGACATCCAGATCGACGGCATTGGCGATCACCGCGATGCGGGCCATCAACTCCCGGGCGTTTGGTTCCAAACCCTCGAACGCCAGTTTCAGGATATGGGTCCGGCGCTGCACGATGTCCGCATCCGCCAGATTCACCGACGCGCCACCGTCCGGATCGTCCACCCAGCGATCGAAATTGCCCCGCGCCCGCATGTGGTTGAGAACCAGCCCGCCGGCGACGCCGATCACCAGCGGGTGGCAACCGAACTGCCGCTCCAGATACTGTTGCATCCGCTCACCGTCGCCGGTGATTCCAGCCTGACGCAGCATCGACTCGGCATCGCGCGGATCAAGCCCGAGCAGTTGGAAACGCCGCACGCCCGGGCGAGGTTGGCCGAGGGCGTTGAGCAGCACGCGCGGCATCAGGCGGGACGAGATCAGGATTTTCGACCGCCCGGTTGCGCTGAGTTGCCGCAGCAGATCGTCGTCGTCCGGGCGGAAGCAGTTCGTCGGCGCCGCCCCGGTCGCACCTTCGCTCGCCTCGACCTCGTCATCCCGGATCTGCGCGGCGTCGGAGCGATTATAGGCGACCAAGGTGCGCTCCAACCCGTCCAGTACGAGCAGCCACGGACGCTCGCGCAGCAGCGACAGAAGCTCGTCCGCCAGTTCGAAGCTCGGGCGGGTGCGGAGGTCATTGCGCGGGCGGCGGGTCATGTAGGACAGAGCGGTGACGCAGAAGTCCTTCATCTCCGCGCCGCGCTCATAGAAGCTGTACCACAGGATGCCGGCCCAGTCGGCGCGGTCGGCGGCGGCGTGTTTGGTGACCCATTCCCAGGTCACCATGCTCTTGCCCATGCCGCCGATGGCCTCGAACACCAGCATCGCATCGGCTGAACCGGCCCAGTCTTTCAGCGCCGCGAGTTCCTTGACCCGGCCCTGGAAGGCATAGCCGGGGAGGTAGGGCGGCCTCGCATAGAACGCCGGCGGCGCGGGGATGTCAGGTGTGGCGGCCGCGGCCGGTGTGATCGGCGCCGGCTTTGGCGATGCCGCCTTGTCGAGCACGTCTTTCAGCAGGGCCAGCGTCTGGACCACCTTCGCCTTCAGGTCATCGACCGACGTGAACTCGGCGTAGATCCGGTCCTTCTTCGCCAACTCGATGAACGCGGCGAGTTTGCCGGCCGTTGCGGGTTCGGCATTCACCGCGCTACGCGGCACGGGATGGTCCGCGTGCATGATGAACATGCAGATCGGAAGGCCATTCTTCGCTGCGCGCCGGAATTCAAGCTCCGTCAGCGAAAAACCGTCCGGGTTTCGGCCGGGGTCTTCGATGATTTGACCGTAACGGTAACTGATCAGCCCGACATACGCATCGGCTTCGTCGACCTTCGCCAGAGAGGCCGCGATCAGATCCTGATCCGGTATGGCAGAATCGTTCGCCATATCCAGCGGATACATCCCCTGCCCGAGCGCAGCCTTGCTGACCGCGACACGATGATCGGCCAGCTCCTTATAGGTGCTCGAAATCATGACGGAATGACGTGAGGTCGCCATGGCTTGTCCTACACAGGTCGTGGCAGACGACCTTATCGTGCGAATCTGCAACGGTCACCCCGGGGTGTCCAGCCGCCTCCGGCTAAGCTGCCAAGGCGGAGAAGATGCTTGGAACGTATGCCGACACCCCACGCCATCGACTCTCCGGCAGCACTGTCCCGTCATGCCGACCGGGGTAGCGATCTAAGCGTTTTGGACGTATAAACAAAGGCATGGATGGCGGGCCTGCGCCCGCCATGACGGTAGAGGCGCCTGTGCGAATCACGATCGACATCGACGATGCGTTGCTGACCGAGGCCATGCGCGCGACCGGTGCCTCAACCGCCGAGGCAGCGGTGGTGGCCGGGCTGCGCCTGCTCGTGCGCCTTGCCCGGCAGAGACAGGCCGTCGAGGACATGATCGGCCCGGGTTGGGAAGGCGACCTCGCCGCCAGCCGGGAAACCCGCGCATAGCCTCGAACCAAGACCCCCGCCTCACCCCCGCTCCAAAAACACAACCCCTCACGATTTCCGGCGAACCGGAACCCTCCCTCCGCGTTGCTGTCTGGATCGCCCACCCAACCGGCGGTCCACCGACAATGAAAATACGCAGGGGAGACCGCGCATGGCCGCCGACACGCCCTACACCCGCTCCGCATCCGCCATCGATCCAATCGAGAAGGAGACCATGCGGAGGGTCACGCGGCGGCTGATCCCGCTGCTCATGGTCAGCTACTTCGCCGCCTATCTCGATCGCGTAAACGTCGGCTTCGCGGCGCTGACGATGAACAAAGCGCTCGGGTTTTCCTCCGCCATTTTCGGCATCGGCAGCGGCATCTTCTTCCTCGGCTACTTCCTGTTCGAAATCCCCAGCAATCTCATACTCTCGAAAGTCGGCGCGCGCCGCTGGATCGCCCGCATCCTGCTCACCTGGGGCGTCATCTCCGGCGCCACCGCCTTCATCACCGGCACATGGTCCTTCCTCGGCATCCGCTTCTTGCTCGGACTTGCCGAGGCGGGCTTCTACCCCGGCATCATCCTCTATCTGACCTGGTGGTTCCCCTCCGCCTACCGCTCCCGCATCGTCGGCATCTTCATGACCGCGATCCCGATCTCCATCGTCACCGGATCGCTGATCTCCAGCCAGATTCTGCGGCTCGGCGATTGGGGCGGGCTGGCTGCCTGGCAGTGGCTGTTCATTCTGGAGGCGCTGCCCGCCGTCATCCTCGGCTTCGTGGTCATGTATTACCTGACCGACGGGCCGCAGCAGGCGCACTGGCTGACCGATGAGCAAAAGACCTGGCTGACCCGCCGCCTCGCGGCCGAGCGCGCCCATCGCGAAACCATCCACGACTTCTCGCTCGGCCAGACGATGGTCAACCCCCGCGTCTGGCTGCTCACGCTGGTGTATTTCGGCCAGAACATGACCGGCTACGGCCTGGTCATCTTCCTGCCGCAGATCGTCAGCCGCTTCGGCGTCGGAGTCGGCCTGAACGGCCTCATCAGCGCACTGCCGTTCGCCGCCGGCGCGATCGCGATGGTGCTCTGGGGCCTGCACTCCGACCGCACCGGTGAGCGTAACCTGCACGCCGCCGCCGCCTGTTTCCTGACCTTCGCCGGCCTCGCCGTGTGCATCTTCCTGGAAAACCCCGTGCTGATGATGGTGGCGATCATCCTGTCGCAGATGGGCCAGGCCGCGATCGCGCCCACCTTCTGGACCCTGCCGACGGCGATGCTGTCCGGCACCGCCGCGGCGGGAGGCATCGCGCTGATCAACGCCGTCGGCAACCTCGGCGGGTTCCTCGGGCCGTACATGATGGGGGCGATCAAGGACGCGACCGGCAGCTTCAGCATCGGGCTGCTGTCGATCTCCATGGGCGTCCTGGCCTCCGGCGTTATCCTCGCCGCCCTCGGCCATGATCGGCGGCTGGAAAACGTGCCGGAGGGGGCTAACGCCGCCCTCGCGGAATAGCCATTTTTCCGGCGCAGCCCACCGTTGCTACGGTTGGCCCGACAGACCGGAAGGACAAAGGCATGGCTGCCCCACCCCGCGCGACCGACACTCTGCATCACATCGTGGTCGCCGGAGGCGGGGCCGGCGGGCTGGAACTGGTGACGAAACTCGGCGACACGCTCGGCAAGCGCGGCAAGGCGCGGATCACCCTGGTCGAGAAGTCCCGCACCCATCTGTGGAAGCCGCTGCTGCACTCCGTCGCCGCCGGAAGCCTGCGGCGGTCGCAGCACGAGCTGAACTACCTCGCTCAGGCGCACTGGCACCACTTCACCTACAAATACGGCGAGGTCGTCGGCCTCGACCGCTCTGCCAAGCTGCTTCACCTCGGTGAGATGCACGACGAGGATGGCCGACCGATAACCCCCGCCCGCTCGCTGCCCTACGACACGCTGGTCATGGCCATCGGCAGCATCACCAACGATTTCGGCACCCCGGGGGCGGCGCAGTTCGCGGTGCCGCTGGAAAATCCCGAGCAGGCCAGCCGCTTCAACCGGCGCATCGTCAACGCCTGCCTGCGCGCCAACGCGCAGTCCGGGCCGGTGCGCCCGGGCCAGTTGCACGTGGCGATCATCGGCGCCGGGGCCACCGGCACCGAACTATCGGCCGAACTGCACCGCACCGTGCGCGCGGTGCTGGCCTACGGCCTGGACCGCATCGACCCGCTGCGCGACGTCCACATCGTGCTGATCGAGGCGGCGCCGCGCATCCTGCCCGCGCTGCCGGAGCGGATTTCCAACGCCACCCTGGACCTGCTGCGCGGCATCGGCGTCGAAGTCCGCACCAACGCCCGGGTGGCGGAGGTGCGCGCCGACGGCGTGGTGCTGGCGGATGGCGACTTCATCCCGTCGGAACTGGTGGTCTGGTCCGCCGGGGTGAAGGCGCCGGACTTCCTCAAGGAGCTCGACGGGCTGGAAACCAACCGGATCAACCAGTTGGTGGTCAGGGACACGCTGCAGACAACGCGCGATCCGGATATCTTCGCCATCGGCGACTGCGCCTCCTGCCCGCGCGAGGGGTTCCCGACTCCCGTGCCGCCGAGGGCGCAGGCGGCACACCAGATGGCGTCCCACATGGTGCGGCAAATCGGCGCGATCCTGGCGGGGCGCACGCTGGAGCCGTATCGCTACAAGGATTTCGGCTCGCTGGTCTCGCTGGGCCGGTACAGCACCGTCGGCAGCCTGATGGGCTTCCTCGTCGGCCGCAGCATGTTCATCGAGGGCCTGTTCGCCAGGGTGATGTACCGGTCCCTCTATAAGATGCACGAAGCCGCTTTGCACGGCGGCCCGTCGGTGCTGTGGCGCACCGTCGTCAGCACAATGACCCAGCGCCCGACTCCGTCCGTCAAGTTGCACTGAGCGGCGGGCGGCCGGATCGACCTCGGGCGCGATACCGACCGTGCCATCCTTCCCGGGACGAGTGATCACAAAACGTGATTGCATAACTCCGTCATAATCCGGCATACGGTATGAATCTTCGCCCGCGTCCTCAACCCGGAGTATGTCATGCCACGCTTGCTCGCCGTCCTTGCTGCCATTCTGCTGCTCGGTTCGATCCACGCCGCCCGCGCCGCCCCCAACGACAACAGCAACGACAGCAACATCAACAACAAAGAACTGCCCGCCCCCGATTTCGGTTGGCCAACCCTCGGCATCGTGGTCGCCGGCGGTGCCGGTGCGACGCTGATCCGCCGCCTGCGGAACAAACGCTAGCGCCGCTGGGCGAGACGGATGCGAGAGCGCTCAATCCGCGTCGCGAGTTGCGATGACGGTCTGGCATTTCGTACCCCGGGCGTTGCGAAAACCCCGGCTTCACGTGCCTGGCTATTGGGGTGCGCGGCGTCCGCCGCCGCCGCGCACTGGCTGCTGGCAACCGGGCCGGTTGCCGGCAGCGCGGTCCATCCGATGATCGTCCTGGCCGCGGTCGCGTTCATCGCGGGTCTGCCGAAGCTTGAAACGCCGGCCGCGGAGCCGCGGGATTGGGCGCTGTTCGGCCTCGCGCTGCTTGCCTGCATGATGCCGTTCCGGATCGCCGCCGCGCCGGCGCTTGGCTGCGCCGCGGCGCTCTCGTTCCGCTCCGGCGGACTCGCCGGACGCGCCGGCGGCATCCTGTTGCTGGCGCTGGCCGTATGGGGCCTGAAAGACGGCGTCTGGGCCGGCTTTGCCAGCGTCCCGGTGCTGTGGACCGAAAGTCATCTCGTATCGCAGCTTCTTCGCCTCGGCGGCATCCCGGCCGAAGCCGCCGGCAACCGGCTCTTGCTTCCGGGCGGCGACAGCTTCGTCATATTGCGTGCCTGCTCCCTGTTGACGCTGGCCTATCCGTGCGCCGTCGGCACCTTTGCCCTGTGCCGCTTGGTGCGGCCCGCGGAGATGCCCGGCGCAGCGCGGATCGCCGCCGCGCTCGGGATGCTGTGCGTGCTGAACACCGCCCGCCTCGTCGCGATGGCGTCCTCGCCCGCGGTCTATCATGACCTGCACGGCGAAACCGGCGAGCTGCCGCTGCAACTCGCCTGGGCTTGCGTCATGCTCCTGGCCGCTCTGCCCGCCCGGCGCGCCGCATGATGCGGATACCGGCGCTGGCCGCGGCCATTCTGGCGGTGGCCATCGGCGCATGGTTCAGGCCGTCAGCGCCGAACCGGGTTGCCGATATGCCCGGCGGCGACGCAGCCGCCTGGGGCACCGAGAACGGCCTGACCTTGGAGCGAAGCGAGAAGTTGACCGCTTCCGGCATCTACGTGGTCCATCGCTATGCCGGAGCCGGCAACTGCCGCCTGACCGTCGTTCCCCTGGGCAACGCCGACGAGATCATGCCACGGCTGCAGGACCTGAAGACGGACCAGGGCGCGGCGGATCGCTTCCTGTTGCTGAACGCGCTTGGCCCGATGCCGGCGACCACGATGGGCGTGACGGTTCGGCGGTTGCTCGCCCGCGTTCGCGATGGCCACGTGACGCAGCCCGTCATGGTGGTTGCGGGGCCGGAGTGCGCACTTACTATGACGAGGTCATCGCTCACCGCGTGGCCGACGCCATAGGGCGATCGGCTCGCCGCCGGCTCTCGCAAGATTATGTTGCGCTGCAACATGAGGGCGTCGTAAGTCCTGCCGAATGAAAAATTTGCTTTCGGACAAGGTCCGGTCCAAACAGCGATCGGGGGTTTCTTCCCTCACGGAAGCAAGGAACAAAAAGCCTATGACACGTTCGAACGGCCCGGAGACCATCAACCACGTCATCAATGCGGCGACGCGGCATGCCGAACGCCATGGCGACCTTGTCGCCAACGCCGGCCAGATCGTCGCCAGGCGGGTCGCACTTGGGGTGGCTGCCGTCGTCGATCCGCTGCGCGCCGATCACGCCGAGTTCGGGCGCATGGTGCCGGAAAAGGTGGAGGCTCTGACCGCCGCCGGCATGGTCATGCTGACTCAGTCGAGCGATGCCGGCTTCGAGATCACCCGCCGCGCCTCGGACGAGATCATGAACGCCGCCAGCGCGACGCTGGACATGGCCGCCTGCTCGAACCCGATGGCGCTGGCCGAGGCTCAGGGCAAGTTCGCGCTGTCGCTGCTCGACCGCGCGGCGGCGAACATCATTGCAATGAGCATGCTGGCGCTGCGCGCGCACGACGCGGCGATGGCGCCGATCCGCGAGACGGTAGAGGCCAATGTCGAACGCCTGGGGTAGCCTTGCTTTACTGATCGGCCTCGCGTTCGCCCTGCCGGCCTCGGCTTCCAGGGCGATCCTCGGCATTCAGGGTCTGGCCATCGGCGACGATGAATACGTCGCCGGTTTCGACCTCGCCTACGACGGCTGGTATGTGCTCGCGGTTTGCCGCGTGTTGCCGGACTGGACCCTGACGATCTACAGCGGAAACCCGCCGGACACTCACATTGTCGGCGACGCCAACCATGGCGCGTCGAGCCTGCCGGTGAAGGCGCTTGATCAGTTGAAGCGGCTGTTCCTGGTCGAGACAGCCCCGGGTTCTGCCGGCCCGGCGGCTGTACCGGGAACGGTTGACGTGGGGCTCTACGGCGATGGGGGAGATTTCCGCAAACTCGTTCTCCGGCCTGCCAATGTGGCTCTGGAACCCGCCGCGGCCTGTCCCGCCCCGTAGCGGCGATTACCCCCGATCGGGGAAGCCAACCCCGATCAGCGCCAGCACCAGGGCGGCCGCCCAGCCGAGATAGATCGCGATCAGCAGGTGCTTCGGCCGGAGCCGCCGGCCCGACCACCATCCGGGCACGGCGCCCGCCGCCAGCGCCCCGCCAACCGGCGCCATGCCGAACGCATCCTGCGCATACAGCGCCATCACGAAACCCATGACCAGGGCGACGAAGACCGCCGGCATGCAGGCCAGCAGCAGCATCTCATGCCGCATCAGCGCGCTCGCGATCGTCACGAAGCTGAACAGGGCGATCGCCGGCAGATAGATTAGCGCCTCGGTCAGCTTCCCACCCGGAATGTCGATACCAGGCCGCGCAGGCAGGCCAGCACGGACAGGCCTGCCAGACGCCCGGTCCTCGGGTTTTCCGCGCTGGCCACGTTCTCGACCGTGATCGAGAACCGCGCCGCGTCCGCTTCCACCCGGATCGTATGGATATTCCGCGTCACCCCCGGATCGGCCCAGATCCGCACCTTGGTGCGAACCGGCCCGATGCCGGCCAGAGCCAGCGCCGCGGCCACGTTCGCATTCGCCGGGAAGCCGGCCGCCGCGTCCAGGGCATTACCCTCAAATACCAGGAGCGGTTCGGCAAGGTCCGTCACCTCGATCCCTTGCCTGACAAGATACGGCGCGCCGGCCAGGGCGGCGGGCGGCTTGCGGGTTTCGATCGAGACGCTTTCGACCGGCCCCTCCGCGGCGGCCCGAACGCCGTCCAGGCCGAGAATGGCGCCGGTCGGAACGATAATCCGCGCGCCGGTCTGGATCGCCAGCTTCGCCAGATGCATGCGCGGCAGCAAAGCCCCGGCCGAGGCAGGCACGAAGATGCGGCCGGCCTGCAACGCAGGCAGCGCGATCCGTTCGAATACCGAGGCCGGAGCGGCTTCCACCACGATGTCAGCCTCCGCCAGCCCGTCGAAATCCAACAGCGGCGGTTCCGATTGGAAATCCGCAAGCCTGGCGCGCGCTTTGACGTGGTCCCGGCTGGCCACGCCAATAAGCTGCAGGCCGACAATGCCCTCATCGAGTGCCCGCGCCACAGGCAGTCCGACCGCACCAAGACCGGCAATCGCAACGGTCTTGTTCATGCCCGCACTCCTTCCGCCCAGACCCGCCGACTACGCATCCTCTATCACCTTCATTGCGGCGGGGCGATCACGATGCCCGGACAATTCCGCGCCCGCGCCCTTGTCGAGCCGCGTCGCCAGCAGCGGCGCCAGGAACGAGACCGCGCCGACGAACAGGAACGCGGCGGAAAAATCCGGCAGCATCGGCTGCGCGTGGCCGGTCGCCGCAATCGAAGCCGCCAATGCCGCCGCCGAAACCGCAATGCCCAGCGTGATGGACATCTGCTGGAACGTTGTATAAAAACTTGTTGCCGCGCTCATGTCTTCGCGCGGGACATCGGCGTAGGCAATAGTGTTGTAGGCCATGAATTGTAACGACTGAAAGAAGCCGTTGGCCACCAATACTCCGTAGATCAGCGGCAGCGGCCAGTCCGGCCGGAACGCCGCGCTGAGCGTCAGCAATCCGTTCGCCAGCGCGCCGATCCAGGTCAGCACGTTGCGGAATCCCAGGCGCCTGAGGAAGTACGGCGCGCAGGCTCGCATCGCCAGCGAGCCGATGGAGGTTACGAAGGTGATCAACCCGCTCGACGCCGCCGACAGGCCGAAGCCGAGCTGAAACATCATCGGCATCAGGAACGGCAGCGCGCCGACGGCGATGCGCGACAGCGAGCCGCACAGCAGCGACATGCGGAACGTGGTTATCCGCAGCAGGCGGAAATCCAGCATCGGCCGCGGCGTGCGGCGCGCATGCGCGACATACAGCCCGCCGGACACAGCCCCGGTGCCCAGCAGAGCGGCGACGATCCAGATGGACCCGGCGGCGCGGCTGCCGACCTCGATGCCGAACATCAGGCAGGCCAGCGCGATGCCGGACAGAATCAGGCCGCGCAGATCGAATTTGGTGCGCGCCGGCTCCTTCATTTCCTCGATGAACAGGGTTACCAGAACGATTCCGGCGATGCCGATCGGCACGTTGATGTAGAAAATCCAGCGCCAGGACAGATAGGTCACGATGAATCCGCCCAACGGCGGACCGATGATCGGCCCTATGGTGGCCGGCACCATCAGCCAGGCCATGGAACTGACCAGCTCCGCCTTGGACACCACGCGCAGCATCACCAGCCGCCCGACCGGCGACATCATCGCGCCGCCGGCGCCTTGCAGCATCCGCGCCCCGACCAGCATCCATAATGTCGGCGCCTGCGCGCACAGGACCGAGCCGATGGTGAACAGTCCGATGGCAGCCCGGAACACGGTCCTGGACCCAAAACGATCCGCGATACGCCCGCTGGCCGGGATGAACATGGCCAGAGTCAGCAGATACGACGTCAGCGCGACATTCATCCGCAGCGGATCGACCGCGAAGCTGTGCGCCATTGTCGGCAAAGCGGTGGCGAGAACGGTGCCGTCGACCTGCTCCATGAACATGGCGCTGGCGACGATCATCAGCACGGTGTGCGGGTTGGCGTGCCTTTCGATGCGGCGAACGGAGCGGTCGATGATGGGCTGCGGCGCGGTCATCCGCCGACACTAACCCCGGGTCCGCCCGCGTGCCTATGGCGCCGCGTGTTGCCAGGCGCCCGGCGGGCGGCGATGCTCGGCTCCGCCCGACGATAAGGAAACCGCAGTGACAGCAGCCGTGACAGCGCCCGTGACAGCGCCCGTGACGCCACCCACTGGCCCGCTCGCCGGCATCCGGGTCATCGACGTCACCACCGTCGTGCTCGGCCCGATGTGCTCGCAGACGCTGGGCGACATGGGCGCCGGCGTCATCAAGATCGAGCCGCCGCAGGGCGATGACCTGCGCATGGTGGGGCCATCCCGCACGCCGGGCATGGGCAGCTACTTTGCCAACCTCAACCGTAACAAGCGCAGCGCGGTGCTGGACCTGAAGCAGCCGGCGGCGCGGGAGGCGCTGTACCGCCTGGTCGAAACCGCCGACGTCTTCGTGCACAACATGCGCCTCGGCGCGGCGCAGCGCCTGGGGCTGGGGTATGAGACCCTGTCGGAACGAAACCCGCGGCTGATCTACGCCTGCGCGAGCGGCTTCCGGAAAGACAGCTCGCTGCAGGACTATCCGGCCTACGACGACCTGATCCAGGGCGTGTCGGGAATCGCCGCGCTGAACGCCGAACCCGGCGGGGCGCCGCGCTACTTCCCCTCCGTCCTCGTCGATAAGCTCACCGGGGTGACGCTGGCCTCCATGATCGGCATGGCGCTGTTTCACCGGGAACGCACAGGCGAGGGACAGGAGATCCATCTGCCGATGATGGAGACGATCCTGTCCTTTGCCCTGGTCGAGCACCTTTGGCACGGCACCCTGGGCGAGCCGGAGAAGGGCGTCGGCTATCCGCGGATGCTGACGCCGCATCGCCGCCCGTATCCGACGAAGGACGGCTTCATCAGCGTCATCGCCCACAGCAATGCGCAATGGGGCAAGCTGTTCGAGGCGATGGGCGTGCCCGGGCTGATCGACGATCCGCGGTTCAATTCGGTCAAGGCACGTTCGGCCAACATCGACGCCGTGTATGCAACGCTGACCCGGGGCATGCCGCAGCGCACGACGGAAGACTGGCTGGCACTCTTGCGTGAAGCCGACATTCCCTGCGGCAAGGCCAGCAGCCTGGAGGACCTGTTCCATGACTCTTATTTGACCGAGACGAACTACTTCGGGGCCAAAGACCATCCGGTCGAGGGCCGCGTGGTGGTCCCGGCGATCGCGGCCCGCTTATCGAAATCGCCTCCGAATGTGCACCGCCTCTGGCCGGTGCTGGGCGAACACACCCGCGAGGTCCTGCAGGAGGCGGGTTGCTCCGACGAAGAAATTGCAGCGATTACCGGGCAGGGACCACGGTAATACCAACCGGCTGCCCCGTCATGCCGGGCGACGGCCGGATCAGAAGGCGGTTCGCGCAGTGGTGCGTTCCTCGCCGCTGGTGAGCCGGCGTTCGGACCTCGGGATCCTGTCCGCATCGGCCGCCACGCGATCGTCTGCATCGCCATGCACGCCGAAACCTGGCGACCGCTCGCACAGCCGGGTCGGGTGGCCGAACCGCCAGGCGGTCTCGTCGCAATAGCGGGTCGTATTCGCCACGCGGGCCCGGCGGGCGTTCTGTTGCGCGGCCAGAAGCGCCGGGGTCGGCCGCGCGTTCGCCAGCTCCTCAGGCCGGTCGGGCGTGAGCATGTCAATCAGCTCGCGCGACGGTTCCCTGTCCCGGCATACGCGACGCCCCGGCCCGCCGGCCTGCGCCGGTGGGATCGGCCAGCATCTGCAGGATCGCGTGGCTGGCCGCCAGCGACCAGAGTGGTGCGTAGGGCAGGACGATATACGGCGCCTCATCCGCCTCGGCGCGGTGCAGGTGCCGGGCGCCTTCCGTTTCCAGCGCGTCCTGCACAATGACCGGGCAATGCCCGGCCTCGATGGCCTCGAACGGCGCCGCCGCCACACGGGCCAGTTCGTCCATGCGCATGCGGTCCGTCAAAGTCGTCAGAGCGACACAGGAAGGCATCATGTTCCGGTCCCCCATCGGCCTTTGCGGCTCGGCATGATGCATCCTGCGACATGGATCGTCATACCAACGTGATTTGATACGACATGTATCCATCAGCGATGATCACGCCGGCCAAAACGTCAGGCACGAAAGAGATCACGAACCTCTCAGGGATCAGTTTGGATCTCTGATTTTGATCCGGCCGTGCCGGGCGCCGCATCCGGGGCGGCCGTCATAGCTCAACGAGGCATCGCACCCGTGTACCGGCAAATCATCGGCTACATCCCATCCAATGTCGTGCCGGCCGTCATTTCGATTCTGATGGTATACTCCTACACCCGGCTGCTGACACCCGGGGCGTTCGGCGTCTACAGCTACATCTTCTCGGCGATACTCGTCCTGCAGACGTCGCTTTTCCACGCCCTGCCGATAGCGGTTATGCGCTTCTATCCGGGCGCCGATCTGGCCGGGCGAAAAAGCGGCCTGAGGACGGAGGCCTATATCGTCTTCTACGCCCTGGCCGCCGCGGTCGCCGCGATATCCGCGGTGGTCCTGCTGTTGGTGGGCATGCCCGAGGCCTACAGAATTCCGTCCTTGCTGGCCGTGCCGGTGCTGCTGTTCCGTTCGCTCGTGCAACTCAATCAGTCGTTCAGCCGATCGGCGAACAACATGCGGCGATACAATGCGATCGAGTGCGTGCATGCCGTGCTGGGGTTCGGTCTCGGGTTGCTGGGCATCTACCTGCTCGGACCCGGAGCGGAGGCGATCATACTCGGCCTGCTGATCGCTGCCATCCTTTGTTCGCTTCCCGACATGCCCGGGTTGGGGGTGCCGTTGCGATCGGCCGCGGGCGCGCTCGACAAGACGGAGTTGATGCGGCTGCTGGCCTATGCGTGGCCCATGGTCGCGGTGGCGGCGACGGCGACCATCATGCAGACCAGCGACCGGTTCATGCTGGGCACGATTTCCGGGGCCGACGCGCTGGGGATATTCGCCGTCGCCTACAGCCTTGTTGAGCGGCCGACGACGCTGATCTGTTCGTCGGTCACCACGGCGACCTTCCCGCTCGTCGTTCGCGTCCTGGAAAGCCAGGGCAAGGAAGCCGCGCGGCTCCAGAACGGCCGCAACGGCATCGCGCTGCTGGCGCTGACTTTGCCGGCCTGCGCCGGCCTGGCGCTGACCGCCGACTATATCGCCGCGTCGCTGGTAGGGCCGGCTTTCCGGGACGGTGTCGCGGCACTTCTGCCGATAATGTGCTACACCGCGCTCGCCCGCGGCCTGCGGGCGCATTTCCTGGATCACGCCTTCCATCTGTCCGGCCGGCCCTTGATGATGCTCTGGACCTATGTCCCGGCGACGATCCTCAACATCGGGATCAATCTTTATGTCGTGCCGCGGTACGGCATGTTCGGCGCCGCCTGGACAGCCTTCGCATGTCAGTGGTTTACGGTCGTGGCTGGCTGGTTCGTCGGGACGTCGCTGTTTCCGGTCTGGCTGCCGCTTTGGCAGACCATGCGCTGCGTTCTTGCGGTTGTGCCGATGGTAGCCGGGCTGACCCTGATACGCTTTCCGCTCAACTGGTATGGCCTGATCGCGTCCGTCGCTTTGGGGGCGGTTCTTTACATAATCAGCGCATTAGTGCTCGACGTGGGGGAGGTACGCTCGCTGGCCCGCGATGCGCTGCGCCGCCGCATCAAACGGAGAGTCTGCGAACTGACGGACTGATCGGGGCTACGGTTGGACTGCGACCACCAGACGGGCGGTCAGCAGGTTGCCATCGCGCAGCAGCTTGACCGCGATTTCGCCGCCGATGCGTTCTTCGGCAAGGTGGTTGCGCAGATTATGTTCACCACCTACCGTGGCTCCGTTGAACGTCAGCAGAACGTCGCCGACGCGAAGGCCCGCCTGGTCCGCCGGACCACCCGGCGTAATGGCGACCACCATCCGGCCGCTGACCTGCCCGACACGGCCGACCAATTGGTCTGGCACCGTAATGGGCTGCAGGCCGATGCCCAGCCAGCCGCGGCGCCTGTTGGGGGAAACAGAACCGGCCCGCGCGGTGCGCGGCAATGGCGTCGCAAAAACGTCCGGAGCAGGGTTCGGCGATGGCATCCCTGCCGACCACTCGCGCGGATACGGCATCAGGCCGATGCGGGCGGCGGGAATCACGATCGCCTCGCCGTTCGATCCGAGCGCGGCCAGGCCGATCAACCGGCCATGCGCGTCGAGCACGACGCTTCCCGGATTCAGCGAATCGGCCGGCAGGTCCAGCACCGCAACCTGACCATCGCCAGTGCGGATGAAGCGGTGAATCAGCGTCAGCCGAACGGTAGGCGACGCATCGGCATCGGCGCCCAGCAGAACCGCCACGGCGCCCAGCGCGGTCGCGCCGATATCCGGAGAGCCTACAGAGACATCGGCGTCAAGCTGCAAGACCGCGAGGCCGGATGAAGAATCGCGCCGGCCTGGTTGCGCCGGTGCCAACGTCCGGTTAGGCAGCACGACGGTGTAGGTTTCCAGGGCAGGAAGCGCCTGGTCGGCCGTGACGATCAGGCCGCCCGGGCACATCAACCCGGTGACATGGCGGTTGGGCGGCAACCGGATCGCGGTCAGGAATGGCGCTGCCGCGCTCACAAGGCTGATAATGGATTCGGAAAAATCGGCGAGTCGGAAAGTCATCGGATTTGGGGCCTGCCCTCATCGAGGGTTTCGTAGCCCGGCACCGCCGGGCTACACTACTGTCATGATAACGAATTTGAAATCATAAGTCGATAAGTTCCAGGTGCTCATCGAAACAGCGCCGCCGGCCCGGATCGTCGAACCGGGCGGCCATAACGCCCCGGCCCTGAAGGGCAACCGGGGCACCCTGCACGCGATTTTCAGTCTCAATGACGGGACGCACGCCGGTGAACCGCCGCGTTATACCAGTCCGTGTTGAGAGCGACTCTTCCCATAAGCCGTCATGGCCCGGCTTGTCCGGGCCACCTATCGCGGCACCTGCGGCTATAGGTGGCCCGGACAAGCCAGGCCATGACGGTGGCGAGGGGGCCGATGCGTCAAAATCAACGCGGACTGGTATTACGCCACCCGATGGGCCAACTCGGCCGCAAGCCCGATCGCCGCTATCAGGCTCGCCGGTTCGGCTATGCCCTTGCCCGCGATATCGAAAGCCGTGCCATGATCGGGCGAGGTGCGAACGATCGGCAAACCAAGCGTGACATTGACGCCGTGGTCCATGTCCAGCGTCTTCAGCGGAATCAGCGCCTGGTCGTGATACATGCAGATCGCCGCATCGTAGCGGGACCGGGCCTTGGCGGTGAACATCGTATCCGGCGGCCAGGGCCCGGAGACGTCTATCCCGTCAGCCGCCAGGGCCTCGATCGCCGGCTGGATCAGGATGCTTTCCTCGTTCCCAAGGGCGCCTTGCTCTCCGGCATGGGGATTCAGCCCTGCGATCGCCAGCCGTGGCGAAGCGATGCCGAATTCCCGGCGCAGCGCCCTCGCGGTGGTGCGTGCCGCCGCGACGATCATCTCCGTCGTCAGCATGGCAATCGAATCGCGCAGCGAGGCATGCACCGTGACCGGGACAACCCGCAGCATCGGGCTGGCCAGCATCATGATCTGCTGTCCGGTCGCCCCCGTCAGGGCAGCCAGAAACTCGGTGTGGCCCGGATAGGCAAAGCCCGACCGATAGAGCGCCGCCTTGTTGATCGGATTGGTGACGACACCGGCTGCCTCGCCGTCGAGCGCGAGCCTTGTGGCCCGCTCGATCGAACCGATGACAGCTTTGGCGTTCGCCGGATCGGGGCGGCCCGGGACCGGGGACGCATCAAGATGCACCGGCAGCACCGGCAGCGCCGACGGAAAACCAGCAACCGCTTCCGCAGCGCTGGCGACCGTGCGGATCGGAACGTCCAGCCCCATGGTGCGCGCCAGACGGTCCAACCGAACCGGATCGTCCAGAGCGACGAACCGAAGCTCGCCGCCACGCAGGGCCAGCCAGGCCCGGAGCGTCAACTCCCCGCCGACGCCGGCGGGATCTCCCATCGTCAGAGCAAGCGGTTTCATCCTCTAGATATGCAGCGCGCGCCCTTCCACGGCCAGGGCGGCTTCCTTTACCGCCTCGCTCAAAGTCGGATGCGCATGGCAGATGCGCGCCACGTCTTCGGCAGAAGCGCCGAACTCGATCGCGGTCGTGAGTTCGGCGATCAGCGTCCCCGCATCGGGTCCGAGCACATGCGCGCCGAGCAGCCGATCGGTTGCCTTGTCCGCCAGAATCTTCACGAACCCGTCGGTGTCGCCCATCGCCCGCGCCCGCCCGTTCGCGGTGAACGGGAATTTGCCGACGGTATAGGCGATGCCGCCCGCCTTCAGTTCTTCTTCGGTCTGACCGACCGAGGCAACTTCCGGCCACGTGTAAACCACCCCGGGGATGGCGTTGTAGTTCACGTGCCCGGCCTGCCCGGCGAGGATCTCCGCCACCGCGACGCCCTCGTCCTCGGCCTTGTGGGCCAGCATCGGACCGGCGATCACGTCGCCGATGGCATAGATGCCGGGGACATTGGTGGCGTAGTGCGGGTCCACCTTGACCCGCTTGCGGTCATCCAGTTCCACGCCCGCCGTTTCCAGGCCGAGGCCGTCCGTATAGGGGCGGCGGCCGATGGATAGCAGCACGATGTCCGCGGCGATCGTCTCCGCCGCGCCGCCCTTCACCGGCTCCACGGTCAGGGTGACACCGGCTTCGGCCGCCGCCGCGCCGGTCACCTTCGTGCTCAGGCGGAATTTGATCCCCTGCTTGTGCAGGATGCGCTGGAACGCCGTGGCGATCTCGGTATCCATCCCGGGGACGATCCGGTCGAGGAATTCCACGACTGTCACCTCCGCACCCAGCCGGCGCCAGACACTGCCGAGTTCAAGCCCGATGACGCCGCCGCCGATGACCACGAGGTGGCCGGGGACCTTGTCGAGCTCCAGCGCGCCAGTGGAGGTGACGATCTGCTTCTCGTCGACCGTCACACCCGCCAGCGGCACGCTTTCGCTGCCGGTGGCGATGACGATGTTCTTGGTGTTGTAGCTGGTGCCGTCGACATCCACGCTGCCGGGACCGGCGATGCGGCCGGCACCCTTCAGCCAGGTGACCTTGTTCTTGCGGAACAGGAACTCGACGCCCTTGGTGTTGGCGTTGACGACCTCGGCCTTGCGGGCCTGCATCCGCTCCAGGTCGAGCCTGACGCCATCCAGCAGCACGCCGTGATCCGCCAGCGCATGCTTCGTTTTTTCAAACTCCTCCGAAGATTGCAGCAGCGCCTTGGACGGGATGCAGCCGATATTCAGGCAGGTGCCGCCCAGGGTCGGGCGCTTCTCGACGCAGGCGACCTTCAGGCCGAGCTGCGCCGCCCGGATGGCGCAGACATAGCCCCCGGGGCCGGAGCCGATGACGATGACGTCGAACGAGTCGCTCATGGTCCGCCCGCTCCTAAAGGTCCAGCAGCAGCCGGCGCGGGTCCTCGACGCCTTCCTTGACGCGCACCAGGAAGGACACCGCCTCCTTCCCGTCGACGATCCGGTGATCGTACGACAGCGCGAGATACATCATCGGCCGGATTTCGACCTTGCCGGCGACGGCCATCGGCCGCTCCTGGATCTTGTGCATGCCCAGGATCGCCGATTGCGGCGGGTTCAGGATCGGGGTGGACATCAATGAGCCATAGACCCCGCCATTGGTGATGCTGAACGTGCCGCCGGTGAGTTCCTCCAGCTTCAGCGCGCCGTCGCGGGCCCGCTTGCCGAAATCGGCGATCGCACCCTCGATCCCGGCAAAGCCCAACTGGTCCGCATCGCGGATCACCGGCACGACCAGGCCGGACGGCCCGCCGACGGCGATGCCCATGTGGACGAAGTTCTTGTAGACCACGTCGTCGCCGTCGATCTCGGCGTTGACCGCGGGAAACTCCTTCAGCGCGACGCAGCAGGCGCGGACGAAGACGCTCATGAAGCCGAGGCGGACGCCCTTGTGCTTCTTTTCGAACGCATCGCGGTACTCGTTGCGCAGCGCCATGATCGCGCTCATGTCCACCTCGTTGAAGGTGGTCAGCATTGCGGCGTTGTTCTGCGCTTCCTTCAGCCGCAGCGCGATGGTGCGGCGGAGGCGGGTCATTTTCACCCGCTGCTCGCGCGGCTCGTCATGGCGGGGCGCCTTCGCCGCCGGGGCAGCAACGGCCGCCGGAGCCGGACGGTTCAGGAAGTCCAGCACGTCGCCCTTGGTGATGCGGCCATCCTTGCCGGTTCCGGTGCCGACATCGGCCGCATCGACCTTGTTGTCCGCCAGCATCTTCGCCGCGGCCGGCAACGGCGCGTGAGTTGGTTCCGCCGCGGCGGGGCGGGAAACCGGACCCGGCGCCCGCTTCGGCGGGTTGACGCCGACGGGCGGGTCCACGATCGGCTTGGGTGCAGCAGGGGCGGCGGGTGCAGCGGCGCCATCGAGAAAGCCGAGCAGCGAGCCGACCTCCACTTCGGTGCCTTCCGGCACGGCGATCGAGGACAGTATCCCGGCGGAGGGGGCATTGACCTCCACCGTCACCTTGTCGGTTTCCAGTTCGACCAGCGGCTCGTCGGCCGCGACGCTTTCGCCTTGTTGCTTTATCCAGCGGGCAACCGTCGCGGTTGTAACGCTCTCGCCCAGAGTGGGCACCAGGATCTCGGTCGCCACGGGAATACCTCTCAAGTCAACGCGCGAAACAAACGTGTGGGAGCGGTCTAGATCATTTTCAGGCTGGCTGGAAAGGCGACGAACCCTACCGCACCGTCATGGCCCCTTCTTGAGCCTTGACGAAGGAATAATTCCAGCCGGCGCTGACCTTGGCTCTCCGGCCAAGCTACCTCGTCCTGCCGACGAAGGTCGGCATCCACGCCTTTTGCTTGCACAAAAGAAGGCGTGGATGGTGGGCCTACGCCCGCCATGACGCGGCGGCGACGGAGCTTAAGGGTCAAAGTCATCGCCGGTTGCTATAACTCCGCTCCACCAGCGAACGCTCTAGCCGATACCCAGCACGCTGGCCACCACCTGGGACTGCTGGGCCAGATGGGTCCGGGCGAGCCCGGTCGCCGGGCTGGCGGCGGCTTCGCGCCCGACATAGACCGGCCGCCGCACCCGCATGTCCAGGGTGCTGAGGACTTTTTCGATGCGCCGGTCGACGAACATCCAGGCGCCCATGTTCTCCGGCTCCTCCTGGCACCAGACGACATCGGCGTTCATGTAGGGCGCCAAAGCACGGCCGAGCGACAGCTCCGGGAACGGATAGAGCTGCTCCAGCCGGATGATGGCGATGTCCTTTATTTCCTGGATGCGCCGCGCCGCCAGCAGATCGTAGTAGACCTTGCCGGAGCAGATCGCCACGCGGCGCACCTGCTCGGGCGGCAGAAGCTCGTCGATCTCCGGGATCACATATTGGAACCGCGTGCCGTCGGCCATGTCCTCCAACGGAGACACCGCCAGCTTGTGCCGCAGCAGCGATTTCGGCTCGAACACGATCAGCGGCTTGCGGAAGTTGCGGTGCAGTTGGCGGCGCAGGGCGTGGAAGTAGTTCGCCGGGGTGGTCAGGTTGACGACGTACATATTGCGCTCGGCACAGAGCTGCAGATAGCGCTCGATCCGCGCCGACGAATGTTCCGGCCCCTGGCCCTCGAAGCCGTGCGGCAGCAGCAGGACAAGGCCGGACATGCGCAGCCATTTGGTTTCGCCGCTGGCGAGGAACTGGTCGATGATCACCTGGGCGCCGTTGGCGAAGTCGCCGAACTGAGCCTCCCACAGCACCAGCGTGCGCGGATCTGCCACCGAATACCCGTATTCGAAGCCGAGGACCCCCGCTTCCGACAGCAACGAGTTGAAGATCTCGATGCGCGCCTGATCAGGCGTGATGTTGTTCAGCGGCGTGTATTCGTTCTGGTTGATCTGATCGATCAGCACCGCATGCCGCTGGCTGAACGTGCCGCGCTGAGTGTCCTCGCCTGAGAGGCGGACGCGCCGCCCTTCCAGCAGCAGACTGCCGAAGGCCAGGGCCTCGCCGGTCGCCCAGTCGATGCCCTGGCCGGTTTCGAAGGCTTCCGCCTTCGCTTCAAGCTGCCGGCCGATCTTCGGGTTGACGGTGAAATTCTCAGGCACATGCGCCAGGGCGGCACCGATCAGCTTCAGCGTCTCGATCGGGACGTCGGTGGGCGCCTCGGTCAGCTCGGCTTCCTTCTGGTCCACCGGCGTGAAGCCGGCCCAGTGTCCCTCCAGCCAGTCCGCCTTGTTCGGCTTGTAGGATTTCGCCGCCTCGTTGGCGTCTTCCAGCGTCCTGGTGAACGTATCCCACATCGCCTTGGACTCCTCGGCGGAGACGGTGCCTTCCCGCGCGAGTTTCTCCGCGTAGAGGGTGCGGGTCGTTTTCATGCGGTTGATGGCCTTGTACATCAACGGCTGGGTGAACGCCGGCTCATCGGTCTCGTTGTGGCCGTGCCGGCGGTAGCAGACGATGTCCAGGATGATGTCGCTGTGGAACTTCATCCGGAATTCCGCCGCCATGCGGGCGCAGAAGATCACGGCCTCCGGGTCGTCGCCGTTGACGTGCAGGATGGGCGCCTGGATCGACTTGGCGATGTCGGTGCAATACAGGCCCGAATAGGCGTGCGCCGGAACCGTTGTGAAGCCGATCTGATTGTTGACGATGAGGTGGACGGTGCCGCCGGTGCGGTAGCCGATCAACTGGCTCATCGCCAGGGTTTCGTAAACCAGGCCCTGGCCGGCGAAAGCGGCATCGCCGTGCATCAGCAGCGCCATGACCGTGGTGCGCGTCTTGGTGTCGCCCGCCCAATCCTGGCGGGCGCGGACCTTGCCGATAACGACAGGGTCAACCGCTTCGAGATGCGACGGGTTCGGCTGGAGCGAGACGTGCACGCTATGGCCGCCGATATCGAGGTCGGTCGAGGTTCCGAGGTGGTATTTCACGTCCCCGGAGCCTTGCACATCGTCCGGCTTGAAGCTTTCGCCGCCGAATTCGCTGAACAGCGCGGTCAGCGGTTTCTTGACGATATTCACCAGGGTATTCAGCCGGCCGCGATGCGGCATGCCGATGGCGACCTCGACCACGCCGGCTGCCGCGGCGACTTCGACGATCGCGTGCAAGGCCGGGATCGTGACCTCGCCGCCCTCCAGGCCGAAGCGCTTGGTGGTGACGTAGCGCTTCTGACAGAACGCCTCGAACCCCTCGGCTTCGGTCAGGTGCTGCAGCACCTTCCGCTTTTCATCCGCATTCAACGCGCTGTGCCACGGGGCGCCTTCGACGCGCCGCTGGATCCACGACTTCTGGTCGGGATCCTGGATGTGCATGAACTCCACGCCGATGGCCCCGCAATAGGTGGCGCGGAGGATTTTGAGGATCTCGCGCAGGGTGGCGGTTTCCAGCCCGAGCACGTAGTCGATGAAGATCGGCTTATCGAGATCGGCTTCGGTGAAGCCATAAGACTTGGGGTCCAGTTCCGAATGCGGCGCCGGGATCTGCAAACCGAGCGGGTCGAGCCGCGCCTCCAGATGACCGCGAACGCGATAGGACCGGATCAGCATCAGCGCGCGAAGCGAGGCTATCGTGGCCGCGCGGACCTCGTCGGCCGAGACGCCGCCCGGGGTTTTCGCCGCCGGCGCCGCCTCCTCCATGGGAGTGAAGCTTTCGCGGGGCGCCCAGGATGCGCCGCTGGCATCTTCGAGGACTGCGCGCGCCTCGTCGTTCAGGGCGGAAAACAACTCGGCGAAGCTGGGATCGACGGAGGATGGATTGGCTGCCCACCTTGCATAGAGTTCGGCGAGAAATGCAGCGTTGGCGCCACTGAAGGCTGACGCCAGGATGTCCATACCCGCCATTGACAACGATCCTTTAGTGTACGAACCGCGCCTCTTAGAGAAGCCCGCTCGCGCCGGAAAGCCTGATTCGGCACGCACTGGGTTGCTTCCGCCGCATATCCGGCGGTTGAAATGCGAGAAGGTTGCCGTTCGGAAAGAAACTATCGGTCCGCCGCCGGGATACGCGTCTCTCGGCCGCGGCGCCGGGTCGCCACGTCATGCCGGCGCACGTTGACTTTGGCGACGCCCGAAAATGATCGAATCGGTTGGCCCTGCCGTTCACGTCATGGCCCGGCTTGTCCGGGCCACCTATCGCGGCAGGGTGCTGGTATAGGTGGCCCGGACAAGCCGGGCCATGAGTGCGTCCGTGAGGACGCTTTGTCAGCACGGTGCAAGTCCGTGTCCGGGTTGGTCGCAGCCCGG
>CAINOE010000150.1 GCA_903851415.1 uncultured Rhodopila sp. | reverse complement strand
CAGTCACGACGACGGCGTCTCAATGAGGCGGCGTGGCCACGCCGTGTGCGACCGCTGGGTCTGTAGTATTCTGTTATCAAAGAACTTTTCGGGGCCTTTTGACGGGGTCCCGGCGATTCTGTGGATAACTTTCCAGCAGCCACAGAACGAACCTTAGCCGCCCACTGATTCCGATGCAATATCAAACCACTGCCCGGCCTGACGGGGTGTCGCGCCATTCCGCAACCGCCACGGCAACGTTGCCGCCATGCCGCGCTGCGCCAGGTGCGATGTATCAGCAGCGCCATGAACCCGATCCTCTCCCTGCTGCGCCGTCCCTGGCAGACCGCCGCGTCCGACCGGGCGCAGCGCGTCCCCGATCGGGTTATCGAAAATTTGGGCGAGCCGCTGGACGCGGCGTTGCGCACGACACCTCTGCCCTCGGTCTAACGGCGCTACGGGAGGACCCCATGGTTCGGTTTCTGATGATCGCTCTCATCCTGGCGGCCCTTGCCGTTGTGGGAGAGCAATATATGTCCGCCGGCTGGTGGCAGGCGCCGCCCGGCGTTCGCCTGGAGGACCTGATGCGCGCTCCCGGCCTCTATGACGGCAAGAGCGTCACCGTGCGCGGCACCGTCGTCAACCGGATGAGCGTGATGGGGGCCGGCGGCTACCGCATCAGCGGGGCAACCGGGGAGACCATCACCATCCTTGGTTTCGGCAGCGCGCCACCGCCGGGCGAGACCGTTACCGTGCAAGGCGTTTTCCACGTTGCGGCAACGGTCGGGGTGTTCCAGATCCCGGTCATCCTGGTGCGGTGATGGCATCATCTCCGGAATCGCCACTGCGGGCGGCCGGGCTGTCGCAGCGCCTCCGGCGATGGTTCGGCGCCCCGGCCGTGGCCGCGGACGAGCCGGACGATGCGGCCCTGCACGCCCTTGCAAGGGTGTCCAACCCGCTTCACCGCTTCATGAATGACGGGCTGACCGGTTGGAAGCGTCGAAAATGCTGCGGCAGGCAGGCGAACGGCGTCCACTCCGCCGAGCGCCAAAGCTCACGCCGGGCCGCCGACTCATGATCTGCTTTCTTGAACGGAATGTCCCGCTTTCCGCCGGATACCCTCGCAAGCACTTCTTTGCTGCCAGGCGGCGCATTGATGATGGCATCCCGGCGCCCGCGGAGAACTGAAAATCCGCCGCTCCAGCGGTTGACGGGAACCGCAAGGACGGGTTTGATGTCCGGAATGGAATGAGTACGCTCATGTATCATGCCTACCTGTTTGAAGCCAAAGGCATCCAGCGATGGATACTTGAGGGCGGCCGGCTGAGAGACATCGCCACCGCGAGCAACCTGCTGGCCACCTGCTTCCGCTCCGACAACAACGATTTGCTTGCACCGGCGCTGGCCGCCGCCGGCCCGGGGGATACCTTCTCCCGCCGCGCGGGCGGGGCGTTCATGCTGCACTATAGGGAAGACCAACAGGATCGGCTTGACCGGTTCCGGGCGCTCTGGCGGCTGATCTTCATGCAGACGCTGCCCGGCCTGGAATTCGTGGAGTCATTCGGCCAGGGCGCCACCCCCGAGGCCGCGCGGGCTGCCGCCTACGACCAGACGAAGCAGCGCAGGACGGCGGCAGGGCGAGAAAACAGCCTCGCCGGGCTGCCGCCATACGGTCATCCGCTGGCGGCCTTCGCGCCCCGCACCGGCCGCCCGGCCGTGCCGTCCACTGGCAGCGAGCGTATCGATGCAGTCACCCGGACCAAGCGCCTGCACGCTCCGAAATCGGACGTAATCGGGCAGATGTTCCTGGCCGCTGCCGCCGCCTCCCCGCCGCCGCTCTGGCCAAACCAGATGGACGACGATCCGGACATCGCGGCGGATGACGGGCGCGCCGTGCTGTTTCCGTTTACCGGAGACGATCGCTGGATCGCCGTTGTGCATGCCGATATTTCTGCGCTTGGACGTTTCTATGCCGCCCTCCGCGACGTTGCGGCGGAGCCGGACAAGGCTATCTCGATGGCGCGCGAGGCCTCCGGTCTGATCGAAGCGGCGGTCATCGCGGCGGCACAACGGGCATCCGCGGCGACGCTGCTGCCGGTTGCCCTGAACGATGTCATGCCGGCGCGGCCGATCCTCATCGGCGGCGATGACATGACCATCATCCTGCGCGGCGACGTCGCCCTGCCGTTCACCCAAAGCTTCCTGGTTCACCTCGAGCAGGAAAGTGCGACAAAGCTGAGCGATTTCGCCGACCGTCACGGGATCACCGCTCCGGCGGCGCGGGGACCGCTGACCGCAACCGCCGGCGTTGCCTTTGGCAAGGCCAAACAGCCGTTCTTCCGGCTTCTGGAGCTTGCCGAGGATCTGTGTGGCCACGCCAAGACGCATGCCAAACAGGCAAGTGCGATTCGGCCACCCTCCGCGGTGTCTTTCCTGCGCATTACCGAGTCGGCACTGCCGGCGAAGGCGGATGGCATGTTCGACCGGCTGCAAACCGCCAGCGGGCGGCTGCATGCCCAACCCTATCGCGTCGGCCAGGTTGCCGCACGGGGTTTCGTCGATCTGGAGGCGCTCGATGTCCTGCGGCAAGATCTGACGCGACCGGGGCTGCGGCCCGGCGGGCTGCGGGAGGTCCGCTCCCTGCTGCTGCAAGGCTTGGACGACCTGGCGCAGGAGAGTTGGCAACGCTGGCAACAGATTGCCGCGCGGCGCAGCAGGGACGGCTTCGATAAACTCATGCAGACGCTGACTCCGCTGCTCGGCGGCGCGCCCGGTTCCGGCCCTTCGCTGTTCGCGCCGCCGGCCACGCAGGGCGGACCCGCCGACGGCGGTACACCCCTGTTCGATGCGCTGGAATGGAACGCGATTACCGGGGCGAACGAGCCATGAGCGCGGAGCAAGGGCTGCTCCTGCCATTCGACTTCCAGACCTATTGGCTGCATGCCAGCGGGGAGGGCGGCGGCGCGGATTTCGACCTGAAGATGGAACGCGATGCGCACCGGCTGCCGCTGCTGCGCGGCAAGCACGTCGCCGGGCTGCTGCGGCTTGCCCTGGAACGCGCCGCGGCCTGGGGATGGTTCGCCGACGCCGCCGGGCCGGACGATCTCGACATCCCCGATCTGTTGATGGGCGGGCGGTCCGATGGCCGTCCGGGTTGCCTCGATGTTCGCTCCGCCGTTATCCGGCAGCCGTTGGCCGGCATCCTGCGCAGCGATCAGGCGATGACCGAGGCATGCTTTCAGCGCCTGGCAACGACTGCAATCGAACCGCTGCACGGGGTCGCGCGGGAGAAGCATCTGCGCACGATCGAAGCCGCGCTGCCCCTGCCCTTGCAGGCGCGTGTTCGCTTCGCACCGGCCGATCGGCTGGCCTGGTGCGGCCTGGATGCCGGCGCGATCGGTCAGGTCGATCGCGCGGCGGCCGAGTGGCGGAAGTGGGTCCGTCTGGCATGGCCCGCGGTCGACGAGGCCGGCGCAAAACGGACCCGCGGTTTTGGCCGTCTGCGCCCGGCCGATTGCGTTGATGAGTCTTTGTCATGATCGCGTTGCAATTGACCAATGCCGCGGAGATGGTGTTTTCCGCCACGCCCGCAACGGAAGGGCGGCAACACACGCTCGACTTTATTCCCGGGCAGGCGCTTTGGGGGGCGCTTGCGGCGCGTATTTATGCGCATCCGGTGCATCGCGCGCGGGCCTTTGAACTGGTGCATGCGGGCGTGCTGCGCGTCTCGCCGGGGTTCCCGCTCACCCGTGCCGGCCAGCCGGCGTTTCCCTGGCCACAATGCCTGCAGCATCCGAAGCACGAAAGCGAGCGTGTCGAGGACGGACGGAAGACCAGGCGGCTGTGGAACACGCTCGATGGCGCGCTGGTGGAAAGCGAGCGCAAACAGACTGAACCGCCGAAGGGACAGTTTATTGCGGCCGATCTCGATCTGGCCAGACCAGCGCGGCGGGACCGTGGCAAGGCGGCGATCCAACCGGGTGGGCGGCGGGCCGCCACGGCGCAGTTCTTCCAGTATGAATTGCTGGATGCGGACGCGTCATGGCTGGCGTGGATCGATGCGGATGACCCCGCGGATCTCGAAATCGCGGCGCTGCTGCTGGATGGGGCGGTGCTGCAACTCGGCCGGTCGAAGCGCCGCGAGTATGGCGGCGACGTCACGGTCACGGTTCGCCGCGACTGGGTTCCGGCACTGCCACGCGCGGATCGCGGCACGGAGGTGGTCGTGTGGTGCCTGTCCGATGTGGCTTTACCGGATTGTTGCGGCGGCATCGATCTGGCGCCGGAGCCTGAGAGGTTCGGCATTCCCGGTTTTCACGGGCGGCTCGACCGCGTCCGCAGCCTGATCGCGACGCGACGCTATGCGCCATTCAATGCGTTCTTGCGGGCGCGGGATCGCGAACATGCGGTCATCGAGGCGGGCTCGGTCCTTGTCTACACCGATGCGTCGGCGCCGGCCGCGGGATTCGATAAGCCGATCGGCCTGTGGCGCGAACGGGGCCTGGGCATTGTCTGGGTGAATGCGCCGGTGCTGAACACCGACGGCAAGATCGGCGCGTTGACGACGTCCAGGTCGGCAGGGAATGCGGCCGAAGCGCCGGAGCCATCGCCGAAGGCGGAGGCGGACAGCGTCCTCCTTGCGGTGCTGCGGGCCAGAGCCGCACGGGTGCAAGACGCGACATCGGTAACCGAAGGCGTGGGCAATTTGTTCGCGCTGTTGCGGGCGCAACAGACGGATTTGGCAGAGGCCGGCGAAGCGGTACCAGGTGCCAGCCAATGGTCGCGCGTGGCCAACGTGGCGGGCGCCGCGGGCCAACTCGCCGAGCTGCAGGACGGGTTGTTCAATCCGGCGAATGGCATTTGTGTTGGCGTAACAAACCGGGAATGGCAGGTATTCTACCCGACGCTCCGCAGCTTGATCGGCGCCGCCGCGCAGCGCCCGGCCGACTTCAGGCGGTTTAGCGATGAGGCTCTGTGTACGGTACTGCAACGTGCCGCGCGGAAGATGGCCGCCGCCGCCAGGAAGGACGCGGACCGATGATCGAGTATGACGATACCCTGCTCTTCCCGGTGCGGCATGTGCTTCGGATTGTCTTGCAGACCGCAACGCCGCTGTCGATTGCCTCGGGCGACGCAAATCCGGATCATGATGTTTCTCTGTTCAGAGATTGGAACGGGTTGCCCTGCCTGTCGGGCACCTGCGTGGCCGGTGTGCTCCGCGCGTTGCACGAGGATTATGCCGGCTGGTTTAACGCCGGCTCGACGGCCGCGGTGTTCGGTTTCGCCGGCCATCGGGTCGATACCGGCCGGGCCTCACGTCTGATGGTTTCTTTCGGGTTGGTGCATGATGCCGCGGACAGGCCGGTAGACGGCTTCCGCGCGCCGGAGGCGATCGCCTCGGACCCTGTGCTGCGCTTGTTGGCATCGGCCGCGCCGATATTGCGTGACCATGTGGCCATCGACGGGCGGGGCGTCGCGCGTGAGGGATTGAAGTTCGATCGTTCGGCCTGCCCGGTTGGCGTTCGATTCAGCCTGGACCTGGCGATTGACGGCGAGGCGGATCACATCGCGGAGGATGCGAAGCTGCTGCGTGACATCGCACGGCTGTTTGCGGTGCCTTATGCGCGCTTCGGCGGGGCTGGACGGCGAGGCCTCGGCCGGCTCGCGGTTGCCAGGGAAGCCGATGGCGCGCCGCGCGCCTATGCCGCCGCGATCGACCGGCGCGGCAGTGCCGGACGCGATGCGTGGCGCAGATTCCGTGCGGCGGACGCGGGGCACGTCGATAGCGCCCTGTTCACCGCGCTCACCGCAGAGGAGGTTGAACCGCCACCGGCTTCATTTTCTCGCCGTCATCCAGTTTCGGCCACGCTGCGGCTGCAACCCAAAGGCTTCTGGCGCATGGGACAGGGCGACATCTCGTGGACCGCGGGACACGTGCCAAACCAGATGCCGCTTACCGAACCGGTGATCCTATGGCCGAACGGGAAAGCGCGGATCGTCGAGCGAGATGTCACGCCGGTGCCGGGCGCCGGGATCAAAGGCGCCTTGGTGCATCGCGCCGAGTTCCATTTGCGCCGGTTGCGTGGCCGCTTCGGGACGGTTGCGCCGGAGCACGGCCGCGAGGCCGATTGCCTCTTCGGGGCCGTGCGCGATGCGGCTTCGGGCAGTGCCGGTGCACTGTTGATCGACGATGCCTGGCTTGACTTTACAAACGTGGAAGCGAAAGCGGCCAATCGCAACCGAACCTCGATTGATAGGCATACAGGTGGTGTGCGACTACAGGTATTGTTCTCCGATCAGGCGCTGTGGCGTGAAAAGACATTGACCCTCTCGCTGACGCTTTTGCTTCGTCATCCGATCAAGAACCCGCTCGTCCCGCTGCCGGTGGAGGCGGTGAGGGCGCTTGACTGGGCGATAGAGGATTTGTGCGAAGGGCGGCTTGCCATCGGGGCGCACGAAAGCGGCGGAGATGGAGTCATGGAACGCGGCGAGCTGATTATGGACGATCCCGCGACGGCGTCGTTCAGCGATGCGCATACGGCGCTGGCAAAGGCGGCGACAGCATGACCGATGCCGGCAATCTCCTGGAAGAGGTGTGGCAGCATCACGAGGCCCTGCGGGCCACGCGCGCCTTGCCGCGCCTACGGTTGACACGTCTCGCCACGCCTGTACCGGAACGCATCGGCTCGCGGGCCGACCTGGAACAGCGCATTGCCACGCTTGATACTGCGTATACGGGGTGGTGCCGGCGTGAATCCCGGGTGGTCCGGACGCCTTGCGCCTCACTGGCCGAATTCGGGCCGCCATTGGACGGCGAATGGGTTTCGCTGGATGGCACGACCAGCATTCGCCTGGTTTTCGCCGGCAGCGTCTGGCAGTTCTTTACTCTATCGGAAGTACCACACGGCGATGCGGTGCTGCGGGAAGATGTGGCAATGCTCGGGCACGACGGGGAGATCTTGCGATATGCCGTGTATTGGGCGGGTCGGGTGGAAGACCCGGCCGGCTTGCGCCGTATGGCCTGCCGCCTGACCGGACTCGGCGGGAAGGACACACGCGTATGAGCCACCGCCCGCAGACGAGTCCATCGAACCATCGCCCCCGGACGCCGCAAGGCCCCGGCATGGAGATGCCGCTTCGGGCGCCCTATCGTTTCATTCCCATCTCCCGGTGGGTGCACACACCCGATTGGGCGGAAACGGTGAGCCATGACCAACCCGTCGAGAATGGTGTCAGCGGCTGGCTTGATCTGAACATCATTGCGCAAACCCCATTGATGGTCGGTCAGGCGCGTCACCAGGGCGACCGGGATGCTTCGGCGGAAGTGCATTTCTTCACGTTGCCCGACGGTACGCGTGCCATACCGGGCACAACTCTTCGCGGAGCGATCCGTTCAATTGTCGAGATCGCCGCCTTTGGCCGGGCCGCTTTCATAGACGAGCGGCGCTATGGCGTACGCGACCTACAGAACGGTGATATTTACGGCGATCGGATGACTACCGGTAACGGAAAGTCAGCCCCGATCCGATATCTCATGAAAGCCGGCTGGCTGGAAGGCTCACGCGGCAGTCAGGCACGCATAGTTCCGTGCACCTGGGCCAAGCTGCATGTCACGGATCTTATCAGGCTTTCCGCCACGGCGGAGACGGATTGGGAACCGCGGATGAACGTGCCGCAGCGATACGCCGTCTGGGGCAATAGACCGCTCCGGCATCAGTTGCCAGTCGAAGTTGAGGAGAACGAATACCCACATTCGGTCGGGCGTATCGTCTATCGCCGTGCCGGTGGAACAGCCGCAAACGCGACCCGCATGCGAAACGGCACGATCGTGCTGACGGGCAAACCGGCGAGCGGCACGTTGCACGAAGCAAAGAAAAAGAAATTTGAGTTCTTCTTCTGCGATCCTGACGCCGCGGCGACGCCGCTTGAGGTTGCGCATCTTTGGAAGGATTTCGAACTGATCCATGAGGCTCAGCTTGGCGCCGACGCGGTCAGCGGCAACGCGGCGTGGCCAGGCTACTGGAAGCCGCGCTTCCGACGAGGTAAGCGCGTTCCGGTGTTCTATCTGGAGGAGGCAGGCGCCATTGTCAGTTTTGGCCTCGCCTCAATGTTCCGCCTGGCCTATCCGATGACGACGCACGATCTGTTACGGCATACGCATGAGCGGCATGTGGATGAAAATGTCGATGACTTCGCGACCCTCTTATTCGGCCGCGCGGCGGAGCGGGAGGCCGATGCGCCGGGCGGCGGTTCCGGATCCGGGCTAAAGGGGCGGGTGGCGTTTGAGCCGGCGCGGCAGACCAGCTCACATGGACCCATGCCACCCGTACGTGCAGTACTGTCCTCGCCAAAAGCGCAGTTCTATCCTGCCTATGTGAAACAGCGAGCCAGCGCCGGCCCAATGCGGACCAACCGCTATGCGTCGTACGGATCGACATCTGACGGGTCGGCGGAAGCGCATATCGCCCGCCCCGAACTCGCCGGGCGGAAGCGATTTCCGGTGCGGTCATTGCCGCCCGAAGGACCCGCGCCGTTCGGTGCGGGCAACGCGAATATGCAAACCGTGATGCATCCGCTGCCGGAGAAGGCCGCTTTCGACGGGCGTGTGCGATTTCACAACCTGCGCCCGGAGGAGTTGGGTGCGCTCGTGTGGGCGCTACTGCTTTGGGCGCCTTCCTGGGGCAACCGACCCGCACTGCGGCATACGCTCGGCATGGGAAAACCCTACGGCTTCGGCGCCGTGGAGATCGCGCTTACCGGCGCCCGCATCGAAGCCAACAAGCCGTTGCCGGGCGGACAGCGGAACCTATTGACGAATGGGACGAATGCGGTGGGAGCCGCGACTGCTTATGCCGATCAATTTGTGGACCACATGGAGAAAGCCTGGCGGACGGCAGTGAGTAGCCGCATCAATGCCGGATGGTCGGCGAGTGAGCAAATTGAGAAACTCCTCGGCCTGGCGCAAATGCCGGTGCACGATGAGACACAGGAGTTGCGATATCCGTCACTGGCAGCAAAAGAATTCATTGCAGCAAAACAAGACAAGCAGGTTCTCGCCGCCGCTCCGCGGCGATCGATACGGGCTGCGGCGCCTTCCTCGCTCACGGACGATGATAGTTTTCCTCGCAACGGCAACGCCGTTGCCTCGCGCCCGGCACCGCCCGAAAGGCCGACCGGGCTTGCCGCCGGCACGATCGTCTATGTGATCGCGGAGGCGGCGGAAGCAGTGGTTCTGGGTCCGGATAAACCCGGCTCCACGCGGATCCGTTATACTAACGATGGCGAGGAAGATGTTGTGCCGAACGCCGGCCTGACGCCAGGACGGCGGTAAGCGCGCATGCTGCGGCGGAAGGCCCATCGGCGAAAAAGTGCATGGTAAGAAACGAGAACGCGGACATCATTCCTACGATTTCGGCGCAGAGGCGGCGGTTCTGTTCCGGCCCGAACAGCCGGTTTTTGCGTGCAATTATGGTGGGCAACCAGTCTTGCATGCGTTATCGTTTATTGAGGCGCCGTATTGCACGCAGCAAACTGGGGTGCACACCCCGGCGGAGCTTCGCGCCCGGGCGGCGAAGAGTGACGATACACCGGGGGCTGCTGGCTATCGCAATGGTCCTCGAAGGAACCTCGCGGCTTGATGCAGCGTGCCAGGCAGGCATGGACCGTCAGACCCTGCGCGACTGGGTGCATCGCTACAACGAAACCGGCCTGTTCGGCTTGGCGTCGCGCAAGGCCCCCGGCGCAGCCCCGAAATTGAGCACGGCGCAGATGGCGGAACTGCGCGAGTTGGTGATCGCCGGTCCCGATCCCGAGGTCGACAAAGTCATTCGCTGGCGCTGCGTTGATCTGTGCGCGGAAGTAGTCCGGCGTTTCGCCGTCACCGTGCCCGAGCGCACCATCGCCAAATGGCTGCTCAAGTTGAAGCTCACCCGGCTTCAGCCGCGCTCGCATCATCCGAAAGCGGATGCGGCGGCGCAAGCGGCTTTTAAAAAAGCAAGCTCGGCTCGGCCAGCCGCTTGTAGACCGGATCGACGTTTTTTGCCGCATCTACCACGGCCCTGGACATTGCGTGCAATAAGCTACCATGCACTTTTACGCGGAAGGGCCTTCCGCCCCGAAGTGCCTAACCGTACGGAGTTCAAGTGGCCATCATTGAGAGGTCCGACCATGCCGCCACCTCGCCACGGCGGTCCAAAGGGCCGTCGCTGATGCCCCGCGCCCTCCTGCTCACCGTCGGCACCGGGGACGTCGCCGCGCTCGAAACGTCCCTGTTCACCCCGCTGCTGCTCTCCATCAGACAAGGAGAATGGGCGCGCATCGTGCTGCTGCCCTCGCGCACCACCGGGCCAAACGCAGAGGAAGTCCGGCGACGGCTGGACGCCGCCGCGATCAGCATCGAAGCCCTGCCCGCGGACGGGGCGGAGAATGACGCCGACGCCTGCTACGATCATTTTGACCGCGTGATCGAAATGCTGTGCGCCGACGGCTTCGCGCCGGCCGATGTGGTCGCCGACTTCACCCGCGGCACCAAGGCGATGAGCGCGGCACTCGTCCTCGCGGCCGTGCGCCACGGCATTGCCACGCTGCGCTACGTCGCGGGCGAAAAGCGCGACCAGCGCGGCATGGTGGTGCCCGGCACCGAGCGTCTGCGTGAAACCCGTCCGGCGCGTGCGACCGCGCGGCGGCGCATCGATTTGGCGCGCGACCTCGCCGCAAGCGGGGCCTTTGCCGCCGCCCGCGACGTGCTGCCCGATCCGGACCGTCCGCTCACGGCGGTGCTGTGGGATGCGGCGGAATGCGATGTCGTGCGTCGCCTCCGCCCGCTGCTTGGCTGGCTCGCCGCCAGGGATCGGCTGGACTACGGCGCCGCCGCAGTCACAGCGTCGGGCCTGCCCAAGCCCGCCAGCCTGCCCGCCGCATGGCGCGCCCTGTGCCCGCCCGCCGAGGTGATCGACCTGGTCAAACGGCTCGCGGCCGAGCCCGTCAGCGACCGCTTGCTGGCGATCGACCTGCTGGCAAACACGCGGCGGCGCGTGGCGCAGGGCCAGTTCGAGGATGCGCTCGTGCGCGCCTACAACATCGTCGAACGGCTCGCCCGTGCCCGCCTGCGCGACCGTGGTGAAACCGCCGCCGGACGCGGCGACGCGCTAGACCGGCTGTGCGGCCGTAACGACCCCATCGGCCGGCACCTGCGCGAGCTGGAAAAGCGGCATTCGATGCTGACCCCGGGCGCGCGCAACAACAGCATCCTGATCCACGGCCATGCGGCTGGCGGCGCGATCGACCCCGCCGCATGGGAGCGTCTGCTTGACGACCTGGGCAAGACGCTGCGCCGGGATGCGGAGGTTCGGCAGGAACAGGATCTTTTCGATCGCGACATGCAGGCCGCCCGCTTCCCCGAAAACTGGTGCCAATCATGAGAATCCTCATCTGCACCGTTGGCGGAACGCGCCAGACGATATTCCGCGCTCAAGGCTGCATGGAGCCACGTCACAGTCGTCTGCGCCGACGATGACCCCAAGGCAAAGCAGGCGGGTTCCATTGCCATGGTCAGGGGCCGCGTGGAAGCCTGCGACGCCGAATCATCCGAAACGAAGATCCTGCCGCCGATCACCGCGCAGGCTGGCCTGGCGGATGAGGCATGGTTTGCGTTCATCGTTCCGGCAGACAACCGTATTTGCCGCCGGCACGGTAGTCTATGTGATTCCGGAGGCGGCGGAAGCAGGGTCTCCGGCCCGGCTGAGACGGCTTCACGCGTATCCGCTATACTGGCATGAACAAGGGGATGACAAACCGTTAAAACGACGAGTCCATTGCATGCCCTATTTCCGGGTGAAAAATTCACCCGAGTCCCCGGGTGCCGAACGCCGGTGTGACGCCACGACGGCGGTAAGCGCGCATGCTGATCGGGGTTTCGGCCGGGCGGATCAGGCCTCGATAATGCTGATCGCTTCGGACGGCAGAGCGAGGCCGTATTCGCCTCGGGCCCGCCGCCCGAATTGCTGCACCAGGTAAGGACCCGCGGCGGCGGCGTCCTCAATGGCCCGCCGCAGCACGCGGTTCAGCTTGCTGCGGTTCTGCGAGAAGAACTCATACTGCAACCCGTCACGCATCGTGGCGTGAATGGTCGCATGCTCGGCGAGGTCAACCAACCCGCCGTATTCCGCCAGAAATGCCCGCGCCTGGGCCATATCGCGGGCCGGGTTCTGCTTGGCGGTCTTGTCAATGCGCCGTCCGGCCAAAGCGTTGCGGGCGATCCAGGTGTAGAACGCCAGCGACAGCGGCCGCAGGCTGACCGCCTGCCCGCCGGCCATAACCCGGCCCTGCCGGAGGTCGATCACCAGCGCCGCCGGGCGCAGACGGTCCTGCACCGCCGCCACCGCCTGCCCGTAGCTCGCCTGGCCGGCGCGCAGCGCCTCCGGCAGGCCATCGCGCATCCGCACGAACGGGATGTCGGCCAGTTCCACGACCGCATCCCGCGTGTCCAGAGGGGTCCGGTCCCGCGTGTAGATCACCTGATGGTAGGGTGTCGGGTAGTAAAAATCCGTGCTCGACTCGAACTCCGGCGAGACCAGCACATGCGACAGCCGGTCCTGCGGCCGGCCATAGAGCGACAGCGCATAGGCGGCGAAAAACCCGAGCGTCTTACGGCCGCCGGCCAGCGACACATGCAACGCGCAGCCGGGATCGGCGGTCAGCGTGCGGATGGTTTCGATGATCGCATTCGCCGCGGCTTCATTGTCCGCGCCGGTGCGAATATCCGCCAAGGCCCCGCCGCCGGCGTCCCGCAGCACGCGCAAATCGTCGGCCGCGAAGCCGATCGGCGGCAGAGCGTAGTCCTTGCAGAGGCGCGCAAGCCAGCCCGGTTCGCTGCCCTGCAGTGTCAGCCGCACGCGGTTGGCGCCGTCGCTGGTCGTCATGACCAGCAGTTGCGTCGGCACGAAGGCCGGCGTTTGCCGCACCGCCAGGGCATAGACGGTCTCAGTAACGATCTGCGGCGTCAGTCCGGTGACGGTGAACAGCACGCGACGGGGGAATGCGGCGGGGGACATCATCGGCAGCTCTCTGTTCTAAACCGGCAACGGTTTGGCATCAGGCGCCGCAGTCGCGCAAGACGGCAAGCACATCCCGGATCGCGGTGCGGCATGGCAGCCCCTGCGGCGATCCGATAATGGCGGGCGCACCGCCCCAACCCGGTTCGCGGGCCGCGAGCACCGATGCGGCCCGGATCAGATCGACATGTCCCACCTGCCATTGGGCGACCGTAATCCGCCGCCACGGTATCAGCGGGGCGCCACGCGGCGTCTCGTCGAGCGCCACGACAACGGGTGCGAGCCGGTAGCCGAGGCGCAACGAACCGGGGATGCACCCTTCCACCAAAGCGATCCGGCCGGGATCAAGTTCGGTCAGGCGGATCCGGCCGTTTCGGTATGCGGTGAACAGCGTCCCGGCCGCCTGCATGGCGCGTGCGGACCAGGCAGCCGGCACATGCCCTGAGCCGATCCACGCACAGGCCGCCGCGGCCGCGTCCCCGGCGGTGAACGCGGGATCAACGAGGCCCCCGATCAGCGCGCCCAGACCCTGCGTGCCAACCCCGGCCTCCTCGATATCACCGGCACGCTCCGGCAGGCCGCGGCGTCCCGGCCACGCGCCGTGGTCGAACCGATCGGCGCGGCCGATCAAGTCGATGCGGGCCCGCATCGCCGGGCCGATCGGGATGCCGGCGGCCCGCAGGCTGAACACCGCCATGGCGCCGAATGCGTCCGCATCGCGCCGGATCGTCACCAGGCACGCCGGCGGCGGTGGAAGCGGCCAGTCGAGCGCCGCTTCGATCGCCGCCACCGAACCCCCCTCGGGACGGTGCTGCGGATCGATATTGCCCAGCCCACAGCGCGCGGCCAAGCGTGGTTCGGTAACCTCCACACCCAGGGTGAGCGGCCCGAGCAACCCCGCGTTGACGCTTTCCGCAACGGGCAACGGCCGGGGATCAAGCAGGCCGTACCGGTAGCAGGGCGTCATCGTTCGTCATCCTCAGACCGGAGCTTGTGCAAGGAGGATGACGCAAACCGCCGGCGGGGGGACGATCGGCAATATTGCCTTACGGCGGCGCGTGGCCACGCCGTGTGCGACCGTTTGTCCCGCCGGAAGCCGCGCTTCAGTTTCCCGCGTCTCAATGAGGCGGCGTGGCCACGCCGTGTGCGACTTGGTTGGCACTGCCCGGGGCACATCGTCGTTCACTGGTCTCAATGAGGCGGCGTGGCCACGCCGTGTGCGACGGTTGGGCGGTGCGTTTAAAACCACGCATCATTGGGTCTCAATGAGGCGGCGTGGCCACGCCGTGTGCGACGGCGCCAACCTGCAACTCGGTGCATCGACCAGCTTCGTCTCAATGAGGCGGCGTGGCCACGCCGTGTGCGACGCGAACGGCGACTGATTGACGGTCTGTGCGGCCAGGTCTCAATGAGGCGGCGTGGCCACGCCGTGTGCGACTGGGACGGCTATCTCACTCAGGCGCAAATGCGGGCGTCTCAATGAGGCGGCGTGGCCACGCCGTGTGCGACACCGGTATGCACTCCGTGCATGCCGGTCGCCACCACGTCTCAATGAGGCGGCGTGGCCACGCCGTGTGCGACT
>CAINOE010000149.1 GCA_903851415.1 uncultured Rhodopila sp. | reverse complement strand
GGGCCGTCCACCCGTCATGGGCCGTACACTCGTCATGGCCCGCCCCCTCGTCATGGCCCGCCCCCTCGTCATGGCCCGCCCCCTCGTCATGGCCCGCCCCCTCGTCATGGCCCGGCTTGTCCGGGCCACCTCTCGCGGCAGGTGCTTGCATAGGTGGCCCGGACAAGCCGGGCCATGACGATTGGGAGCCTTGGCACGATGGCGGCCCGCCATGAGCCTCGCTCTGGTAGCCGACGCGGCGTTGGTGCTCCTGGTGCTGGGCCTCGCTTTCTGGATCAATGCCGCGTCGCGGGCGTTCCCGGCGGTCGTCGGCTACGTTGCGTTCGGCCTGCTGCTGGCGCTGGCCTGGCTGCGCCTCTCCGCCGGCGACGTGGCGATGACCGAGGCCGCCGTCGGCAGCGGCGTCACCGGCGCCGTCCTGATCGCCGCCTCGGTGCGGCTTCGGCCCGCCGAGACCGAGGCCGCACCGCCCGGGGCAAAGCTGTGCCTGCTGGCGCTGCTGCTGTCGGGACTGGTCACCGCGGCGCTGGCGGGACTGGTGCTGTGGACCACCGGCCCGGCGCCGAGCCTGGCCGATCAGGCGGTGCGGCATCTGCCGGGGCTGGGCATGGGCAACGCCGTCACCGGCGTGCTGATCGCCTACCGCGCGTTGGACACGCTGCTGGAGAAGGTGGTGCTGCTGCTGGCGCTGATGGGGATCTGGTCGCTGGCAAAGGACCGCTATTGGGGCGGCATCCCCGGTGCCGCGCGGATCCAACCCACCAACGGCGCGCTGATCCTGCTCGCCCGCCTGCTGCCGCCCATCGGCATTGTCGTTGCCGTCTACATCCTGTGGGTTGGCGCTGCCGAACCGGGTGGCGCGTTCCAGGGCGGGGCGATCCTGGCGGCGATGTGGCTGCTGGTCATGCTCGCGGGACTGCGCGACGCGCCCGCGATCAGCCGGCCGTGGGTGCGGCTGTGCGTGACCGTCGGCCCCGCCGCCTTCATCGCCGTCGGCCTGACCGGGTTCGCCCTGCCGAACGGCTTCCTGTCGTATCCCGACAGCATCGCCAAGCCGCTGATCATCGCCGTGGAGTCGGTGCTGACGCTGTCGATCGCGGTGATCCTCGGCCTGCTGGTGGCCGGACCGCCGGAGCGCGAGCCATGACTCCGGCAACGCTGTATGGCCTGTGCAGTGCCGTGCTGGTCGGGGCCGGCCTGTACGGGGCGCTGGTCAACCCGCAGCCATTGCGGAAAATCCTGGCGCTGAACCTGTTGGGCAGCGGCACCTTCCTGCTGTTCGGAGTCATCGCCCGCCGCGGTGCCGCCGCCGGCCTGGGAGGCGATCCGGTGCCGCAGGCGATGGTGATCACCGGCATCGTCGTCGCCTTCTCGGCCACCGCGCTCGCCGTCGCGCTGCTGCTGCGCGTCTACCAGGAGATCGGCCGCACCACGCTGGAGCAGCCCGCACCGAAAGACGTCGTGTGATCGCGCCCGCTGCCCTGCTGGTGCTGGCGATCATCCTGCCCGCCGCCGGTGTCGTGCTCGCCCTGGCGGCCGGCGGCCGCGGCGCCGAACGGGTCGCCATGGCGGTCATCGCCGGCGGAGCCGCGATCGCGCTGGCGATTGCCGGCACGCTTTGGAACACCGGAGCGCCGCTGAGCTACACCGTCGGCGGCTGGGCGCCCCCGCTGGGCATCGCGCTGCGGGCCGACGGGCTGTCGGCGTTCATGCTGCTGACCAGCGCGCTGGTCATCGGCGCCATCGGCCTGTTCGCGCGGGCCACCTACGTGCAGCCCGCGGGCACCCCCGAGCGGCGCGCGCCGCTGGTGTTCTGGATCATGCTGATGGGCGTCTGGACGGGGCTGAACGCCGTCTGGCTCGCCGGCGACCTGTTCAGCCTGTATGTCGCGCTGGAACTGCTGACCTTCAGCGCCGTCCCGCTGGTCTCGCTGGAGGGCAAGCCCGAGACGCTGGCCGCCGCGCTGCGCTACATGCTGTTCGCGCTGATTGGCTCGATCCTCTATCTGCTCGGCTGCGCGCTGCTGTATGGCGGCTACGGCACCCTGGACATCGTCCTGCTGTCGCACCTGGCGCGGCCCGAACCGGTGGTGTTCGTCGCGTTGGCGCTGATGACGGCGGGCCTGGCGGCCAAGACGGCGCTGTTCCCGCTGCACCTCTGGCTGCCGCCCGCGCATGCCGGCGCACCGGCCGCGGCGAGCGCCCTGCTCTCGGCGCTGGTGGTCAAGGGCTCCTTCATCCTGACCGTCCGCCTGTGGTTCGACGCGCTGCCGGGCATTGCCGGCGGCGGCGCGGCCCAGTTCATGGCGGCCCTGGGGTCCGCCGCGATCATCGCCGGCAGCGTGCTGGCGCTGCGGCAGGCGCGCCTGAAGCTGATGATCGCCTACTCGACGGTGGCGCAGATCGGCTACCTGTTCTTCCTGTTCCCGCTGGCCGGCGCCGCCGGAGACTGGGAGCGTCTCGCCTGGACCGGCGGCATCATGCAACTGGTCGCCCACGCCGTCGCCAAGGCGGCGATGTTCATGGCCGCCGGCCTGATCGGGGAGGCGCTGGGCCACGACCGCATCGCCGGCTTTGCCGGCCTCGGCCGCTCCTTGCCGGTGGTGATGTTCGCCTTCGGGTTGGCCGGCATGTCGCTGATGGGCCTGCCGCCGAGCGGCGGGTTCGTCGCCAAGGCGATGCTGCTGACCGCGTCCATCGGCGAGGGCCAGTGGTGGTGGGCGGTGGTCATCATGATCGGCGGGCTGCTCGCCGCCGGCTACATGTTCCGCGTCCTGACACCGGCGCTGGCCGGCGGGGCCGCGCCCGTGATCCTCGCCGCCCGCGTCTCCCGGCCGCGCCAGGCGGTCGTCCTGGGGTTGGCGATCTGCGCGCTGCTGCTGGGGCTGATGCCGCTGCGTCCGTCCGCGCTGCTCGAGGTCGGGCGGACCATGCAAGCGGCGGAGGTGAGGTGATGGCAGCTTCCACCGTCATGGCGGGCGTCCCTTATCGTCATGGCCTGCGAAGGCATGCCATCCACGCCTTACGCGGTGGAGGCCGCAGCAAAGGCGTGGATGCCGACCTGCGTCGGCATGACGATGGGCGACGGACCGACCTGCGCCGGCATGGCGCGGAGTCAGGGTGGCCGGCATGATCTGGCTCGCCGCCACGCTGCTGCTGCCGCTGGCGATGCTGTTCGCCTGCCTGTCGTCGCGGCTGCGCTATCGCATGTCGAACTGGCTGGCGGTTGCCGCGGTGCCCGGCCTGGGTGCCGCGCTGTTCGCGCCCGAGGCGTCGCTCGACCTGCCGCCGGTGCTGCTGCGCCTGCGGCTGAGTTTGGATCTGCCCTCGTCCATCCTGCTGGGGGTTGCCGCGCTGCTGTGGATCGCCGCCGGAGTCTATGCGGCGGCCTGGCTGCGGGATGACCCGCGGCGCGGGCGCATCGCCGAGTGGTGGCTGCTGACCTTGACCGGCAGCCTGGGCGTGTTCATAGCCGCGGACCTGGTCAGCTTCTACCTGCTGTTCTCCATGGTCAGCCTCGCGGCCTACGGCCTGATCATCGAGGGCCGCGCGGCGGACGCCCAGAAGGTCGGACTGATCTACGTGGCGCTGGCGGTGTTCGGCGAGGCGCTGCTGCTGATGGCTTTCGTCATGTTGGCCCAGTCCGAGCCGGGCGATGGGCTCCTGATCCGCGACGCCGTGGCGGCGCTGCCGGCCTCGCCGTGGCGCAACGCCATACTGGCGCTGATCATCGGCGGCTTCGGCGTCAAGCTGGGCATGGTGCCGTTCCATGTCTGGATGCCGATCACCTATCGCACGGCGCCGATACCGGCGGCTGCGGCGCTGAGCGGTGCCGCGGTGAAAGCCGGCGTCATCGGCTTGCTGCGGTTCCTGCCCCCGGGCCTCGCGTTGCCCGATTGGAGCAACGTGCTGACCACACTTGGGTTCATCTCCGCCTTCTACGGCGTGCTGATCGGCATCACGCAGACCAATCCGCGCATGGTGCTGGCGTTTTCCAGCGTCAGCCAGATGGGCGTCATCGCCGCCGTGTTCGGCATGGGGCTGGGTGCGCCGCAATCCGATCTCGCGCTGATCGTCGCGTTTTACGCGGCGCATCACACGCTGGTCAAAGGCGGGCTGTTCCTCGGCGTTGGCCTGGCGCCGCTGTCGGGGCCGCGCCGGACATGGCTCGTGCTGGTGCCCGCCGCGATCATGGGTCTCGGTCTGGCGGGCCTTCCGCTCACGGGCGGCGCCCTGGCGAAACTCGCCATCAAGCCGGTGCTGGGCGACGGCTGGGCCGGCACGCTGGGCACCCTGTCCTCGCTGGCGACGGCGCTGCTGATGACCCACTTCCTGTTCCGTCTCGCCGCACTGCCCCAGCAGGCCACGCCGGCCGCGCTGCCGGGCCGGTTGCGCTGGTCGTGGCTGCTCGTTGCCGCCGCGTCGGTTCTCGTGCCCTGGGCGCTGTATCTGACGGTGATGGGCGGATCCGTTGCTTACGCGCTGTCGCCTGCTTCGCTCTGGGCATCGCTGTGGCCGGTGGCGGTTGGCGCGGCACTCGCGGCCGCGCTGCGGCACTGGGGCAGCCGCCTGCCGCGCGTGCCGGACGGTGACATCGTCATGCTGGTCGCGGCGCGGGTGGCGCGGGTCGCGGTCCGGACGGCCGATGCGTTGGAATGGCTGGACGGCGCGCTGAGGCAGTGGCCGATCGCGGTGCTGTCGCTGCTGGCGGTCGTGGTTATTCTGGCAGCGCTGATGCTTGCCCGCGCCTGATCTGATCCCCCGAGGTCACGCTTGTGTGAAGTCGTTTGCGCTCGTTCCGGTTCCTGCGAAAGTTGAACAACACGCCGTGATTGGGACACACTGTCATGGCGGTGGGATTTCTGGCCCATCCCAAGGCAGGCAGAAGGTTGTTAAGACCCTGGTGTCTGGCGGCACCGGTCGTGCCGGCAGCATAACTGCAATATCGTTTCCCGGTCAGGTGGAGGAAAAACCACTATGAATACGCGCAACAAGACAATGCTGGCTGCGGCCGTTGCGACCGCGGGCCTGATGGTGTCCGGCGCCTACGCACAGGTCGCCACCAGCCTTGAGCAGGCGGAGCTTGCCGGGCTTTCGCCGGAGAAGCGAGCCGAGGTGCAGGCCCGGGCCGTCAACGGCAACACGGTGTCGGAAGTGCTGACAACCATCCTGCTCAACAGCATCAAGCTGAAGCATCCGGCCAGCAGGATTGTGGCCCTGGATTTCGGCCGCGGCGTCGCTGTCGTTCAACTGGCCGACGGCAAAGTAGAGCCGGTGAATTTCGACACCACCACACTGGCGGTCAAGGACTGATCGGCGTTATATCCGGATGCGTCGCGTGAATGCGGCCAGACCGCACCACGCGACGCAGAACCCCTTACCATAGGACGGCGGCACCCATGTCAGATTTGCTGGTGATCGAGTACCCGACCGAAGAGAAAGCGGATGAGGTTCGCCAGAAGCTGCTGGCGATGCAGACCGAATACCTCATCGAACTCGGCGATGCCGTTGTGGTGACGAAATGTCCCGAGGGCCACGTCAAGCTGAACCAACTCTATTCACCAACCAAGGCCGGCGCCCTGTCGGGCGCGTTCTGGGGCTCTCTCATCGGCCTTCTCTTCCTGATGCCGGTGGCTGGTGCCGCGATCGGGGCCGCGTCCGGAGCGCTCGGCGGGCGCTTCACCGATGTCGGCATCGATGACAATTTCATGAAGGAAGTTGGCGAAACGCTACAGTCCGGCAACGCGGCCCTGTTCCTGCTGATCCGCAAGATGACGACCGACAAGATCGCCGCGGCGCTGGCCGGGACCGGCGGCAAGATCATGCGCAGTTCCTTCGACGAGACGAAGGAAAGCCAACTTCAGGCTGCCTTCGAAGGGGCGCAGCAGGCGGTGGCACAGGCGCCCGCCGCCGCATAAGATCTGGCGTGCCGAGCAGGTTGGGGATGATTGTGGAGGGGGCGGAACCGGGCTGGACGCCGGTTCGGTTCCCTCGCTCACGAACTTGACAGTTCAAATTTCTTCCAGTCTGGTGTTCATGTTCCGCGTGCCTTGGCGGCACGCGGGTTCTTGACGCATGTGCTTCCAGATTGACCCCCGGCCAACAGCGAGATCATGCAAGCAGAACGTTTCGATACTGCCGATGTGCCGAAAGCCGACCAGTATGAGGCGTGGCTGAGGTGGTTCGATCGGGTTTTCGACGTCGATCCGGGCACCCGGCCGGAGCATGGCTTTCATGCCACGAGCGAGATTTGGGCGCTGGAGGGTTGCGCGCTCAGCCGCGTCACGGCTCCGCCCGTCCGGGTCACGCGGACAAGAACGCTGATACGGCGCAACCCGCTCGATCCCTGGGTCATCACCATCGGCCGCCACACCACCAGCTCGATGCTATCCGGCGGCCGGGAATTCGAAGCACGCCCGGGCGTTCCGTTCGTCGTTTCGCTTGGTAATGAGCTGATCAGCCGGCGCGAACAGGATGAGCGGCTGCATCTCTATCTGTCGCGCGACGCTTTCAGCGATATAGCGCCCATCATGGATGCAGCGCGTGGCGCGCCCGTGGATACCGCGATGGGAGCGTTGCTGGCCGACTACATGCTCATGCTGGAACGCCGCTTGCCGAACATCCCGACCGAGGACCTGCCGCGGCTGAAGGAGGCGATCAGCGCCACGGTCGCCGCTTGCGTCGCGCCGGCACCGGACAGGGTGGCGGAAGCGACCGAGCAACTCGACCTTGGCCGCCTGGAGCGCGTGCGCTGCGCCGTCCGCAAGCACCTGCGATCCCCTTCGCTCGGCCCGAGACTGCTGTGCCGCTATGTCGGCACCTCGCGGTCTCAGCTTTACCGTTTGCTGGAAAGCGAGGGGGGCGTTGCGCGCTATATCCAGCGCCAGCGCCTGTTGGCGGCGTACGCGATCCTCTGCGACCCTTCGGCGGACAAGCCGATCGCCACCATCGCCGAGGAATTCTGCTTCGCCGACGCATCGGGCTTCAGCCGAGCGTTCCGGCAGGAGTTCGACACCAGCCCGAGCGATCTGCGCACCGCCTCGCGCGTTGGCGCGCGGCCGTCGGGGAAGGCGACGATCGTGTCCCGATCCAGTACACTGAACGATCTGCTGCGCGCGTCGTAAGGCGACGCCACAGTTCACGTCATGGCCCGGACGCCGCCCCTGTGTCATGGCCGTATTTAGTCCGGCCATCCACGACTTGCGGTGTTTGGCCGGGCAAAGTCGTGGATGGCCGGCACAAGGCCGGCCATGACACAGGGGCGGAGTCCCCCCCCCCCGGGTGCTACAGCCCCTGCAGCAGCGGCGCCAGATCGAAGCTGGAACGCACGCCAAGGTCCGCGCCATGCACATCGAGGAACGTGCCCGCTGCCTTGCGGCCCTCGTCGCGCAGCATCGTCAAAAAGGCCCACTCCGCATTGAGTTTCGACGACGAGCCGAGTTCCGTCAGCGTCTCGCTGGCAATACGATGGATCCGCATCGCCGCCAGCATCGCCAGTTCCGGAACGTCGCAGATCGGCATCTGCCGGACCAGCGCCATCATGCGCAGTTCCTTCATCAGCACGGCGTTGAAGGCGACTTCATTGAGCCGGTTGAGGATGCCGCGGGCGGTCTTCGGGGTTTCGTTGCGCACGATCGGATTGATCTGCACCAGGATCGTGTCATGCGACCGGCATTCGCGAACCAGCGGCGTCATCGACGGGTTGCCGAAGTAGCCGCCGTCCCAGTAGCTCTCACCGTCGATCTCAACTGCCGGGAACATCGTCGGCAGGCAGGCCGAGGCGAGCAGCACGTCCGGCGTAACCTCCGCATTGCGGAACACCCGGCCGCGCCCGGTATGCACATTCGTGGCCGTCACGAACAGCTTGATCGGCGCCTGCTTCAGGCGGTCGAAATCCACGCACTCAGCGAGAATGGGGGTGAGCGGATTGGTGCCCATCGGGTTCAGGTCATAGGGGGAGAACAGGCGTCCCAGGACGTCCATCGTCAGATAGACCGGCGAATGGTCGAGCGACCAGCGGCCGAGCAGCATGTCGATCATGGAGCGCCGGAACGGACTGAGTTGCGCGGCGACGCCGACGCGGTGCCAGAACGTGTGCAACGCCTTGCGCGCGCCCTCGGCGCCGCCGGCGGAATAGCCGTCCACCATCACCGCCGCGTTCATGGCACCCGCCGAGGTGCCGGAGATGCCATCGATCTCCAGCCACGGCTCCTCCAGCAACCGGTCCAGCACGCCCCAGGTGAAGGCGCCATGCGAGCCGCCGCCTTGCAGCGCGAGGTCGATGAGGACCGGCTCGCGCGTTGGCGCCGGTGAAGCCTGGGTCTTGTTCCGTGGAGATTGCATTGTCATTCCTGAAAGCCGTTGATCGCTTATAGCGTATGGACCGCTGTTGGTGCAGTCCCAAAAGATGGCGTCACGCAAAGGGAACAGGCACAGCGTCCCGGCTCTATGCCGGCGATCCCAGTATCGGCTGGTCAACCGCAAGAATAGGGACTTATCATAACCCTTTTTTTGCAGTAAGCTGCGCTCCATCATGCGGCGCAGACCAGTCGCCGCGCCAAAAAAGGAGGAGTCCGCCATGTCAGTTGCTCAGGATGGTGCCGTCGGGGATGTGCTCGCCCGCGTCGATGCAGACCTGGACCACGCCCGCGAACGGCTGTTCGAGCTCTTGCGCATCCCCAGCGTCAGCACCGCGCCCGATCACAAGCAGGACGTCCAGCACGCGGCCGAATGGCTGCGCGCGCAGCTTGAGGAACTCGGCCTGACAGCGGAGATCATCCCGACCGCCGGGCATCCGGTCGTGCTGGGCACGCACCCGGGGCCGGCCGGCACCAAAGCGCCGCGCGTGCTGTTCTACGGACATTACGACGTGCAGCCGGCCGATCCGCTGGAGCTTTGGAACAGCCCGCCGTTCGAGCCGCAGTTTGTCGATGGCCCGCGCGGCAAGCGCATCGTCGCGCGCGGCGCCGTCGACGCGAAGGGGCAGTCGATGATGTTCATCGAGGCCCTGCGCGCCTGGAAGACCGCCGGCGGCGGCATCCCCGCCCCGGTCATCGTGCTGATGGAGGGCGAGGAGGAGGTCGGCAGCCCGAACCTCGAACCGTTCCTGAAGGCGCACAAGGATGCCTTGAGCGCCGACTTCGCGCTGATCAGCGACACCAACATGTGGGACATCGACACGCCCGGGCTGACGACACGGCTGCGCGGCATGTGCAACTGCGAACTGACGCTGAAAGGTCCGAGCATGGACCTGCACTCCGGCCTGTTCGGCGGTTCGGCGTTGAATCCGGTGAATGTGCTGGCGCAGATCCTCGGCGAGCTGCACGACAAGGACGGCCGCATCCAGGTGCCGGGCTTCTATGACGGCGTGCGTCCCGTCTCCGCAGAGCAGGCGGCCGAGTGGCAGGCGCTGGGCTTCGACGAAGGCGCGTTCCTGAAGGGCATCGGCCTGTCCTCGCCGGGCGGCGAGAAGGGCGTGGCGGCGCTGCAGCGCATCTGGGCGCGGCCGACCGCCGATATCAACGGCTTTTGGGGCGGATACACCGGTCCGGGCAGCAAGACCATCATCCCGTCGGAGGCGTCCGCGAAAGTTTCATTCCGTTTGGTGCCGGGCCAGGATCCTCAGGCGATATACGAAGGATTCCAGAAATTCGTCAAAGACCGCCTGCCGGCCGGCATGCAGGTCTCCTTCCAGCCCTTCGGCATGGCGGTGGGGATCGAGATCGACACCAATACGCTGTGGGCCAGGGCGGCGAAGCAGGCGCTGCAGGACGAATACGGACGGCCGGCGGTGATGGTCGGCAGCGGCGGCACGATTCCTGTGGTGGAACAGATCAAGCGCGTGCTGGGGATCGACTCGCTGATGATGGGCTTCGGCCTGGACGACGATCAGATCCACAGCCCGAACGAGAAATACGAGCTGACGTGCTTCCACAAGGGGACGCGTTCGCACGTGTTGCTGCTCGGCAGGCTGGCGGCGGCGAGGGCGTAACGGCGGCGTTTGTTGCTTGATTGTAGCGGACTTTTTCGTGTCATGGCCGGCCTGCGCCGGCCATGACACGACTTCGGGGGTGTGGAGGATTACGCTTTCCGAAACGTCCCGGTTGTTTTTGCCATTTCTCGGCCGAAAATCGGCGCTTGCGATCCCGGCGGCCTCGGACGAGGCGGCCGATCGGCGCCGGCCGCTGTTTCCGGTGATCGGCAATCACGCCCGCGTTGCCGGTTTGATCCGAATTGCTCCGGACGCCAGCCAGCGAGCGCCCGGGATGGTGGAACCGATCATGATCAGCATGAGTGCTGCGGTGACAACGGCCGGAATCAGGCGTGCCAAACCATTGAGCAGCCGATCATGCCAATGCAGGTCGGTTAAGTTTTCCAGGTCAAAGGTTCGCACGAGAACCGGTGCAGGAATTCGTATCTCCGATCCGTCGGAAAGATCGGCAAGTAACGTCATCAAGTTTTCTTTTTTCAATCCAGCGTCCTGCGTCTGGCCTTCTCGGCGCAAGGGAGGCGCAACCGGTGCTGGACCGTCTGCGCCTCCCCGACATCGCTCAACCGGCGATTCGCAGCGTCCGGCCCAGCCGGGAGAGTTCCGCCACCACGCCGGTCCAATGCTCGATCAAAGTCGTATCAAAGTCCCAGGCAGCCCGCTCGTGCATCGACAGAGCGAAATTCCTGGCATGTGCCGGGGAAGCCTTGAACAGCAGCAGGGCGGTGTCTACTGCGCTCATTGCATGGGATCGATCCGCAGCCGGCCGATCGGGATATATCGTTTCGTTGGCAATTAAACTGGCGTGTGACATTTTCGCGTTCTCCGTTGTTTGACGGCCCATGTTTGCCGGACTTGACGGGTTGCGATGTGACAAGGGTCACAGTAAACGCGGGCGCGCCGGCCGCACGGGAAAATTTACCGGGTGATGACTACAGTTCGGCAATGAGTTCGCGCCGGCTGCGCGCGCCCGGCTGCGCCGCGGCCATCGCCGGGACCGGCGGCGGGGCGGTGCCGGAGGCGAGTTCGGTTGCGGCGATGGTCAGGGCCTCGATCCGCGCCATCTCCTTCCAACGCTCCCCGGGCGGGAGGTCCTGCAAACCGGCGGTGAACTCCCCGGCGACCGTGGTCATCGCATCGGCCCATGCGGATTGCCGCTGCTCCGCGGACGTCCGGGCGGCCGCGGCGCCGGACGGGGGCACCGGAGCCGGGTCCGCGTCCGGCTGCGGCGTCTCAGCCGCGCGGGCAGCGGCCTGCACGCGGGCCTTGGCCTCCTGCACCATCCGCTGCGCTTCCGCGACCGCGGCCTCGACGGAGTCCCCGGTCTCGCCACTGCGGCTTGCCTGCTCCAGCGCGCGGCGGTTGCGCTCCCCGGAGCGGTCCAGGCTGGTGGCGTTGCCGCGCAGGCGCAGCGCCAGGAGCATGGAGACATCCTCATACATCGAGAGGCTGAGGGAACTCAGCGTGGCGATGTCGAAGGCGATGATCTTGGCGACCGTGAACAGGCTGAGGCGGTTGGCGATGCGGTATTCGTTCAGCGTCTGCGCCGCCGCGACCCGGGCGAGGCGGATGTCGCCTTCGGTAGCCCAGAGGAACATCGGCGTCAGCAGGGCGAGGATGAGGTTGACGAGGTTGGTGTCGGGGGAGGCGGGTTCGGGTGCGGACATGGGGTGCGCTCGGAATGGGGTGCGGCGGTTCTACCTTCGGTTGTGGGATGGTGTCAAGAATAATATCCTATAACGGGGTGAT
>CAINOE010000148.1 GCA_903851415.1 uncultured Rhodopila sp. | reverse complement strand
GGCACTCTGACGTCGGCCGTCTGGAAGAAGTGGCCGTTGCAACCATGAGATGGGTCGGTTTATCCGGGCCACCTATACCAGCACCCTGCCGCGATAGGTGGCCCGGACAAGCCGGGCCATGACGAATAGGGTCATCGCCACGATTCCAGTCAGCCTGAAAATGCTCTATTCCGCCGGCACAGCCTCCGCCCACAGCGCCGGCTCCAGCTCCTCCTTCCGGTTCGGAAAGAACAGCGCGCACCCCAGCGTCACGACGGAAAACGCCGCCAGCACCAGCGTCACCGCCGCCACGCTGCCGGTGCGTTCATACAGCACGGAAACGACCGGGGCGGACGCCGCCGCGCCGAGGAAGCCGACGAAGAACCGCACCGAGTAGATGCGCGCGCGCAGGGCAGGGGAGATATACCGTGCCGCCATCGTCTCGTTCACCGTGACCTGCCCGAAGATCGAGGCCGCCACCACGCCCGCCAGCGGCAGCACCAGCCAGCCCTGCGCGAACGACAGCGCCGCCATCGCCGGAGCCAGCACAATGCTGACCGGCAGGAACACTTTCTTCAGTGTATTCCGGTCGATCATCCGCCCCACCGTGAACTGCGTCAGCGCCCCGCACAGGGTCACCAGGAACGCCGCCGCGCCCACCAGCGGCAGCAGGGACCCGCTGCCCGCCAGCCTCTCTTGCAGCAGCTTCGGCAGCAGCAGGGTGTAGGCATTGAACACCAGCCCCGACGACATGGCGATCAGCATCAGCACCAGCACCGCGCGCCGCACCAGATGGCGCGGTATCGGCGGGAACGGCCGCGCGGTGGCGTGGGCCTCGACGTGGGCCAACGGCGTGCGCGCCCAGACCAGGCCGGCCGCCGCGCATAGCAGCCCCGGTGCCACGAAAGCCGCCCGCCAGCCGATCTGATGCGCCAGGAAGGCGGTGATGACGGGCGCAAGGGCGACACCGAGGTTGCCGAACACGCCGTTCACCCCGATCGCCCGTCCCGGCTTATCGCCGGCCGCCTCCACCAGCATCGTGGTGCCGATAGGATGGTAGATCGCCGCGAACCCGCCCGCGGCGGCCAGAGCGGCGGCCAGCGTCCAGGGCGAATCCGCGAACCCGGCGGCGGTTAAGCTGGCGCCGGTGCCGAGGAAGAACGCCGTCATCAGCGCCTTGCGCCCGAAGCGCTGCGCCAGCCAGCCCTGCGGCAGCGACAGCAGCCCGTACAGCACGAACATCCCCGTCGCCAACGCCAATATCGGCCCGTAATCCGGTCCGAACGCGCCGCCGGGAACGGCCATCGCCAGCACGGCGGTGGGCAGGATCAGCAGGCTGTAATGAGTGAGCGAGTGGGCGGTGTTGATGAATACGATCTGCCGGGTGGCCGGGGTCATGGACGGTTTCCTTTGCTGTGACCGGGATATAGGCTGTCACCATGGCGACATCCGGCCAAACTCTGTCGCGCAACGGCCAAACGCGGCTGCGCCCGTTCGAACAGGCGCCGCGGCCGATTGTCGGCTATGCCCGGGATTACCCGTCGGGTCACGCAACCGAGCTGCACCGGCATCCGCGGGCGCAGCTTCTGTTCGCCACCGCGGGGGTGATGCGGATCACGACGGAGCCGGCGATGTTCACAGTGCCGCCCGGCACCGGGCTGTGGGTGCCGGCCGGCACGATGCACGCTGTCCGCATGGATGGCGAGGTGCGGATGCGTGCGCTGTTCCTGCGCGCGGACGCGGCCGCGGCAGGCCCGCCGCTTGCAACGGTCATTGCGGTGTCTCCGCTGCTGCGCGAGCTGATCCTGACGGTGTGCGGTGAACCCGTGGTGTGGGACGCGCGGGGCCCGGTCCGCCTGGTCGCGGCGCTGGCGCTGCACGAGATCGGCCGTGCCGGCACCCGGCCGCTGTCCTTGCCGGCCTGCAGGGATCCGCGCCTGGCACGCGTCGCCGCGGTTCTTCTGGACGATCCGTCCGATCAGCGCGACCTGGCGGGTTTCGCGGCACTGGCGGGCGCCTCGGTGCGGACCCTGGCGCGGCTGTTCCGCGCCGAGACGGGCATGAGCTTCCAGCAATGGCGGCGGCAGTTGCGGATGACGGAGGCGCTGTCCCGCATCGCCCGGGGGGTTCCGCTCGCGCGCGTCGCCGCCTCTGTGGGCTATGCAAGCCTTCCGGCGTTCAGCGCGGCGTTCCGCGAGACTTTCGGGACCACTCCGTCGGTGGCGGCGCCGAGGGGATGACGGGGCGGTCTTCGTCCGGCCACGACCTTTGACGTCTTTCGGCGGGTTCGTGCTGCAGTGCCCGCAAGCGCCTGGCCCGGACGTCCTGAGGGAGCTCGGACCATGACGAAGGTCCAGATTGATTTGCCTGTCGCTGCTGCCGGCGATCCGTCCTATCGCGTCCCGTAGAACCGGTCCCCCGCATCGCCCAGACCCGGCCGGATATACCCGTGGCTGTCGAGTTCCCGGTCCACCGCACCGGTAAAAACCGGCACATCCGGATGCTCCGAAGTGAACGCCGCGATCCCCTCCGGCGCCGCCAGCAGGCAGACGAACTTCATCGCCGTCACCCCCGCCTGCTTCAACCGCGCCGCCGCGGCCGCCGCCGAATGTCCCGTCGCCAGCATCGGATCCACCAGAATCACCAGCCGATCGGCGATGTCCGTCGGGAGCTTGAGGTAATACTCGACGGGCAGCAGCGTGGCGGGATCGCGGTACAGCCCGATATGGCCGACGCGGGCGGAGGGCACGAGGTCCAGCATGCCCTCAAGGATGCCGTTGCCGGCGCGCAGGATGGAAACGATGCACAGCTTCTTGCCGGCCAAATGTTCCGTCCGCATCGGTTCCAGCGGCGTTTCTATCTCTATCGGCTGCAGCTTCAGGTCGCGGGTGACTTCGTAAGCCATCAGAAGGCTGACCTCACGGGCGACCTGGCGGAACTGCGCAGTGGAGGTGGTCTTGTCCCGCAGCAAGGTCAGCTTGTGCCGCAGCAGTGGATGGTCCAGCACCGTGATCGTCGCCATGTTTGTGTTCCCCTCGCGTGCCCGTCTCGCGGCAACGGTTCAGCAACGGCGCCGGTCGCCGGCAACTCTTGCGACACACTGACCGAATTCAATGTTCAGGGCCAATGCCGCCGCCGCCCGCGGGGCGGCGCGGACGGGAAATGAACAAGATTTCATGCTATCGAAGCGTGACGGAGATCCGGTCCCGGTATATTTCAATGCATCTTGATCAACAGCGGTGGAGGCTTGAATGCGATTGTCCCGAACTGTTCTTCTCGCCGGCGTTGCGGCCCTGGGGCTGGCCGGGATTGCCGGGCTGGCTGATGCCCAGACCTCGAACACGCATGTCATGACGGTGCAGCTCCCGAACGGCGCGATCGAGCAGATCCGCTACAGCGGCGACGTGCCGCCGCAGATTGTCCTCGCGCCGAGTGCCGCGACCTTCGAATCGCCGTTCGCCGCGCTTGAGCAAATGACCGCCATGATGAACCGCCAGGCCGAGGCGATGCTGCGGTCGGCTCGGGCCATGGCGATGCAGCCGATGCCTGTGCCGATGACCGAAGCCGCGTTCGGCCAGGCGGCTCCGGGTCCGGGCGTCTGCATGCGGAGCGTCCAGATCACCTATACCGGCAATGGCGGGCCGCCGCATGTTGTCTCGCGCACCGCGGGCGATTGTGGTTCATCCGGTGGTTCGGCCGTGCCGGCGGAACTGCCTGCCCCTGTCGCGCCCGTTGTCCCGGCTCATCCGCGGACGATCGAGGTGAAGGCGGGAAGCCCTGACCAGCGTCCGGTGAATCGGGTCGCCGAGTTGCGGACCAGGGCGGCGCAGGCGGTGGACTAGTATGGTTTCAGACTGACTGGAAGGACGACCAACAGGCTCGCCGCCACAATTCCAGTCAGCCTGCAAATGCTCCAGCGAACCGGTCGCGGATTCGTCGCACGCGCGAGGCAACGCCCGAATTCCGGCTTCACGGGGCATTGTCACCAAAACCGTCCTGGCCCTGGCTGTGCGCAACCGGGCAGGGTGAAGGCACTTCAGACCGGGCTCCCGGGTGACAGTTTTGTTGCCCGGTTCTTTTGTGGCCCGGACAGCCCTGGCCATGACGGGTGGTCCATATGACCTGCCTCGGCTTACTGGCTACACAGGCCGGTTGCTGGATCCGCATTGCCGCCGTATGCCCGGCGACGGTGTGCGCGCCTGCGGGGTTCGCCACCGGGGCGAAGGCGGATGGCAGGTCAGGCTAACCCCAGACCCATCGGTATTTTACACTGGTCAATCCGCATATGCCGAACACCAGTGTTACGCCGCAGCAGATCAGGAACAATGTGGGTGTCGCAAACACGAAGGCTGCTGCGCTCAGGGCGGTGCCAAATCCGCAAAGGGCCCGGGCGGCCTTGGCCCCTTCAGAGCTGCACTTGCGCCAAACAGCGCCGCATACGTTGCACGTTGTGAAATTCCTGTCTCGACGGCTGCCGCAAAAAGGACATCTGCTGTTGTGGGACTTCCATGATTTGTTCTGGTTCATCAGAAGCTACCTTCAACTTACTCGTCGCCGAAGCGGATGAGGTTGCAATTGAACTACTATCCATGCGGCATCGACTTGCAACGAAACTGTCAAGCCGGGGGCTCGGCGTCCTTTAGTGCAAACCGACCGTCACGGCTCGGCGACCATGCTGAAAAACAAACGGCGTGTCAATGCGTGGTTACCGATTTTGACGGAATGATTAGACATGCCATACGTACCATTTCCGGTTTATTGTTATAAAATCGGAAGTGCGGAGCATATTTTTTGTGACCAAATCCATTAACTGGCGCAGATCATTGAGACTCAATGGCCGATCATTAGGTAGATGCCGTTCAGTATATGAAGGGACCGTTACAGACCTGAGGCCGCAGCACAGGCTGCATTAAATGGACTTGCAGGCAATTCCTCTAAATTAGGGCTACGAGCGTTTGATTCTGGACTGAGAACCAAATTCCGCGCTTCCGTTCCACCACGCCCGCATGGCCGCAGCTGCATGTCCACCGATGCCGGGGTGCTGCACTCCGGATCGGATTCGCTCTCGACCTCTTCAACGCTCGTTTTGAGGTCCCACGCGCTTTGAGCCAAATCCGCCGTTCGCCGCTTTCGGCCGCCGTCTGCCGGACCTTGCGACGGGCCACCTGCCGTTCCGCTGTCGTCCGTGCCCGCCGCGCCATGGCCGCACCCTCCCCAATCGTAGTTACGCAATAACGCATCCACCATCGACGTGGATTGCCTGCCCCGTAACATAGCCCGCGGCGGTTGACGCCAGGAAGGCGATAACGGCGGCGACATCCTCCGGACGGCCGATGCGCCGCAACGGGATGCGCGGCGTCTGGTCGGCCAGCGCCCCCGGGCCGATGGCCCGGCGGGCGCCATCGTCCTTGCGGATGAAACCCGGAACCACAGCGTTCACCGTCACATCCGCCGGACCGAGGTCGATCGCCAACGCCCGAACCAGCGCCTCCAACCCGGCTTTCGCGGCGGCCGAGGCGGGGAATGTCGGCACATCGGGGCGGAAGACATGGGCGGCGAAGCTTGATACGGCGATGACGCGTCCGTCGGTCGCGCCCCTCAGATGCGGCAGCGCCGCCCGGGCGAGGCGGAAGAACGCGCCCTGGATTGCCTCCGCCGAGGCGGCGAACCCCGCATCCGTCAAATCGGCGAACCCGGTGCCATCGGCGAACCCGGCATTGCTGATCAGCACGTCCAAACGCCCGAACGCGTGAACCGTCGCCGCCACCAATTCGGTCGCGACAGCCGGTTCGGCCAGATCGCCGAGCACCACCGCCGCCTCGCCACCGGCCTCCCGCACCTGACGGGCAACCGCCTCGGCCCCGGCGCGGTTGCGGCGGGTGTGGACCATGATCGCGCTGTCCGGTCCGGCCATCGCCCGGCAGGTTGCCGCGCCGATGCCGCTGCCGGCGCCCGTGACGAGGATGCATCGAAGCTGTGCCATGCCCACCACGTTGCCGCCTGATCGCTGCAATTGGCAAGCCGTTGGAACGTATCGCCTCGGGCAGCGTTGCAGGGGGCTTGTCAACAGGAGGAACCGGATGCAACGCTTGATTTTGACCGCCATGCTTGTCGGCCTGTCCACCGCGGCGTTCGCGGCGACTGACAGCAGCAACAGCAACGCAAACCCGACCACCAACAACGCCGGCACCGGCACGAAAGGCGGCACCGCCAAGGGTGCGGCCATCGGCGCCATGGCCGGGCATGAAATGGGCAGCGGCCATGCCGTGGCGGGCGCCGCCACCGGTGCCGCCATCGGCCACCACGAGGCAAAGAAGTCGCAGACCCAGTAGGCGGGTTGCACAAGGGGGGCGGGTCGTTCCAGGATGGCCCGCCCCCCTTGGGAGCCCATTCGGCATGGCAACGACTGTCCTTTACTCCGAGACCGTCTATCCCGACGACAGCGTGGAGCGGCGCATCTACGGCCCCGATGTCCGGGTGATTTTCCCGGGGGCAACCTCGGCGCTGGACGATCTGGCGGCGGCGGACTGCGCGGCGGCGGAAGGACTGATGATCCTGCGCTACAAGGTGACCGCGGGTGACCTGAAGCGCTTCCCCCGGCTGCGGGCGATCTGCCGGATGGGCGTCGGCTACGACAACCTCGATCGCGCCGCCGCGGCTGGCCGCGGGATCATGATCCTGAACGTGCCCGATTACGGCACCACCGAGGTCGCGGACCATGCGATGGCGCTGGCCCTGGCGCTGCGGCGCGGTTTGCTGCTGCATCACGAGGGACAACGGGCTGAACCGCCGGCGGCGTGGCGCTATATCGATCATCCGCTGGTGCGGCGGTCGTCGGTGCAGACGTTCGGCCTCCTCGGGCTGGGCCGGATCGCCACGGCCGTGGCGTTGCGCGCCAAGGCTTTCGGCTTCCGGGTGGTGTTCTATGATCCGTATCTGCCGAACGGAGTGGAACTTGGGCTGGGGATAGAGCGGGCCGCGACGCTGGAGGATCTGCTGCGCCGGAGCGACACGCTGTCCATCCACACGCCGCTTACGCGGGAAACAAGCGGCCTGCTGGGGCTGAAGGAACTGTCGCTGCTGCCCCGCGATGCGGTGGTGGTGAACACCGCGCGCGGCGCGATCGTCGATGTGGATGCGCTCGCCACATTGCTTAAAGGCGGTCATCTGGCGGGGGTCGGACTGGATGTTCTTCCGGAGGAGCCGCCGATGGAGCCGGTGCCGGAGTTGCTGCGCGCGTATCGGGCGCGGGAGGACTGGACCCCGGGGCGGCTGATCATAACGCCGCACTCGGCGTTCTTTTCGCCGCAGGCCTGGGACGATATCCGAACGAAGTCGGCGGAGACGATGCGCGCCGCGCTGCTCGGCCCGCGGCCGCAGAACGTCATTCCGCCGGAGCGCGATTGACCCGCATGTCCGGTGACGTGCGGGCTGCTTCGATGCGGGTGTCATGTCGATCCCGAACGTGATCCGGGGCGGCTGATCCGGACTTGCGGCGTTTTGCGCATGCGGCACCTGTACACAGGCCGTTTGACCTTTCGGCAAGATCACTCGCCGCCGGTTGTCCGTTTGAAGTCAATACCGGCGACCGCCAGGCCCATGGCCTGTATAGTTCCCGGAAATCGGTGGTGCTGCCGGCGCGGCGAGGATAGCGATAGTCAGCATGGCTGTTGACGAGCTCAGTCGCCAACGCTGATAGACCTGTCGATCAGGCTGCCGTGCCACTCTCAACCTCTTTGGAATCTTTATTTTCCTTAGCCACGATCTTTTCGATCCCGGGCGATATCTCGATTTGATGATGAAAAAATTCGGCTGATGTGGCCGCTTTCTTCTCACCCGAAGCTGCTTCGGGTCTTCCGCCATCGGCCGATCGGCTTTTGTGCGGATGCGGGAACGGTTGACGTTCGCTGGTTGCGATTTCCAGACGATATACCTGGCTGGCGCCCTCAGGCGGCCAGAGCGTGTTCAGGCTGACCGGAAAGCCGGCGGACGCTGCCACAGCGTCATGGCCCGGCTTGTCCGGGCCAATTATACCAGCACCCTGCCGCGATAGGCGGCCCGGACAAGCCGGGCGGCCATGACGAATAGGGTCATCGCCACGATTCCAGTCAGCCTGAAAGGGCTCTAACCGCTATGTGCTTCCGCGGCCGCTCGGGTGATCCAGACCGCGCGCCAGTCACACTCGTAAGCCTGTCACTGGCGGGATAGTCTGGATCCCGAAGGCGTTACAGCACCGTCGCGAGCGGATTGGCGCGCTTCGATGCTGATTTCGTCAGAAGATTACTTCCGGGCCGCCCTGGAGAGGCACGGCGTAGGCGCTTTCGGATACATCGGTCACCGTACCGGGCGGTCCGTCGCTGCTGAAATTCGTGAAGACCTGCCGCGTGGTCGCCAGGACCAGCAGCTTCGATCCGTGCGCTGCTTCCAGTTGGATGAAACCGCGTGCGTCAACTCCGACCGCCGGAACCGCTGCGCCCGGCGCGAGGAGATACTGGACACCAAACAACCACGTGCTTTTTCCGGGGATCGTCAGACCCTTGAAACCAACCGGGGCCGCAAGGAAATCGGCCACCGGATATGATGTTGCATTCGCAAGTCCGGTCTGGTCGATGTAGTTGGTGAAAAGCGAAACCGCGCCCGAGGCAGCGACAAACGGCGGGGTCCCGATGTACAGGATATTGACCCGGGCCGCCGCATTTTCAAGATTGCTGATTTGCAGGAACGCCCCTTGCGTTATATATGGAACGTTGGCTACGGGAGCGATCGACTGTCCCAGCACTTCGTACGATGTAATCGTTTTTGTCGGCATCTTCTTCTGCTCCAAGTTTGAGATATTCTATTTCGCTTTAGCTGTAGGCGAGAACATTTATATCCCGAACCCCGAACGTCTGGCGTGCCCTTTTTTTATTCTCGATGTGACCGGGCAAGACTTAGCTTGAGGGTGTCTGCCCCGGATGGATCGATTGCAGACATCTTGACAGAGAAGCTGGAGGCTAAAAGTAAACGACGAACAGACAGTGTGGATGCGGCAGAGCATGCTATCGAACGTGACGCAGGATTTCTCACGGCCGGAGCTGCAAGTCAACCAAACTCACACATTTGTGCAGGTAGTCAGGCATGTCGGCCAATGCCCGGTCCGCCTTCAGACAACCGTCCATGCGTTATAACTATGTAACAAATACCCCGACCCTGACCCCGGGGTGCGCAGCACATGGCGTCCGCGGACAGTCAAACACGGTGTGGCTCCGGGCCCATATGGCCGTGGCCCTTGCGGCTATCGTCTGGCTCAGCGTGACGGCATTTCGGGCCTGAGCGATGCTCGGCAGCACCTGGCAGCCTCTGCTCTTGCCGTGCAATTCCGGCCGGGCAGCGAAAAACCGTGCCGGGCCAACGGTCGCACGTCAGCCGTGGCGGTCGAGGATGATGCGCCGAAGCATGTCCTGAGGGCGGGCGAGCGTCGCCTGATCATGCCAGTGCCGCTCGGTTGGCCAATCGGCGCCAGGCGGCAGGGGTGCAGTCAGCAGGTCCGGCCGCGCAGCCGCCAAACCTCACGACGTCCAGTGCGGCGGCTGCCACACCCAGCCGGCGTCCGTGCGCGACCACCACCCCGGCACCCACAGATTGCCGTGACCCGCGGCCGGCACATATTGCCCCTTGGCCCACACATACCCGCTGCCGTTCCAGTCCCAATGACCCGGCTGCCACATCAGCGCCTCCTCGGTCACCGGTGGCTTCGCCGGAGTCTCCTGGATCAGCGCCGGAACCGGCGGGTAGGGATTGGTGTCGGGCACTTGCCCGCACCCGGCCAGCAGGCCAACCGCAACCAGAGCGGCCAGCGTCGGAAAATGCCTCATCGTCACTCCGGCAGTAGGGATCATTCGGGCAGCAGGATCGACACGGCGGCCTGGGCGGCGATTCCTTCGCCGCGGCCGGTGAAACCCAGTCTTTCCGTGGTCGTGGCCTTGACCGAGATGCGGCCAGGCTCCACCCCGAGCAGCGACGCCAGCCGTTCGGTCATCGCCGGGGCATGCGGCGTGATCTTCGGCCGCTCGCAGATCAGCGTGACGTCGGCATTCGCCAGCCGCCCGCCCCGCGCGGCGATCCGCCCGGCGGCATGGGTCAGGAAGCGCGCGCTGTCGGCGTCCTTCCAGTTCGCCTCGCCCGGCGGGAAATGCCGCCCGATATCGCCTTCGGCCAGAGCGCCGTAGATCGCGTCGCACAGGGCATGGATGCCCACATCCGCGTCGGAATGCCCGGCCAGTCCCTTGTTATGCGGCACCCGCACCCCGCACAGCACCAGCGGACGTCCGGCTTCGAACGCGTGCACGTCGAACCCG
>CAINOE010000147.1 GCA_903851415.1 uncultured Rhodopila sp. | reverse complement strand
TATCACAGCATGATCAACCGTCGCTCAGTGCCCGCCCTCCTCCGTGCAGGCCTGCATCGGACAATTCAACCGGAACGGCAAAATCCGGAGGGGAATTTGCGTCCGAGGCTCTTGAAAACGGACATGACAGCCGGGCCATGAGGACTGAGGTCATCGCCAGGATGCAGGTCAGCCTGCAAATGCTTTGGCCGGGCGATGACGATGGACTCAGTCTCCGGGCACCGGCCGGACCCGCACCGGATTGACCGGCCGCATCGTCATCACGACCGCGTTGTGCTGGTTCAGCACCTCCATAAACGAGTGGATCAGCCCCCGGTCGGGCTTTGACCGCGACCGGCGCGCCTCGGTCACGGTGGCGCGCAGCGTCAGCGTGTCGCCGGGCCGCACCGGCAGCGTCCAGCGCAGTTCATCCACACCCGGGGACGGCAGCCCGTTACGCGGCAGGAAGTTCTCGACAAACAGGCGCATAACCAGCGCCACCGTTTGCCAGCCGCTGGCGATGACGGTGCCGAAAGGCCCCTCGGCCGCCAGCATACGATCCACATGCATCGCCTGCGGATCGTATGCCGCCGCAAAGCGCACGATATCGTCCTCCGTCAGCGTGACGGAGCCGCAGAGATAGGTCGCGCCTTCGGTATAGTCCTCGAAACAGCGATGGTCGGGCGGGGTGGAAAACGCGTCAGCCATGATTTGCGCCGCTCTGTTGCCGGAGTTCCGGCTAACATGCGATATAATGCATGATAATCAACACCCCCTGGCAATGCCCCGTGGCATTGCCCCTCTGGCAACGCCCACTAACCATGCCCGCGCCATGAGTCTGTCCGCCGAGGATCACGCCTTCCTGCAAGCCCTGGGGCAGCGGCTGCGGCTTCTGCGGGCCCGCCGGGGCATGACGCGGCGCATCCTCTCGGCGCAGTCCGGCGTGTCGGAACGCTATATCTCAGCCGTCGAGGCCGGCACCGGCAACGGCTCGATCCTGCTGCTGCGGGCGCTGGCCGCCGCGCTGCACGTCGATCTGCGGGCGCTGCTCCAGGACGACGCCGAGCAGCCCGCCGCGCCCGCCGCGCGGGAACCCGGCTACCGCGGCCGCATCGCCCTGATCGGCTTGCGCGGCGCCGGGAAATCCACGCTCGGCCGCCTGCTGGCGCCGCGGCTCGGGGTGCCGTTCCTGGAACTCGATCAGGAAATCGAAGCCGAGGCCGGCATGGGCCTCGGGGAGATCATGGAACTGCACGGCCAGGCCGGCTTCCGGCGGCTGGAGCGCGGGGTGCTGGAGCGCCTTATCGTCAGCCATCCGCAGGCGGTGCTTGCCGCAGGCGGCGGCATCGTGGCGGAAACCCGGACCTTTGCCCGCCTGCTGGAGACCTGCCTGACGGTCTGGGTGAAAGCCTCGCCGGAGGAGCACATGCGGCGGGTGATCGAGCAGGGCGACCTGCGGCCGATGCGCGACAACCGGCGCTCGATGGGCGACCTGCGGTCGATCCTGGCCAGCCGGGAGGCGCTGTATGCGCTGGCCGACATTCAGCTTGAAACAACGCGCCGCGACGTGCCGGCGCTGCTGGCGGAGTTGGCCGCCGCGCTCGCGGACTGATCCAGCAGCGCCCGGGCGGCGGTGACGGCGTCGTCCACGCTGATCGCCGCCATAGACCCCGCCACCACCGCGACCGCCCGCCGACCCGCAGGCCCATAGGTCGCCGCATCGGTCGGCCCGAACAAGCCGATTGTCGGCGCGCCGGAGGCGGCGGCGAGGTGCATCAGGCCGGAATCGTTGCCGATGAACAGGGTGGCGCGTTCGAGGCAGGCCGCGACTTCCGGCAGGCTCAGGCGCCCCACCAGGTCGATCGCGTCCGGCAAGGCGGCCAGCAGAGGGGCGGCCATCGCCCGTTCCGCCTCGCCCGGGCCGCCGAGCACGGCGGCCCGCGTGTCCGGTCCGGCCATGTGGTGAAAGAAGGCGGCGAAGCGGTCGGGCGGCCAGACCCTCGGCAGCCAGTTTGCCGTCGGCGCCAAAGCGATCACCGGCTGATCGCCGATGACCTCCGCGACACGCAGCCGATCGGCTGGCGCGGTCCAGATCACGGGGGAAGGCGGGGGGGAAAGGTTGAGGATGGCGCCAAGCTCGGCGATTTTCGGGCCGCCGGTGCGGCGGAACACCGCGCGGCGGCGTGTCGGCACCAGCCAGGACAGCGCCGAGCCGCGGATATCGACGACGAGGTCCCACAGATGCGGCAGGGTCGCCGCCCAGAGCGGCAGCCAGTGCCGGCCGCCGCGCCGCTTGCGCAGCACGATGGTGCGCTCGCGGTTCGGCATGCGGGCGAAGACGCCCTCGGCCACCGGGCCGCAGACCACGGTGATCCGCGCCTCGGGACAGGTGCGGATCAGGTGGTCGAGCAGCCCGGTGGACAGCACCGCATCGCCCAGCCGGTTGGAGGTGACGAACAGGATTTTCATTCTGCCGCTGCATTAGCAGCGCAGGCCCGCTCCGTTAACCATGGGCAGGAGTCGTCCGGGCAGCTCGCGCGCCCATCCGATGGCGACGCGCGCTTCAGGCGCCGTCCCGGCTTCACAAGGTCCTGGTTGAACGGATTGTTGCCGCCCCCCCGCCGCGTAATCGGCGCCAGCGGGATGACGATGTGTGACAGCACCTCGAGCGCAATCCCGATTTCAGGAAATAATTAAGGTTTGTGAACCACATCACATTCGTATTGGAACCTGGCCGGTAATCACCGTGTCACCGAGGGCCGGTGGCGGCCCGGCGAACAAGATCAGTTTCCAGGAGCTCCGAAATGACAGCATCAAGCCAAGAGCCGATTGCGATCCTGGGGGCCGGATGCCGGTTTCCCGGCGGCATTGCCAATCTGGAGGTTTTTTGGAACGCCCTGGTGGCACGGGTCGATGCCATCACCGATATTCCGGCCGACCGGTGGAACATGGCGCGTTTCCGCTCCGGCACGAAGTCCGCGCGCGGCAAGATGTATATCGCCAAAGGCGGGTTTCTCGACCAGCCGCTTGATGAAATGGACGCAGGCTTCTTCGGCATTTCCCCAAGGGAGGCCGAAGCACTGGATCCGCAGCAGCGGCTGTTGCTTGAAGTCGCCTGGGAAGCGATGGAAAATGCCGGTTTCGATGTCCGCGCGCTCGCCGGCAGCCGGACCGGCGTTTTCATCGGCGGCTTCACGCTCGATCACATGTTGAGCCAAATGGGCGCCGCCAGCCGCGAAGAAATCGGCCAGCATACGGCGGTTGGTTCGACGATGACGATGTTGTCGAACCGGCTGTCGCACGCTTTCGACTTCCGCGGGCCGAGTATTACTATGGACACCGCGTGCTCGTCTTCGCTGGTGGCCCTGCATCAGGCCTGCCAGGCGCTTTGGACCGGTCAATGCACCGCCGCGCTGGCCGGCGGCGTCAATGTCATGCTGCGCCCGGAAATGCCGATCGCGATGTGCAAAGGCGGATTTCTCGCTGCCGACAGCCACTGCAAGAGTTTCGATGCACGTGCCGATGGATACGCCCGCGGCGAGGGCGCGGGCATTGTCGTCCTGAAACGACTCAGCGACGCCATCCGCGATGAGGATCCCATCCTCGCGGTCATTCACGCCACCGGGGTCAATCAGGACGGGCGCACCAACGGCATCACGGTGCCCAACGGCGCCTCCCAGGAAGCGCTGATGCGGGAAGTGTGCGCGGCGGCGGGGATGGAACCGCGGCAGATCGCGTATGTCGAGGCGCACGGCACGGGCACGCCGGTCGGCGACCCCATCGAGGCCGCGGCCATCGGCGCCGTCTATGGCGCGGGCCGTTCAGGCGGCAACGCGCCCTGCGTCATTGGCTCGGTCAAGTCCAATATCGGGCATCTGGAGGCCGCCTCCGGCATGGCCGGGCTGATGAAATCCATCCTGTGCCTTCTCCACAACGCGATTCCCCCGCTCGGCACGCTGGAGACCCCGAATCCCGCAATCCCCTTCGATCGGCTTGGTCTGCGGCTGGCTGACCGGATGCTGCCCCTGGGCGACGCGGACGAGGCGCAGGTCATCGGCCTCAACTCGTTCGGTTACGGCGGCACCAATGCCCATATTCTGCTGGGATCCGCCCCGCAGCGAGTCACGCCCGGGCTGGATGGCGGGACGGCACCGGAGCCGACCGAGGTTTCGGCGCCACTCTTGCCGATGTCAGCCGAAAGCAACGCCGGCCTGCGCGCCGTGGCGCAACGCTTCGCCGATATGCTGGCGGACCCGAACGGCCCCGGCCTTCAGGACGTGATCTACAGCGCCGGCGCCCGCCGGACCCACCTGACACACCGCCTGATTGTCACCGGGCGTGATCGGCAGTCGATCCTTGGCAAGCTCCGCATGTTCCTGGAGGGCAGCCAAAGCGGAGTCCAGGGTGGCGAGGTCCATCTTGGCAAAGCCCCGGCGCATCGCGGGCGCGGCACGGTGTTCGTCTATACCGGCATGGGCCCGCAATGGTGGGCCATGGGCCAGACGCTTTACCGGACAGAGCCGGTTTACCGGCAGGCGGCCGACGAAATCGATCAGGTTTTCCGGTCGGTCTCGGGTTTCTCCATCCTGGACGAAATGCTGCGGCCCGAGACGGAATCGCGCATTACCGAAACCCGGTTCGCGCAGCCCGCGAATTTCCTTTTGCAGGCGGCCCTGACACGGCTGCTGGCCTCGGTGGGAATCGTTCCGGACGCCATCGTCGGCCACTCGGTCGGGGAGGTATCATCGGCTTATGCCGCCGGTGTCCTGACCTTGCGGGAAGCGGCCCTGGTCTCCTTTCACCGCAGCCGCCTGCAGGCCACCACCGCCGGAACCGGCAAGATGCTCGCGGTCGGGCTGTCCGATGAGATCGTCGCGCCGATGCTGGAAGGCTACGCCGGCCGGGTCTCCTTCGCCGCCATCAACAGCCCGTTCAGCGTGACCCTGGCGGGCGATGCCGATTGCCTTGCCGAACTCGCGGACGTCTTCACCGGAGAGAGCGTGTTCAACAAGATGCTGGATGTCGAGGTGCCTTATCACAGCCCGATGATGGAATCGCTTCGGGACGAGCTGCTCGCCTGCCTCGCGGCGCTGCGCCCGCTGCCGCCCGCGCTTCCGCTGTATTCCACGGTGACCGGCGAACAAGTAACGGGCATCGCCTACGACGCGCCGTACTGGTACGAGAACGTTCGCCAGCCCGTGTATTTCGCCAACGCCGTGCGGGCACTGATATTGGACGGGTTCAATACGTTCCTGGAGGTTGGCCCCCACCCGGTGCTGTCCGCCTCGCTGCGTGAATTGTTCAGTGAAGCCCACATCGAGGGGCAGGCGATCGAGACACTGCGCCGGCTGAAGCCCGAGGGGCAAAACGCCGCCGCCGCCGGTGTCGCGCTGTTCATGGCCGGGGCGAAGATCGACTGGCGCGCCAGATGCGCTGGCGGCACCTTCGTTCAGCTCCCCAATTACCCCTGGCAGCGGGAAAAACTTTGGACCGAGGCGCGCGAGGCGCGCGAGGACCGCCTGAGCGGACTCGGCGACACGCTGCTGGGCAACCGGCTGGGGACATCGCTGCCGGCATGGCGGACAGAGTTCAACGAAAACAACACTCCCTGGCTTCCGGATCATCGGATCGACGATCTGGTGGTGGTTCCCGCCGCCGCCTATCTGGAAACCTTCCTGCGCCTGCACGAGGAAACCGTCGGCGGCACGGCGGCGGTGTTGCGCCGGGTCAGCTTCAGCCAGGCCCTGATCGCCCAGGATACGACCCCCACGGTCATGTTCGCGGAATATGACGCGGACGGACGCTCGGCCCGCCTGGTCAGTCAGAACGCCGGCGACCGCACGTCCCGGGCCGTGCATGCTCAAGCGTCGTTTTACAGTCACGACGAGGCCGCTCCGGAACGGCGGGATCTTGCGGCCATTCGGGCGGCGCTGCCGGCAAGCCTGGCGCCGGATGATCTCTATGCCGATCTGGCGGCGCGCGGGCTGAACTATGGGCCGCGCTTCCAGACGATCACCGCGCTGCATCGCGGCGACGGCGAGGTGCTGGCGCGGATCGAGGCGACGGCGGCGTTCGCGGACGAACCGCTTTCGTACCGGATGCACCCCACGCTGCTGGACGGCTGCTTCCAGGCCCTGATTGCCGCCATCGGCGGCGGCGCCGCACAACCCGGGTTCGTGCCGATCGGCATGCGTGAACTGCGGCTGAACCGGGAATTCCCGGCCACGGTCTGGTGCCACGGGCGGGTGACCGAATCGTCCGCGCGCTTCGTGCGCTGCGACTTCGCGGTCTACGACGAGCTGGGCATGGCGATCGCGGAGATCGCCGGTCTGTCCTGCCAGGCCATCGCAGGCCGCGGAACCGACGCGGCGGACGGGCATCTCGCGAGCCGGGGCTACGAATACCAGTGGGAAGAGCAGGCCGCCACAGGCCGGCCCTCTCGCACCGGCCGCTGGCTTCTCATCGGCGACCAGGACGAGACGGCGGACGAGCTGTCCCTGTCGCTGCGGCTGCTGGGCGTGTCCGATGTTCTCAGCGTCCCGGCCGGGACTCATCTGGCCGAGATCGATGGCCGGGTCATCATGACTCCGCCCGACCCGGGCGGCTCGCCGGTTCCCCGGATACTCGACGGAATCGACGGGATCGTCCTGATTCCGGATATGGGACAGGCCGTGGCGCAGGACCCGACCGGGGTCAACCCCGGTCTGGATCTCCTGGCGGTGCTCCAGAGCCTGTCACGGATCAAGGCGGCTTCGCCCCGTGTATACGTCGTGACCCGCGGCGCTCACCAGGCGACGGCGCAGGATCGTGACGTCAATCCCGCCGCCGCCACACTGATTGGTCTCACCCGGGTGGCGTTCAACGAGCTTGGCGATCTGCGTTGCTCCAGCATCGACCTCGGCATGGCGAGTCATGACGGTGAGGCCGCCATGCTGGCCGCCGAGTTGACCGCCGACACAATCGAGGACGAGGTGGCGTTGCGCAGGGACGGCCGGTTTGTGAGCCATCTCGCGCGCAGCAGCGTGCTGTCAGCACCGGCGGTCGTCGACATCAGCATGGGCGGGGACGGGGCGTTCGTGCTGGCGACACCGCCGAAACGTGGCGACATGCCGGTGTTCGATCAGATCGTTCCGCCAGTTCCCGGGCAGGGTGAGATCCTGGTTCGCGTCCACGCGGCGGCGTCGCCCGGTGCGCGAGCCGGTGGTCCGGACGCCGATGCACGGTCTCCGGCAACGTTGCTGCTGGGCGAAGTCGCGGCGTGCGGGACCGATAGTCCGCTCCGGACCGGTTCCTTCGTGGCGGGCTATGCGGCGGGTCCTTTGGCCAGCCATGCGATCATGCGCGGCGAAGCCGCGGTCCCGGTGGCTCTGCCGCCCGGAATGACCGCCGCAGCCGCCGCGGCGACACTCGACCAGCGGGCACGGGCGCGCCTGGCAGCGGAAGCCGCGGGCATCGGGCCCGATTCGACAGTACTTGTGTATGCCGACCGCGTGGGGATTGCGGTTGTTCTGGCGGCCGTGGCGCGTGGCGCCACGGTCATCGCGATGAACGCCCCCGGGCTGCGCGATGAAGCATCCCTTTTCGGTGCGAACGCAGTGGTTTCCAGCACAGCGGAAATGACCGCGGCGGTTCGCCGCCTGACGGGGGGCGCCGGGGTGACCGTCCTTGCCGCACCTCTGGCCGCGTGGGCGCTGACCCGGGATTTCAGCCTGCTCGCCGAGGGAGGATTGCTGCTCGACACGGCGGCGGAACCTTCCATGCCTCGTCTGCCGGACGGGCAGCACATCGGCGCCATCATGAACATGGCCAGCGCGGTAAAGGCATCGCATGCGCGCAGCGCGCTCCTGCGGCATCTGAGGGACGTGTCGGCGCAGCTTGCGGCAGACGAGCTACCGGCGACTGCACAGCCGGCGGTGCTGGCGGGAGAGCTCGGTTCGGCGCCGGCCGATGCGGCGATCATCCTGCATGACCCGGATACGGCCGTCACGGCCCGGCGGCTGGAGATTCTGCCCGTGAATGGCGAGGGCACGTATCTGATCACCGGCGCGTTCGGCGGCTTCGGCACCGAGGTTGCCCGTTGGCTGGTGCGTAACGGCGCGCGCCATCTCGCCCTGCTTGGGCGGCGCGGCGCGGCCGGCGCGGAAGCCATGGCGCTGGTGCGGGAGCTTGAGGACGCCGGCGCCCGGATCGCAGCTTTGGCCTGTGACATCGGCGATGCCGCGGAGCTGCGGTCGGCCCTGGCCGGTCTGACCGGGACCATGCCGCCACTGCGCGGGGTGATCCATTCCGCTGCCGTGCTCGCGGATTCCCCGCTGGTGGACCTGACGGCGGCGGACTTCCGCCGCGTCATGATCCCGAAAGCCCTGGGCGCCTGGAACCTGCATACCGAAACCGCCGGACTGAAGCTGGACTTCTTCGTCCTGTTCTCCTCGATCTCCTGCCTCGTGGGGAATAGCGGGCAAACCAACTACGCCGCCGCGAACAGCTACCTCGACGCCCTGGCCGCGCATCGGCGGTCGCTGGGCCTGCCGGGCACCAGTCTCAACTGGGGTGCCATTGCCGATGTCGGGCTGGTCAGCCGCAGCGCCACGCTGCAGAAGCACCTGGAGTACACCGGGCTGATCGGGATGCCGGTCGCCGACGCCCTGGCCGCACTGGGCGAGGTCATGGCGAAGGACCTGACCCGGTTCTGCTACGCCGAGGCGGACTGGCGGCAATGGGCCCGGCATGAGCCGGCGGGCGGCAAGTCGCCGCGCTTCAGGGAACTCGTTGGCGCGGCGAGCGAAGACGGCGAAGGCTCGGCCGCGGACCAGTTCCGCCGCCAGATCACCGAGCTGCCCCCCGCCGATCGGCCTGCCGTCCTGGCCTATACTTTCGCCGAAATATTCAGTCCGGAACTTCGCATCCCGGCGGAGGGGATCGACATCAACCGTCCGTTCAACCGGCTTGGCATCGACTCGCTGATGGCCGTGGGACTGCAACTGAGCGTGGAAGCCGCGGTTGGCGTCAGGGTTTCGTCCTTCGAACTCGTCGGCGACGGTTCGATTTATGAACTGGCGCAGAAATGCCTGCTCCAGATGGATCTGCCGGCCGCCGAAATGAAAGCGGCCTGACAAAACTTCCGCAAAACAACCTACTGAAAATGGAGACAAAGATGTCTGCTTCGCCCGCGCTCTCGAACACCACCATTGACGCGAAACGTTTGCTTGCCAAGGGACTGGCCGCCCGGTTGCGCCCGGGCAGTGCCGGGGCGGCCCAGGGAACCGTCGCCATTCCGGCGCCGGCCGCGGCCAACGCGAACCGGCCTGCGTCGATGGCCGATGTGCCGGCCGAGGTTTACGACGTCCGCCAGTTCCCGGAACGCAAGGTGATGGAGGACATGGGACGCTATTTCGAGGCCCATGGCGTGAAGAATCACTACTTCTGCAGGCACACCGACGTCAGCCGCGAGCTCATGACGGTGGAAGGCCGCGAATGCCTCAATTACTCCGGCTATAACTATCTCGGTATCGGCGGCGACAAGCGCGTCGCGAACGCGGTGAAATCGGCGGTGGATCAGTACGGCGCGTCCGCCTCGGCGAGCCGCATCGTCGCGGGCAATACCGATCTGCATGAGACGCTGGAAGCCGAAATGGCCGAGTTTCTCGGCGCCGAGGCCTGCGTCGTTTCGGTCGGCGGCTACCAGACCAACGTCACCACGATCGGCTACCTGTGCGACAGGAACGATCTGATCCTGCACGACGAGCTGGTGCACAACAGCATCATCACCGGCTGCGTCCTGTCGGGCGCGCGGCGGGTGCCTTTCCCGCACAACGATTACGCCGCGCTGGAATCCCTGCTGCGGGAAAACCGGATGAATCACCGGCGCGTCCTGATCGTCACCGAGGGCGTCTATAGCATGGACGGCGACATTCCCGACATCGCCCGCCTGGTGCAGTTGAAGAAAGAGTACAAGGCGCTGCTGATGGTCGACGAGGCGCATTCGCTCGGCGTCATCGGCGCCACCGGCCGCGGCGTTGTCGAGCATTTCGGTCTCGCCGCGGGAGATATCGACATTCTCATGGGCACGCTCAGCAAGACCTTCGCCAGTTGCGGCGGGTTCATCGCCGGGCGGCGGGAACTGATCGATATCCTGAAGTATTTCGCGCCCGGTCTGGTGCTGTACAGCGCGGGCATCTCGCCGATCAGCACCGCCGCCGCGCTGGCCGCGCTGCGTGTGCTGCGCGAGGAGCCCGCGCGGGTGGAAAGGCTGCGCGAAAACGCCCGCTTTTTCGTCGATCGGGCGCGCGCCGCCGGGCTGGATACCGGCCTGTCCGACGGTTCCGCGGTGGTTCCGATCGTGCTGCATGACGATGACCTGGCCTTGCGGGTGGTCGACCAGTTGATGGAGCACGACGCGATTTGCGTGCATGCGATGCTCTATCCGTCGGTGCCCAAAGGCGCCGCCCGGCTGCGGTTTTTCCTGAGTGCCGCGCACACGCGAGAGCAGCTCGCCTACACCATCGACCGGCTCGCCGCGCGGATCGCCGGACGGGAGGTGCACGAAGCGGCCGTTACGTCGCGTCACCCCGCCAGCGGCAGGTGATCGCACCGCGGAGACGGGAGCCGGGAACGCTCCGGCGATTTATCCCGGATTCCGTCACGCGTTGTGAACCTTGTCACATCCAGGCCACGTGAGATCGAGCAAAACAGTCAGGCACCGAGTCAATTGCGTCCTCGCACTGCACGATTACCCCGGCAACCGCATTCGACGATCGATCAAGGAGGACACGACGATGATCATGGAAAAGCTCGACGACGTATTGCGGGCGCTGGATATCAAAGCCACCTCGCCCAACCTGTTGCTGGAAGGCGACCTCGGCCTGGATCTTCACGAGCGTCAGTGCCTGCGCGAGGATCTGGAGGACGATCTGCAGGTCGTGATCGCCGACGATGACCTGGAAAACGACATGACGGTGCTGGAATTTGCCGGCTTGTTGTCGCACAAATCGATGGCCCTTCCCGGAATCGATAATTTCGAGGGCAAGCTGGTGGAGGACGCCGTCATCTTCGCAACGCCGGAGCTCGTCAGCGGTGTTCTGCTGGATATCGGCGCCTGGCCAAGCCTGATGCCGCATGTCCGGAATGTCAAAACAACCTACGATGACGGAACATATCACGAGTTCACCATGGACGTCGAAGGGGTCCGCGGCAGGTTCGTGCCGGTCCGCTCGGTGCGCCGGCGTGAGCCCGGGCACATCGCCTATTTCCAGCCCGTGCCGCCGCCCTTCCTCAAACATTGCTGCGGCGACTGGTTCGTCCGCTCGCTCGGCCTCGGCGCGACGCATCTGACGATCGTGGTGCGCTGGACCCTGGCCACAGGCGGGCAGGAGGCGTTCTCCGAACAGGATGGCGTGACGGCCTCCGAGCGTGCCGGGGCGCTGCTTGCTGAAAGGGCGAGGGCCACGCTTGCCGCCGTGAAGTCGGCTCTCGAACAGAATGTCCAGTTACCTGAAACCGGACTTGCGTCGTAACATCCACCCTCGGACCATCCCCTCGCGAGGACATCACGTCATGATCACCATTGCCGTCGAACGCGCCGCGCCCGTCACGCCACGATCCTTGATCGACCGGATCTGGTCGGGCGTGGAATGGCGGCTGGCCCGCTCGGGCGTCAAAGCGCTCGCCGTCGATTACGACGACGGGTTCCATCAATCGGTCCAGGTCTGCGTCGGCTGGCGCAGCGGTCATTTGGCTATGTCGGTCATGCGGTATCGCGAAAGCACGTCTCGCATCAGCTATTTCTACTCCCGCCCCCCCAGCGGCGTGGCGAAACAAATCGGCCTGTGGGAAGCCCGTCCCGCCGCCGGCGGATGCCGGCTTCTGCTGGTGCGAACCATGGAACTGGTGCGCGGATCGGGGGAAACCGAATCGGTGTTCAAGAAACGGGAGACGGCCCATGGCGAAATGCTGCGCCAGCATCTGGGGCTGACGCTTGATGTCGTCGCCGCAGCTCAGGGTTGAACAGCCATGAGCGGTCTCGCATCATCCTCCCCCGTCGCCCCGGCCGCCGCGCCGCTCGTGCTGATCCTCGGCGCGACCGGTTCGGCTGGACGTGCCGCCGCCGCCGCATTCCTCGCCCGGGGCTGGCGGGTGCGGGCGATGCATCGCACCGTGGACCAGCCCGCGTCCGGACTTGAATGGGTCTGGGGTGACGCGATGGACCCGGATGCCGTGGCCCGCGCGGCGCAGGGGGCCACGATCATTCTGCACGCGGTCAATCCGCCCAAATACCGGCGCTGGCGAGAGCTTGGCATCCCGATGCTGGCCAATGCTATCGCCGCCGCGAAAACCAGCGGCGCGCGCCTGATATTTCCGGGCAACATTTATAATTTCGCGCCGGACGCGGGTGTGTCCGTCGATGAACGGGCGCCACAGTTTCCGGTCAGCCGCAAGGGCAGGGTCCGCGTCGAGATGGAACACATGCTGGTGCAAGGGGCAAGGCACGGCGCGCGGTCTCTGGTGATTCGCGCAGGAGACTTCTTCGGCCCGGGAGCGGCGACATCGTGGCTGCACGCAGCGATGGTCAGGCCCGGCAAGCCGCTCAAATCCATTACTTATCCGGGGGTTCCCTCGGTTGGCCATCTCTGGGCCTTTCTGCCGGATTTCGCCGAGGCCATCGTCAGCCTGGCAGTGGCGGAGCGCGGCCTTCCCGCCTTCGACGTGTTCCATTTCGGCGGTCACTGGATCGATCCCGGAGTCGAAATGGCGCATGCCGCTGCGCGGGCCGTCGGCCGCCCGGAACTGCCCGTCCGGCCGATGCCATGGACGCTGCTGCGCCTCGCCTCGCCATTCAGCTTCTTCCTGCGCGAATTGCTCGACGTAGACTATCTCTGGCGCGTTCCGATCCGCCTGAACAACCGCAAACTTACCGCTTTGATCGGCGCCGAACCCCATACGCCGCTCGACGAAGCCGTGCGGCGGAGCCTGCTGCCCCCGACCAACACCCCAGTCCGGAGTTAAGTATCGTGCAGACCAAAACCACCCTTGCGATGCTGGCCGGCGCCCTGCTCGCCGCGACGCAAATGCCGGACCCGGCCCGCGCGGACATTGTGTTCTCCGCCAACGGCACGGGCTCGGTGGCGATCGTGCCGGATGCGGTGATCGCGACCGCGATGGATGAAACGTTTCAACTGTCGCTTGCCACCGTCGCGGGGCCGGAGCTGGATAACGTCATTCTTACGGACAAGATCGACACCACCGCCACCTCCGTCGAGACTGTCCTGTTCGACACGAATTTCGTGCTGACCGGACCGGGCGGCAATGAGATTGTCGGGACCTATTACCTCACGTCGGATGCCTTCTCCGACCCTGTCCACGAAGCTTTCACCGGCGTGTTCGATGTGTCCGGCGGCACCGGCGCCTTCGCCTATGCTTACGGCTCGGGCACGTTCACGGGAACAAACGTTTGGGCCGATCCGACCGAGTCTTCGGGGGCCAGCCGGATGTCGTTCGACGGAACCCTGCAGGTTCCGGAGCCGCCGGCATTGTCGCTGATGGGTCTGGCGCTCGGCGGCCTGGCACTCTGCCGCATGAGGCGCCGCGAGGCCGCCGCCGTCCGAATCGCCGGCTGACCGCACCGGCCCGGCACCCGCCAAACAGCATACACCCGGGATCACTGGAGACGCATCATGCGTGCAGCGACAAGACTGTTTTTCGGTGGAATGATCTGCGTCCTGGCCGGCGGGGCCGGAGAACCGGCGGATACCGCCCGCCCGGTACGCGTGACCGCGGTGCATTTCGCGCCCCGGGCCACGCCAGCCACCTTCTCGGGATCCGTGCAGCCGCGCACCAGCGCGGATCTCGCCTTCCAGGCCGGTGGAAGGGTCGTTCGCCGTCCGGTCAACATCGGCGACCATGTCACCGCCGGCCAGATGATCGCCGAGTTGGATTTGTCCGACCTGCGCTATGCCCGGGAAGCGGCGGAGGCCGCGATGCGGGCGGCGGAAGCGGATGCGGTCAGCGCGCGCGCCGATCTGTCGCGTTATCAGCGGCTGGGTCAGACGTCGGCCGCGTATTTGCCGTCCGAATTCGATCGCCGCAAGGCGGCGAGCAAAATGGCGGACGCACGCCTGACGCAGACAATCTGGCAGACCGAGATCGCGCGGGATCAGTTGCGATACGGGACGCTGACGGCGGACGCGGACGGGGTCATCACGGCTTTGCCAGTTCAGGTGGGCCAGGTCGTCAGTGCCGGTCAGACCGCCGCGACCCTGGCCCATTCGGCGGAAACGGAAGTCGCGATCGATGTTCCCGAAAACCGTCTGGGTATGATTCGCGCGGCGACCGGGGTCACCATCAGCCCCTGGGCGGCGCCTACCGTCACGTTGCACGGGCGGGTGAGGGAAATCGGCGGCCAGGCCGATCCGGCGAGCCGGACCTTCGCGGTGCGGGTGACGGTCACGGACGCGCCGCCCGGGCTGCTCCAGCCCGGGATGACAGCCATGGTGAACGTTGCCGCCGCGGGTGAAGACGTGGCCGTGCTGCCGGGATCCGCATTGTGCGATCAGGATGGCCAGCCAGCGGTCTGGGTTCTGGATCCGGCCATAGACCATGCCGCGCGCCGGCTCGTCCGGGTCGCGGGGTATCGCGGTGACGGCGCCGTTCTGATCCAGGCCGGCCTCGCGGAGGGTGAGCAGGTCGTGACCGCGGGCACCAGCCAGATCGACCCGGACATGAGCTTGACCGCATGGGCGGGAGCGACGCGGTGACCTTCAATCTTTCCGCCCTGGCGACGCGCCACCGGGCCGTGACTCTGTTCGCGCTGGCCGCGCTGGCAATGGGTGGGGTCTGGTCTTACCTGTCGCTCGGCCGCGCCGAGGACCCGGGCTTCACTATCAAGGAGATGGTCATCGTCGCCGATTGGCCCGGCGCGGATGCCGCCGAAATGGCGCGTCTCGTGGCAGATCCGATCGAACGCAAATTGCAGGACCTGGATCACCTGGATTACACCGAAAGCCAGACGCAGTCCGGACATACCGCGATTCGGGTGACGCTGCGCGACGACACTCCGGTGGGCCTTGTCTCCGGGCTGTTCTACCAGGTGCGCAAGAAAGTTGGCGACATCCGCGGGCGATTGCCCGACACGATGCAAGGGCCGTACTTCAACGACGAGTTCGGCGACACGTACGGAATCGTCTACGCTCTGACCTCGGATGATTTCAGCCTGCCGGAATTGCGGCATGTCGCCGAGGATGTGCGAGAGCAGTTGATCGATGTGCCGGGCGCCGGCCGGGTGGTGCTGTTCGGCCAGCCACGCGAACGCATCACCATCGAGGTCTCGCACCGCAAGCTCGGCCAACTGGGCCTGACGCTGGACGCGCTGCTGCGGGCGGTGCGGATGGAAAACAGCGTGGTCGCCAACGGGTTCGTCGACACGCCGCACGACCGCATCCAGGTGCGGACACGGCCGAACCTGGATGGGCTGGCGGCGCTGGCGGAGCTTCCAGTGCAGGTGCAGGGCCATTTGCTGCGGCTTGGCGACATTGCGGACATCCATCGCGGTGCCGGCGATCCGCCCGCGCCGACGATGCGCTTTAACGGGCATCCGGCCATCGGGATCGGGATCGTGATGGCGGACGGCGGAAACATCGTCGATCTCGGAAAGGCGATCGCGGCGCGGATCGCGACCATCGCGCCCAGGCTGCCATTGGGTGTCCACCTGGCCATCCTGAACGACCAGCCCGCGGTGGTGACGGCCGATGTCGGCGACTTTCAGGACTCGTTTCTTGAGGCGCTGGCGATCGTGCTGCTGGTCAGTTTCGTCAGTCTGGGCATGCGCGCCGGCATCGTCGTGGCGATCAGCGTGCCGCTTGTCCTGGCGGGCGTCTTCGCCGGCATGATGGCGATGGGCATCAACCTGCAGCGCATCTCGCTTGGCGCCATGGTCATCGCGCTGGGTCTGCTGGTGGACGACGCGATCATCGCGGTCGAGACCATGAGCGTGAAATTGCGGCAGGGATGGAGCCGCACGAACGCCGGAAGTTTCGCGTTCACCTCCACCGCGTTTCCGATGCTGACCGGAACGCTGGTGACCGCGGCGGGCTACATGCCGGTCGGACTGGCCCAGTCCAGCACGGGTGAATACACGCAGGACATTTTCCGGGTGGTCGGGCTGGCGCTGGTATTGTCCTGGTTCGTGGCGGTGTTGTTCGTGCCGTTCCTGGGTGCCGCCCTGCTGCCCGCGCCGCGGCCGCTGGCCATGCAGCGGGGCGCCTATGACGGGCGTCAGCATGCCCTGCTGCGCCGCATGGCCGGCTGGTGCGTCCATCACCGCTACCTGGTTATCGCCGCGGCATTGCTCGCCTTCATCGCCTCGGCGATCGGCTTTACTTTGGTTCCGCAACAATTTTTTCCCACGTCGGACCGGCGTGAGGTGCTGATCGACCTGCGTTTGCCGGAAGGCTCGAGTTTCGCGGCGACCGAGGCGGCGGTAAAGCGCATGGAGGGCCTGCTGGGGGAGCAGTCCGGTGTCGTATCGTACGCGGCTTACACGGGGACCGGCACGCCGCGTTTCTTCCTGTCGTTCTCGCCGGAACTGGATCAGACGAACTTCGCCCAGTTCGTGATCAATACGCGTTCGATCGCCGATCGGGACGCTTTGTTCAGGTGGTTGAGCGGAATTGCTGCGAGCGGACCGTCGGGCCCGTTCCCGGACGTCCGCCTGCGTCCTTCGTTGCTTGAATTTGGCCCTCCCGTCGGGTATCCGGTACAATTCCGGATTATTGGTCCGGGCATTGACGAACTGCGGCGCATTGGCGCGGAGGCCGGCGATGCCATGCGGACCAGCCCGCTGCTGACCAACGTCAACAGCAACTGGGATGCGTTGGCGAAGACGGTGACCGTCCGGCTTGACCAGCACAAAGCGCGGCTTCTGGGCCTGTCGACCGAGGACGCCGCAACCACGCTGCAGACGTTACAGCAGGGTTCCGTCATCACGCAGTTCCGGGAGGGTACCGATCTGATCCCGGTCGTTGCCCGCGCGGTTCCGGCGGAACGCGCCGAAGTCGGAACGATCGGCGACATTACCGTTCCATCCCTGACCGGTCAGCCGATACCCCTGGCGCAGTTCGCCGAAATCGGCTGGGCGTTGGAACAGCCGGAGGTCTGGCACCGCAACCGCACGCCAATGCTGGTCCTGCGCGCCGATACGCTGCCGGGGGTGCAACCCGCCGAGGCCGTGGACGATGTTCTGCCACGGCTCGCCAGGATCACGGCGGGGCTGCCATCCGGCTACCGGATCGAAACCGCGGGCGCGGTCGAGGAGAGCGCCAAGGGCTCGGATAGCATCAATAAGATCTTGCCGGCGATGATCCTGGTGATTCTCGCGTTGCTCATGGTCCAGTTGCGTTCGTTCCAGCTTATGGCGATCGTTTTGCTGACCGCGCCTTTGGGCCTGATCGGCGTGACGGCGGCGTTGCTGATGACCGGTGCCCCGTTCGGGTTCGTGGCCATGCTGGGATTTATCGCGCTGGCGGGCATCATCATGCGCAATTCGGTGATCCTCGTTGACCAGATCGAACAGGACATCGCGGTGGGCATCGGCGTCGAGGAAGCGATCGTGGAGGCCACGGTCCGGCGAGCACGGCCGATTCTGCTGACGGCCGCCGCCGCGATTCTGGGCCTCGCGCCGCTCGCGTTCTCAGTCTTTTGGGGGCCGATGGCAATCGCGATCATGGGGGGGCTGGTCAGCGCGACCGTATTGACCCTGTGTTTCGTGCCGTCATTGTTCGCCGCCACCAAAGCCGGCCGGCGCCGGGTGCCGGCAAGAGAGGCTGCGCCCGCCGGGGCCGGCCGGACCTGACTGTCGCGCCGCATGCGAAACGGGTCTGCGTCACTCTCCGTGCCGGGTGGCCGCTCACGCCGGCGGCCACGCGTCGAAACATCGAACAGGACCCCGCCTTGCGCGGTAGGAGCCTCGGTCCGGGTCTCCTTCTCCCGCTTGATCGATCCCCGCGGTGCGGACCCGGGAACCCGGCAGCAGCGACAATAATAAGGACATCGCCGCCGGCCGTTGAACGCGCCCGGCGGTTTTTTCGGGATTCTGCTCAATTCCGCCCTTGTCATTTTGTTACTAATAGCTTACTGTGTCGACAAATCAATGTTGCTGTCATCAAACGGCGGCGAGAGGACAGCCTGTTGCTTTATTTCCGGTTCAAACATGGGTGGCGATCGACCGCAGGTAGCGTCGCCCTAACCATTTTCGCCTGCGCGGCCCCGGGGAACAACGCCCGGGCGCAAGTGCCCGACCGGCTGCCCCCGCTGCCGCCGGCCGGATCGCCGTTGCCGGGAATCCAGCAGCCGCAGCAGCCCCGGCTGGCGCCTGGCCTCGCGCTGCCGCCCCGGCCGGAGGCGCCTGCCGAATCGACCGAAGGCCCCGAGCATCAGATACTGACCGTTGCCGTGGACGGCGCCACCGCCTTCCCGCAAACCGCCATTGCGCCACTGACCGCCAACCTGACCGGCCCGGCAATCGCGGAGGGGCAGATCGAAGCCTCCCGCCGCGCGCTCGTCGATCTCTATCGCAGCCAGGGCTACGTCTATACAACGGTGCGGGCGATCATTTCGGGAACCGAACTGCGCTTCCAGGTGGTCGAAGGCTACGTCGCGGAGGTCAAGCTCGAAGGCGACATCGGCCCGGCGGGCGTCCAGGTCCTGCGTTTCCTGAACCATGTCGTCGGACAGACTCCGCTAAAGGCGTCCGAACTCGAGCGTTGGCTGCTGCTGGCGCAGGACATCCCGGGGCTGACCGTCCGTTCGGTGCTCAACCCGTCGCTTGGCGATCCGGGCGCGCTGACGCTGGTCGCGCAGGTCTCGCGGCGCGCCGTCACGGGCTACGTCTCGGCGGACAACCGCGCCTTCAACCTGACCGGCCCCTCCGAGGGGTTGGGTGTCATCAGCTTCAACAGCTTCACCGAGTTCGGTGAGCAGACTCAGCTGTCCATGTACGGCGCCCTCAACGGCACGAACGTCTTCGGCCAGGCATCGGAGGAGGTTTTCCTCGGCGGCTCCGGCCTGAAGCTGAAGATCTACGGCGGCGCCGGCAACTCCACCCCCTCCGGTTCGCTCGGCCAGATCGGCTATAACGGCGAAACGCAGGTGTTCGGCGCGCAGTTGACCTATCCGCTGCTGCGCTCCCGGGCGCAAAGCCTGAACCTCGTTGGCAATTTCGATGCGATCCAAACCAACGACCTGAACGATCTCGGACCCGGCGGCGCGACGCAGCGCAGCAGCTACGACAGCCTGCGCGTGCTGCGGTTCGGTGCCGATTACGCGCTGCTGGACACGCTGCTCGGGCCGTCGCGCAGCGCGGTGAACGTCGTCGGCGGCAAGCTCAGCCAGGGTCTGACGGCGTTTGGCGCCTCGACCAATGGCGACACCCGGTCGCCGCCGCCGCGTTCGGGCGAGAAGATCGACTTCACAAAATTCGTCGGCCAGGTGTCGCGCACCCAGACGCTGTTCAGCCCGTACACTGATGCCACGGTCGCGTTCTATGGCGCCGCGGCCGGGCAGTACAGCAACGAGCTGCTGCCGCCGGCCGAGAAGTTCTACCTCGGCGGACCAAGCTTCAACCGTGGCTATTACTACGGCCAGGTCAGCGGCGACAAGGGCCTGACGATGACCGCCGAATTGCGGCTGAACACGCCGATACCGCTGCCGAAGCGAATCCCGTTCGAATTGAACGCGCAGTTCTATACGTTCTACGACTGGGGCCAGGTCTGGCAGAACACCAGGCTGGAATCAGACGTTATTCTGCGGTCCGCCGGCATTGGCGTGCGGCTGTACGTCGCCAGCTCGACAGAGATCGATTTCGAGGGCGCCTACCGGATGAACCTGTACCCGAACGGGTCGGGTCCGGGCGTGTCGCCGCTGATTTCGACGGCGTTTTACTGGCAGGTGCTGCAGCGCTTCTGACCATGCGGTCGGGTGTGAAACGATAATGCTTGTTTGAGAGAGCGGCAATGATTTGGGCTGATCAGGTTGGGCAACGTTCCCGGATGGCTGCGGAAACCCGCATCATAAGCGGATGCAGCCGCCGCGGTCTGCTGTCGACGACAGCCCTTCAGGCGGTGGCCGCGGTCGCGGTCCTGGGACTGGTCCAGCCGGCACAGGCACAACTGTCGCCCTTGGCCCAACCCGCCGGCGGCCGGGTGGTTGCCGGACAGGCGAGCATTGCCCAGACCGCGAACCAGACCACGGTGACGCAGGCCAGCCAGAACGCCGCGGTGAACTGGCAGAGCTACAATGTCGGCTCCGCACACACTGTACAGTATGTCGACCCGTCGCCGAAATCGATGACGCTGAACCGGGTGGTCGGCCCGAACCCGTCGGAGATCGCCGGACACATCGTCTCCAACGGCACGGTCATCATCGTCAACCAGGCCGGGCTGCTGTTCGACAAGGGCGCGCAGGTCAACACCGCCGGGCTGGTGGTGTCGGCCGCGGGCATCAGCAACAGCAACTTCATGGCCGGCAGGCTGGTGTTCGACCAGGCGGCGAAACCGGGCGCCAAGATCGAGAACCGCGGCACGATCACCATCAAGGACGAGGGGTTGGCGGCGCTGGTGGCGCCTCAGGTGGCGAACTCGGGGGTGATCCGGGCCAACCTGGGCAAGGTGATCCTGGCCGGGGCGGAGGCCTCGGTGCTGGATCTGTACGGCGACGGGATGCTGTCGATCAACGTGACGAAGCAGGTCACGACGGCGCCGGACGGCGGCGCGGCGCTGGTGACCAACACCGGGGCGATCAGCGCCCGGGGCGGCACCGTGGTGCTGACGGCACAGGCGGTGGATGGGGTGGTGCAGGCGCTGGTGAACGCCGGCGGGAAGATTTCCGCTTCGAGTACCGGCACCCGGACCGGCCGCGTGGTGATCGCGGGCGCCGGCGGCGACGTGATCGTCAGCGGCACGGTCGCGGCGAACGGGCATGCGGCGGGTACGGCGGGCGGTTCGGTCGTGGTGAACACGACGGGGACGGTGGTGGTGGCGTCCACGGCGCGGATTTCCGCCTCCGGCCCGGCGGGCGGCGGCACGGTGGCCATCGGCACGACCTTGAAGCGGGCGGCAGGCGGGCCGCCGGTGACCGGTCAGAAGACGGCCGCGGCGGTGACGGTCGCGGCCGGCGCGGTGATCGCGGCGGATGCGACGGCGAAGGGCAATGGCGGCCGGGTGACGGTGCTGTCGACGCAACAGACCACGATGGCCGGGACGATCACGGCGAAGGGCGGAGCGACGGGGGGAGACGGCGGGTTTGTCGAGGTGTCGGGGCAGGGCGGTTACGCACTGACCGGCTTGATCGATCTGTCGGCGCCGCACGGAGCCTTGGGCACGATCCTGCTGGACCCGGTAAATCTGGACATCAACGGCGGGACGGCCGGGTCGGGCAGCCTGGACACGACGCTGAGCGGAAACAATGGCACCGTGGCGGCGAGCGCCGGTGGCGCATCTGAAACCTTAAGCAACAGCGAGATCCAGACACTGGGCTCAACGGCTAACGTCGTGCTGCAAACCTCGACGGGCACGATCGGCGTTCATGCAACGATCGGCGTCGCCAACGGGCTAAGCCTTGAGGCCGGCAGCGATCTTTTGATTGACCGGGGCGTGACGATCGCAGCCGGGGGCGGATTGTTCCTGTCGTCCGGCACCGCAACGGGTGGGGTTGGATCTATTCTCATCGGCACGGCGGCGGGAACTCTGGGGTCCGGGCCAGTCGTTCTATCAGGAACGACGGTGGTCATGCAGGCAGGAACCGCCTCGGCCGGACACTCCGCCATCGATCTGACGGACACTTCTATCGGCAACGGCGTCAGCGCCGCCATCGTCGTCGACCTGAGCGCGGCAAGCGGAGGCATCAACCAATCGGCTGCCGGCGCTATCAACGCCGGCACCCTGCAGAGCGCAGGCGGCATCGGCGGCGCCCTCAGCCTGCCGGGCACCGGCAACGCAATCGCCAATCTGGGCAGCCTCGCGGTGACCGGAGCCGGCAACGGCATCGCGATCGTGGATTCGTCGGCGCTCACGGTCGCCGGGGCGGTCAGCGCCGTGGGCAACATCTATCTGCGCAGTTCGGACAGCGCGGGCGTCGCCGTCGCGGCGGCCGGGAAAGTCGCTGCCGGCGTCGCGTCGAAGGCCAGCATCCACGCCGATGCCTTTACGATCGCCAGCGGCGGCACGGTCACCGGCGGAGTCTTCGAGCTTGCGCCCAACACCGCCGGCAAGGCGATTACGCTCGGCGCCGGCGGGTACCTGAGTTCGTTAATCGGGATCGGTCCGGCAGCGGTTCGCATCGGAGCGGTAACGCTGCCGGGGAATTCCACGGCGACGACAACCGCCGGGCCGATTACGATCGGCAGCAGCTTCGGTTCGGCCGGCACCAATCTTGAACTCGATTCCGGCGGCGCGATCACCCAGTCGAGCGGCGCCATCCTGACGGCCGGGACGCTGACCGGCACCGCGGCCGGCGGTGTGACTTTGACAGAAAGCAATACCATCGCCGCGATCGGCTCGTTCTCGGTGACATCGGGCGATTTCACCCTGACCGACAGCCGCGACCTGACGGTGACCGGCCCGGTGACAGCCTCGACCGCAGCGACGATCATCGATATCGGCACGCTGCTGGTCAGCGGCACGATCGCACCTGCGTCCGGGACAACGGCGATCGCCGTCGGACTGACTGCCGGGGTGATCAACATCACCGGCACGGTCAGCGACGGCGGGGCCGGCACGACATCGCTGGTCAGCAACGGCGGAGCGATCAACGAGACCGGCGCGCTGATCGTTGGCACTCTGTCCGGCCGGGCGGCAAACGGAGCGGCGGATGCCGATGCCAGCCTGACCGGCGCGAACACCATCGTCACTCTGTCCGGCTTCAGCGCCGACCACTTCGACCTTGCCGACAGCCGCGGCCTGACGGTGACCGGCCCGGTCACTGCGTCCACGGCGGTAACGATCATCGACACCGGCACGCTGCTGGTCAGCGGCACAATCGCACCGCCGTCCGGGACGACGGCAATCGCCGTCGGGCTGACTGCCGGGGTGATCGACATCACCGGCGCGGTCAGCGACGGGGGTGCGGGCACGACATCGTTGGTCAGCAACGCCGGGGCGATCACCGAGACCGGCGCGCTGACCGCCGGCACTTTGTCCGGTCGCGCGGCAAACGGAGCAGCGGATGCCGATGCCAACCTGACCGGCGCGAACACCATCGTCACTCTGGCCGGCTTCAACGCCAACAACTTCAACCTGGCCGACAGCCGCAGCCTGACGGTCACCGGCCCGGTGACAGCCTCGACCGCAGCGACGATCACCGACACCGGCACGCTGTTGATCAGCGGCACAATCGCACCGCCGTCCGGGACGACGGCAATCGCCGTCGGGCTGACTGCCGGGGTGATCGACATCACCGGCACGGTCAGCGACGGCGGTGCGGGCACGATATCGCTGGTCAGCAACGCCGGGGCGATCACCGAGACCGGCGCGCTGATAGCCGGCACTTTGTCCGGCCGCGCGGCCAACGGAGCGGCGGATGCCGATGCCAGCCTGACCGGTGCGAACACCATTGTTACTCTGGCCGGCTTCAGCGCCGACCACTTCGACCTGGCCGACGGCCGCAGCCTGACGGTGACGGGTCCGGTCACCGCCTCGACCGCAGCGACGATCACGGACACCGGTACGTTGGTGGTCAGCGGCACGATCGCACCGGCGTCCGGGACGACGGCAATCGCGGTCGGGCTGACCGCTGGCGTGCTCAACATCAACGGCACGGTCAGCGACGGCGGTGCCGGCACGACATCGCTGGTCAGCAACGGCGGGGCGATCACCGAGACCGGCGCGCTGATCGCAGGCACTTTGTCCGGCCGCGCGGCAAACGGAGCAGCGGATGCCGATGCCAGCCTGACCGGCGCGAACAGCATCGCCGCGCTGGCAGCTTTCAGTGCCGACCACTTCAGTCTGACCGATGGGCGCAGCCTGACGGTGACGGGTCCGGTCATAGTGGCCAGCGCGGCGACGATCGTCGATACCGGCACGCTGCTGGTCAGCGGCACGATCGCACCGGCGTCCGGGACGACGGCAAGCGCGGTCGGGCTGACCGCTGGCGTGCTCAACATCGCCGGCACGGTCAGCGACGGCGGCACCGGCACGACATCGCTGGTCAGCAACGCCGGGGCGATTACCGAGACCGGAACGTTGATCGCCGGCACGCTGTCCGGCCGCGCGATGAGCGGCACGCTCGCGGCGGATGCCAGCCTGACCGGCTCGACCACCATTGCCACGCTGGGCAGCTTCACCGCGGCCGCCTTTACGCTTGACGACGCGACCAGTCTGACCATCGCCGGTCCGGTCGTCGCGCAGACCGCCACCGTGTCCGTCACCGGCTCGCTTTTGGTCAATGGCAGCATCGGCGCCTGCGGCATCGGCGGTGATACGACGCTGATCTCGACCGGGACGCTGACAGTAGCCGCCGGTGCCCTGATCTGGTCGCTGGGCGGCACCGTGGACCTCCAGGGCGGCATCGGCTTCGTTCAGACCGGCGGGCTGATCAACGGCCAGGATGTTGTCGTGCATGCCGCGTCCGGCGATGTCACCTTGTCCGGTGGCACGATCGCGGCGGCGAACGTGGTGGGTGTGACCGCCTCCACTGGAGGCATTTCCGAACTCGGCGGGGTGATCGCCGCGAACAGCACGATCAGCGTGCTCGGCTCCACGGGCCTTGACATTGAAAGCGGAACGATCATTAGCGGCGGCTCGGTGGTGCTGGGCACTGACGGCGCGCTGACCATGTCCGGCGGCGAGGTGGCGGCGGGCGCCAACCTGACTATCGGCGGCTTCTCCGGAAGCGCGAACAGCTATATCGGAGGCGCCTTCACGCAGAGCGGCGGCACGTTGTCGGCCGGCAGCACCCTGACGGTCCTTGCCATCGGCGACCTGACGGCGGCAGGCGGCATCCGCTATGCCGCCGGCCTGATTGCCGATTCCGCCAGCGGCACCACCACGATCGACCTGACAAGCGGGGGCGCGCCGATCACGGCAGGGCCGAGCCTGGTCTATTGCGGCGGTCTCTGCATCGGGACTCTGTATCCTGGCGGCGGTTCGCCTTCGGGGGCGACGGTTCCCGGTCCGGGCCCCGGACAAACCTTAACCCCGGTCGGGATCCCTGACTCCATTACGCTTCGGGGCGTCTCGATCGTCATCAACCAACCTGAAGTCGCGACCGTCGTTGACCTGATCGCCCACGGTATCGGCGCAACGACACCGGGCAATATCACCGAAACCGGTGCCGGCTCGATCATCGCCACGACGCTGGAGGGCGAGGCGCTCAACGGCGGAGCGGTGTCGCTGCTCGGCGCGAACGCCGTCACCTCAATTGCAACCTTCGCGGTGGTATCGACAATCGGGACGGTGACGGCGCCATCCGGCAGCTTCGATCTGCTGGATGTCGGCACCATTAGCGTCGCGGGTCCTTTGACCGCGGGCAACGTGACCGTGACCGCCGGCTCGATCGAGGTCCCGGGCACCATCGTTGGCGGCACTCTGGTAGCGCTGTATGGCACCACCGGCATCACCGAGAGCGGCACGATCAACGCGGGTACGATCGCGGCGAACACAGGCACGGTGACACTGAACACCGGCTCGATCGGCACCATCGCGCTGTCCGGCAGCGTCGGCGCCGGGACGCTGATTGCGCTGTCGGCGGGCTCTTCGGGGATCAGCCAGACGGCCGGGCTGCTGAACGCCGGCACGCTCGGCACGCTATCTCTGGCCGCGATCGGCGGCGGCGTGACGCAGGCGGCGGCCGGCGCCATCATCACCGGGAGGCTGATCAGCGACCCCGCGATCAACAGCGGCACTATCGGCGGCTCGGTGGCGCTGCTGGGCACCGCCAACGCCATTGGCACGATCGGACCGCTGGCCGGGACAGGCGACATCCAGATCCAGGATGCATCGGCGCTCACGATCGCGCCGAGTGCCACGGTGACGTCCACGTCGGGTAACATCTACATCGAGTCGTCGCACTCCCTCGGCATCACCTTCGGCGCGAACAGCACTTTGGCCGCCCTCGCCGCCAACGCGACGATCGGGCTGCAAGCCGATCGGCTGACCAACCTCGGAACGACCGGCGCGACCGGCGTCGTGTCCACCAACGGTGGCACGTTCGAACTCGCTCCGAACACAGCGGGGAATTTGGTTGCGCTTGGGACAACGCTTTCCACCGGCCTGTCCCTCGCGACGCTCGACGGCATTGCCGCCGCGCGGGTGCGCATCGGCGCCGCAACGCTGCCCGGTTCTACGGAGGTGACGATCCGGGCCGGCACCATCAATGCCGGCGGAACTTTCGATGCGAAAGGGACCTTTGTTCTCGAACTCGATGCGACCGGCGATGTCGGACAAACCGCGCCCCTGGTGAATGTCGGGACGCTGACCGGCTCCGCCGGCAGCTTCACGCTGACCAATACGCTCAACACTATCGGCACCATCGGCCTTGGCAGCGGCGGCACTCTCGGATCGCTGGACGCGACCGGGACAATCATCGTCAACAACGGCACAGACCTGACGATCGCCGGCCTTATCCACGCTGGCGGCGATACCACCATCTCGCTCCCGGGCACGCTCATGCTGAACGGCGAAGTGACGAGCCCCGCCGGCAATACCTGGCTGGATGCCGGCGCGATCGTCATTTCGCAACCTGGCACTCTGTGGCCGATCGTCGAGGCGCTCGATGTGGCGAAGCTCACCACCACAGTGCTGGCGCAGGAGGCGGGCGTGATCAACGCCGGGACGGTGACAATCGCCGCCACCGGCAGCGCCGCGCTGAACGATGGCCTGATCGTTGCCACAGCCGGGACGGTCGGGATCACCTCGCCTGCGGTATCCGTTGGAGGCACCGAGACGATTGCAGCGGTCAATTCCGCCACTGCCGTTTCGTTCTCGGGCAATGTGACGCAGGCCAACAGCTACATCGGCTCGAATGGAAGCGTAACCGTCGGCGGAACGCTAACGGAACAGAATGGCGGCACGCTGCTCGCCATTGGCAATGTGTCGCTGGGTGGCCTTTCGCAGAGCGGAGGCGTTGTCAACGCGGGCGCCGGGCTCGCCGTCGGCAGCGGATCTTCGACCGCGGGCTGGGCGGGTTCCAGTGCGGCTTCCGGCAGCTTCTATCAGTCCGGCGGCACGGCGGCCGCGACCGGCAACGTGAACATATTCACCTCCGGCACGTTCCTGCAAACCGGCGGCGTTCTTGCCTCCGGCGGCACGCTCGGCGTCACCGCGTTCAACGGCATTACCGTAGGAGCCACCGTGTCGGCGGCCGGGACGCCAAGCGGCTTCTTCATGCTGCTGGCGAACGGCGGCGATGCACTGCTGACCACGACCGGCCTGCTGGCGGGGCCTGCGACAATCGCGCATGGCGACACCATTGCGGGCAACGCGCTGCAAGCCCCTGCCGGGACGGTTCTTATCGCCGGTACCGCCGGCACCCGGGCATTCGGGCAGGCGGGGGCGGTCGGAAACGCCGGCTCGCGCTCGAACGGCTACGTTCTCGGTACTTCGACGCTCGTGACGCCGCTGAGCATTCTGTCCGTCGGTTCGGCCGTTACGGGCGGCGCTGTCATTCCGGCGGTGCTGATCGGTCGGGCGGTTGATATCGACCGGCCGGTCGCGACGACCACGCTTGGGCTCTACGCGGAAACCTCCGTCGTCGAGGGGGCCACTGGCGCCATTGCAGCGGGCACCGTTACCGGCAGCGCCGGTGTTTCGGCCTCCGGCTCGCTCGCCGCTGGCCTCATCGCGCTGGGCTGGACCAACGTCGGGACCGCAAGCATTGGCTGGGCCGGCGGCACGGCCGGTTCGGCGACCCTGACGCCGGGCGGCACGATCAACACGATCGGAACCCTGTCGGATTTCGTCGCGACCGGCGATTTCAGCCTCACGGACGGGCAAGACCTGAGGCAGATCGGCAGCCTGGCGGCCGGCGCGGGGACCTTGCCATCCGGCAACACCACGACCATCGACGTCATCGGCGCGCTGACGGTCGACGGGCTGATCGCCACTTCGGCCGGCAACACCTATTTGTCTTCGTCCGGCGATTTGACCGTCAGCACGTCGGGCATCGTCCTGGCAAACGCCGGCACGGTAGCGCTAAGCTCCGGTTCGGCCGCGGCGATTATCTTGTCGGGGAGCGTGCTGGCCGGTTCGCTGGTCGCACTGTCGGGCGGAACCGGCGGGATACGGCAGACCGCCGGCACGATCGACGCGCACACCGGCACTCTGGCGGTGCGCGACCCCGGCGGCGCGATCAGCCAAACCGGCGGCACGATCATCGCCGGCACCCTGATCGGCAACGGCACGATCACTGACGGCCTGTCGTTCACCGCATCGAACACGATTGGAACCATCGGTTCGCTAACGGTCGCCTCCGGCGATTTCGTGCTGTTCGACACCGGCACGGTCAGCGTCGCCGATCGGCTGAGCGCCAACAACGTGACCCTAACGGCCGGCTCGATCGCCGTGCCCGGCAGCATCATCGCAACCAGCACGCTGGTCTCGCTTTACGGCACGACCGGGATCGACGCGAGCGGCCTGGTGGCCGCGAGCGCCGGCACGGTCAGCCTGGCCACCGGCGGCAGCGGCGCGATCACGCTGGAAGGCAGCGTCGGCGCCGGTTCGCTGGTAGTCCTGTCAGGCGGTAGCGGAGGGATCCGTCAGGCCGCCGGCACAATCGACGCGCACACCGGCACGCTGGCGGTGAGCGACCCCGGGGGCGCGATCATGCAAACCGGCGGCACGATCATCGCCGGCACCCTGATCGGCAACGGCGTTGTGACCAACGGCCTGTCGTTCACCGCATCGAACACGATTGGAACCATCGGTTCGCTAACGGTCGCCTCCGGTGATTTCGTGCTGTTCGACACCGGCGCGGTCAGCGTCGCCGGTCCGCTGAGCGCAGATAACGTGACTCTGACGGCCGGCTCGGTCGCCGTGCCCGGCAGCATCATCGGAAGCAACACGCTGATCTCGCTTTACGGCACGACCGGGATCGACGCGAGCGGCCTGGTGGCCGCGGGCGCCGGCACGGTCAGCCTGGCCACCGGCGGCAGCGGCGCGATCACGCTGGAAGGCAGCGTCGGCGCCGGTTCGCTGGTAGTACTGTCTGGCGGTAGCGGTGGTATCCGGCAGACCGCCGGCACGATCGACGCGCACACCGGCACGCTGGCGGTGAGCGACCCCGGCGGCGCGATCACCCAAACCGGCGGCACGATCATCGCCGACACCCTGATCGGCGACGGCGTTGTGACCAACGGCCTGTCGCTCACCGTATCGAACACGATCGGAACCATCGGTTCGCTGAATGTCGCCTCCGGTGATTTCGTGCTGTTCGACACCGGCACGGTCAGCGTCGCCGATCGGCTGACCGCCAACAACGTGACCCTGACGGCCGGCTCGATCGACGTGCCCGGCAGCATCATCGCAAGCAACACGCAGGTCTCGCTTTACGGCACGATCGGGATCGATGAACGCGGCCTGGTGGCCGCCAACGGCGGCACGGTCAGCCTCAGCACCGGCGGCAGCGGCGCGATCGCGCTGGAAGGTAGCGTCGGCGCCGGTTCGCTGGTAGTACTGTCGGGCGGTAGCGGTGGTATCCGGCAGACCGCCGGCACGATCGACGCGCACACCGGCACGCTGGCGGTGAGCGACGCCGGCGGCGCGATCATGCAAACCGGCGGCACGATAATCGCCGGCACTCTGATCGGTAACGGCGTTGTGACCAACGGCCTGTCGCTCACCGCATCGAACACGATCGCGACCATCGGTTCGCTGACGATCGCATCCGGCGACTTCGTGCTGGCCGACACCGGCACGGTCAGCGTCACCGGTTCGGTGAGCGCGGATAACGTCACCCTGACCGCCGGCTCGATCGACGTGGCCAGCACCGGCACGATCTCCGCGACCTCATCGCAAATCAGCCTCCTCGGCACCTCGGGGATCGCCGAGAGCGGCGTGCTGTCTGCCGCCGACGTAACGCTGAGTACCGGCAGCGCCGGGGGCATCGCGCTCTCCGGCAACATCGATGCATTGTCGCTGATCGCCTCCGCTGGCTCTGGCGGCATCAGCCAGACAGCCGGCGAGCTCATCGCGGCCGCGGCGAAAACGCTCTCGTTGTCCACGCAGGGTGGCGGCGTGACCCAGTCGGGTGGAACCATCTTCGCCCGCAACCTGGTCAGCGATACCGGTATAACCGGCACGGTCTCGCTGCTCGGCTCCAACACCATTATCGCCGTCGGCAACCTCGCAGTGACATCGGGCGACTTCACCCTGGCCGACGCGACTGCCGTCAGCCTGACCGGGCCGCTGACCGCCAATAATGTCACCATCACTGCGCCAGCCATTACCGCGTCCGGCGTCATCGACGCGCCCAGGGGCGCCGTCAGCCTGAACGCCAGCTCCACCCTTGCGCAAACCTCCGGCGCCATCACCGGCGGCAGCGTCAGCCTGACGGCGCCCGCCGCGGCCCTGTCGAACGGCTCCATCGTGGCGACCACTGGGACCGTCGGCATATCTGCCACCACGGCCACCGTCAGCGCGGCGGAGATCATCGCCGCGCTGAATACCGCGACCGGCGTCGTCTTCACCGGCAACGTGACCCAGGCAGCCTCCAGCTATATCGGCTCCAACGGCTCCGTCGCCGTCACCGGGCTGCTGAGCGAAAACGGCGGCAGCCTGCTCGCCGCCGGCAACGTCGCGCTCGGATCGCTGGCGCAGACCGGCGGCACCATCGCCGCGGGCACGTCGCTGACCATCGGCTCCTCCGGCAGCTTCAGCCAGTCCGGCGGCCTGCTGGCATCCACCGGCAACGCCGACATCGCCGCCGCCGGAGCGTTCACGCAGACCGGCGGGGTCCTGGCGACCGGAGGCACGCTCGGCGTCACCGCGGGCAACGGCATCGACATCGCCGGGACCGTCTCGGCCGCTGGCCCGGCGACCGGCTTCACGCTGCTGGCCGCGGGGGGCGACGCCGTCCTCGAGACCACCGGCCTGCTTGCCGGCGCGGCATTGAACGTGCCAGGCGACAGCATCCCGGGCAATGCCTTGCTCGCACCCTCGGGCACGGTCAGGATCGCCGGCACCTCCGGCACGCAGGGTTTCGCTCAGGCCGGCGCCGTCGGCGGGATCGCCGCCGTGTCCGGCTACGCCGTCAGCCAGCCGGCAAGTCCGCCCGCGGCGCTGCATCTGTCGGCGCCCACCGTGGCCGCACCGTCCGCAACGGCGGTTCCGGTGAAGCTGAGCGGCGCCGCGATCGACCTGCAGCGGCCGATAACCGCTGGTACCCTTGGGCTTTATGCGGCGGGAGGGATAACCCAGGGTGCGAATGCGGTCATCAATGCGTCCAGGCTGACCGGCTCCTCCGGGGCGGACGTCAATCTCCTCCAGGCCAATGTCATCGGCACCCTGGGCGCGTTCGGCGACAACGGCCACGCGTTCCATCTGGTGGACTCGTCCAACCTGATGCTGGCGGGCCTGCTGACCGCCAACAGCGTGTGGATCGAGGACGTCAGCTATACCATCGATCTGATCGCCGGCAGCGCCTTCGCCGGGCTGGGGGCCGGGAGTTCCAACCCGCTGAAGGCCGATCCGTTCCCGGCCCCCGGCGCCCCCGGCGTCTATCTCACGGCGGCCAATTTCGCGGTGGCGCAGAATCCGGCCATCTCCACCGGCTCGGTGGTCAACTGGACGTTCGCCCTGACCGGGAGCGGCAATGTCGATCTCGGCGTCTTCCGGCAGCCCGAGGTCAAGTTGTTCCTGAAGCTGGACGCCGGAACCGCCAGCGGCGCGTTGTATGTCGCGGGTCTTCAGGTCGCCTTCACGACGGCCACAACGAAGACGATCAACCTGATCGGGTCGGTTGGCGGCGTCTCCGGCCAGAACGCCGCGTCCGGTGCCCACATCGCTCCGCAGCACAAGAACAACTATCAGATCAACGGCTGCCCGATCTCGTCGGTCAACTGCGTCCAGTTCACCAGCCTGACCGTGCCGGTGACGAACCCGCTGCGCGACGTGCAACTGGGGTTCATGGAATACCAGGGCGACGCCGACTCCGTGTTGCCCGATGTCGCCGACCGGGATTATTGATCATGACACAGAACAAGCAGTCTTCCGCGCGGCGCCTGGTCCTGGCACTGTCCGGCCTTGCGCTGACCTCGTGCGCCGTCCCGCCGCCGAGCGCATACGTCGGCGGCAGCCATGCCGGCGAGGCACTCGATCTCGGCGCCAACGCTGCGCATGAGACCTGCTCCGTTCAGCGCGAAACCAACGACGCGCAGATCTATTGCGGCAGCTACCTGGAACCCGCGGGCCGCGTGGTGACCCCGGAAGGGGCGGCGGACCCTGCGGCTTTTCTGGCATCCAGCGGCTGGCGGTCGGTCTTCGACGGCCGCTTCCAGTGCGGCAACCCGGCGCCGGCCACAGTCCTCGACAGCCCGGCAGCCAGCCTGTCCTGCACCCGGCGGCAGGGCGGCTGGCCGCATGTCGCTCTGGCTGTCCGCGTCAACGGCACGCTGTATGTCGCCGACGGCGTCCGGCCGGCCGAATCGGTGCTGCCCACCGCCATCGGCGTGCTGTCCGGCAAATTGCCCGCCAGACCCGCGGCGGATCTGTCGAACGGCATCGCCACCCAGCGCCAGGCGGCCCAGGCGGTCAACATGGAGGGCGCCGGCGCGATTTCCGAAGTCGAGCGGCAGATCGGGCGCGGCGCGCTGGAGAACCGCCGCGGGAATTATGCCGCTGCCGAGAGCGCCTACCGCACCGCGGTCGCCATCCAGGAACGCCTCGTTGGGCCGAACAATCCGGCCCTGGCCATACCATTGGCGCGCGAGGCCCTCCAGGTCTCCAACCAGGGCCGCTTCGCCGAAGCCGATCGGCTATTTGCACGGGCGGAACGGCTGGCGGCCTTGCCGGACCAGATCGACCCGGTGGCCAGGCCACTCGTCGCGCACCTCAGGGCGCTGGACCAATTGAATCGCAACAACCCGGAGGAGGCACTGGCACTGCTGGGCCAGGCAGAAGCCGAGTTCGCCGCCATCGTGCCGCCCGACGCCCTTATATCGCGCGGCCGATCGGCCGGCGCGCGCAGCGCGGTGGAGCAAATGGCCCAGGCGGCGGCGGATTCGTCGCTGGTGGCGGATCAGTCGAGCAGCGACGCGCTGAACGGCCTGATTGAAGCTCACCGCTACCGGTCGATCGCCCTGGCCGCTCTGGGCAGATCGCAGGAGGCCGATAAGGAACTTCAGGCCGCCCGCGACCTGTACGCCGGCCGCGACCCCCGTCTTGTCGCGCGGTATTACCGCACCGCCGGAATGACAGCGGCGGCCAATGTCAACGACCGGTTTGCGATCTCGCAACTCGGACTGGCGGTCGATACCTTTGCCCGCGTCCAGCCCGCCAGCAGGCCGTTGGCCGAAACCGAATTGCTGCGCGCCTCCGCCAGCGGCGCCCGCGGCGATTACGCCGGTGTCCTGCCTGAATGCCGGGAGGCGAGCCGGACTCTGCAACTGCTGAAGTCCGGCGTGACCGCGAACCTGTTGACCGCCTGCCTGCACGCGCTGTCGCTGGAGGCGCCGAAGGGCGGACAGCCGGTGCTGGCGGAGATGTTCGCGCTGTCGCAGCTTGCGCAAGGCAGCATCACCAGCCGCCAGATCGCTCTGGCCGCCGCCCGCCTGTCCGAAGGCTCCCGCGATCCGAAAGTCGCCGACGCCATCCGTCAATACGATGCCGCGGCCGATCGGCTGGAGGCGCTGTATCGCAAGCGGTTGGCGATGGCGGCGGGCAAAACCAATCCGGAGACGATGGCCGCGCTGGATGACGACATCCGCAAGGCGCAGGAGGCGCAGCGCGACGCGGGGCAGGCGCGGCAGGAAGCCTCGCCCGGCTTCGCCGCTCTGGTGCAGGATTCGGTATCAGCCCGCGAAGCGCAGGCGCTGCTGCAGCCGTCGGAAGCGTTGGCGGTGATCGTGCTGGCCGACGATGAGGGCTGGACGCTGCTGCTGCGCAAGGACGCCATCAGCGTTGGCCGCATCGACGGCGGGGCGCACCGGATCGATGCCCTGGTCAAGCGCTTCCGTGCCGGCATGGACCTATCGCCCGGCAACCAGCCGGCGCCGTTCGATGCTGCTGCGGCCGGGGAGCTTTATTCCGCCATTTTCAATCCGGTCGCAGGCGGACTGGCCGGCGTGACGGGTCTGACGGTTTCGCCCTCCGGCAGCCTGCTCTCGGTGCCGTTCGGGGCGCTGCTGACCGGACCGGTGCCGCCGGGGCAGGATCTCGGCCAGGCCCCGTTCCTGATCCGCGCGATGGCGATTTCCCACGTTCCGTCGGCCGCCAGCTTCGTCAACCTGCGGCAAGGCACGAAAACGATCCGGGCGGCACAGCCCTGGTTCGGACTGGGCGACTTCAGGCCGCCCTCCCTGCGCCAGGCGATGGCCACATTCGCCGCCGGCCCGTGCGGCGACAGTGCGAAGGAGTTGGCCAGCCTGCCGCCCCTGCCAGGCGCGCGCAAGGAACTGGAGGTGGCCCGCCAACTCCTGGGGGCCGATCCCGGGTCCCAGCTTCTCGGCGCGGTTTTCACGGTCAGGAAGGTGGAGGCGGCAGCGCTGCCGGATTACCGGATCATCCACTTCGCGACGCATGCGATCCTGCCCGGCGAACTGCGGTGCCAGACCGAACCCGCGGTGCTGACGTCCACCGCGCCGGATGCGCCGGATGCCAGCGGCGCGATGCTGACCGCCTCGCAGATCGAACTGATGCATCTGGATGCCGAACTGGTCATTCTGGCGGCCTGCAACACAGGCGGACAGAACGGCAATGGCGCGGGCGAGAGCCTGTCGGGTCTGGCGCGCAGCTTCTTCTTTGCCGGAGCGCGGTCGCTGCTGGTCACTCACTGGGACGCGAACGATGCCGCGAGCACCTACCTGACCGCGCTCTTCCTGCAGGCGCTGCAGGCCAATCCGGATGCCGGCCCGGCGGCGGCTCTGGCGGTGTCGCAACGGCGGATGCTGGATGAATCCGTTGGCGATCGCGCGTTCCAGGCGCATCCGTACTACTGGGCGGTGGAGGCGTTGATTGGCGGCCGCGGCGCGGCCGGGGGCGCGAAGGTGGCCGCCACGATCAATCGGCCCCGGGGAGGCTGACAGGATGTCCGGCGCATCGGCAGCCAAGCCAACCCCGGCGGACCAGATCATCGCCGCCTGCGAGCGAGACTGGGACACCTGGCGAAGCGATTGCAGCGGCTTCGTGAAAGCCGTGGCCGCCGATCTTGGTGTGTTTTTGAGCGGGCAGGCCAACGACATTGTGGATGCCATTGCCGCCAGATGGAAACCGGCGAAGGACGGAGTAGAGGCCGCGGCACGTGCCGCCGACGGCAAATTCGTCATCGGCGGACTCAAAGACCAGCCGAACGGCCATGTCGTGGTGGTCGTCAAGGGGCCCTTGAACCGCGGAAAATACCCGACCGCCTATTGGGGCCAGCTTGGCGGCATCGGCGAGAAGGAAACTACGATCAACTATAGCTGGGGGGCAGACGATCGGGACAAAGTCGCTTACTATTCTTGCGACATTGATCGGAGTCTGCAAACGGCTCCGGGCGCCGTAAGGGTGATAAACTGGAGCTTTGCCGACTTTGAAAAGAAAGTCGCAGGATGGCTAAGTCTTTAAGGCGCCGAATGCCCGTCGTGCTGGCCTGTCTTCTGTCGGCGACCGCGGCGTTTGCCCGGGCTCCGGGCTGTCAATATTCGCCGATGACGTTCGATGCGGCGTCCTCCAGGGTGGTCGTCGACGCCTATACCGTGACGATATCCAATCCCGATTCCGCGACAGCCCCGACTATTTGGGAGGGGCCGCTGATCATTCAGAACCGGCAGAGCGGCAAGATTTGCACGGTCAACCAGGGCGGACTTGTTCATCGTCCGCTGTTCAGCTTCGACCATCGTTTCCTTGTCGTCGTCACGACAAGCGGGAGCAATTTCCGAACCGTTGCTGTGGACTTGCAGGAATGCAAGGTCACCGGGGCCAGCGCGAAGATGACTGGCCCGATCACGTTCGATGGCGGCCAGGTCCTTGTCGCGGGAGGCGTGGCGGAAGCACTGGGTTGCAGCCCCCCGCGATGAGCCGGGTTCGCCGCGCCGGCGGCCCGACACGAACGCAAACGCAATGCAATGGCTTCGCTTCACCCCTCGCCGATATTGACGACCTGAACGCGCCGGTTGCGCGCCTCTGGCGTCTGATCCCCGGTCGGCACCAGCAGATGGTCCGAGCCGAGGCCGACCGAAGTCAGGCGGGAGCCGTCAACATTGAACTTTTGTTTGATGTAAGCCAACACTGCCTCAGCCCGGCGTTCCGAAAGCGTCCGGTTGTACTCTTTTGACCCGACGGTATCGGTATGCCCTTCGATCCGGAAGTGGTAGTTGGACAGTGCGTTGCTGCTCAGCGCCTTGCCGAGTTCGTCCAGAGCGGCCATCGCCTGTGGCGTAAGCTCGGCGGATCCGCTCGGGAACTGCACGAATAACGAAGCCGATGCCGCGTCCGCGCCGCGGTTATCGGCCGTGGCATGGCGGGCAGGATGGATCGCAGGCGATGCCTGTGCCGCCGGCTGCGTCGCTTCGGACGCGGGCGCAAGGCGGTGAAGGCCGCGCGTTCCGCTTGATCTCAAAGACTGCGCCGTCGGAGTCAACGACCTGATCAGTTCATCCGCCGAGGGGTTGGTCTGCGCCCCGGCAGCCGGCGCAAGAGCGAGCGAGGCGGACAGAAAGATCGCTGGCCAAAAATATTCCGGCATAGTGTGCTCCTTGCTCAGTCAAGCGAAACATGGCATATCACGAAACAAGCTGGTAAGGGAGTGATATAATCTCGTCAGCGTCGGAAAAATGCCCCGCATCCGGCTGGTATGTCCCGGACGGTGGGGTGCTGCCATCATGACGTGTCAGGAATGCAGATTTGATTTCGGTCCCTTGGACATCTGCGCCCGCCCAGCTAGTCTGGGGGGAGAGGTGACTAATGTCGGATACAGAAATTGATTCCACGCGCAGCGGCCAGCTCCTGTCGCTCCAGACCGCACTCGGGCAGGGTGCGCTTCTGGCGACCTCCTTCCATGCCGAGGAGTCAATCAGCGCGCCGTATTGCGTGACGGTCGAGGTCATTTCCGGCCAGGCGGTCATTGATCCCGATGCCGTCTTGTTTCAGCCCGCCTGCCTGACAATCACTTTCGGCACGGGTGCATCGCGGATCATGCAAGGGATGGTGCGGTCCTTTGTCGCCACGGGCGAGCCTGTGCGCGACCAGTACGCCTACACCCTGACCTTCGTCCCGAAATTGTGGTTCATGGGGCAGACCCGCGACTGCCGCATCTTCGCCAACATGGCGATTGCCGACATTCTGACGACGATCTGCGGCGAGGCCGGACAGACGATCTCCGTGAACGTTTATGGCGACAAGGCGGTCCAGCCCTATGTCACCCAATTCAACGAAACCGACTTCGCATTCTTTTCCCGCCTTGTCGAAGCAGCCGGGTATTTCTACTACTTCACCCATGCTTCGGGCGATCACACCCTTGTCGTGACCGATCAGAACCAGGGCTTCGTCTCCAATCCCACGCCGAGCCTGACCGTGTCGCACGAGGGCGGCGGGACCGACGTTCTGACCGCCTGGCACAAGATCGGCAGCACGGCGCACGGGTCGTTCCACCTGCTCGACTACGACCTGACGCAGCCCGATACCTTGCCGGAAGCGACCAAAGCAACGACGTTGAAAGCGTCGGGCGCAGGCAAGCGCGACGTGTTCGAGTGGCCGGCTCTTGCGCTCAAGCAGCCGGACGTGGCCGCCAAAGCCCGTTTGAACATGGAGGCGGCGGAGGCGGAAGCCAGTCTGATCGAAGCGCTTGGTGCCGACCCGGCTTTCATGCCAGGCACGCAGTTCATCATTGCAATCGATCCGTATTCCGGCGCCGAGGGTGTCCAATACGTCATTCGCAGCGTCAGCAGCAGCGGACACGACGAAGGCTGGGTCGCCGGCGGAGGCGCTTCGCACTACGCCAACCGCATCGTTGCCTTCCCCTCCACGGTCACGTGGCGCGAGAAATTAGTGACCCCCCGGCCGGTGATGGCCGGAATCCATTCGGCCGTCGTTATCGGCGATTCGGGCGAGGAGATCCATTCCGAGCAGTATGCCCGGGTGAAAGTCAGCTTCTTCTGGGACCACCGCAAGGATGTCACCGCCGACAACGGAATCTGGGTGCGCCTGATCCAGCCCTGGGCCGGCAACACCTGGGGTTGGCAATCGCTGCCGCGCGTCGGCACCGAGGTCGCGGTTGGCTTCTTCGATGGCGACCCTGACCGGCCTGTCATCGTTGGTGGCCTCTACAACGCCGACATGATGCCGGTGTTCCCGATTCCCGCGCAGCAGAACAAGACCGGCCTGCGGACCCGGTCCACCAAAGGGGGCAGCAGCAGCACGTTCTCGGAATTTTCGGTGGACGACACGACGGGGTCGGAACTGGTTTTCCTGCACGCCGAGAAGGACATGTTCACCGAGATCGAGAACAACGAGACGGTCACTGTCGGCAACAACCAGTCGATCACGATCACCAACGACCGCACGCTGACCGTCAAGGCCAAGGAGACAATCGAAGTCGACGACTCGCAGACCGTCACAATCAAGAACGGCCGGACCACGACGGTCGACGCGGCCGGCGACAGCCTGACCGTCAACAACGGCGGGATCAAGGTAACCGCCTCCCAGAGCGACATCGCCATCGCGGCAAACGCCGGCAATGTCACCGTAACGGCCATGAACAGCATCAAGCTGACCGTCGGCGGCAATTCGATTGAAATCAATAACGAGGGTATCACGATCAGCGCCATAAAGGTCAGTGTGCAGGGGCAAGCGATGGTGCAGATCCAGGGGCCGATGGTGCAGGCAAGCGCCGATGCCATGATGACGCTCAAGGGCGGCGTCATGATGTTGAATTGAGACCGCCATGAGCGACCAATCGTTTGTCAAGCTTAACGCGACACCCTGGCAGGACGTGCAAGCCCTTGCCGTCGTGACCGGAGAGGGCGCCCGGCTGATCGAGGCGGCTACCGACGCGGCCAGTGCCATCCGCGCTCTGGAGGACGCCGGTTTCCTTACTGAAGCGGTCAAAGTGATGGCGTACGCCCTCCCGAAGCGGGAGTGTGTCTGGTGGGCCTGCATGTGCGCCCGCCACACCCTGCCGCCGGATGCCGAAGCCGATCTGGCCACCGTTTCGAGTGCCGAAGCCTGGGTACGCAACCAGACCGACGAGACCCGGCGGGAGGCGTTCGACCACGCTCAGCGCGGGAATTTTGCCACTGCCGAAGCCTGGGCCGCCGTCGCCGCGTTCTGGAGCGGCGATTCAATGTCGCCTCTCGGCCAGCCGAAAACGCCGCCGGCGCCGCATTTGGCCGGCACCGCCGCCATCGGCTCTGTCACGCTGGCCGCCGTGCGCACCGATCCGGCCCGGCGCGATGACAGGCTGCGCCGCTTCCTCGCCAGCGGGCGGGAGATTGCCGCCGGCGGCGCGGGCCGGCTTGCACCGGAGGAAACCGTCTGATGGGTCTACCTGCCGCCCGCGTTACCGACATGCAGGTCTGTCCGATGATGGACGGCATCGTGCCGCATGTCGGCGGCCCGATCAGCCTGGGTTGCTTCACGGTGCTTGTTTGCGCCATGCCGCAGGCTCGCATCAGCGACATGCACGTTTGCGTCGGACCGCCGGGAACGATGGTTGCCGGTTCGCCGACGGTTCTTGTCGGCGGCATGCCGGCATCCCGTGTCGGCGATTCGACCGCGCATGGCGGTACCGTTGTCGGCCCCGGCGCGCCGACTGTTCTGATCGGTTGATCCGCAGATGCCCCTTTCACTGACCGTCCTGCGTTGTCCCCCCACCGTCGCGCCGGAGGTGCGGCAGGTCGGCGGCGGGGAGTATTCCATCGGCCGCGGTTCCGACAATGACTGGGTCCTGGCCGACCCGGCGAAGCACCTGTCGAAACGGCACTGTGTCATCGCCTTTCGTCATGGCGCCTGGCAGGTTGCCGGCACCAGCAGCAACGGGACGTTCATCAACCGCGGCGAGTCGCCATTGGAAGCCGGGCCGCCGCGCACCCTCGCCGATGGCGACCGGCTGATCCTCGGTGCTTACGAGATCGAGGTCCGCATTACCGAGGAGCCGCAGGCATCCAGGTGGCAGGCCGTCCCGGGCGGCGGCGCAAAGCCCGCATCCGCCGACAACCCGTTCGATGACGATCCGTTCGCGCCGGCTCCGTATGCCCGCGGTCAGGGATCACCCGGTCGCCCCGGACCCGTACCGGATCAGTTTTCACCCGCGCTGCCTGCCGATTTCGATCCGCTTTTGCCGGAGACCGACGATGTCCTTCCGGGCCCTGTAGTGGCGGACCACAGTCCGGCGATATCGGATGCGATCAGTCTGCCCTCCACGCGTTCCGTACTGCCGGACGATTGGGATCTTGACGATTTCGCACCGCCCCCCGCCGCCGCACCTCCGCCTCCGCCCGTGCCGCCGCCCGCCGCCGAGCCGCCGCCTCCGGCGGTCGTCCGTGCTCCCGTGCGACCGGCGATTGAAGCAGATATCCCTTCAGCGAGCCCGCCCGCCGCTGTAACCGGAAATCTGCTGGCGGCGTTTCTGCGGGGCGCGGGCGTGGCGGACCTGGTTCTGGCCGATCCGGTTCAAACGATGCAGCAACTCGGTGGCGCCTTTCGCGCGCTGGTTTCGGGCATCCGCCAGGCGCTGATCGCCCGATCCGAAGTGAAGCGCGAGTTCCGCATCGAAGCGACGATGATTCAGCGGCGCGGCAACAACCTGCTGAAGTTCTCCGCCAATGACGACGACGCGCTGATCGGCTTGCTTGGAGCCGGCCGGCAGACCGGCATGGGCCCGGAGGAAGCCATCACGGACGCGCTGAAGGACATCCGCCTTCACGAACTCGCCACGATGACGGCGATGCAGTCCGCGGTTCGTGCGCTGCTGGTGCGGATGGGACCGGATCAGATCCGCGACGCGAAGGACCAGGGCGGTGGACTGGCGCTGCTCGGGAACCGCAAGGCAAAAGCCTGGGACGCCTATGAAGCGTTGCATGCGGAAATCCTGGGCAGCCTTTCCGACAACTTTGACAGCGTTTTCGGCAAGCGGTTCGCACAGGCTTATGAGCAGGCCATGCAAGAACTGCTTAACCGGCGGGACAGTTGACGATGACGGCCCGCCTGATACCGAAGTTCGTGCTGTCAGGCATGGCGGCGGCGACTTTGACCGCTTGCGGCGGGCCTGCGCCGCCGCCCCCGCCGCCGGTCCTGCAACTCACGCTCACCGGCAGCGCCGACCAGAACCCGGGTGCGGACAGCGCCCCGAGGCCGGTATCAGTCCGTCTCTATCAGCTCGCCGCCACGCAGAAATTCGTCAATGCCGATGTCTTCGCGCTGGTTGACCGTGAGCAGACGACGCTCGGGGCGGACGATCTCGGCTCCGATCAGGTGGTGCTCAAACCGGCGGAAACCCGAGCGATTGAACAGACGCTGAAAAGCGGCACGCAGGCGCTTGGCGTCGTGGTGCTGTTCCATGACATCGACAATGCCCAATGGCGCGCCTCGGCGCCGGTTGCCGCCAGCGGAACGAGCAAGCTCGTGCTGAATGTGGAAAAGCTTTCAGTTTCGCTCAAGCCGGATAATAAATAGACTCGCTGTCGTCAGGAGAGGCCATGAGCTGGACCAACCGCGTGATCTGGCAGGAGGGCATGTTCCTGCGCGCCCAGCACTTCCAGCAGCAGGACCGCTGGTTGGAGGCGCTGGTCCGCGGCCGCACCGGCATGTTGCGCCCGTATCCCTGGGGCATGACGGACTACGCCATCGACCGCGACCTGCTGGCCACGGGCCGCTTCGCTTTGTCGGCTGGTTCCGGCGTGTTCGAGGACGGCACGCTGTTTGTCATCCCCGGGGAAACCGACCACCCGGCGCCGCTGGAACCGCCGCCCTCCGCCCGCAATGTTCTGGTGTACTTGGCCACGCCGATTCGCCAGGCCGGCGCGGTCGAGGTCGGACTGGAGGAGGACAGCGACGGCCGCTACGGTCCGAAGTCGTTTGAAGCCTATGATACCCATTCCGGCTCGCCGCAGCCCGCCGAACTCCAGGTCGGCCGGCTCAGGCTGCGCTATATGCTGGAGACGCAGGACCGCGCCGGCTATCATTGCATCGGCCTCGGGCGCATCACCGAAATTGCCGCCGATCGGCGGATCACCCTGGATGACCGGTGGATTCCGCCGGCGCTGGTGTGTTCCGCGGCGCCGCCGCTGACCGGGCTGCTGGCGGAACTGACCGGGATGCTGAACCAGCGCGGTGAGGCGCTGGCTGGCCGGCTGAGCGCGCCCGGATCCCGCGGGGTGGCCGAGGTGGCCGACTTCCTGCTGCTGCAATCGGTCAACCGCTGGCAGAAGCTGCTGTCGCACTGGGCGGATTCCGGCAATGTCCACCCGGAGGACCTGTACGCCACCCTGGTCCAGATGGTCGGCGAATTCGCCACCTTCACCGAAACCGGCCGGCGGCCGAACAGCTATCCGGCTTACCGGCACGAGGATCTGCAGCGCAGCCTGGCGCCCGTGGTGGCGGATCTGCGGCGCTCGCTTTCCGCCGTGCTGGAGACGACCGCGGTCTCAATTCCGTTGCAGGACCGCCGTCATGGCGTGCGCGTCGGTCCACTGACCGACCGCAGCATCCTGCAGAACTCCAATTTCGTGCTCTCGGTCCTGGCCGATGTGCCAAGCGAGAATCTGCGCCGGCTGTTCCCGACGCAGGTGAAAATCGGCGCCGTGGAGCATATCCGCGAACTGGTCAACGTGGCGCTGCCGGGCATCGCCATCCGGCCGCTGGGCGCGGCGCCGCGGCAAATTCCGTTCTATGCCGGGGCGACCTATTTCGAGCTGGACCGCAACAGTCCCCATTGGCAACAGATGCAGTCCTCGGGCGGCTTCGCCATCCACGTGTCGGGCGAGTTTCCTGAACTCAAGATGGAACTTTGGGCGATACGCGGCAGCGGCGGGAGTTGAGCAATGACGGGCGACAACCCTTTTGCCGAACCCGACGACTCGGACCGGACGCAAATCATCCGCCCGGTGCCGGGCGGGCGCCCGCGTGCGGCGCCTCCGCCAGCCGAAGCGCTGTCACCGCCGGCTCAGCCTATGGCACAGCAGGCAGCCGTTGCCGGGCCGGACGAAGCGGTGCGGGTTGGACATTCACCGCTGCTGGCCGCGGCGGCGCCGCTGCTGCAATTGCTGTCCCGGCTGCGCAACACGCTGTCGCAGCCGGACTCCGGAGCCTTGCGCGAACGCGCGGTCACCGAAGTGCGGCGGTTCGAGCAGGTTTCGCGCGAAAGCGGCGTGCCGGTGGAGCAATTGCGGCCCGCGCATTACGCCCTGTGCGCAAGCGTGGACGATATTGTGCAGGCGACCCCCTGGGGCAACCAGGGTGTCTGGGCGTCGCGATCCCTGGTTTCGACCTTCCACCAGGAGGTGCGCAGCGGCGACCGGTTTTTCGACGTATTGAACCAGGTGAAACAGAATCCCGGCACCATGCTGCCTGTGCTGGAACTGATGTACCTCTGTCTTTCGCTCGGGTTCCAGGGCCGCTACCGGCTGTCGCCGCGCGGACCGGCGGAACTGGATCGGATGCGTGAGGAGGTCTATGGCGTCATCGCCCGTCAGCGCCCCCCGGCCGACGCCGATCTGTCGCCGCACTGGCGGGGGGTGGACGCGCCGTATCGGCCGGTCCGGGCGGAGGTGCCGGTTTGGGTCGCCGGTGCGGCCGGGCTTTTGGTGGTCTGTGCCGCCTATGCGTGGACGTCTTTCGGGTTGAACGATGATTCGGATGCGTTGTTCGCCCGCATGATGGCGGCTCCACCGGCACGGATGCCGGCGATCGTTCGCGCCGCCGCGGTGCAGCCGCCTGCGCCGCCGCCGCCGGCGGCGCAACCGGGCGCTTTGGACAAGTTGCGCGGATTCCTGCGGCCGGAAATCGAGCAGGGGCTGGTTGCCGTGATTGGCACCGATGCGGTGCCGGTGGTGCGCATCCGCAACCGCGGCCTGTTCGGCTCCGGCAGCGCCGAGGTGTCGCCGAAGTTCGATGGCTTGCTTGAACGCATCGGCCAGGCGCTGGGGCAGGAGCGGGGGCCGGTGCAGATAATCGGCTATACCGACAACCAGCCGATACGGTCGCTGCAGTTTCCGTCGAACTTTCAGTTGTCGGCGGCGCGGGCGAAGGCGGCGGCGGCGATCATCGGACGGGCGATGGGGACGCCGTCGCGGATCAGCACGGAGGGTCGGGCGGATGCCGATCCGATCGGCAACAATGCGACGGCGGAGGGGCGGGAGGAGAACCGGCGGATCGAGGTGGTGTTGAGGCGGGAGGGGTAAGTGACCTGGCACTATCCCGGCATGCTGCACCGTCAACCAATGATGTGACCGAAGGTGCGAACATCCCTCAATCGGGAGCGAATGTCCGGCACGGGATGTTCCGGCAGCTCGATTTCAACGACACTCAGTCAGGAGATCCGATCGATGAAGCGGTCATTTTCCTTTGCTACAGGAAGATATTTTGCTTTCCTGATTTACTTTGCGATCTGCTCCGCATTTCTAAGCCCGCAGGCCGGCGACGCACAGATCTCCTCTGACTGGCTGGGTATTTTTCAGTATGATTACTACGGCGGCAGGACTCGCGGCGGGTCCGCGATCGCGGTTTCATATCGCCTGTCGCTGGACGACAATGCGGCGGCCCGGCTGGAGGTGACCGGATATCAGTCCGACCAGTCGTATATCTGTGACGTTTCTGAAGAAGGTACAAGGCTTGACATCAGATTCCATAGTTATAAGAACGGCGATCTGGTAAATCAATATGGCGTTTCGCAATACAAACCGGGTGAGGTGTTGTTTGCCATCGTGGCGGAGCACAAGAACGGCAGAGCGCAATTCATAACCTTTTGGCAAGGTATGATACCGGATCCGGCGCTGCCGAGAAAAGGAGTTTACTTTATTAAACGACAATGATTCCTGATTGGTAACCCGAGTTCAAGACCGGAGGAGGGCTGCGGTTTGGAAAAGATATCAATGCGGGTTGGCAGGAATTCGCCGAATCTGCCCGCTGACGTTCGAACGATTCAGCGTCTCCTTAATAGATTTGTAACGGTTCCAAGGCCGCTCCTGAAGGTGGATGGCAAGGTCGGGGTTTACACGATTTCCGCCATCCAGACATTTCAGACGGTCCACGTCCACATGGATCATCCCGATGGGGTGGTGCAGCCGCATGGACCTACGATGTGGAAGCTGATGCTTGGATCATCCTTTAATCCGGTTTCGAATGCATTGCCGGGCCATGAACTTCCGCCGCAGCCGAAGAGTATTGCATGGGGGGCCCGGGTTTCGTCCGATTTTAAGGCGAAAGTCATCAAAATATGTGCCGATCTGGAGATTTCACCTGACTGTTTAATGGCTGCAATGGCTTTTGAGTCGGCTGAGACTTTCAGTCCGTCTGTCAAGAACGCAGCCGGCAGCGGAGCGGTGGGACTGATCCAATTCATGCCGTCGACCGCAGATGCGCTTGGGACCAGCACGACAGGCCTGGCAAAAATGACGGCAGTGGATCAACTCGATTATGTCAGGAAGTATTTTCTTCCCCATGCGGGAAAGCTGCATAGCATAGAAGACATATACATGGCCATCCTGTATCCGGCTGCTATCGGACAGTCGCCGGATCATGCTCTGTTTGCCTCGGGGACCAAGGCATATCAGCAAAATAAAGGACTGGACACCAATAGGGACGGGACGGTGACGGTAGAAGAAGCTGCCTCGAAGGTGAGAGCGAAGCTTGAAAAGGGGCTGAAAGCGGGCAATCTCGGATGACTGTCGCCTCGTCCACGGGTGCAGCGGCCCGAGAGTGGGCCGGCGGACATCGACGGCTCGGGCGGCCTCGGCGCCGGCTTTACCGGCCACCTTGCGCGCCGCAGATCCGATTGATCGGGAGTGTATCCGTCACCCTTCCCGTCACTCCCGCGGCAACCTAAGGTTCGCATCTTCAGCGCGGAGGATGAGGAAATCCGATCAGAAGCACCTTACGACCCGGCGCATTCGACTGGCTATTTCGGCAAAATCCCGTCACGCGGCGATTTCGCAGGCGTCGGCCTGCCGTCAGCCACCGTCAAGGCGTGGGACCGGATCATCTCGCCGGCGTTTGCCGCAGCCAAGGTTGCGCTGGCCGATGCCTGGCCGGATGTCTGGCTGGACGCACCGGTTTGGCGTTTCGCCCTGGCTCGGGACATATGCGGTCCCGGGCCTCTCCTCGGCCTTTGGATGCCCAGCATCGACAAAGCCGGCCGCCATTTCCCGCTGATGATCGCCGCCACCTGCCCCTGGGCAACGCCCGAACAGATGGCGCGCCACGGCGCCGCCTGGCTCGACGCAGCCGAGGATGCCGGACGCGCCGCCATCGCCGAGGACCTGACCCCCGATCAACTGGCCGCGCTGATCCCACCCCGGCCGGACTTTGCCGCTGAACCCGATGCCGGTCTGCCTTACGGCCGTCAGCCAGGGCCGGAGGGCGGATTGTGGTGGACTTGTGGTGCACCGCTCGTGCCCGCGGGAGCGCTTGTCCGCGACGCAATGCCTGATGCCGCGACCTTCATATCGATGCTGGATGCCGGGAATCCGGCGTCCTGAACCGGGGCGTCCGGCCGCAGACCACAGCCCCGGGCCGTTCAACCGACCAGCCGGTCAGGCATGTTGCCAGCCATGTCTGGACGCCGGAATGTTCGCCGCGGCTTTTTCCTTCCAGCTTTGTGCCAGATCAAGCATCGGCCCGGTGATCTCGAATACCGGCCAATGTCCGGACGATGGTAACATCCACGAACGGGCTGCGATATGAATGGAGCGGAACCGCAACGCCTCATAGATCAGGAACGTCAGCACGCAGATCCGCAGGCGCGTGAAGTCGATGTCGACCCGCCGACATCGATTGCGCCACTCATGCCAGCCTCCACGTCCAATAGGTCCGGCGAGCGCGATGCCATCGGCCGCTGCATTGCGCGGCGGTGTCGATAACCGGGATTCGGGCGTCACTATTTACGCCGGCTCGTGAACCTCCGGTTGGATACCTTCCCACATCGCGCTACCTTCGTCACTATGCTGGACGCAACACAAACGGCCCCCTGAACAGGCAAACCGACCATGCAGCAATGCCGCAGCCGCGCCGTCACCCACCCTGGCACCAGGCGAAGCCATAACGAGGACATGTTCGTCGCCCGCCCCGATCTCGGCCTGTGGGCGGTGGCGGATGGCGCCGGTGGCCACGACGCCGGCGAGGTGGCGTCCGAGATGATCGCGACAACGCTGCAAAGCATCCCCAACGCCCTCACCGCCGAGGAAATGCTGTCGCAGGTGCGCCTGCGCATCAGCGCGACGCATGCCGCCCTGCATGAGCAGGCCGCTCGCAAGGGGGAAGGCGTGCTCATCGCCTCCACCGTCGTCGTGCTGATCGTCCGCCACGGCCATTTCGCCTGCCTCTGGGCCGGCGACTCGCGTGCCTATCTGCTGCGCGGCGGCGTGCTGCAGCGAATCAGCCGCGACCACAGCCTCGTGCAGGAGCTGGTCGATGCCGGAGAACTCGACGAAGCCGGCGCTGAGGGGCACCCGCGCGCCAACGTCATTACCCGTGCCGTCGGCGATTCGGCCGAAACGGTGGAACTGGACAAGTCTACCGGGCCCGTCGCCGCCGGCGACCGGTTCCTGTTGTGCAGCGACGGCCTGACCAAAGTGATCGGCGATGCCGCCATCGCGGCCCTGCTTGGCGCGGGCACCGCCGACGCCGCCGCCGATAACCTGGTGGCTGAAGCCCTCGTTCGGCGCACCACCGATAATGTCACCGCCGTGGTGGTGGAGGTTGCCGGCGCATGAGCACAACCAACGCGATCCCCGAGACGCTGGGCAAATACCAGATCCGCGGCGTGCTGGGCCGCGGCGCCATGGGCATCGTCTATGACGGATGGGACCCGGTCATCGGCCGCCGGGTCGCCATCAAGACCGTGCGCCTGCTCGACACCGACGATCCCGAGGCGCTCGAGGGGCTGGAGCGGTTCAGGAACGAGGCCCGGGCCGCCGGACGCCTGTCGCATCCCAACATCGTCGCCGTCTACGACTACGGCGAATCGGACGACGTCGCCTTTATCGTCATGGAGTTCATCGAAGGCCAGTCGCTCAAGCAACGGCTCGACACGAAGGAACCGCTTCCGGTTTCCGAAGCCGTCCGGGTCATGCAACAGGTGCTCGCCGGCCTGCAGTTCAGCCACGGCAAGGGCGTGGTGCATCGCGACATCAAGCCCGGCAACGTCATGCTGACCGAGGACGGGCAGGTGAAACTGGCCGATTTCGGCATCGCGCGCATCGAAAGCAGCGTCATGACGCAGGCCGGAACGATGCTGGGCACCCCGGCCTACATGTCGCCCGAGCAACTGATGGCGCAAACCGTCGACGCGCGCAGCGACATCTACTCTGCCGGCGTGCTGCTGTATCAGTTGCTGACCGGCGAACGCCCGTTCGAGGGCGGCCTGACGGCGATCATCCACAAGGCGCTGAACACCACGCCGCCGCGCCCGTCGGAGATTTCCGTCACCGCGCCGCCCGGCCTGGACGCCGTGGTGGCCCGCGCGATGGAGCGGCGGCCGGCGGACCGCTATGCCGACGCCGCCACCTTCGCCAGTGCGATCAAGCAGGCGTTCGAGGCCCCCGAAAGCCGGTTCGCCAGCGACGAAGCGGATCTGGACACTGAGGCGACCATGGTCGCCCGGCCGTCCCGCTCGCCGGCACCACCGCTGGTTCCGCGCATCGCAGTGCCGCCGGCGCGCCCGGCGGGTGGTTCGAAACGGTTGCTGCTGGGCGGCGGAGCGGTCATCGTGCTCGGACTTGCCGGCGGTGGCGCCTGGTTCGCCCTGCGGCCATCCGCGCCTGGTGCGCCTGTCGTCACGGCGACGTCGGGCAGCGCGCAACGCGATGCCGCGCCGTCGATCGTTCAGCCCGGGCCGTCGCAGTCCGAACCCGAAACGGCCAGGCCGTCGGAACCGGCAATCGTCGCTCCGCCAGTCGCTCCGGAGGATGCGGCATCCGCGCCGCCCGCTCCGATGCCGGTTGACGTGCCCACGATCCGCGAAGCGTTAAGCGCCCTCGCCCTTTCGGCCCGCTGCGCACTGCCCCGGTTCACTGTAACGGAGGAGGGAGGCATCAGCGTTTCCGGCCTTGCCGGCGCCGGCGCGCCCGAAGCGTCGCTCCGTGAAGCTGTGCGGGAAGCTGCCCCGGGTGCCAACCCGGCCTGGGATGTGCGGCAGGCGGACGGTCCTTACTGCGGCGTGTTCGACGTTCTGCGCCCGATCGCCCAACCCGGCGGCCCGTCCCTGGAATTGACCCTCAAGGGCGACCTGACGCGCCTGAGGGCGCACGACCTGATCTTGCCGGCTGTGAAAACGCCTGAGTTCCCGTCCTATCTGCTGGTGGATTATTTCTCGCACGACGGGACTGTTGCCCATCTGTATCCGATCCGCCATGCGCCCAACTCGCCGTTCAGCAGTAATGCCACGCTGCGGCTGGGCACGTCCGCGAAGGACCGCCTGGAGGTCGGCCCACCCTATGGCACTGACGTGATCGTCGCGACGGCGTCCTCCGTGCCGCTGTTCCCGACGGGAATCGTCCGGGACGACGAAACTTCGGGGACCTATGTTCCAGCCTGGAGAGCGGCGATCGAGGCGGCGCAGCGGCGGAACGCGAAGGTGACCGGGCGGGCGCTGGCGGTCGATACGGTGGAGCGGTAGGCCGGTATCCGTCGTGGTTGAGCCTGGACACCTCGAACTTCGTGCCGAACCCTTCGGGCCGGGCAAGCCTGACAATCATAGCCGCGCGATGCCAGCGCCAAGGCCGTCAAACCGGCCCGGGAAGGCAGAGGCGCCGCTGCTTGAAACCCCCCACTCAGTGAGTTGTATTTTCATCACGGCGGGTCAACACCGTGCATGAAAATCCTGGCGTATCGCCAGGGCGGCCGTGCGATCTTTCTGTTCGGTTTCGCCAAGAACGAGCGCGGCAATATAGGCGACGAGGAGCTCGCGGAATGGCGGCGCGCCGGTCGCCAACTCCTCGACCCGGACGATGCAATGATCGCGACATCTCTGGCGATCGGCGAGCTGATGGAGGTGGACTATGACAACGGCGACCCCAAACCCTCGAAAGCCACCCGTCAACCGCTGCATGCGAGCTGAAATCGTCGAGGCCGCGCAAGGCCTCCGAAAAATCGGCGCCATGACCGAAGACGAGCTGCGCAAGACCACGATCCGCATGCTCGGCCCGGACTCGGTTCCCAAGGTTGCCCCGCTCTTCCCGCACGAGATCGCCGCAGTCCGCGACAAAGCCGGCGTCAGCCAGGCCGTTCTCGCCGGATACCTAAACGTGGCGCCCAACACGGTCAGCCGGTGGGAACGCGGAGAAAGGCGCCCCACCGGCGCCGCGCTGAAACTGCTGCACGTCGTCAAGCGCGCAGGCATAGACCCGTTGCGTTGAATCTGCGAAAGCCCCGGGTCTCCACAGGCGTCAACTTCGCCAGGCGACTGCCGCGCGACAATCAAGGTGAGAATCGTGTTGCCTCACCGAGGAATGCTCCCGAAGCGCGCGAGCGTTGCCTCACCAGGATGCTCCCATCGCCGCCCCGGCTTGTCAATCTGCGCCAAGTATGACTTCCCGTTGGACTTGGCCTCTCCTGCAATGGAACCATCATGTTTCTTTGTTCGGCTGAAAGAGGCCGTTTCTTCGTCCCGGCCTGACAGTCTCAAGGCGCCGCGCGGGTCCGCGGTCAAGGATGGCCGAAGGCCACCGCCGCAGGCGGCGCGCAGCGTCCTTGAGGGCGGACCCCCGCGCGGCGCCAGGCTTGTCCGGGCCGGGACCTCTTGATGCCGCGGTTTGCAGCTGTCATGGCGAAGGCAACGCCGATCCCGCCACCGGCTGGCCAGCAGCTTCGGCTCCGAACACCATCCTGTGCGCCTGCTCCTGCCGCCACTCTTTCAGCCGCCGCTGGAGCGTCCGCAGTTGCCCGTCCGGAAACACCCCGGGATGTTCGTCTTGCAGCCGCTCAAACAGTTCGCCCGCCGTCCGCCACGGTTCGGCCTCGAACCAGGCGCGCATCTGCGAGGTCACCGACACGAACGGATCGGGACGCCTCCGGCCGCGCCTGGCCTTCGCCTTCGGCTGACTGGTCGGACGCACCTCTCCCGCTTGCCATGCGATACGCAAACCGGAGAGGAACTGCTCCAGCGTCGATGCCGCCGGCGCCCCTGCTTCTCCCGTGAACGGACGGTCGGCGATATCGACCAGCGCCTGCTGAGCGGCGCGCACCTCGCGCAGCAGTTCAACCGGGTCCAGCGTCGCATACAGCGCGCTCACCCGGCGCCGCACCTCCTCGGAGGTGCGCGGGTTCGCCAGCAGCCGCTGATACGGCGTCGCCGGCGGGTGGTAGCTTTTCTTCACCTTCGCGCCGTCGCGCGCCTTTCCGGCCAGCTTGAACGAAGGCTGGAAGAAGTTCACGAACAGCCGCAACACGGCATACAGCCGCGCCAGCGCCGTTGCGGCCTCGACCCCTTCGTAGCGCCGGTAGCCCACGGCGTGCCTGACCACGGCACCGTTCTTCTGCTCCACCCAAGCCTGGTCGTTCTTGCGGTACGGACGGCACCGCGTGAACACCAGGCCGGTCTCATCGCAGTACGTCTTCACCGTCTCATTCATGAAAACGCTGTCGTTGTCCGTATCGAAGCCGAGCAAGGCGAACGGAATCCGCGCCCGCATCTCGCTCAGCACCTCGATCAGCAGCTTCTGTTCGCGCACCAGCAGCGGCGCGCATTCGGTCCATCCCGTCGCGATGTCGGTCAGCGTCAGGGTCTGCACATAACTGCCCTTCGCCGTCGTTCCGCTGTGCGCCACGAGATCCGCCTCGACGAATCCCGGCGGCGGATCGTTCCAGCCGTCGAAGGTGCGCACCGGAACACTGCGCCGGATCGCCGCCGACGGCGCCGCATGCCGGCGCTTTCGTCCCCCCGCCCGCTCTCTGACCGTGCGCAGCGCACGGTCGATGGTGGCCGCGCTCATTGCCAACAGATGCGCGCGAACCTCCGGCACGAGCTGGAGATGGCCGTGCCGCTCCATCGCCTCGAGCGGGCGCAGCCGCTTGCCGCAGATTCGGTCCGACGCTTCCCAGAGCACGATCAGCGCCTCGCGCACCGCGGCGTCGTACACGCGCCGCTCGGCACGAGGCCCGGAGCGTCGGCCGGGGCCGCCGGCACGCAGCAGGCGCATCGCGTGCTTGCGATGCAGACCGCTGATCGCCACGAATTCGTCGAGGATGCGTCCGCGCCCGGCCCGGTTGCTCGCGGCGTAACGTGCCGTCAGCGCAACCACAAGTTCGTCTCGTGTCGCCATGCTGATCCGCCCCATTTTGGCCCCCGCCGATGCAAACCCGTGGGGAGCAAGTTAGATGAGGCAACAGGTGGCCGCTCAGGAGCAGATCAAGCGAGGCAATGCGGAATCGTATCCAGATTGTCGCGCTACAAGGCGACGGCGGTTCGGCGGATCGCGCGCCAGCACCTGGCGTCTACTGCACCGTCGGACACCGGAAATCCTGCAGCACCCCCGCCGCGAATGGATTGAGCACCGACCCCGCGCGCACCTCGAACACCGCCTCCCGGTCGCCCGAGGTGAACGTCAGCGTATACCGCTCCGCCGAATCTCCCTGCTTCATCCGCGCCCGCCCGAACATCCGGAACATCGCCCACGGCCCGGTATCCTGCAGCGCCGCCGGCTGCCCGAACGCCGGCGGATCGAACGACAACCGCACGGTCTGCATCCCTGTCGCCCCCGGCCAGGTGATCTGAGTCGCCCGGGGCGGACCATGGATCGACACGATCTGGGTGCCGTCCAGATCCAGTATCGCCTGCTTCGCCCCGGCGTCCAGGCTTATCGGCGCGATGTCGAACCGCACCGACGGCTTGTTGCCGCCGCCCGCGAAGAACAGATCGCGGATCGCCGCCGCCCGCTGGAACTGCGCCAGATCGGCCGGCGTGACCGGCGCGACCACGCCGTCCAACGGCTGCAACTGCCACACCTTGCCGGAGGTATCGACATACGGCCGGAGCTGCGTGTTGAAGTAGCCATCGAGCAAACCGCCCGGCGCGAACATCCGGGTAAAATCGTCCATCGGCACCTCGCTGGCCGCCCCGGGCACGAACGGATAGCGCCCGTTCACGGCCAAACCGCACAGCGAGGCCGGACCGCCGGTGCCGTTATAGGCCACGATCATCTGCTGCTTCGCATTGCCGCCGCGCAACGCCGTGCCGCTGCTGGACATCGATCCCAGCCAGCGCGACAGCGGCAGCGGCTGGCGCTGCGCCTCGGCCCGCAGCGCCAGCCCGGGGTCATCGCCAGCAGGCGGCGCGGGCGCGGCGCCGCCGATGGGCACGGCTGCCATCTTCGCGAGTTGCTGCTGCAGGTCGTTGAGCGATTTCAGCACCAGGTCGATCGGGCCGCCGGGCCCGCTGCCAATCAGATCGCGCAGCGGCTTGAAGTGCTCGTCCACCTCGTGACCGGGCGGCAGCGGCGCCGCCTGTCCCGGCGCGGCCGAACCGAACAGTGCCGACAGCCGCTCGTTGACCGCGGGCTGCGCCGCGGTCTTGTCGCCCGCCGCCGCCGCCATCCCCGCGGGCGGGACCGATAGCGTCACCTGCCGGGCGACCGAGGCCAGCACGTCGCGCATCGGCGATTGCGGCGAAGCCAAAATGTAAAGATCCTGCGCCGCCTGCGACAGGCTGCGCAGCGGCACGACATTCAGGTCGGCCAGCATGGCATCCCATGCCTGGATATAATCGGCCTCATACAGCGCGATGACGTCACGCTCGAGCGCGCCCATCTGCGGGCCATTGGGATCGAGTTCAGTGTTGACGCCCAACACCCAGCTTTCCGATGCCACGCTTTTCGCCGCATCCACCAGGCCCGGCAGCAGCACGCGATGAAACCCGTCGATCGTCAGGAACCCGGGAATGCCGTCATCCATGGGTTTGCCGGAGGCGCGCACGAAGACACCGACACCGGCCGGCCCGAGCGCGTCGCGCGGCAGCCAGGGCGGCAGGCTTTGCGCGGCGGCGGAGGGGCGGATGCGCGAATAGACCCGCTGCGCCAGCGGCACCCGGCTGAATGTCGCGCGCGCCTTGCCGACGAGATCGCCATCCAGTTGCACCGCCGGCAACGGTTCGGCCAGCAGCGCGTCCAGATGCTTCAGCAAGGCGGTGCGCAGCGGCGCATAGCCGGCGCCGGGAAACGTCGCCTGCCAATCCAGCATCATCCAGTCATGCACCAGGCCGCGGTCGATCGGACCGCTGCTGCCCAGCATCAGGTAAACGCGGGTGGCCTCATACAGGAAATCCGGCTGGTTCAGCTTGCCGCGCATCTGCGCCTCCAGCCGCCAGATCAGCCGCGGCAGCAGCGCCCGCTCAAGCGCATGGCGATAGACGGTGCGGGATGCGGCCGACAGCTTGGCATCCTGCGACAGCCCGAGGCTCGGGAAACCGCCGCCCTGATCCGGGTGATCGATGCCGAACGGCAAATCGCGCGCCTGGTTCAGCAGCGGCACCAGACGCGGCAGGTCGGCATCGTTGACCGGGTCGAGGCGCATGCCCCGGGCGGTTGTTTCATAGGCCGCCAACGCCTGTTCCAGCGCGGCCGTGTCGCGCCCGGCATCGCTCCGGGCTTTCCACATTGCCGCGCCGGCCGCCACGCACACCAGACCGACGGCAGCGAAGGCCCCGGCGCGCAGCAGCATGCGACGCCGGGCAGCGCCGGGGCGCTGGGAAACCAGCATGGCCTCGCCGAAGATCACGTCCCGCAACAGGCCGGTGAGGAAATAGCTCCGCCCCTGCACGGGCCGCAGACTCGGCAGGCGGCGCTGATCCAGGCCAAAGGCGCGCGACAGCGATCCGGTCAGACGATCGATCGGTGTGCCCTCCTGCGTGCCGGAGGTGAAGTAGAAGCCGCGCAGCATGGGCGCGCGATCCAGCCGCGAGCCGCCGAACGCCTCCTGCACAAAGGCCGCGAGCGGCTGCTCCAGCGTGGCGACCTGGGCGGGAAAGCCGGCGATCATCGACCGCTGTTCGGCGCCGCGCTCGTCCTGCAGGCGCCCCAGAAGCTGTTCGTCGAGCCTTGCCACCAGGGCGCGGAATTCGGTGCCGAACAGCCCGGCCGGCCCGGCTTCGGTGGTGTCGAGCGGGAACGTAGCGCCCCACACCTTCGCACGCCTGCCGGTGTCAAGGCCCGAGAAGAACTCGGTGAAGCCGGCCAGCAGATCGGCCTTGGTGAAAAGCAGGTAGACCGGCATCCGCACGCCGAGCTTCGTTTCAAGCTCCTTGACGCGCTGCCGGATCGCGCGGGCGTGGCCAATCCGCTCCGCTTGCGTGGCCCGGGCGATGTCGCTCAGGCCGATAGCGACCAGCACGCCGTTCAGCGGTTGACGCACGCGGGTGCGCTTGAGCAGATCGAGGAAGGCCTCCCATCCGGCGCGGTCCACGGCGGCATCCGAATCCTGCGTCGTGTAGCGGCCGGAGGTGTCGATCAGCACGGCATCGTCGGTAAACCACCAGTCGCACAGCCGGGTGCCGCCGACGCCCGCGACAGCGTCCTGTCCCATCGCGGCAGCCAGCGGAAAGCGCAGCCCGGCGTTCAGCAGCGCGGTCGTCTTGCCCGCGCCGGGCGGCCCGATGATGGCATACCAGGGCTGTTCATAGAGATAGCCGCGCTTGCCGCGGGCCTTTTTCAGCAAAGCCAATGCGGTGGTCAGCTTGTCGCGCAGCGCCGCCGCCTCCTCGGTCTTGGCGGCTTCCGTGCCGGCGGCCGGTTCGGCTGTCAGCCCTGCCGTCAGCGAGGCTTCCCGACGGCGTTTCAGCAGATCGAGCAGCAGATTTGCGCCCAGCCACACGACCACCATGGCCAGAACGATTGCCAGCCGGACGAGCCAATTTTCCAACGGCGAGAGCAGCGGTCCGAAGAACCAGACCAGAACGGCAAGCAGGACGGTGCCGAAGAAGCTCAGAATCCAACGCGAGAATAAGGTTTCCAGTGTGAACTTCATTCTCAGGCTCCTGCCGCCGCACCGTTGAACGGTCAATATAGCGTTCCGTATATCTTGTCATTGTGATATGACTACGTATGGATTTGACAGGCGTGCGGCGGTCATTCGTCCGACCGGGGGGTTAAGCTTGGCACTGGTTCCGTCCCCCACCATCCTCAGCACCGACGTGATGGGGCGCGTCGCGCCGCCGATCGCAGCGTCGGTCGGGCGTGACGGCGCAAACCGCCCGGGGGACGTGTTCGTCATCCAGTCGTTGCTCAATGACCGGCTTCCAAAGCCGCATTCGCCGGTGCCGGTGACGGGTGTTGCCGATATCGGCACAACGCTTGCCATCCAGGCCTATCAGGCGGTCATGTTGAACATGAACCCGCCCAGCGGCCTGGTGGAGCCGGGGAGCGCCACCTATTACTCGCTCGCTGCCCGCCCGCTGGTCGACGACACGCCGAAAACATCGGCCGGTCATTACGGCGAACTCCCGCCCGAGGTGATTACCGCCGCGGCCGCGTCACGCCTGCACTGGAACGTGCCGGCGTCGGTGACGCTGGCGCAGTGGGTGGTCGAGAGCGCCTGGGGTGCGGCGATGCCGCCAGGCAGCAATAACCCGTTCGGCATCAAGGCCGCAGGCGATCAGCCGGCGGTGGAGAGCCCGACGCGGGAGGTCATCGGCGGCAACAGCGTCACGGTCAGCGCACGGTTCCGCAAATTCGATTCATTGACAGAAGCGTTCGATCAGCACGGCAAGCTGCTGGCGACCGCCGCCGTTTACAGAGCTGCCATGGCGCGCGTGCAAGATCCGGACGCGTTCGCCGATGCGCTGACCGGCGTCTACGCAACCGATCCGCAATATGGCTTTACCCTGAAATGGGTGATCCATAACTATGGTTTCAGTCGTTACGACCACTGACCGGTGAATGAACCGGGCCGGCAATCCGGGTCGCCGCCTTCAACCATCCATCAGGCATGCCGCGCACGAAGGTCTCGCGCAGCAGCGCCGCCTGCGCCGCGGTCAGTCCCACCCGGTCCGGCACGAAGTATCGCGGGTAAGACGTGTGGATCAGATAGGCCTGCGCCTCATTCAGCATCAGATCCTCGTTCGCCGTGTCGTAGCCTTCGCTGGCGAGGAATGTGCGGAAGCCGGCTCGCTGCGTGTCGTTCAGCTTCGTGCGCCAAAACATCCGGGCATAGGCGGCATAGATGGGGTCGGTGAAGAAGACGCCATGCGACAATTCGTGGCGCAGGATGGCTGCGCGAGCGCTGGCATCGATCTCCTGCGAGGTGTCCTCGGGCGGGATCGATATCAGCGCGCCCGCGGCGGGCGTGCCGGCGTTCATCAACAGAGCGCGCAACCGCGCCTCCTCCCCGTTCAGCATGATGCCGTCCCGATCGGCCGCTGCGAAGAAGCGGACGATGTCGGCGATGCCATAGTCATGCCCGTAATAGTAGCTTTCCGGCGTCTCGCCGGCCTGACGGATGGCGGCGTCGAGTTCCGCGTCCGACAGCGCCCGGTCGCGCGGCAGGCCGGCCTTCTCAACGAACGCGGCGAGCCGGTTGAGCATCTCGCCTTGCTGGCGCAGCGACGGGAAGGACAACACCAGCACGGACGGTGCGCCGGCGAAGCGGAAGACCTGCAGATCCGGAGCTGGCGCCGCGAGGATCGCAGCCTCATCGGCGAGCGGAATGGCAGGCTCGGCCGCAACTTTCATCGCCGGCGCCATCGCTGATCGACCTGATTCGGACAAGCGCAGAGCAGTCCAGCCGGCGGCCCCGGCGGCCAGCAGGGCTGCCAGCGCCAGCAATGCCGCCAGCCGGCGCGGCTTAAGTCCAGCCGCTGGCCGGACCATCCGGATGGTCGGATCGTCGTCGTCAGTTCGGGCCATTGGCCAGTCCTTATGCCCGTGGGCGGCCACGTATCCGTGCCTCCACCATTTCGGCTTCGAACACCGCCTCGCCCCGGTCCCTTATGCCGGCGGGCGCTGTCAGCCAGGTATTCCAGCCAAGCCGGGGCGGGGGATCCGCATCTGCATTCAATTGCAAAGCCGGCACCGCCGCCGCGGCGACGACCGGATTGATCGCAAAGCCGGTGGCAAAGCCGAGATAGGCTCGCACCAGCGCGACGAGGCGTTCCAGCCGCGGGTGATCCGGCAGCAGCGCGGTGAAGCTCTCGCGGTCCAGCGGCCCGATCCGCAGCACCACGCCGGCCTGCACGTCCCAGGCGCGGACGCCGAGGGCCGCGTCCTCGCGACCCCCTGGACCGTCGCCGCCGATCTCATCCGGTCCGAACCCGAGGCGATTGAACTGCCCGGCGATGCCACGGCCACCCAGCCGGGTCCGCTGGTCCGGCGGCAGCGCCAGCCAGGCGCCGATGAACTGGCGAACCTCCACCGGCCGGCCCAGCCAGTCGGAAACCAGCGCGCGCAGCCGTTCAGCCGAACGCGGCTGCGTCGTCAGCAGGCCGGCATAGTGCGTGAGCGGCTCCCGCCCCGCCGTCATCCGGTCCGCCAGGTGCGGCGTGCCATATCCGGTCAGCGACAGCAGCGCGCCCGTCAGCGGATCGTCCTTTCTGCCGTCGCCCGGGCCCGATAGACGGCTGATCTCGGCGATGCGGCTCGGGCGATATTTGCTCCCTGCGCTGGCAAACAGCGCAAGCATGCGGTGCGACAGCATGTCGAGGAAGTCGTGCAGCGAATCGGAACGGGTCCGCAGCGTCGAATTGACGATTTCAGTATAGCCGCGCGGCAGCACGCCGGATGGACCTGTCAGCCCCATAACGCTGACGACCATGTCCGGGGGAGTTCCCTGGTCTTTCAGGACCAGCGCCAATACGTCCGCGGCCGGATAGGCCAGACCGGTAGCCGAGCGAAAGCGCACAATGTCGCCCGCATCGGCGGAATGCGCCGCATGCGCCAGAATCCGCACCGCGGCGTCGAAACCGAACTGGCGCGGATCGGTTGCCAAACGCTCCAGCGGCGCGATGGGCTTCACAGCAGCACACGCGCGCCGGCCCGGGCCGGCCAGGATGCCGCCGTCTCGCTGCGGCCTCGCAGCACGGCGGTTGTGCGCACGAAGCTGTTGACCGTGGCGTGCAATGCCAGAAACCTGTCAAGCACCGCGGCGAGGAGATAGAGACCGGATACCTGCCACGTGCGGGCATCGAACTCCAGCGTCACATCGATGCCGCGGCAGAACGAGCCGACGCGCTGGCCCGGCACCCGCGCGGTCCCGGGGCGCGCCGAAACGGCAACAAGGCCATCGATCACGCCGCGCGTCTCCGGCGAATCGCGCAGGTCGTACAGGCGCAGGATCTCCTTCAAAGCGTCAGCCCCGGCGGCGCCGCCCACGAGCGAGAGATGGCCCAGCGAGAGATGCGAAACCAGCCGCCAGAAGCCGCGTTCCCGCAACGGCGGACGCTGCGGGATCGTTGGCGGTGTCAGACAGGCGATGCGGTGGATGCCGGCAACGCCTTCGACCAGCTTCAGGCGCGGATGCCCGCCGAACCCCTGGTCCGCCGACGAATCCCGGCCGTTGCTCTGGGTATCGGCCAACGGCCGTCCGCCGCCGAACGGCAGGTCCGCGGGCAAATCCCGGTTGGTGCACAGAGCATCGACCGAAAGCACCGCGTCCGCCGGGCGCTCGGCGTCAAAGTCCGGATCATACGGGGCCAGGAACACATCCGTTCCGGTCAGCGGTGCCGGGGAGTGTCGCCGGACCGGGTTGTAGAAGCCGCTTGGCACGCCGGCGCTCGCCCCGGCGCCCGCGGCCAGGCGGTAGAACGGCTCCCACGGACGGAAGGTGCCGTCGGGGCGGGTTTCCCGGACCCGAGTGACGCTCCAGACTTCCAGCGCGCCGGGCCGCCGCACATCCGGCTCGATGCGGTATTCGGTCGCCGTGTGGGTCAAAGCCATCGGCTCGCAGCGCTGCGGGAACAGGTTGACGGCCGGCGCGCAGCCGAGCACCAGCGCGTCGTTGCCAACAGCGCGTTCCAGTTCCGGGATGGCGCGGTCGAGATAGACGAAAATCTCCATCCGGTTGCCGCCGGACAGCAGCGTCTTGGCCTCCAGTCCCGTCAGGTCGAGGAACAGGAATTTCTCCGGAAAGGCAAAATATTCGGACAGCAGCCGGAATCCGGCAAAGCTGCGGGCCGGCCACGGAAATAGCGCCTCATCCGCGGCAAATCCCACCGGCTCGATCGCCCCGCGCGGGATCAGCACCGGCTCGGGATCGTTCGGGCCGTCGGCCAGCGCGATCCCGACCACGTTGCGGCCTAGCAGCTCATACAGCGGCAGGGAGATGTTGGACGCCGCGCGGAGGAAAATCCGCAGACGATCGACGCCGAGGGCGGTGAAGGTCGTCTCCGCCGACACGCATTTCAGCCCGATGCGCAACACGGAAACCGCACCGGCGGCGCGCGGATTGGCCGGAGCCGCCAGCGGCAGACCCGACAGCCGGACTGTTTCGATATCCACCGGCCAGAGCGTGGCCGGATAAACCGTGCGGAAGCGGCAGGATTCGCCGCGCACCGGTTCGGTGTCCAGCGACAGGCCGGCGGGAATCCGGCACGGCCCCTTCAGGTCCGGCTTGCAGGCGAACTGGACGATGGCGCTGGACGGCACCGGCGCGAGATAGTGCGGATACAGCACGCCGAGCAGCGCATCGGTCAGTTCGGGAAATTCATCGTCGAGACGGTGGTGCACCCGCGCCGCGAGGAACGCGACCCCTTCCAGCAGCCGCGCGACGTGCGGATCGTCCACCGAATCGTCCGACAACCGCAGCCGGGCGGCGATTTTCGGATGCGCCGAGGCGAACTCCGCCGCCAGCGCGCGGATCGCATTCAGTTCACGGTTGTAATAGGGAAGCAGAGCGTCCGACATCGGCGGTTTCAGCCATCATCACGGGTTCGGACCAGCACGTCGGCCGTCGTCGTATCGACCATCGTGTCGAAGGAGATCGGTTCCGGGGCAGGATCAGCCAACAGCATGGCATCGATCCGCAGCCGCAAGGTCGTATCCTTGCGCTCATCCGGGGAGGTCATGGTGACGCGGACCGACTTGAACCGCGGTTCGAAGCGGCGGATCGTATCCTCGATCTCCCGCCGCAGGACCTCCTGCTGGCCCGGGCCGTGGAACCGGCCCCCGGCGCAGTCGGGTATGCCGTAATTCAGGGGAGAGACCGCAAGCTCCTTGAACCTGGCCTCCCAGGACAGCCAAAGGCGCCGCGAATTGAGCAGCGTCTCGATGTCCCTGTGCACCGATCGGCGCAGGATTGACATCGCCTCGCTCGCCGTTATCGGCAGGTCATGCGCCTTTTCCGGAGCCTCGTCGATCAGCCGATCGAGCAGCGGAAGCTGGGCGCGCAACGGCAGGCGCTGCGCCACGGCATCGCGTGCGGGATTCGGGCGTGCCGTCGCGGGCCAGCCGCGGGAACCGCTCATGGCCCGTCCGCGGCAGCGCCGAATGAGATTTCCGTGATATCCGTAACGGATATCAGTCTATCCCCGGCAAGAAACATGCGCTGGCCGACGCCGCTCACCGGCGCGTCCGGCCGATCGATCCAATCCGTTGCCCTGCCCAACCGGATTTCGTCGCCAAGGTCCGGGTCGTCGCTGGCATAGATCGCCGGAAGATAGACGACCCCGTCCGGGCCCTGGCGCACGGACATGCTCGCGCGCCGCCAGTACAGATCGCGCGCCCGCTTCGGCTTGTCGAAAACGATCGATTCGACCCGCTCGGTGGGGATCCAGAAATACTTTCCGGTGGTCGTCAGCACCTCGAAAAAACCGGCATGCAGGTCATCGGCATCACGGAAGTCGTCGAACGCCGTGCCGTTCACTGTGCCGGTCACCCGCGGGCGCAGCGATTCCGCCCTGGCCGCCAGCGCGGCTGCCCCTGCCGCATCGCCGGCCCGCAACGCGACGCTGGCCTCAAGCGCCGCCGCCAGCGCCTCCGTCGGCTCGCCGAGAAATTCGGGCAGGCGTCCGTCACGCTGCTGCTGCCGCCGCGCCATGTCGGCGCGCACCAACTGGCGGAACTCGGCAACGATGACGGCGGCCTGCGGATCGATCATCGCTGTCGCGTCCAGCACGACGTCGGCGCGTTCCAGGTTGCCGGCGAACAGCAGCAGTTCGGCCAGCAGCACACGCGGAGCCAACTCGGCCGGCGCTTGCCGCACCGCGGCGTTGGCCGCCGCCACCGCATCGGCCAGCCTGCCCTCCTGGAACAGGACACCGGCGGTCTGCGGCTGTTGTGCCTGATGGCTGTTACTCATGGATCGATATCCTCAAGAGCTGAACGGCGGATCACTGACGCTGTCCCGGCGCCGCGACTTCGGTTACGAGCCGGAATGTCGCCGCCACGTCATCCAATTGGAAATGCGGCTGCAACTGAACCGTGCAGCCATAGACCCCGGGCCGGCCGAGACGCTCGGCGACCGTGACGCGGCCGGCTGTCAGCGGCTGCCTCGCGCGGGTTTCCGGCCCTGCGTTGATCGTGGCGTTGACATAGCCATTCAGCCACGCCTGGAGCCGCTGCTCGATCTTCGCGGCGGTTTCCAGGGTTCCCACCATGTCGCGAACCATCACCTTGATGTAATGGGCGAAGCGCGACGCGCAGAGCATCGCGTTGACTTGCGACGATATCCGGGCGTTGGCGTTGGCGGCCTCCGCGGTGGCGCCGGTATAGCTGCCTGGCTGCTTCAGGCTGCCGACGGAGGTGAAGGCCGCGTCCATGCTGTACGGCAGCGCGGTGAGCGGGATCAGGCCCGCCTCCACAAGCTGCCGCTCCTGGCTGTCCACCAGAACGAGATCGAGCGGCGGGCGCATCCAGACCCCGGGCGGATCGGTTGCGAAGCCTTCGGCCGGCAACTGCGTGACGACGCCGCCGCCGTCGCGATCCGTGTCGATGCCGCGGATATCAGCGGGCCAGGCGTAATTGGCGAAGGCCCGCGCCACCACGCCGGCGAACGGATAGCCGGCCGACATCCAAATCCGGTCAGCCGCCCGGGGTGCATACTCCGCATAGCGGAACCAGTCCGCGCGCGCCGGGTGATCCGGCCAGGGCGGGCGCGCCAGCACGCGGGGCATCACGACGCAGACGAAGCGCATATCGTCACGCGCGCGCAGGGCGCGCCAGCGGTCGTGCAGCGGCTGACGCAACGGCGACGCCGGATCGGATGTCATCGCCAAATCGGCGAACTCATCGACATCGAGCAGCGCCGGCGAAGCGGCCAGAACCACCGTGGCGAAAGCGGCGGCCGCGACCGAGGCAAGCCCGGCGATGGCCGCCACATCGTCCGTCGGCGCCCGGACGCTGGGCCGGTGGCGCACTTCGTGGTCAACCATCAGCAGGCCGAACGGCTCGCCGCCCGGCATGCCGAATTCGTTTTCGTAGATCAGGCGGAACAGGTTGCTTTGGTCGAATTCGGCGGCGCGTTCCAGGTCGCGGCAGATTTCCGCCCAGGACACGGTCAGCAGGCGGATTTTCACGCGCGCGCCGGGCTCGATCCCGCCGGCGAGCCAGGCCAGCCCACGCCAGGAGCCTTCAAGCTTCCGCATGGCGGGCGCGTGCAGGATGGCATCGACCTGCTCCGACAGCAGCGCATCGATCGCGGCGATATCGCGGTCGAGCTCCCCGCGCATTGCGTCCGGATCGAGCAGCAACCCGGCCGCCGCCGCCGCGCCGAACCAGCGCCGCAACGCCGGGCCGGGGTCGTCCACCGCGAACCCGGCGAGCTCTCGCGCCTGATCGGCATGCCTGCTGCCGAAGAAACGTCCGGACAGCACGGTCGAGCGCAGCGGCGGGACAGGCGGCGGCCTGACGCCGTCCGGCTGCGGCGCCGGTTCGATGACAGCAGAAGTGCTCACGCTGGCCCGGCGTCCCGGCTGGTCCGGCGTTGCCGCGCGATCAAGCCTTCTTCGGAATGTTGGCGACCAGTCGCATGCTGGCCGTGAGTTCCTCCATTTGCAGCCACGGGCGCAGATAGGCGACCGCATTGTAGGATCCCGGCTTGCCGGGGATTTCCTTGACCTCGACCCTGGCTTCGCGCAGCGGCTTGAGCATCTTCGACTCGGCGCCGGATTTCTCATTGCCGTTGACGTAGTTGCCAATCCAGCGGTTCAGCCAGATTTCACAGTCGGACGCTTCCATCAGGCTGCCGATTTTGTCGCGCGCCATGACCTTCAAATAATGGGCGAAGCGTCCGGTCGCCATGATGTAAGGCAGGCGCGCGGAAATCGCGGCGTTCGCGGTTGCCTCCGGCCGGTCGTACTTCTTGGGCTTCTGCACCGTCTGGCTGCCGAAAAACACCGCATAATCGGTGTTCTTGTAGTGGCAGACAGGCAGGAACCCGAGATTCGACAGTTCGAATTCCCGCCGGTCGGTGATGCCGATTTCGGCCGGGCACTGGCTGTCGAGATCGCCATCGTCCGACTGGAACACGTGCATTGGCAGGTTTTCGACCTTGCCGCCGCCCTCGGCGCCGCGGATGGCGACGCAAAATCCCGTCCTGGCGAAGGAGTCCGTCATCCTCGCACCCATGACATAGGCGGCGTTCATCCAGCAGTAGTCGTGGTGCCCCATCGCCTTGGCGGCGCCCGAGGCATCGCTCGGCGCTTCTTCGTAGCCGAACTCGTCGATCGGCTTGGTGTTCGCGCCATAGGGCAGGCGGGCGATGACACGCGGCATGACCAGCGAGACGAAGCGGGAATCCTCGCTGTCGCGGAAGCTGCGCCACTTCATGTATTCCGCGGTTTCGAAGATCTTGGCCAGGTCGCGCGGCTTGCTGAGCTCGGTGTAGTCGTTGAAGCCGAACATGCCGGGGCCGGCGGCGGATACGAAGGGGGAGAAGCCGGCCGCGGCGACGTTTGAAATCAGCCGCAGCGTCTCGACGTCATCGGGCGCGTTGGTCCATTCGTAATCGCCGATGAGGGAGGCGTATGGCTCGCCGCCGGGCGTGCCGAACTCGTTTTCGTAGATTTTCTTGAACAACTGGCTTTGGTCGAACTCGACCGCCTTGGTCAGATCGCGGGTCAGCTCGCGCTTCGAGACGTTGAGCAGGCGCAGCTTGAGGCTGGTGCCGGTTTCGCTGTTCGAGACCAGATAATGCAGCCCGCGCCAGGAGCCCTCGAGCTTGGTGAATTTCGGGTTGTGAATGATGGCGTTGAGCTGGTCCGACAGTTTGCGGTCGATGGCGGCGATCGCGCGATCGAACGTGCGGCTGAGGTTGCGGTCGAAGGTGACCGTGCCGCTGAGGGCTTGCTCGACCAGCGTCTTGACCAGGTCCTGTGCGCGGTCGCGTTCTGTCTGCTTGGTGGCGCCCAGCACCTGCTCCAACAGGCCGAGGCCTTCGGTGGTGACGGCAGAGGCTGCGGCAGCGGAATCGGTTTGTGCGCCGGACATGTCCTAGCCCTCCTTCTTATCGAGGCCGAGCTGGCCCGACAGGGATTTCAGTTCGCCCTCGTTCTGCAGCACCTGTTCCAGCAGGTTTTCCAGTTCCTCGGAGCGGTCCACCTTGCTCATGAGGTCGCGCAGCTTGTTGCGGGTTTCCATCAACGCCTTCAGCGCCGGGACCTGTTCGACGATGCGGCCCGGCTCGAAATCCTCGATCGCGTTGAATTTCAGATCGACGGCCACCTGGCTGCCGTCGCCGGCGAGCGTGTTGTCGACTTTCAGGTTCAGGCCCGGGCCGATCCGCGACATGACGTCATTGAAATTATCGCGGTCGATCTGGACAAACTTGCGGTCGCCGAGCGGGGGGAGCGGCTTGGTCGGATCGCCGGAGAACTCACCCATGATTCCCATGACGAAGGGCAGTTCCCGCTCGATTTGCGCGCCTTCGGTCTCGACATCGTACTTTATATGTACCCGCGGCTTGCGCACGCGGTTGAGTTTGTCGTGGATGCTGCCGCTCATGGAACTCCCCTTGGGTAAGCCTAATAATTCCTTCTATAATATGGGTGGCGCGGGGCGCAAGCTTCTGTGGCACCTCGCCATGGGTTAATGCATTTGGCCGATGTTTATTGCACTGCAACCGCGTGGCTGTTTCAGGTCATGTCTCCTGGAACCTCGAAAGGTTCCCCTTCCGATGACCCCGGAGGTTCGAATCAATAAGACAACATCGACTCGCGAGCGGCGCCGTTGCCGGCCGTCCGACCTATGTGCGCCGGTTGTGCCGGAGCGATCAGCGCGGCCGCCCAATCAGAAGCGTCTTGCCCATGGCCCATCGCTGCTTGGCAGAAAGGTTGTAATCGCCCATACAGCCAACATTGAGGCGCCGGAGAGGATTGACTCGTTGGTGATTCTGGTTCCCATGCCGAAGTTCTGCCCGCCCAGGCTTGTGAGGATGCGTCCGATATCGGCTAACGTGCTGATCGCATCGCCCGGCTGCAGGCCGTTCGTTTGAATACTGGTTCGCAGGGCATCAAGCGCCCTGACGACCGGCGTATAGCAGTTTGCGCCAATGCCCGTGTACGTCATTCCCCGGGCATACCTCTCAAATTCATCGTAGAAGAACAAGTAGTGTGTATCCGAGAGCGTGAGCGTCTGAGCGAACCAGGTATAATTGACCTGACCATTATTCAGATCATAACGGACTGAGCCGTCCGGATTCCGTCCGACAAGGCTATCGGTGTCGAACACGGCCTCCCCGCCTTGAGTACCCGCTGTATAGCCTTGCGGGGTTCCGTTATGGACCACGCCATTGATATTGGTTATGCGCCAAACGGCATGGGTCACAATCTGCCTTGTTGTAAGGTTGGGCCATCCACGCCGGAATCCGAAGCTGATAGTATACACGCCGCCCCCATCAGATCATTCCGATTTTCAACAGGGCGGCCTTCACCGCCTGTCGTCTGAAGCATTGTTAACCGATTGTTGATCAATGACAAGCCCAAATGCGGGGCAATGGGACGGATGAGCACGTGACAAACGTGTGCGTTGGTGTCGCAGAACAAATCCTCCGACTCGACCAAAGGGGAGCGGTACGGACAAGCTGACCGGAACCTGCCCGGCGTTCGCCGGATTATCCCCCCGGCCTGATCCCCAGCATCACCAGCATCCCACTCCGCACCTTCTCATCCGGCACGACCTCGGACAGCAGTTCCGGCCAGGTCAGCCGCCCGCGCCGCACCGCTTCCTCGAGCGTATAGGCCAGCGGCGAATGCGGCTCCGTGCGGCGGAAAAAATCGGCGATTTTCTCCAACTCCCGCAGCATATCCTCGCGCGTCACCGGGCGGGACGCGGATGCGGCCGACACGGCCACCGCGGCACCGGGGGCGCCGTTCGCCGCTTCGGTCCCGGGCGGGGTTTCATCAGCGGTTTCCGGTTCCGGTGGCGCGTATGTAGTGGCAATTTTCAATACAGCATTGAGCAGGTCCCGCACCCGGCTCGTCGGCGGCGCATCGGATCCAGCCTTTTCCTCCAGTATCTCAGCCATGCGCAACCACCCGGACAACGCGGATTTGAGGCTGGCCCGGACGGCTGTCCAACGCGCACCCCCCGCCTGCCGCGCCGCCGTCGCCATATCGGCCAACGGAATGACGTTCGCCGCCAGCCGCTGCTTGCGCCGGGCAGCGTCGGTAACGGTTTCCAGATCCTCCGACTGGCAATACTGCCAGTATGTGACGGGCGCGCCGTCGGCGCCCGGGAACAGCACGGTCTTGCGCAGCGGCTGCATGAGCGTGCCGTCATTGCCCTGGCCGTTCAGCCCGGTGATCGGCGCCACCTGAGTCTCGATTCCATCCTCATCGGGCCGCGGATACAGCCCGTGGTCCCAAAGATCCCGGGCGAGATCGGCGATCAGGCTGCTGCCGGCCGCGAGGCCCTGGAGTCCGTCCAGACGCACCAGCGCCTCGGTCAGCCAGGCGGCGATTTCCAGATCCTTGGTCTGCTCCCGCAATGCCTTGACCGCGAGATCGCGGACTGTCCGCCACTGCGTCGGTATCCCGGCATCCGCGGCCGGATCATTATCGGTGCGGCGTTCGATCTCCCGCGCCTCGGCCCGGGCGTCGCGCAAACGGTAATAAAGCGATTGGGGTGAGAAATCCTGGCGCAGATCGGCGCCTGCCGGCGTGTCGCCCGGCAGCGGTGCCGCGAGGCCTGCAAAACCGTCCGGCTGGCTCGCGTCATCCATCGGTCATCTCCATGGGCAAAACATAAGGCGGCGCACAGGATATCAAAGCGCCGCAATTCAAAACAATGCTGGACAGCCACTGATCGAGACCATAGTCTCCCAAAGCATCAGACACAAGTGCGGACGGGGATCACCCTGTCCTCGGGAAACGGAACCGTCACACATCCCATGGCCACGATCGACCTGAAATCACTGGTTGCGAAGCTGGATGAGCATTGCCGGCGAGCGCTGGAAGGCGCTGCCGGGCTCACGCTGTCGCGTACTCACTACAATGTGGAGATCGAGCATTGGCTGCTCAAGCTGGTGGATGGGAATGGCACCGATATTCCGCTGATCCTGCGCCATTACGACATTGACGAAGGCCGTTTCCGCACGGACCTGAATGCCAGCCTCGACAAGATGCGCACCGGCAACGCCCGCGCGCCGGGGCTCTCGCCGGACATCATCGAACTGGCGAAGCAGGCATGGCTGCTCGCGTCGGTCGAACACGGCCTTGCGCGGCTTCGCTCCGGCCACCTGATCTGGGCGTTGCTGGCCGACGAAACCCTGGCCCGCCGGTCGCGCGATATTTCCAGCCAGCTTCTGCGTTTGCAGCCGGATGCGCTGAAGCGGGATTTTGACGCGATTCTGGACGGCAGCGCGGAAGCCGTGACGGTGCACGCCGCCGCCGAACCGGGCGGCGCGCCGGGCGCCGGCGGAGCCCCGCGTTCGGCGGGAACCGCGGCGTTGGATCAGTTTACCATTGACCTCACTGCCCGCGCCCGCGCCGGCCGGATTGACCCGATCCTGGGCCGCGATTTGGAAATCCGCCAGGTGATCGACATTCTGACCCGCAGGCGGCAGAACAATCCGATCCTGACCGGGGAAGCCGGGGTCGGGAAGACCGCGGTGGTCGAAGGCTTTGCGTTGCGCATTGCCGCGGGCGACGTGCCGCCCGCACTGAAGGGCGTGACGCTTCGCACGCTCGACCTGGGCCTGTTGCAGGCCGGAGCCGGCGTCAAAGGCGAGTTCGAGAACCGCCTGAAGTCGGTCATCGAGGAAACCCAGGCAAGTCCCACGCCGATCATCCTCTTTATCGATGAGGCGCATACTCTGATCGGTGCAGGCGGCTCAGCCGGGCAGGGCGACGCCGCGAATTTGCTCAAGCCGGCCCTTGCCCGCGGGGAGTTGCGCACGATCGCGGCGACGACCTGGGCCGAGTACAAAAAGTACTTCGAAAAGGACGCCGCCCTCACCCGGCGCTTTCAGACGGTGAAGGTGGAGGAGCCAACCGAGGCCGTCGCGGTGGCAATGATCCGCGGTCTGGTCGGCACGCTGGAGGCGCATCACAAGATACGCATCCTGGATGAGGCGGTGATCGCAGCCGTGCGCTTGTCCGCCCGTTTCATTCCCAGCCGGCAACTGCCGGACAAGGCTGTTTCCGTGATCGACACGGCCTGCGCGCGGGCGGCCATGAGCCAGGCCGCCATTCCCGCGCCGATCGAGGATTTGCAGCGCCGGATCGCTCTGATTGATACCGAAATCGGCATTCTGCAACGCGAGGAATCCTCCGGGGCCGACCATGCGGCACGAATTGCCGAACTGAACGAAGAGCGGCTGGGTGCGAACGACCGCCTGGGCGTCCTGGATGCACGTTGGCAGCAAGAGCGCGGACTCGTTGCTGAAGTTGCCGAGACGCGGGCCGCGCTGGAAGCGCCTGACGGTTCGGCGGATCGCGGCGCGGAACAGCTTCGCCTGGCCGGGCTTATGGATCGGCTGCATCAGCTTCAGGGCGAGCAGCCGCTGATTTTTCCGGTTGTCGATGCGCAGGCGGTCGCCGAGATCGTCGAAAACTGGACCGGCATCCCGGCCGGACGGATGCGCTCCGACGAGATCCGCACCGTCATGAACCTGAAACAGGCGATGGAGCAACGGATCATCGGTCAGCCGCATGCTTTGGAGGCCGTTGCCCAGGCGATCCAGACCAGCCGCGCCAAGCTGACCGATCCACGCAAGCCGATCGGCGTATTCCTGATGGTCGGGACCTCGGGCACCGGCAAGACGGAAACCGCGCTGACCCTGGCCAATCTGCTGTATGGCGGCGAGCAGAACCTGACGACCATCAACATGACCGAGTTCAAGGAAGAACATAAGGTCAGCCTGCTGATGGGCAGCCCGCCAGGGTATGTCGGGTACGGCGAAGGCGGCATTCTGACGGAAGCGGTGCGGCGGCGGCCGTATTCCGTATTGCTGCTGGACGAGATGGAAAAGGCGCACCCCGGGGTGCAGGACGTGTTTTTTCAGGTGTTCGACAAGGGCAACATGAAGGACGGCGAGGGCCGCGATATCGACTTCAAGAACACCGTCATCATCATGACATCGAATGCCGGAACGGACCTGATTGCCAAGCTGTTCGCCGATCCGGAGACAGCGCCCGATGCCGCGGGGCTTGCCGATGCTCTGCGCCCCGAACTGATGAAGTATTTCCGTCCCGCATTCCTCGGACGTGTGACCCTGGTGCCGTATTTCCCGCTTTCCGATGAGGTCATTCGCCAGATCGTCGATCTCCAGCTTGACCGGATACGCCGGCGCGTTTGGGATAACCATCGCGCGGGCTTCGATTATGACGTGTCGGTCGCGGAGTTGATCGCGGCGCGCTGCAAGGAAAGCAGTTCCGGGGCTCGCAATGTCGAGAATATTCTGTCACGCACGCTCTTGCCGGAGCTATCGGCGGAAGTGCTGGCACGGTTGGCTGACGGTACGGCGATTTCCCGGGTGAGCGTCGCTACCACTCCGGAGGGTTCGTTCCGATATACCGTCAGCTGACGCAACAACGTTAAACCAGGTCAACAGGAGCGCATACATGCCGATCTACATGAACTACGACAGTCTATCAGTCAAAGGCGATGTCACGGCCACGGGCTGGGAGAACTGGATCGAGCTCAACTCATTCCAGTTCGGCGTTGGCCGCGGGATTTCCTCGCCGACCGGCGGTTCCGCCGATCGTGAGTCCTCGGCGCCGAGCGTCAGCGAGATCACGGTCACCAAGGATCAGGATTCGTCGACGGGTCCGCTTGTGACCGCGGCGCTGCAGGGTGAAGGCGTGACGGTCATCATCGACTTCGTGAAGACCTCATCGGGTCAGTTGACCAAATATATGGAATATAAGCTGACCAATACACTGATCAGCGGCTGGTCTACAAGCAGTGGCGGCGACCGGCCGAGTGAAAGCATCTCGCTCAACTTCACCAAGATCGAGGTTGATCCGACGACCATCGACGCGACCGGCGCCATCAGCAACGCGAGCCCGGTCACCTACGACATCGGCCTTGCCAAGGTCGTCTGACGCCATCAGCCAGTCCGGCGGCGGAACCGGCGTCCTTTCGGGCGCCGGATTTCGTTTCGGGGCATGTTTACGGGTTGCCTGAGCGGGAAGCAAAGACATGGGTATTTTCCTTCAGTTCGGCAGTATACTCGGCGACGTCGAAGACGCCGGGCATACCAACTGGATCGACCTTCAGTCGGTGAACTGGAGCCTGTCGCGGCCGGTCAGCAACCCGGCTGGATCCAGTGCGGGTCAGGTCTTGTCGGCGCCGCAACTTTCGCAATTGAGCGTCACCAAGCAGCAGGATGTCGCTACTATCCCGCTTATCCAGGCCGCCCTGCAGGGGGCGCCGGTTGGCGCGCAAATCGATTTCTGCACGACAGGGAGTGGCCAGCAGCAGGTATACTACAGTATAGTTCTAAAGAATGTCGTCATTACGGCATTTTCCCAGACGGGAGCGGATGGCAGGCCGGTGGAGAGCGTGACCCTGAACTTCACCCAAATCTCCTTTACCGGGACGCAAATGGACGCCGACGGCAGCGCTGCCTCTCCCGCCAGTTACGGGTGGAATATCAGTACAAACCAGGCCACGTAGCTGCCTTGAACCAGACTGGTGGCCCGATCAGGCCGGCTGCTTCGGGCGTCTCGCGGGGGCTTTCTTCCGTCCGCGCTTCGCTTGCGCGGGCTTGCCTGAAGCGCCGGCTCCCGACCCGCCGGCCGGAGCAGCATCGTCTGCCGTTCCCGGGTCCTCTGCCTTCTTGCGCTTCGGCCCGGGAGCCTGCCCGGGCTTCGGCCCGCAATGTTGTCGGCCTTGCCAACATGGCAGGTTGTTGGTAAACTTGCCAACACAAAAGCCGATCTCCTGATGCGCGATCGGCTTTGACTGTCGGAGACGGCCAAGATGGGTGTCGTGATCCGGCGCGTGCCTGTTCCCCGCCCCGGCAGTCTCCATACGTTCAAGTATAGTCTGGTGCTGGTGTCAGAGGGCGTGTGCGCCATGCGGTAAAACAACGAGGCTGGCAAAGGCGACCACAAGCAGTTTGGCGACCGGGAGATGGCCTATCGGTTTATCCCGACTTTGGGCCCGGCGTAGAGGCGTGGACGGCGAAGCCGTGAACACGGTCACCATCGGCATTTATAATATCGAGGCGCTCAAGCAGCGCACGGCCGCCGCGTCCCGGGGGGAGCACCAGGGCGAGCGGATTTCGTTCGCCTCGGTCGAGTTGCTGTGGCAGGCGCTCACGCCGCGCCGCTGGGGGTTGATCCGGGCGATGGCGGGGCAGGGGCCGATGAGTTTGCGCGCCGCCGCCCGGCATGGTGTTTCTCTCGCGCTGCGTTCTTCTTACCGCAGCGCCGTGTTGCAGCCTACCGGGACCGGCGGCTGCGGTTGGCGATGAGGTTGTGACTGACACATCCCATGGGATGTGCTATCCGGTATCTGTGAAGCGCGTAGTGTTGGACAGTTCGGTCGTGGTCTCGGCCTTCCGTAGCCGGAACGGCCCACCGGTTGCTCGGGATGGCGGCCGATCGGCGGCTGGTGTCGCTTGCGACGCCGTCGTTGTTTCTGGAATACGAGGACGTGTTGAAGCGGCCGGAGCAGCGCGCAGTTTCGGGTCTCAGCCTGGCGCAGGTGGACGCCACTCCTGCCGCGCTCGCGGCGGCGATCGAACCGATGGAGGTGCGCTTCGCCCGGGGCCGCAGCTTCCGGATCCGGGCGACGAGATGGTGCGCGATGCAGCGGTGAATGGTCACGCGGACGCGCTGGTCACGCACAACGTTGCGGATTTTGGCGCGGCGGCGGTGCGGTTCGGTGTCCGCTTGCTGCGGCCGGGTGAAGTGCTGGAAAGGATGCAGCGATGAGTAAGGCGACATACCCCCTCAAGCAGCCGGCCTCGGTCAAGGCGGCGGCGGCACGCCTCGCGAAGGAGGATGGCGTGTCGCTGAACCAATCGATTGCCGCGGCCGTCGCGCAGAAAGTTGGGGCCGTGGAGACGGCGGCGGCGTTCTTCCGGGAGCGGGCGGGTAAGGCTCGGCCCGAGGATCTGCATGCGGTTCTCGCGCTGGTGCCGGAAGCAGCCCCTGCCGAGATAAACTCGACGAGGGGCTGATAGACGAACCGGTAGGCTGCTACTTCGCCGTGGCCGGGGGGAGGATGTTCTGAGGAACCGTTTCCTGCACCTTACCCATCCGGAAGCTCTCCGCGATCATCGTGGTCGGGCTGGTAATCGTGAAGCGGAAGCCGTCGTTCATGGACGTCTTCACCTGTAGGACGCACGGTTCGGTGGGAGAAACTTCCCACGCGCCGTTGATCCCGCGGTTGCCTTCCGAGTACAACCGCACAGTCGGACCACCGTACGGTGAAGGGTCGGTGGTCAGGATGATGTCGCGCACCCAGTCCTTGTTGGTGACGCGCTCGTACCTGATGGTATGGCCCGCCACGAACTCGGCTTTGCCAGTCGCGGAGCAGACTTGCGCCTGCGCCAGGGCCGAACCAGCCAGGGCGATCATCGACACCGCTGCGAAAGCGGTCAGTTTGGAAAGGAACATCGTGTTCTCCTGCTTGGATTGAAATTCCCTGCACTGCGCCAGGACTGATACCAGTTCAGACCAATATATTTATTTGTCAAGCACCCACAACTGAAGCGCACCGCCGAGGTTAATCGGCGTTGCAATCAAAGGGTTTATTGGATGATGCGCTCGCGAATCAAGTGTATCCGTTGCTACTGCCAGTCGGAAATGATGGTCGTGCTCGCGACGTAGGGCGAGAGATCGAAGACGGGTTGCAGTGAGCCGGTGGTTTGGTCGAAGAAGGTGACCGATCGCGCGGTGCTGCTTGCCGCAGCGAAAGCAAGATTGCGGCCATCGGGCGAGAACATCGGCCACTGTGCAGACACAGCGACGGTGCGCTCCAGCGTGCCCACAAACGGCTGCCTGGACGACACGCGCATGACGTAGAGCTTCCCCTCCTCGGGCACTGCCCAGGCGATGAGGTCGGAGAACGGCCAGACATTTGAGTAAGGAAGTTCTTCCGTGTTAACGTAGCACCGACGCTTGGCCCGGCTTGCGCTGACAGCGTCAGGTCCGCGCCGGCGGCACTACGGCCTTGGCCGGCTTTGGGGAACATTGATGGATGGTGCTGTCGTTGCCGATCCCGTGCTCGCCCGCTTCCGCCGGGCGCTTGTCGAGATGTATGGCGATCGTCTCGACCGCGTGGTGTTGTTCGGGTCGCGGGCGCGTGGCGATGCGCGTCCGGACTCCGACTTTGATGTGGCGGTGTTCCTGAGCGACATGGACGACCGGGGCGCGGAACTCAACCGGCTGGCTGACCTGAGCACTGATTTGCTTGGCGAGACGGGTGAGTTCGTCCATGCCATGGCCTACCGCGCCGGTGCCTACGATGAGCGCACGCCGCTGATGCGGGAAATCCGGCGGGAGGGGATCGACCTCTGACGCCGGAGACCGGATATTTTCTTGCCAAGGCTGGCCGCTTGCTCGGCGAGGCGGACGTCATGTTGGCGATGCAGTTGCATGACGCGGCGGGACGTACGGCGTATCTCGCCGGTTTCCATGCCGCTCAGGCATTGATCTCCGAGAGGACGGGCCGGGCGGTGAAAACCCATCGAGGGGTCGCGGCGGAACTGCATCGGCTGACCAAGGATGATCCAAGTCTTGATATCGGGCTGCGGGCGTTCCTTGGGCGCACCCACCAGCTCAAGGGGATAGCTGATTACGAAACCGGCCCCGGTGCCGAGGTGTCTCCCGAGCAAGCGACCGAGGCTATCGAGGTCGGCAAGCGCTTCGTCGCGAAGATGGCGGAGATCATCGAACGCGGCTGATCTCCGGCATACTGCGCGACGTGCTGCGCCCGGACCTTTACCGTGTAGCGGCCATGGCCGCGTGATGTCATGGCTCGCCGATATCACTCTCCATCGCCTCTTCGAAGGTCCATGGGCATTCAACGGGGAACACGCTATCCGGCAGGCCAGTCTCGAGACTCGCGCTCCGGCGCGCCCGGCGATAGGCAGTCGCCACGGATTCGGGCAGCACCGATTTGAGGCTGGGGTTGTCGGCCATGTGCACCGCCAGCGCATCGCGGGTGTTGAAGATCGAGACCTCCCATGATTTGCCGCGCCGCCCCGGCTGGAAGCGCCATTTCAGCAGGTGCAGCAGAAGCACTTCCAATCGGCTGACCAGTTCGCGTTTTTCGCTGCGGCCCAAGGTCTCAATCTCCTCGGCGATATGGTCGATGTCGGCCGCCGCCAGCGCACCTGCTCGCAGCAGAGCGGCCTGTTCGTTGGCCCAGGCGTAGAAGTCACGGTCGTAAAGATCGCTCATGGGACCTCCTTGTCAGCGGTCATGCCGAAGCGCGCGTGCCGCACTGTGGTGCTGCGCGATCTCAAGCTTGATGCCCTTATATCGTCTCTGCCGGTCCCGCCGCCAGCCGAGCCGGCATCATCCGCTACAATGGCAGCGGCCTCGGTTGAGGTTCGCCTGCCGGGCAGGGAGGTTGACGCCGAGGCAATCAAAGGCTGGCGTGCCGCCAGGAACGCGGTTCTGAGGCAGATGGGAGCGGTGAGGCATGACTAAGCCGGTGACATTCGGGCAACTGCGGGACACGCTGAACGGCCTTGGCTTTGTAGCCGACCCGGGCGGCGGCCATGTGATCTTCCGGCATCCGAAAACCGGGCTGGTGTTGACGGCGCCAAACGTCGAAGGGAAGATTCGTCCGATTTACGCCGTCACGGCCGCCCGCCAGATCGCCAATTTCGGCATCGCCACGGAAGCGGCGTTTGAGGCCAGGTTGGCCACGGCCGCCAGGAACGGCCATTTGCAGACGGTCTAGGCGGCGGGGCGGGGTGTTTTCCGCAGCCTTGTTGGTGCGGCGTCGTCTGCTATTCCCGGGTGTTCTGCCTTTTTGCGCTTTGGCCCGGGAGCCGGTTGAGGCTTCGGCGTTGCGCCGGGCAGGGCGGAGGCCGGGGCTGTTCGCGACGACCGGTGGCTGATCAGCAGGTTGAGGCTGACCTGCGCCTCCGCCGCTTCGATGCCCGGGCGGCGGTGCAGCTCGGACGGGACGCGCAGGATGAACGTGCCGGGTCAGGTTTTGGGCGACAGCGGCTCCGGGACGGATTCGCCGTTCGCTCGCATGTCTTCGACCACGTCCTCGATCAGGTCTCGGATGCCGGTCACCGCTTCCCCGGGTTCGGCGGCCAGGTGCAACAGGCTTGGGAACTGGGTGCAGGTGCCGACCCACTTCGCGTCATCCTCGGACCAGAACACGCGGTAGGTGTAGGGGACGTGCTCACTCACCGGCCTTACCCCGCAGTTTGTCCACGGCCGCGATCGGTTGCCACTCCTGATAGGTCTGGTGGTTGCGGTGCGAACGCACGACGGATGCCGACGCATCGGGCGGCAGTGGTATTGTCCGGGAAGCGGTGTTGTTGATCCAGCAGCGTGAAGAGACGCGCAGCAAACCAACGCTTTGAGCCAGCCCTATTTACTCCCGGGTTAAGTTTTGGCACCGATCTTCTTCTGATCACGGAAGTTCTTAAGCGCCGCCATGTCTGAAAATTGGGTTTGGTTGTTCTGAAACTCGCCCACCCATTCCAAAGTCTCGTGTTGAACGATAGCGGAGATCTGCCCAAGCGTGTTTGATGCGAGGGTTATCAAGGGTATCGGATTGAAAGACGAACCGTCAGTTTCTGTACGCGACGCTTGCACCTTTAGCCATTCGAATGCGAACCGCTCCAATTCCGCTTCGATCTGCTGGGCAGCCACCATATAGCGCATCCACGATGAGGAAACCCCAAAGAACTTGTCGAATAAGAACAAACCTCCCCCGGTTGCCAGAAGGAGATACCCAAAAGGATGTGGATTAAATCGTAAAGAGTCGGACGGCACGAGTGGGCAAAGACCTCCAAGGAAAATGACAACGAGAGATGCGAACCGGATATACAGGGAGACTAACTGTCGCGGGCCCTTCTTTCTCCGGTACCACGACGACTTCGCCTTGCCTGATGACTGGACGTAAAGGAATACACGCTGAAGGGATTTCTCGACCCCGCCGGGCGTCCAGTCTAGACCTTCGAGCGAGATATCAGTGCGATTTTGTGCATAAGCATCCTTGAAACTATCGGTGCCCGCCGGGGAGGGCGCAAACGATACACCACGTCCATTGTCGTCATCCATTTCGTCCTCGCGCATCATTTTGTTGGGGGCTGATTTCACCAAGATTCATTGTCAACAGAGCTAGAAAAGGCGCGTTGTCGCCAAACCAACGGATCATACGAACGAGTGGCGCTTGCTTCGAGGACCTCTAGAAATTCGGACCGCTTAACCAGCTTCAGCCCAGGGGTATCGCCTTCTATCCGTTGGAAACGTCGAGCGATTTCTGCAGAAGAGGCCGGTTCGCCTGTGAATCTTTCGTGTAGTTGCATAATCTGGTCGACGTAAACGAAGGCGGAGATTGCTACCCCAGGATCGTCAGCTTCAAGAAGCTGCGCGATAAATGACGCGACAGGCTGGCTAGGCAAAACCATCACACGATTGTAAACCTGCAGATATCCAAATTCTTGCAGACCTTCGACTTTCATTTTGGGCAGCCCGATCCACAGGCCCATACGCGAATTGCGGCTCCTACCGGCACCAAGCGTTCGTAGCAAATGCTCACGCAAGCGGATGTCCTTAAGCGCAGCTGCTTCATTTAGTAACGAGTCGGCGTTAATGCAACAGTCATTGGTCCGCTTAGCCCAAAAGAAGTCTAGTCGCTGCTGTCCGGCAAATGAGTGAACTTCATTGATCTCGAATGTTTCGTATAGATCTTTCTGAAAAGAGCCAAGCGAACTCAAATTGCAAAGAAGCGGCCTTGGGAGGGTAACTGTTCCGTTAGAAAGTTGCTCGACTGCCGTGTGAATGCTACTGTCAGAAGCGAACTGTCCCAGAAGAGATTCCGCAGATCTCATGGCTTCAGATTCGACGGTCCAGAATCCATCACTGGATTGAAGTTGATGTACTGTTTGTGGAACACGCCCCGCTTGTTTGGCCAAGCCCTCGATAATACAGACTTCTAGTTTTGCAATTTCTCCTCGAAGAGCGTCTGGGTCTCTCGCGGAGGCGAGATTTAGCGGCGCTATCAGGAACGGCACTTCGTTTATAGCCTTTGTAAGGGTTAGTCCCTCCTTTGTACGGAGTCTCTGGACCTCTTCTTCGATCGCTGATCGGAAAACCTGGTACGCAGTCGCTGATAAGGCGTTACTCTCGGAGGTATCCTCTAACGAGGTCCTTGCCACGTTCGTCCTGGGGGCTAATGGGCCACGCCAATTTGCGATCACCAAAATAGTGTCGCCGCGAAATCCCGGCGTTGTAAACTCAACTGCAATGCCCTGAATGCAGATGCAAGGGGTGGGATGCGACGGAGCGATGTCGTCCCGATAAACTCGACGTGACAGAGCTAATTCCCACTCGTGGAACGGCTCAGACCATCGCATAGCATACGCAATCTGCAGCCCCTCCATCTCCTTTTGTCTAACGTCATACTCCTTTCTCGCTGGATTACGTCGAAGCCCTTGCTCTTCCAAAAGTGCATTCAGCGCAGCCTTGGCATCAGTATGGCCAATTTGTATGGCCGACTCGCCGGCCTCACAGAATTCTACCGCACACCCTGGGATCACAATCCACTTCCGAAGTGCGCTGAGCAGCGACTCGGAAGTAATTGAACGACGAAGTTTTAGCTTTACGGATGTTCCATGCTCCGGAAAGTTGTGGCTTCTTACCAGCGGCGGTTTTTCGAGGAGACGAATCAGGTACTTTCCATGCACCGACCGAAGAGAGATTTTACGTACTTGGATATCGCCTTTTTCGCTCGTCATGATTTCCACGGAATCGGCCACCATGAAGGCTGTGAGAACACCAATCCCGAACCGACTGATAGGCGAAAAATCTGGGTAAACCTTCTTAAAGTCGTTGTCCTGATACTTTGAGGAACCGACTTTCAGTAGATGGTTTTCGATCGTGGCTTGAGACATTCCGGTCCCGTTATCAAGAACCTCTAATACCTTTGCGTCCGCATCCCAGAGAATTTGCACTATTCCTTTATATTCAGGAGTCTTTTGTGCAGGATTCTCGCTATTTTGATGCGAGAAAATGTGATTCTGAAGGCGGATCGCGTCAAGAGAGTTCTGCACCAGCTCCCTTACCACCACAAGGCTATTATTATATATAGTGTGACCTGTGAGGAGGTCCAAAATTTTAGACTGATCAATATGAAATTCATATTGTTCCTTGATAAAATTGTCCGCTTCGACACTGGATGTGTCGATATGGCGCCAAGGAAAGAGATGCGGTACGCCAAACTCATCGGCCGCCTGGCGTGTCAATTTCGCGGAGTCTCCCAACTCGCGCTCCGCATAAGAGAGGTATGACGTCAAGCCAAAGTAACCATTTTCATCCGAAAAATTTACAAACACCTTAATAGTATCCGATGACACAATCGCGTCTGTCGAATTTGTGGTGGGCTTTGGAGGTTTGTTTATTATTCTACGCACTGCTCCCTGTCTCGCCCAATGAGTCTGGCTAATTGGGTCGGCCGGGTTAATCAACTTGAGCAGCGTCGTCGGCGCGCGATCACTTGTTACCTGCAAGAGATCTACTGATCTCAGCAAGATCGCGCAGTAGTGGACATTGGCTGTGTCATCTTGATTGTTTCCGTAAGGTCTCACCACAGGGTATTTCTTGAAATCACCGAGATCATTTAACGTGTGGCTCTCGCAGATTGTAGCAAGATCCCTGCGAACCAGTCCATCTAGCCCGGTCAGGAGTCCATCAATTAGCTTTACGGCTGGCTGCGCTGTGCCGAGCGATGGGTCCTGCGAATTCTCGATCCATGCCCGAACCCGACGGCCATGATTCGCCCTTACAAATTCTTGGTAAAGGAATTTGTCTCGCTCGATTTCACTTAAATCAGATAGTTGATGTCTATAGTCCTCGCCCTTTTCGCCAGAAAATAGACTTTGCTCACAAAACCTCTGGAATCCCGAATGAGCCCTGTTTGCAAACTCCTCCTTAGTTATTAGAAGACCTAGATCGTGAAAGTAACACGACATCGTTATGAGGAACCAATCGGCCGGAGACATGATCTCCTGCGTATCTGCTGGAATTAGCCAATCCAGCATTTTCAGCATTTCGTCCACGTGGCGAATGTTGTGCGGCGTGAACTCATCGAAAAAATTGAACCTACCTACCTGACTGAGGATCTCCTCTACGGTGCTTCTCACGTCAGCGAGATTGACAGCAAACGGAGCTCTTTTCGTCGCCTCCTGTGCGCGGCGCTCGGCTTTTGACAGCTCCATCTTCGATCAATCTCCAATTTCGAAATTCGCTGGCACGAGATCATTCTGCGAAACGGCGACTCAATTTAGCTCGGAGAAGGTGCGGTCACAATGTGTTGATTTTGAAGCTTCCAAAAAACTAGTGTGCGTGGTATTCCAGCAACACCGATGTAGCGGCATCATGGTTGCGCCGCGCGTACGATTTCAAGCCTGTTGATCCTGACGGCGGCCATGCGGCGTTACGCAACTTGAGAAATCGCAGCACCGCTATCCCCCCAACCCCACCCGCGCTATACCCCCGCCCATGGCCGCGGCGCGTTCCCTGATTCGCATCGCCGTCAATGTCGCCCTCGATGGCGGCATGGCGGCTCTCTCCGTGCCGGTGGCGAGGTTCCTCGCCGATCCGGCCGTGCCTCCGTACCACCCGCTCTGGACCATCCCCCTCGGCGCCGCCGCCCTGCTCACAGCCGGCATCCCGTTCCGCCTCTCGCTGCAATACTGGCGCTTCGCCGCCATCGGCGACCTGTTCACCGTCGCCGCCAGTGCCGCCCTCGGCGCCGCCCTGTTCTCCGGCGCCGCGCTCGCACTCGGCCTCACCCAGCCCAACCCGGCCTTCCCCGTCATCCTCGCCCTCACCCTGCTCGCCCTGCTCGGCGCCCCCCGCGTCTTCTACCGCTGGCGCCGCGGCCGCCCCGCCGCCCGGCCGGTGGAAACCAACGCCACCATCCTGCTCGCCGGCAGCATCGAGGACGCCGATCTCTTCATCCGCGCCCTCGCCCGCGATCGGCGGCAACTGTTCCGGGTGGAGGGCCTGCTCGCCTCCTCCGACCGCCAGACCGGCCGCCGCATCCAGGGCTACCGCATCCTCGGCTCGCTCGACGACGCCGCCAGCGTGCTGGAGCAGCTCCGCAACGAGGACCGCCTGCCCGGCACCCTGGTCTTCGTCACCCCCGAACTGGCCGGCGCCCGCCTCGCCCGCGTCGTCGCGGAAGCCGACCGCTTCGGCCTCCAGGTCCGCCAGGCGCCGCGCCCCACCGCGCTGGCCGATCACAGCGACAAGCCGCGCCCCGTCGAACTCCGCCCCGTGGCGATCGAGGACCTGCTCAACCGCCCGCAGGTCCCGCTCGACCGCGACGGCATGGCGCGGCTGATCCAGGGGCGGCGGGTCATCGTCACCGGCGCGGGCGGCACCATCGGCAGCGAACTCGCCCGCCAGGTCGCCGCCTTCGGCCCCGGCACGTTGATCCTGCTCGACAACGGCGAATACGCGCTGTGGCAGATCGACCTGGAGCTGGCGGAGACCCACCCGGGCGTCAACCGCCGCGCCCTGATCGCCGACATCCGCGACGAGGCCCGCATCCGCGCGGTGTTCGAGGAATACCGCCCGGAGCTGGTGTTCCACGCCGCCGCCCTGAAGCACGTGCCGATGGTCGAGGCGAACCCGCTGGAGGGCATGGCCACCAACGCCGCCGGGACCCGCCACGTCGCCGATGCCGCGAGGGCCGTCGGCGCGCTGGCGATGGTGCTGATTTCCACCGACAAGGCGGTCAACCCGACCAGCGTCATGGGCGCCTCCAAGCGGTTGGCCGAGATGTACTGCCAGGCGCTGGATATCTCGGCGCGCACCGCCCACCAGGGGATGCGCTGCATCACCGTGCGGTTCGGCAACGTGCTCGGCAGCACCGGGTCCGTCGTGCCGCTGTTCCAGCGCCAGTTGGCGCGCGGCGGCCCGCTGACCGTGACGCATCCCGACATGCAGCGCTACTTCATGACGGTGCGGGAGGCGGTCGGCCTGGTGCTGCAGGCCAGCGTGCTCGGCGTCAACGGCGCGGCGCTGCCGTCCGGCGAAAATGGCGGGATCTTCGTGCTGGACATGGGCGAGCCGGTCAAGATCGTCGACCTCGCCCGCCAGATCATCCGCCTCGCCGGCCTGGTGCCGGAGCAGGACATCGAAATCCGCTTCACCGGCCTGCGCCCCGGCGAAAAACTGTATGAGGAGCTGTTCCACGGCAAGGAACCGCCGGTGCCGACGGGTTATCCCGGGCTGCTGATGGCCTCCCCCCGCACGGCGGACCCCGCCATCGTCGCCCGCGCCATCGAGGAAATCGGCAGCGCCTGCCGCGGCGGCCAGGTCAAGCTGGCGCTGACACTGCTTGGTCGGCTGATCCCGGAGTTCGAACACAACATCGATGGGTCGGCCGGGGAGGTTCGAGCGTGATTGGCGAGCGAGCGGCGAGGGGCAGCGGCATGGCTGGCACAAGCGCCTTATCGTCATGGCCCGGCTTGTCCGGGCCACCTATCCCAGCACGTGCCGCGACAGGTGGCCCGGACAAGCCGGACCATGACGAATGGGCAAAATGCCGTGCGCCGTGCCGCCCCTTGTCCTGATGCCAGCGGGTCCTGCTCCCACCCAGACCGCATAACACCCCACCCGAGGTCCCATGTCCGACTCCCCCCGCGCCATCCCCTTCCTCGACCTGAAAGCGCAGCAGGCCCGCATCGCCGTGGACCTCCGCCGCCGGATCGATACGGTGCTGGAGCACTGCCAGTTCGTCCTCGGTCCCGAAGTGCGCGAACTGGAAGCCGAACTGGCGAAATTCTGCGGCGCCGCGCACTGCGTCAGCGTCAGTTCCGGCACCGACGCCCTGCAGATCGCCCTGATGGCCGAGGAAATCGGCCGCGGCGACGCCGTCTTCCTCCCCGCCTTCACCTACACCGCAACGGCCGAGGTGCCCCTGCTGCTCGGCGCCACCCCGGTCTTCGTCGATGTCGATCCCCGCACCTTCCAGATCGACACCACCCATCTGACGCAGCGGATCGAAGAAACGCGTAAAGCCGGCAAGCTGAAGCCTCGCGCGATCATCGGCGTGGACCTGTTCGGCCAGCCCGCCGACTGGCCAGCCCTGAGCGACATCGCCCGCCGCGACAACCTGTTCCTGCTGGACGATCTGGCGCAAAGCTTCGGTTCCACCCTGCACGGCCGCCCCCTCGGCAGCCAGGCCGATGCCACCGCCACGAGCTTCTTCCCGTCCAAACCGCTCGGCGCCTACGGCGACGGCGGCGCGCTGTTCACCGAATCGGAAGAACGAGCAGACCTCTATCGCAGCCTGCGCACGCACGGGGAGGGCAAGACCCGCTACGAAGTGCTGCGCACCGGCATGAACGGCCGCCTCGACTCCATCCAGGCCGCGGTGCTGCTGTCCAAGCTCGCCGTCTTCCCCGAGGAACTGCAGGCGCGCGAGCGCATCGCCCAAACTTACGACCAGCGCCTGGGCAATGCCGTCACCGCCCCGAAGCGCGTCCCCGACAGCACCAGCGCCTGGGCTATCTACGCTATCCTGCTGCGGGACGAGGCTGCCCGCGACCGCATTCAGGCCGCGCTGCGCGCCGATGGCGTGCCCACCGCGATCTACTACCCCCGCCCGCTGCACCGCCAGCCCGCCTACAGCGCCCAGCACGACGGCTCGGCGCTGCCGGTGTCGGAGGATCTGGCGACCCGGATTCTCGCTTTGCCGATACACCCGGACCTGACGGAGGAAGACGTCGCCCGGATCTGCACCTCCGTCCTGGCGGCGGTCTAGCCCACCTATTCAGCCGCAGCGGCGAGGCGCGCCGCCGGGTCCGGCCGCAGCGTTCTGATCGCCCCTAGCAGGTGATCGACTCCGGCGACCGTCCCCTGAACGACGTCCCGGGCGCCGAGGGCGACGCGCAAGCCGCCAAATACCCCGAGGCTGACCGGCTGACCCAGCAACACCCCGCCACCAGCCAACCGCTCATGGATCGGCTTCAACTCCTTGACGGATAACAGCCGCCCCGCGTCGCGCACCCCGAACGTCACAATGCTCGGCCGCTCGGCCCAGTGCGGACCGGTGCTGGAAAGGCCGGCTATGGGGACGAGCAAGGGGTTTGCCATGATCGCGTGCCCGATCGCAGCGACCCGGCGATCGAGGAATCCCGCGGCCTCACTGGCGGCGCCGGCAAACCGTTGCATCGCCTCGACCGCCGCGATCCAGCGCAGCACCGTGCCAGGCCCGGGCGCATTTCGGTCAATCCGCCGGGCAACCGGCAACAGCACCGCGCCCGAAAACGCCGGACCGCCGAAGAATTTGGATCCGGTGACGACGACCGGCCATCCGAGCCGCAAATACGCCGCAACCCGCGCCGGATCGATCCGCCCCTGGCAGGCATCGACAATCACCTCGGCTCCGGCCGGGGGATTACGCGGCGCGATCAACCCGGTCTTGGTGCCATGGGTCAGATACACGACAGCCCGGCCCGGCGCCGCGGATACAGCGGATTCGTATGCCGCATCGACCTCATCATCCGGCAGCGGCGCCCCGTCCGGCCCGCGCAACGCCACTTCCAGCGTGCCGATGGGCGCTTGCGTGACGGGCTGGCCCTGGCGCGGCCCGTCGAACAGCCGCCCGGCCGCCGCGAGCGGGACGCCCGTTCCGGTCTCCGAGGCCGACGGCAGGATCGCCGTCATCGGCGCGCCGCCACGCTCCGCCGCCCGCAGCCTCACCGCGGTCAGCACGGCATCCGTCCCGGACGGGCACAGGATCGCCTCGGCCAACCCCTCGGCCATGAAATAACGCACCAGGTAGTCTTCGATCCGCCGGGCTTGTTCATGCAACAGCAGGCTGCGCGACCCAACCGAGACAGCCCCGGAAAAAGTATTGAAGAAAGCGGCCGCCGCATCGAAGCTGCTTTGTTCAATCGGCGAGGCGGTGCAGGACGAGGCACAGACGATCCCGGGGTCCGGGAGCGCAGGGCAAAGGTATTTGTTCAAACCAAAGCCGCCGCCGATATCGAGGCGGCTGTCGCCGCCGGACGTGAGCGCTGAGAGAATGTCTCCGGGAAAATCTTTCAACATCGGCGTTTTGCTCGCTGTTCGACCAACAGCCACTAACACCGTACTGGTTAACGAATGGTTAACGCCCGGGTCCGGCGATCACAGGGGAGGCAGCCCAACGGGACTTCACCCGCGTCGCTTGATTTGTCGCCGAACTCGTACTACACATCGGCGTCAAGGAGGATATACGATGGCCGCGCCGATCTCTGTCCGGCTCGACGAAGGCGTCCAGGCCACGCTGGAGGCGGAAGCCAGGACTCGCGGCATCGGCTTGGCCACCTACCTGCGTCAACTTGCTACCGAGGCCGCGCGCGAGGTCCGGCGCAACGCCATTCGGGCGCAAAGCGCGGCCGTGGCGCGCCATATCGCGGAGACTCCCGAGGCGAAGGATTTTGCCGGGTTCTGGGGCACGCCGCGCTCGGAGGGTTTGTGAGTGGCGGCTTTCACCGCCGGGGACATCGTCATCGCCGAGTGGCGCGGCGATGCGCTGCCGAAAGAACCAAACAAGTTGCGTCCGGCCGTTGTTATTGAAGACGACGCGCTGTTCGGACCGGACTATCCAAACGTTATTCTGGTGCAGTTGACCGAGGACGTCGGCCTCGCGATCCAGGGCCTCATGGAACCGATCGAGCCAAGTCCCGAAAATGGCCGCACGAAGCGCTGTTACGCGCTGGCGCCGTTCGCCGCATTGACATCGGCGCAACGCCTCCGGGCGACGCGGTCGCGCATCACGCCGGATCGGCTTGCCCGCATCCGGCGGCAGGTGGCCGAAGCCATCGGCCTTGGTTAAGCCCGCGCGACTGTCCGTCACCGGAAAAACGCCCCGACAAACGGTGTCCGTCATGCCCCCGCACGAACCAGATCAACGCACCGCCCATCTGCTGGAACTCCTGTCCCCGCTCGGACCCGTCACCGCCCGGCGGATGTTCGGCGGCACCGGCCTGTTCCTCAACGGCCTCATGTTCGGCCTCATCGCCCGCGACGAGTTCTTCCTCAAGATCGGCCCCGACAGCCGGCCCGACTACGAGGCCGCCGGGGAAGCCCCCTTCAGCTACGAAACGAAGAACGGAACCAACACCATCCGCTCCTACTGGCGCTGCCCGCCCGATCTGCTGGACGACCCGGGGACCTTTCGCAACTGGGCACGCCGCGCCGTCGATGCCTCCATCGCGGCGTCGCGGGCCAAACCAGGAAAGCGCTAACCCGAAACGAAAACCTCGCCCTTGCCCAACACAGCCATATCGCCCAAATAACGAGCCGCCGCCTCCCGCACGCAGCCGGCGGCGGCCTCGCTGACCGAACCAACCGCGCGTGCCAGCAGGCCGCTGAACACCACCGGCGCAGCGCCGGTGGCGACGAAACTTGGCGCCAGTTCGGCCTGCTTCCCCAGCACAATGGTGCCGCGGCGCATCAGGATCCCCGGCAGCACTCCCGCGGCGCCGCAGACCACCAATGTTCCCGCCACCATCCCGCTGCCGGCATGTTCGCCCGCGTCGCCCTCAATGATCACCAGGCCGCGCCGCAGGCGGTCCGCCGCCCGCTTGCCGGCCTTGCCGCGCACCAGCACAATGCCGCCGCGCATCCCGGTCCGTTCTCCGGACACGGGACCGCCCAGAAAATCTCCCGCATCGCCGAGGATTTCCACCCGCCCCCCGAGCAGTCCCGACGCCGCCCAGCCACCCGCATTCCCGCGGATGGTCAGCGTGCCGCCCGCCATCAGACGCCCCGCCTGCTGGCCGGCATCGCCTTGGACCTCCAGCAAACCGGTCTCCATCGCCTCCCCCACCCGGTCGAACCGATCCGATCCGCCTTCGATCACGATGTGCGCGGTGTCGCCAGGATGCACCCGGAAGACATCGCCGACGGTCACGCGGTGGCGTCCCGTCTGCAACGGCAGCGCGTCAATGGAGGCGGACTCCAGACCAGCCAACCGATCGGGCGTCAGCGGCGACAAATCCAGCCGCTGCTCGGGCGGCGCCCGCAGGACAAAACGCAACGCGCTCATGGTCCGCCCTCCGGCGCCAGTGCGTGCAGATGGTAGTGGTGTCGCCCCAGCTTGCCGCCGTAATTGCCGGCGCCAACGCGGCAGGCGCCGCGTTCCGGCCCCACCGCGGCGATCGCCTCCAGACCGGCCCGCATCGCGTCCGCCACCGCATCCGATGTCAACCCGTCGATCACCAGTTCCAGCACCGCGGCAATGTCCGGCCCGAGTAGCGACTCCGGCACTGCGCCGCGCAAGGTCGGGCAGTACAGGTGATTGCTGGATGCAAACATCCCCTTGTATTTCGACCCCACTTTCGACCCCGACCGGACAATGCCGCCCGGGAACGGAGCAATTGCGTCAGGCACCGCGGCAATCGCCTCCGCCGCCGCCTCCGCCGCGAACAGCGCGCTCTCGGACGAACGCGCCATCAAAATCAGATTCCCGCCGCCAACAGCGTCCTTGGTCAGTCCTGTCGTGCCCTCGATCACGAATTCGCCGTCCATCACCGGCATCCGCCAGATATGCCGATCGGGCAGCCGCTTGGAGATTTGCCAGCCGTCGGCGAAGTAGCGGAGACCGTCGCCGAGCTTCAGCCGCTCCGTCCCCGCGATTCCCGCGTAACAGGCGGATCCCGGGCTGGTCAGCACGCACTGTCCCACCCGGGTGACCACCTGCTTCTGCAACTCCTCGGTGGAGCCGGCGAACAGCAGCACCCGCACCCCCGGCCGCCCGTCGGGAGTATCCTCCGGCCCCAGCTCCGTATCGATTCCCGCTTCGACCCCGCAGGCGATGATCGAGGTGGCGAAGCCGGTCATGCTGACCGCCGCGATGCGCGCCCAGCGCAGCGTCGGGGCAGTAATGATCAGCGCGGTGCCGCGCATGTCGAACGCTTCCGCGAACGTATCGTCGATCGAGACGCCGTTGCGAACCAGAGGGGCTACGTCCGGCATGGCAACGCCTCGAAAGCCTGGCCGCGGCCAAGCGCCTCTGCTCCCGGAACGTCGAACGCGTCATGTGAAACGCCGTAGACACGATCGTAGAACCCCGACAGCCCTCGGTTTATGGCCGCATCGAACTCCGGCCGCACCGTCACCGCGCGGCCGAACGAGCGCGTCACCGGCACGCCGTCGCGGATGATCGGCACGCCATCCTTCAGCACCAGCGCCGCATCGCGGAACATCGCGGCAATATCCGCCTGCGTCCGATACACCGCCACATCCGCCCGTGCCCCCGCCCCGAGATGCCCCCGATCGGCCAACCCCAGCAGCCGGGCCGGCGCCGCGCGGGTCATGATGGCGATCTCCGGCAGCGTGTATTCGCGCGTGATCGAGGCCAGCGTGGTTACCTCCATCGCCGCTTTCGGCAGCGTTTCGATGTGCTGCGCCCGCACCGAGCGGTCCATCAGCAGCGCCAGCAGATCCGGATAGGCGGTGAACGGCGCGCCGTTCGGGTGATCCGTCGTAAAGAACACCCGCCACGGGTCGTTAATAAGCAGAAACAGCTCCAGGCCGGCCGCCCACTGCACCGCGTTGAAGAAATCGGTCTTGCGGTAGCGATACGGCACGATGCCGCCGCCATTGCCGTCGCCGTCGATGATCACCGACTTGCGCGGACGCGCACTGTTGCGCGCGTTGAACTGGCGCAGCACGTCCGAGGAGATCGTCACCGTCTGCCCGAACATCACCTGCCCGATATCCGCGGTGATGTTGCGCCGCGCATTCACCGCCTCGGCCAGTTGCGGCGCGGCCGAGGAAAACCCGCGCGGCCCCTCCTTGCCATAGGCGTAGAACTGCAGATGCGCGATGTGCAGCCGCGTATCGCCGGCCGCATCCATCGTCGCCAGCGCGGTCTCCGCGTTCCCCGGCATGCCGAGATTGCTGCAATGCAGATGCAGCGGATGCGGCAGCCCGAGCGATTCGGTCGCCGCCTGCAACGTGTTGATGATCGAGCGGGACGTAATTTCGCTGTTCGGCACGGCGTCATCCAGGCCGAAGCCGCGCACGTTGGACTTGAACGCCGCGGCCGCGCCTGGATTGATCGCCTTGATGCCGATCGCCCGGCTGCCGGACAGCACGCGTGCTGCGTAGTCGGCGATGGCGGCACCGCCCTCGTTCGCCGCCATCAGCCGGAGCAAATAATCGTCGTTGCCAAGCACAGCGAGAATCGCGGTATCGATCAGCGGAATATCCGCCAGCTCCAGATGCGCCTGCGGGGCGACATGCGGGGAGATCGCCGGCTCCACCACCATCGTGTAGCCCATCGCCGCATACAGCCGCCCGATCGTTTCGGTGATCGGCACTGATTCCGCTGCGGTCGCGGCACGAAGTTCCGGCAGCAGCAGCCGCGCGGTATTGACGTTGGTTCCGGCGACGTGGGTATGGATGTCGATGCCGCCGGCCATGACGACGCAGCCGGTGACATCATGCATCTCATCGGCGCGCGCACCGTCCGGGGCGGCAACGATGCGCCCGTCCCGCAGCCAGAGATCCCCGATGCCGTCTCGACCGTTGGCCGGATCGACGATCCGTCCGCCTGTCAAACGGGTCAGCATGGCGGCAGCGCCGCGGTGATCGCCGTCAAAATTCCGGCCACGGTGGCGGCCGAGGAAGGCGACGAGGCGGCGACGAAGGCGATTCCGCCCAGCGCCGGATCGAACAGCATCGCGTCGTGATCGCGTCCCGGGCAGCCAACCTCGAACACGACGCCCGGCGGCGTGCGGAACGCGGTGCCCGCCGGGACCAAAGCAATTGTCGGCACGGCGCTGTCCCAGTCCGGAGGTTCTTGTGAGAAGGCGGAAATCCACACCGCCGCGTCCGCCTCGCCGCTGGCAACCAGCCGATGCGCGTCGAACCGCCAGGGGTCATGTTGCGGCGCGGCCGCAGCGAAACCCGTGCGCAGCGGAAAACCGGTTGTCCAGGTCAGCGCCTGCGCCACCGCCTCCGCGCCGTTCGCGGGCGCCAGCGGCAATCCGGCGAAGCGGGTTGTCTTATTGAGGTCATCGATCAGGCCGCACAGCATCTCGACTGCCAGCGTATCGAGCGCGGCGGACGACCAGATGATGACGCCGAACCGCGCCGCCGCCAGGGTGGCGGCCAGATCACGCAGCGGCGCGGCGGTTGCTTCATTCAGCGCGGTGTTTCGCCCCGACACGATTGCGCGCAATGCGGCAAGCGTTGGCAGGATGGGCTTTCCCGCGGCGATGGCGAGCGACCCGCCTCCCCCACCGTCATGGCCCGGCTTGTCCGGGCCACCTGTCGCGGCAGGTGCTTGTACAGGTGGCCCGGACAAGCCGGGCCATGACGATGAAGGAGGACACACATGCACCACCCGCCGGCTCCCCGCCGTTACCGTCGGTGCTTCGCCCAGTGCCAGCCGCCCGGCCATGTCCGGCCAGGCGTCCGCCAAACCGTCCCCGACCAGCAGCACCGTATCCGCCCGGGCACGGGTTTGCAGCGGCGTGGTGACGATCCAACCCGCCCGCCGCATGACGTCGAGGTTGGCGAAGACCGCGTCCGCGTCCATGTGGTCGATCGACGCGCCGATGGCCCGGGCCAAAGCCACCGACGCCCGCGTCCCCGCCACATCCGTCCCCATTCCCGCCACCACAGCCGATCGGCTGGCGGCAAGCAGGGTTGCGGCGGCGGCGGCGGCTTGGGCGAGTGGAACCGGCTGGCCGTTCAGCCATGCCTGCGCGAGCTCAGTCATATTTAATGTAAGCAAAACGCTGGTCGTCGCGCGGCGTTCCTTCCAGATCGCCGCCCTCCAGGCCCGGCTGCCACTGCACGACGTCCTCGATCTTGCGGGCGAGGGCGAAATCCTTGCCGGTGATTCCTTTCGCGGAATGGGTGCTCAGGCGCACCTCGAGCCAGGCGTAGGACAGGGTGATGTCGGGATGATGCCACGCGGCCTCGGCGAGATGGCCGATTGTGTTGACCACCATCAGCGTGCTCTTCCAGCCGCTGGTGCGATATTTCCGCCTGATCCAGCCGTCCTCCAGCGTCCAGCGCGGCAGATTGGCCGCCAGCCAGGCTTCGGTTTCGGCATCATTGTAAACGCGTTCAGGCTTTTCCGCCGTCATGCGACTGTTTCCTCCGACCTGGTCATTGCCAGCAATCATCATAATGTGGAACATATACTTCAATGCAAGGCAATAGCCAAAACGCAGGGAGGATCGGTCATCAATCGCGACAATGCCGCTTTCGACGCTACCGTAACGGTATGCTGCACGGCCCGCCTGCATCTTGGCTTCTTCGATCTCGAGGGCGGCGCCGGCCGCCGCTTCGGCAGCTTCGGCCTGTCGCTTGATCAACCGGCGACGCGGCTGACGGCACGACATGCGGAGGAAAATCGGGTTTCGGGTCCGGAAAAGGACCGCGCAGCGCACTATCTGGCGGCGATGCGGGGGCATCTCGGCCTGCCGGGACATTACGCCATCGAGATCGGGCAGGCGATGCCATCGCATGCCGGCCTCGGTTCCGGCACGCAACTGGCGCTCGCCGTCGCGGCCGCGCTGCGCCGGCTGGAGGGCCTTCCCTACGATCCGCGGGGCGATGCGCAATGCCTGGAGCGCGGCGCGCGGTCGGGCATCGGCATCGGCCTGTTCACACGCGGCGGGCTTGTCGTCGATGGCGGCCGGGGAAAGCGCGCCGAACCGCCGCCGTTGCTGGCGCGCCTGGAGGTGCCGGAAGCGTGGCGGGTCCTGCTGGTCCTCGACCCCGGCCGCGCCGGATTTTCGGGCCCGCAGGAGCGCAGCGCGTTCGACGCCCTCGGGCCGATGGATCCGGCGGTTTCGGGCGCCATCTGCCGCCTTGTGCTGATGCAGGCACTGCCTGCGCTGGCCGAACAGGATCTCGCCGGCTTCGGGTCCGCAATTACCGCGATCCAGAACCATGCCGGCGATTATTTTGCTCCCAGCCAGGGAGGCCGTTTCACCAGTCCGCTCGTCGGCGACGCGATGCGGGTGCTGGCGGAGGCGGGGGCGACCGGCATCGGCCAGAGTTCCTGGGGTCCGACCGGATTCGCCTTTGCCGCCAACGAGCCTGAAGCCAACCGGCTTGCCTTGAACCTGCAACAGAGAGGCATGACGAAACGACTGGACTTGCTGGTCTGCAGGGTGTTGAATCAGGGGGCAACGGTGACCGTGGCCTGACCTGTTGGCCAAGGCACCCAAGAAAAGGAAACGCTCGTGGCTGAAAAAAGAATTTTGCATCTGTTGAGTCCGTTGCCGCACGCCAGTCCGTTCGACCTGAACATGGCGCTGGACGCGGGCTACGATGCGGTCATTCCCTATACGAACGTTACGCTGCATGAGGTCGCCGATCTGGTGCAGGATGCGATTTTTTCGCGGCCTCCGAACGATGGCGCGAAGACCTGCGTTTTCATCGGCGGCAAGAACGCGGTCGCCGCGCTGGACATGCTGGAACGCGCCAAACAGGCGATGGTGCCGCCGTTCGTCATTTCGCTGTTCGCCGATCCGGCGGGCTCGTTCACCACGGCGGCGGCGATGGTGGCGCGGCTGGAGCGGACGTTGCGGGTGTTGCACAACCGCGCGCTGGCCGGCACTCGGATCGTGGTGTTCGGTGGGACCGGCGTGGTGGGATTTGCCTCGGCGGTGATCAGCGCGCTGGAAGGCGCCCATGTCACGCTTGTCGGCCATGACGGCGCTCAGCGGGTGCGGGAGGCGGCCGATGAGGCCAAAGTCAGGTTCGGTGTCCACATGGGGGCCGCGGACGGCAGCACCGGGGAATTGAAGGCGGCCCTGCTTCACGGCGCCGATGTTGCGCTGTGCGCCGGCAAGGCGGGGGTGCAGATTATCGATGCGGATCTGCTGAAGGCATCCCGGGGTCTGCTGGCTGTGGCTGATGTGAACGCCGTGCCGCCGCTTGGCGTTGCGGGGCTGGATCTCTTCTCGGACGGGGCAAGTATTGGCGAGGGCGGCCCGGCCGGGATTGGCGCGCTGGCCATCGGGCAGACGAAATACCAGACGGAATTCGGCCTGTTCCGGCGGATGATAGAAAGCAGCGAGCCGCTGACTTTGGATTTCCGCGAGGCTTTTGTGCTGGCGCGCGAACTGTCGAAATGACAGGGGGCATTCTCCCCCAATGTCATGGCCCGGCTTGTCCGGGCCACCCGGGCCATCAGGTGCCGCGACAGGTGGCCGGGACAAGCCGGGCCATGACGTTCAGAGTATCGGTCCATGACGATCGGAGGGTACGGGTCCCCGGCGTCTTTTGCTCATGACCCCGGCACCTGACGCCCCCGCGGTCCTGATCGCGGCCCTGTCCGGCCGGGCGTTGGCGGCCTGCGCGCGGCGCGGCGGCTACCACCCTCTGGTGGCCGATATGTTCGGCGATCTCGACACGCGGGACCTCGCCGAAGCCAGCGAGACCGTCCCCGGCAGCCTGGTGCATGGCTTCGCCAAGGGCGCCCTGCTGGCGGCGCTTGACCGCCTCGCAGCGGGCCGCCGCGTCATCGGCGTCGTCGCCGGCAGCGGCTTCGAGGATCGCCCGCGCCTGCTGCGATCGATCGCCGCTCGGCACGGCCTGCTCGGCAATCCGGCCGATATCGTCACCGCCATGAAGGACCCGTTCCGCTTCGCCGAAACCTGCGCCCTGGCCGGCGTGCCGCACCCGGAGGTCCGGCGGGACCAGCCGCCGGAGGGCATCTGGCTGCGCAAGCGCATCGGCGGCTCCGGCGGCGTGCATGTCGCCGTTTCGACCCGCCGCGGCACCGCCCGGCGCGGGCGCTATTTCCAGCGCCGAGTCGCGGGGGAGCAGATCTCGGCAGCCTTTCTCGCGTCAGGAGGACGCTGCCGCGTGCTCGGCCTGAGCCGGCAATGGGCTGACCCGGCGCCCGGCCGAACATTCCGCTATGGCGGGTCGTCGCGTCCGGCGCCGCTGTCAGCCGCCCGCGCCGCGGACATCTCCGGCGCGGTCGCCCGGCTGGTGTCGCATACCGGCCTCCGCGGGTTGAACAGCGCCGACTTCCTGGTGCGCGAGGACGGCTTCGACGTGCTGGAGGTGAACCCCCGCCCCGGCGCCACGCTGGATATTTTCGCCGACACGCAGGGCGCGCTGTTCCGCATGCACCTCGAGGCCTGCGACGGCGTGCTGCCGGATGCGCTGCCCGTCTGGCCGCAGGCCGCCGCCGCCGCGTTCGTCTATGCGCCCGCCAATATCATCCTCCCTCCCATCTTCCCCTGGCCCCTCTGGACCGCCGATCGGCAGGCGCCGGGGAGCGTGGTGCCGAAGGGGGCGCCGCTGTGCACGGTGCTGGCGGAAGCGCCCGGCGCGGCGGCGGCGGAACGTCTCGTGCGCCTGCGGGCGGCGGAAATCCTGGCTCACGCAGAAGGTGCCACATGACCTCACTCATCGATCTCGGCCTGAACGGCCGCGCGCATGCCCTCGTTGAATCCCTGTGCGCCGACGCCGCGGCGTTGCGCGCCGGCGTCTCCCGCGGGGAGGCGGGCGAACGCCTGATCGACGCCGGCGCCGCGCACCGGGGCGGCATTGCCGCCGGCCTGCGCCTCGGTGCGATCTGCCTGGGCGGCCTGGGCGAGGTGCGCCTCGCAAGCGATCCCTCGCTGCCGCGCTGGCCGTGGACCATCTCGGTGGCGAGTTCCAATCCGGTCACCGCCTGCCTCGCCAGCCAGTATGCCGGCTGGAGTCTCGCGCACGAGTCGTTTTTCGCGCTTGGTTCCGGCCCCGCCCGGGCGCTGGCGCGGACCGAAAAGCTGTTCGAGGAACTCGGCTATCAGGAGGCCGCGCAGCAGGCGGTGCTGGTGCTGGAAAGCGGCGCGCCGCCGCCCGCCAAGCTGGTGGTCTCGATCGCCGAAGCCTGCGGCGTCGCCCCGGCGGACCTGACGATTCTGTATGCGCCGACGCAAAGCCTGGCCGGCAGCGTGCAGGTCGTGGCGCGCGTGCTGGAGGTGGCGCTGCACAAGGCGCACGAGCTGCATTTCCCGCTGGCGGACATCGTCGACGGCCTCGGCGCCGCACCGCTGCCGCCGCCGCATCCGGATTTCATCACCGCCATGGGACGCACCAACGACGCGATCATCTTCGGCGGCCGGGTTCACTTGTTCGTTACCGGAGCGGCGTCTCAGGCGCGCGACCTGGCGCAGGCGATGCCGGCGTCAAAATCGCGCGACTACGGGCGGCCCTTCGCGGAAACGTTCAAAGCGGTGAACGGCGATTTCTACGCCATCGACCCGGCGCTGTTCAGCCCGGCCGAGGTGATCGTCACCGCGATCGACAGCGGCGAAAGCTTCCATGCGGGAGCGGTGGATGCCGCGCTGCTGGATGCCTCGTTCGGCAGCCCGGCCTGATGCTGCGCATTGCGCTGGCGATCGACGACCGCGACTGGCATGCGCGCGCGCTGCTGCAAGCGTTCGCCGAACGCGACGTGGATGCCGTGGCGTTCCGGCTGGCGGATGCGGTGTTCGATACCGCGCATCCGTTCGGCGTCGTGCTGCCCGGGTTCGGGTTCGGTTTGCCCGACGCGGTGCTGGTCCGCTCGATCTCCGGCGGCAGCTTCGAGGAGGTGACGCGCCGCCTCGGGGTTTTGCATGCGCTGCGCGAGCTGGGCGTTCCGGTATGGAACGATGCGCGCGCGATCGAGCGCTGCGTTGACAAGTCGATGACAAGTTTCTTACTCGCCCGCGCCGGCATCCCGACGCCGCCGACATGGACGGTCGAGGGCCGCGATGCCGCTTTGGTGATCGCGCAGCGAGAATGTGCGGCGGGGCCGCTGGTGCTGAAGCCGCTGTTCGGCTCGCAGGGCAGGGGGCTGCGGCTGATCGCCGCGGCGGATGACCTGCCGCCGCCGGAGGATATCGGCGGGATCTACTATTTGCAGCGCTATTTGCCGACGGGCACGCGGAGCTTCCGCGACCACCGGCTGTTCGTCTGCGCCGGGGAGGTCGTGGGGTCGATGACACGGCAGGCTGACGGCTGGGTGACCAACGTGCATCAGGGCGCCGAACCGCTGCCGTTTGCGCCGGAGGCGGCTCTGGTCGAGCTGGCTGTGCGCGCCGCCGCCTGTGTCGGCGCGGCCTATGCCGGGGTGGACCTGCTGCTCGGTCGCGACGGGCGGCCGGTGGTGCTGGAGGTCAACTCGATGCCCGGCTGGAAGGGCCTGCAGACCGTCGTCCCGATCTCAATAGCCGATCGGCTGGCCACGGCGTTGCTGGCCGCGCTGCGGTGACGATCGCGGCGGCGTTCCTCGAAGCTTGCCTGGAGGAACTGGCCGCGCCCAAGCCCGGGAACGTGCATATCCACGCGCCCGGCCATCGCATGACGGTGGAGGATTTCGCCCGCAGCGCGGAGGTGTCGGCGCCGCTGCTCTGCCGTCCCGGCGCGCCGCTGGGCCGCCGCATTCTGGACGCCGCAACGGCCACCCGGCAGGCGGTCGGCCAGAACACCAATTTGGGGATTCTGCTCCTGTGCGCCCCGCTGGCGATGGCGGCGGAGCGGCATGCGGGTAGGCGGGTGCGCGGAGCACGGCGTTCTCCCGCTTCGTCATGGCCCGGCTTGTCCGGGCCACCTATCGCCGCAGGTGCTGGAAGAGTTGGCCCGGACAAGCCGGGCCATGACGGGGAGGGCGAGCCGGGCCATGGCAATGAGGCAACGGCGCCAAGGCCAGCCCACGCCGCGGCGATTCACGCCCTCATCGGCGCCTCCGATATCGCCGATGCCGATGCGGTGTTCGCCGCCATCCGCCTGGCCAACCCCGCCGGACTCGGCTCGGCCGAACGCCACGATGTGCGCCGATCGGCTGCCGTCACGCTGCCCGAAGCGATGGCCGAAGCAGCCGGGCGCGACAGCATCGCGCGGCAATGGAGCAACGGGTTCGCCGACATAATCGGCCTCGGCGTGACGGCCTACGATGCCGCCCGCGCCGCCCACGCCGATGGTCCGGGGGCGTCTCTGGCCGTCTACCTGGCATTTCTGTCCGCCTTTCCCGACAGCCATGTCGCCCGCAAGCATGGCCCCGCCGTCGCGGTTGAACTCCAGCGCGAGGCTGCGCGCGTCGCGGCGGACATCGCCGGACTCGCCGATCCGCTGCCAAAGCTGCTGGCATGGGACACGCAACTGAAATCAGCCGGCATCAATCCCGGCACCAGCGCGGACCTGACCGTCGCCACCGCTTTCGCCTGGCGTCTGGGCTTGCACTCCACGATCGTTGATGGTTAAATTCAGTGCGCCCGGAGATCGGCCTTCTCCTACCTGCGGCCCATAAGCAGGACTGGCGTCCGATTCTTCCAAAAATCCCTGTAGAGGAAAACGTTATGGCAAAAATCACGAAGGTACTCGTTGGCGAATCTCTCGTCGGCGAAGGTAACGAGGTTGCGCATATCGATCTCATCATCGGGCCGCGCGGCAGTGCAGCGGAATCCGCTTTCACCCACGCCCTGACCAATAACAAGGACGGATTCACTACGCTGCTTGCGGTGGTGGCGCCGAACCTGCTGGCCAAGCCGAATACAATCCTGTTCAACAAGGTGACGATCAAGGACGCCAAGCAGGCCGTCCAGATGTTCGGTCCGGCGCAACATGGGGTGTCCCTCGCCGTGGCCGACAGCGTTGCCGAGGGGGTAATTCCCGCCGATGAGGCCGACGACCTGTTCATCTCCGTCGGCGTGTTCATCCACTGGGATGCCACCGACGACAAGAAGATCCAGGAATACAACTACAAGGCGACGAAGGAAGCGATCGCCCGTGCCGTCGCCGGCGAGCCAACGTCCGCGCAGGTGCAGGCTCACTACAAGACCGCAACCCATCCGTTCGCGGCCTGATCCGAACGTCAATCCATGTCATCCCGAGCGTAGCGGCGCGGCAGTCCCAGCAGACCCGGGGACTGCCGCGCATCGCCCGGAATCTCAGGTCAGAGCAGATCCTCCGCAGTCAAAGCGCGGGTATGCAATGCCGTCGCGATAAGAATTGCTGACGCACCGGCCTGTCGCAACGCCGAGAGGTCCGATTTATTGCGCACGCCTCCCGCGCCGATGACTGTGCGCCCCTGCGCGCGCGCTGCGATGCCTGCCACGCGATCGGTGTCGGGCCCGGCCGCCGCGCCGACGCGCGCCAGGGTCATGACGATCACGCGGTCGGGCCAGAACGCTGCGTCATCCAGCAGTCCGCGCGGCCCCTGGAACGCGTCGCCACGAAAGTCCAGGGACAGCAGCACCCGCCGCTCCTCACGCAAAGATTGGATTGTTTCAGTTCCATGCTGAGATTCACTGCCGACAACAAGGCAATGCGCGCACCCGTCCAGCCATGCGCGCGCAGCACCGGCCTCGGCGATGCCGGCGTCGATCCACAGTTCGACATCCGGCGCCGCGCGCGCAATCGACTCGATCGCCGCGTCGTTCGCCGCCCGTCCCTCGATCGCATCCAGATCGGCGATGTAAAGCTGACGGAACGGAGCCAGCCGCAGCAGACCGGCCGCCACGTCCGCCGGCGCGCTGGTGGCACTCAGCGGCGTTTGGATGGGGCGATAGGAATCCCGCCGCCCGCCCCGCGCATGCACCACCTCGCCGTTCTTGATGTCGATTACCGGTATGACGTCCATGCGCGACTCTCCTTCCCCGTATAGTGTGACCCGGACGGAGAACGCGGTGCAAAAAATCATCGGATGGGACATTGGCGGCGCCCACGTCAAAGCCGCCCGCATCGAAGCCGGACGCGTCAAGGAGGTCCGCCAGGTGCCCTGTCCGCTCTGGCAGGGCGCTCATTTGCTCGGACCGGTGCTGGAGTCGCTGCGCGTGGCGTTCGGTCCGGCTGACCTGCACGCCGCGACGATGACCGCCGAACTGGTTGATGTGTTTCCCAACCGGCGAGAGGGCGTGCCGGCGGTCGCCGAAATCCTGGCGCGCGCATTGCCGGCGGGAACGCTGCGCCTCTACGCCGGGCGGCACGGGTTCGTCGCGCCGGAGCAGGCGGCGTCGCTGGCCGCGGACATCGCCTCCGCCAACTGGCACGCCAGCGCCGCCCTGGCCGCGCGCTCCGGCGACGGGCTGTTGGTCGATATCGGCTCGACCACCACCGACATCGTTCCGCTGCTGAACGGCGCCGTCCATGCCCGCGCCACCACCGACGGCGACCGCCTGGTGTGCGGGGAGCTGGTCTACACCGGCATGACCCGCGGTTACGTCATGGCGCTCGGCTCGCGCGCGCCGTTCGCCGGCGGCTGGACCGCGATTGCCAACGAGTATTTCGCCACCGCCGCCGACGTGCACCGCATCCTCGGCACGCTGGAGGAGAAATCCGACCAGATGGACACGGCGGACGGAGGGCCGAAGACCATCGAAGCCTCCCGCGCCCGTCTCGCCCGGATGATCGGCCGCGACTCCGTGGACGCCTCGGATGCCGACTGGACGCGGCTGGCGGAATGGTTCGCCGAGCTGCAATTGCGCCAGGTGCACGATGGCGCCCTGCTGGTGCTGTCCGGGGCCGGGCTGCCGCCGGATGCGCCGGTCATCGCCGCCGGCGTCGGGGTAAGCATCGTTCATCGCCTTGCCGATCGGCTCGGGCGGCGCTGCGTGAAGTTCGGCAGCCTGTTCGGGGCGGAGGCGGTTGACTGGGCGGATGCCTGCGCGCCGGCCGTTGCCGTTGCGCTTCTCGCCGCGGATCAGCCGCTGCCATAGGCGGCCCAGGTGCGTTAACTCAACGGAGCCGGGGCGCCGCTATTGTGTCATGGCCGGATTTATTCCGGCCATCCACGTCTTGCCGCAACGGGATCCGCAAGTCGTGGGTGGCCGGCACAAGGCCAGCCATGACACAGGGACGGCGCCCGTGCCGCCATCCGGTTCGATTATTCCCGGGCGTCGCCGTAATGCGCGCGGACGGCCTCCATCAGCCAGCCCCAGGCTTCGCGTTCCGCCTCGCCTGCCGTCTTGGAGATCGCGATCTCGAGGTAGGCGATTTCGCTGTCCACTTTCTCCCGCGGCAGCATACTCAGGCGGCTGACCAGGATCGCGCCTTCCAGCACCGCGGCCGTGGCGCGGTTCATGCCCTCGAACGGCGCGTGCGTCTGCCGGTGGACGATCCGGCAACGGAAGCGCGGCCGCTGCGGGTCCTCCTGCACCGACACCACCGCCATTTCCGCATGGGAAAGCGCGGCGGCGAGGCGGGGCGGCGGCACACGGTCCGAGGGCAAGCACGGCCACTTCCGCCGCCCGGTGAGGCATCCGGCGAAGATGCGGACATCGTCGGTGTAGTTCGCCACGAGGAACGGCACCACGCGCAGGTTGTCGAGCGTGGTGGAGGGATGAAACGGCGCGATCACCCACTCGTCCGGCGCCGCGGCGATCAGTCCGAACGGCGCGATGTGCGGCTTGCCGCCCGCGGAGACGGTGGTCACGATCACTTCACGGATCATCCCGCCGGACTCCCTTCGCCCGCAGCGTATGCCCCGCTTCGGCCAGCCGAGTCGGCGCGGCGGCATCGCGCGGCGCTGCGCAGCCCCAGTCCAGCGGCGCGTCCTGCACATAGCGCTTGCCCAGCGCAAACGCCGTCTCCGCCTTCATCAGCTCGGTGCCGAGGTAGAACGCATGCGCGCCGTCGGTGGCGACATCGAGCGCCGGATACAGCGCCAGCGCCTCCCGCCCGGCGGCGTGCGTGGTCTTGTTGAAGATGTGGATGCCGTCCTCCGCCACCGCGATCCGGTAATTCGCATCACGCACCGCCCGCGCCTCGGCCGCGATGTCCGCTTCGGTCTGCGCGAACGGGGCGCGGTCATGCGCCTGCAACAGCTTCCCCCCGTAGCCGCGCGGCAGATCGGCGTTGGCGCGGGCGGCGTGCATCAGCCGGCGGGCGAAATCATGTTCGGCGACGGTCTCGCGGGTGTGCGGACTGACCTGCACCACCAGCACGTTGCGGATCTCCAGTTCCGAGCAGATCCCCATCAGCATCGCCGTCACGCCTGATGAATCGGCGTCGGTGAGTTCGGTCAGGTTGCCGGTGCCCATCAGGATCTCCGCCTCCGGCAACCGCGCCCGCAGCGCGGTGTAGCGCACCAGCGACGCGGCGAAGCCGAAATGGATCGGCTCGAGGATCGGGTCGAGCAGGCAGGCGATACCGCGCGCCCGGGCCGCCTCCGCCGCCCGCACCAGCGAGTCGAGATCGCCATGCGGGGCAGGGACCAGCACCGGCACGGCAGCGGTGCCCGCCGCGATGTCCAGGGTTTCTTCGGTCAGGCTCAGCAGGAAGTCCGCGCCCGCCAGCGCGGCGCGGCGGAGTTCCCCGGGGTTGCCGGAATCGACGCTGACCCAGAAACCAGCGGCGTGCAGGGTTCCGATCGCGGCTTCCAGCCCCTCGAACCGCGTTCCGGGGCGGCAGCCGAGGTCGATCACCTCGGCGCCCTGCGCCCGGAAACGTTCGGCGCGCGCCAGGAGTTGCTCCGGCGGCAGCAGCGGGGCATCGACGATCTCGGCGAAGATCCGGACATCGTGGCGCGACAGGTCGGGCGCCGCGCCGCCGCGCCCGAGATAGTTCGGCAAATCGGCCAGTTCCTCGGGCCCGCGCTCGAACGGCACGCCGAACGCGGTTGTCAGGCGCGCAGGATCGACTCCCGCCCGGCCCGGCAGGATGACGCGGGTGGCCTGCACGGGTTGGGGCAGGCGGCGGAGGATGATCGCTTCGGTCATCAGCGCCGCGACCTGGACGCCGATGTCGATGATGTCCCAGGTGAAGGGGGGTTCGCCGAGGTCCTCAAGGATGCGGCGAAGGCGCGGGTGCGCGAGGTGGCCGGTGAGGAACAGCAGGTGCTCGGTCATCGCGACGGCCTGCATACTGGCCGTGCGTCAAGACGAGTGGGGGCGCGGCCATCGTCCCCCGTGTCATGGCCGGACTTGGTCCGGCCATCTACGACTTGCGGTGGTTGTTGCGGCAACGTGGTGGATGGCCGGGACAAGCCCGGCCATGACACAAATAGCGCAGCCCGCCGCCCTCCGAATAGCGCAGCCCGCCGCCCCCCGAATAGCGCAGCCCGCCGCCCGCTGAACGGGGGAGCCCGCCGGCCGCCGGATGCCGCCTCCCGCCTCATACCACCAGCCGCCGCGCGGCAATCGCCGCCTCCAGCGCGTCCGGCGTCAGCACCACCTCGGTGCGCTCGAACAACGCCAGCCGCGCGGTGTTCTCCAGGTCGATCCGGCGGGGATACACTTTCACCATTCCCTCCGGCGCCTCCGTCTCCATCTCCGGCGCGCTGTCGCAGGCGAAGACGATGCCCGGCACCCGGCACTTGCCGGCCTGCGCGAACACGTTCGTCACCAGCGTATCGGAAATCCCCAGCACGCATTTCGCCACCGTGTTCGAGGTCGCCGGAGCAACCACCACCGTGTGGTAGACGCCATGATAGAACGCCGCCACCGGCGCCGCACTCGCCGTGGTGTCGCGGAACACCTGGCAGCCCTTCGGCAAATCCAGTTCGATTTTGTACATCCGCAACACCTCCGCCGCCGCGCGGCTGAGGAACAGATCGACATCCTCCAGCGACCGCAGGAGCGCCAGCGATTCGGTCAGGAAATGGCCCGAGCCGGTGACCGCCCAGGCCCAGCGCGGAGTCCGCTGCCGCGCCACGGTCAGGCGGCAGTTTCTGCTGGCGCGCCGAACAAGGCCTCGGCGTCGCCAAGGTCGTCCGGCCCCGCCAACCGCACGAACCCGCCGAAGCGCGACGCGAACCCGGCAAACGCAGCGTCCACCGCATCCTCCCGCGCCGGATCGCAATGCTTGATCAGCACCACGCCCCGCGCCTCCAGCGCCGTGGCGAGCCACACCGCCAGGCTGTCGGAGGTCACATCCCACGACCGTGGGATGTCCGGATGCGCCCGCAGCATCGGCCAGGGCGACCACACCGGCACAAGCCCGCGCGCCACCGCCTCGCGCACCGCCGCGAGCGTGTCCGCACACACGAAGCCCTCGGCCAGGCAGGTCAGCGCCCGCCCGTACTGCGCCATCGCCAGCAGCGCCATGTCATGCGCCGCCGCGTCATCAAACCCCATCACCGGTTGCGCCGCGCGCACCGCATCGGCGAACGGGCCGCCGCCGGGCACCACCACCACCCGCCCGGCTGCCCGGCCGATGGCGCCAAGCCAACCCGGCAGCAGCGGGGACAGCGCATGGCTGCCGCCAAGCTTCACGACGATCACGACCGGGCGCCGGCGTCCGGCCGCGCCATCACCCGCGACGCGGCGCGGGTCCGCTCAATCTCGACCCCGACGACGCCCGATCCGGTGTCCAGCTTGTGCACCCGCACCACCACTTTGGTCACCCGGGGATGCAGCAGCACCATCGCGGCGATCCGCTCGGCCAGGGTTTCCACCAAATCGACATGGCCCGACCCGGTCAGCATCCGGATGCCGTCGGTGATCAGGTCGTAGGAGAACACGTCCCGCATGTCCTCCGCCGCGCGTCCCGTGCGCAGCACCGACGCGGTGACGGCGAACCGCACGTTCTGCGGCGCATCGCGCTCGCGGGCATAGGCGCCGATGAACACCGGCAGCACCAGGTCCTCGACGAACACCAGGTCCACCGGCCCGTCCGCACCCGCCGCGGCCGGCGCATACATACGGGCGGCGAGCAGGCGATAATCCACCTCGCGCCCGCCCGGCGCCGGCGCCTCGGGCGGGATCAGACCCCGCACCGCCTGCACCCGCCCGAGATCGATTGCCGCCGTCCGCCCGCCCGGCCCGCACAGGGCGCCGCGGAAGCCCAGCAGATCGGGGGCCAGCACCAACAGCCGGGGCACATCCGGTGGCTCCAGCGACCCTGCCAGGCCGGCTATCAGGCCCGAGGCGTGGCAAACCTGCACGAAGCGCAGCAGCGGGGTCACGCTTACGTGGTCCAGCAGCCGCCCGGCCGCCTTGCCCTGCGTGTCGATCATCGCCCCGGCGAACCCGCTGCGCATCAGCAGCGGCAGCAGCGACAGATCGTGCGCGGCATCGGCGAAGAACACCGCGACCAGCTTCACCCGCGCCGCCGCCTCCGCCAGGGCGGCGATGCAGGCCGCCGCGTCACCGCCGGGGAAAATGCCCAGCTTGACATAGTCCACCCCGGCCGCGGCGATCTCATGCACCGCCGCGGCCACAAGATCGGCCTGCATCGGCAGGTCGCCCGCCACCGCGCTGACCGGCCGCCGCCCGTCAACCGTTGCAACGGTTGCGCGGATGACGTCGGTGGCGACCGCGCCCAGCGCGCCGCGCGCCGGGTCCTTCAGGTCGATGATGTCGGCGCCGCCGACGAGGGCAAGCTCCGCCTCCTCCGGCCCGGTCACCGATGCAAGCATGCGGGTCATGTCGGGAACTCCGTGCCGGCCAGTACCGGCCGCGGCAATTTTTTCGCCATCGGCAGCCACCCTCCCGCCCGAAGCGGCTTGCGGCGGATGCCGTGTTGCATCAGGTTGCGCGGCATCAAACGTCCGGATCGAAACGAGCGCAACCGGTCAACGGGAGCGCGGGGAGCAGCGGAATGAAACTTATAACCGCAATAATCGCCCTGGCGGCCGGCATTGCCACAACCGCCGGCGCCGCCCCCCGGAACGCTGATCCGGACTGGCCCTGCCAGCAGGTGAAGGTCGGCGAATTGTCGGTCGCGGCGTTCTGGAGCGGCCCGCCGGTCGATCCCTCCGCCTCCGGCTGGCAGAACAACGATGCCGTGGCCGCGCTGGTTGCCGCCGTCACGCAGCGGCGGCTGCCGATGGAGGCCGCCACGCAACGCATCGATGCATTCGCCAAGGCCGAGGCCCGCGACCAGACGCTGCCGCTGGTCTTCGCCGGCGTGTTCGACGTGCTGAACCGGGAACGGGAGAAAGTCATCAGCGGCCTCGATCGTTTCGGCCAGCGCCAGAAGACGCTCGCGGAAGAACTGCGCCAGGACGGCGAGGCGCTGCGGGCGGCGCAGACCGCCAACCCGCCTGATGACGCGAAGATCGGGGAACTGACGCAGCGCCTGCTGTGGGACCAGCAGCTTTTCGAGTCCCGGCGGCAGTCGCTCAGCGCCGCCTGCGACCTGCCGACGATCATCGAGCAGCGGCTGTACGGATTGGCGCAGGCGATTCAGGCGCATATCAACTGATCCGTCACTCGCCCGGCCGCGGGACGGGTTCCCGGCGCTCCAGCGGCAGGTCGCGCACCGCCCAGCCGTCTGTTCCGTCGGCGTACCAATCGACCCGGGCATAGCCGAGCGACGCGGCGCGCTTTGCCGCATTCCACGACATCCAGCAACTCGCCAGGCAGTAGAACACCAGCTTTCGGTCCTTGTCGCCGGCGGTGGCCTCCCGCAGGTTGCGCTCGAAATAGCCGGCTATCACCGCGGGCAATTCGCCGTACCCGGTGTCCGGCAGCCAGATGCTGCCGGGGATGTCGTTGCGCGGCCTGGGATGCCACACCGTATCCTCCGGCAGCCCTTGCGGTCGCGGCGGCTGTGGCAGCGTATCGATGAACACGGCGCCTCCCTGCCGCCATAACGCCGCCGCCTGTTCGGTCGTCAACGCGGGCCTGCCGTTCACCGTCGCCGGCACCGGCGCGCGATAATCCGCGGTTCGATACCCCGCCGGTTCCGGCGGCGGCATATCGGCCATGGCTCCGGAGGCCGTGAAGAGCAGCAGTGTGGTCAGAACGGCCCGGCGCACGGTCACTGCGGGATGACCTTGCCATCCTCATCGACGATGGGAACGCCGTAGCTGATGAGGATCTTGTTGATGGCATCCTGGTTCTCGGCGATCAGGCGGTTCAGCGTCCGCTTCCAGTCCTGATCGGTGCGGCGCACGCCCATCGAGATACGGAAATCCATTGTCGCGCCGTGTTCATGCACCAACGGAATCACTGTCAACGGCTTCGATGCGTGTTTCGCATAGTAGCCGCCGATGGGACCCCACAGAACCCCGGCATCGAGCGTTCCGTCGGCGATCTGGTCGATCATGTCCTTCGACGGCGCGTCGGCCCGCGTATCCACCATCAGCGGAAACGGCCGCGCATCGCCGATCAGGCCGTTTTTGGCCATGATTGTGGCGGGCGGCGTGCCGGCGACGAGGCCGATATGCCTGCCCTTCAGCCGCGGATCGTCCAGCGACTGCACCGTTTCAAGCTCCGAACCGGCCGGCACGACCAGCGCGTAATACGCGTGGTAGTACGGATTGGTGGTCTGCACCAGATCGTCGCCTTGCGCATCGCCGATGACCACGTCGCACTTCAGCGCATTCAAGGTGTTGCGCACGAAACCGATGGCACGCGGATAATAGGTGTAGGACACCGTCTTGCCGAGCTTGTCAGCGAACAGATCCGCCAGTTTGTCCTCGAAACCCTCATGCGCCTCATTCGAGAACGGCAAACTCCGCGGATCCGCGCAGACCCGGAACACGTGCGGATCGACCAGTTCCACGGCGGCGCCCAGACCCGGCGCCTGAGCCTCCGCACGCACCGCCATAAGGCCAAGCAAGGACGCCGCCAGCGCAAGCCGGCGGCATATCGGAACAATACTGTTCATCACGTCATGCTCCTGCGGCTGATCAGCCCATGCAACTATTTTCAGTCTCGGAGAAGCCTTTGGGCTTAGGCTCGTGGTCCTGCGGGCGGCCGCGGGGGATGGCATCAACCGAGCGGGCGCGCAGGTAGATGTAGATCGCGTCAATATAGCACATGATGTTCTTGTTTTCGCCGAATGTCGGCATGACCAGCTCACTCGATGCCGAGACGTCCTTCTTGCCGTTCGCGACGATTGTCAGCACGTCCGCATAGTCGAGCACCTTAAAGGAATTGACCAGCGACGGCGCATAGGTCGAGCCCAGGCCGTCCGGTCCGTGGCAATGCATGCAGTTCGCCGTATACCGCACGTAGCCAATATAGGTGTAGAAATCGACTTTGCCGTCCTTTCCCACGTTGAAGGTCGGCCTGCCGTCCACGTCCGCGTATTTGCCGTCCTCCGAACTCACGGCCGCCGGATCGGCCGGCTTGTCCGCCCGCGCGAGGCCGCCCATCAGACAGGAGGCCACACCGGCGGCCAGAACATATCGTGCGTATCTCGTCACACCAATCATCCCCGATGGTGGTTCAAAAAATGCAGGGCCGGCGCCCGGCTTCCGCCTGTGCGCCGGCCCCTTTTGCCTTATCAGTCGAGCCGCGCCTCAGTCCCGCGGCAGCGCGAACACCGTCAGCGTGCCGCCCAGCGAGGTGTACTGGTTCAGCGCCGCATAGCCGCCGACAGCCCCAAGGCCGGCATGCGGATCGTTCAGCCCCGCCGCAAG
>CAINOE010000146.1 GCA_903851415.1 uncultured Rhodopila sp. | reverse complement strand
TGTTTCCGGGCCGCTGGGACCGGCTGCGTCCGCCCACCGCGCAGGAGATCAAGGCGACCCTGATCCTCTCGCTTCCGCTGACCGAGGCGTCGGCCAAGCTGCGCACCGGCCCGCCGATCGACGACGTGGCGGACCGCAGTTGGCCGGAGTTTTTGTAACTGCCCAGGTGCTGGGACCGTAGTTCAGTGCCGCGTATGATGCGTCACGGCATTGGTCAGGCGGCTGCGAACTTAAGGACGAGGGCGTTGGCGTCGAGTGCGAGCGCCTCGATGAGGCTCCAACCTCGCTTGCGCGCGGTGTCGATGAAGCCGCGCAGGGTGGCGAAGCGTTTAGCTCCGGCGAGCGAGCGGAAGCAGCCAGAGATCTTTGCCTTGACCTTCATCATGCGCAAGGCCTGCTCGGCCAGATTGTTGGTGAACGGGATGGACAAGTCGCGGATGAAGCGCAGCACCTCTGCCTTGCGGTCACGCATCCGGATGGCGAGGTTGTGGCCGATGCGCCGGGCGACGGGCCGTTTGGAAGGTGTTCCATCCTTGCGCAGACTGGGTTTTGCGAAGACTGGAAGAGCCTCGTGGAAAGCGATGGCTTCGATCACGATGGCGTCGTAGCGGCGTTCGAGGCGCGCGGCGATCGCCGCCATGCGGCGCATCACCGTCGTTCTGGCCGCCGCCGCTGCCCGCTTCTCCGTCTCGGTCATTCCTTCTGTCTCAACCAGCCGCTTCAGCATGCGCCTGGCGGCGTTCGTGGCATGGCACGACAGGCGCAGCAACGCCTGCATGTGCCCCGCCCATGCCTCCTTCTCGATGTCGATCAGTGCCCGATGCTCACGCAGCAGATGCGCACCGCACAGCACGTGCTGCACGTCCGTCAGCGTGTAGTACGACTTGTAGAAGTCGTGCACGACGATGCCGGCCACACCGCTGAGCATCTCCCCGCGCCGGCCCACCCGGTAATGCGTCAGTGTCGGCGTGCAGATCACATGCAGCCAGAGTTGCTGCTTGTTCACGCGCAGGCCGGTCTCATCCATGTGCTTGAGCGGCGCCGCCAGCGCCTCCGCCAGCACGCTCTTCTTCATGAACCCGGCCAGCACACTCGCCTTGCGGGCGACAATATTCGCGATGGTGGCAGCCGAAATCGAAATCCCAAACAGGTCGGCCATCGTCTGCGCCGCCCTGTCCTCGGGAACCAACTGCTCCCCGTTCAGGTAGATGGCGTAGCCGCGCACTCGGTCGCCGTACTGCACCGGCGCGGCCACACCCGGCGGGAAGTCGGCCTTCGTCACGACGCCGCAACCGCACCGGCACGCATGCGCGCGGTGCTCCGTCACCTCCAACGGACGCGGCGTCGGCAGGTCGAACACCTGCCGCGCCGCGTAGCCGCTCGCCGATGACGGATCCAGTTCCGCTCCGCATCCGTCACAGCGCAGCGGAAAATGGTTGAACATCACGTCCGGATTCTCGACCTGCTGCAAGGTCGCGCCGGCATGGCCCTTCTGGCCGCCAGAGGGTTTCTTCGCGCCGCGGTCGCGTTGACTGGCCGTGCGGGCCTTGCGTTCCGGCTTTGCCATGCCGTCGCTCGATGGCGGCTTGCTGCTGTTCTCGCTGTTCAGCTTCGCTCTGCGTTCGAGTTCCGCAACGCGCGCGCGCAGTTCGGCATTCGTCGCGCGCGCCGCCGTGCTCTCCGCCGTGCTGCGCGCCAGTTCCGCTCGCAAACCCGCGCTCTCCGCTTCGCTGCGCTCCAGCTTCGCCCGCAACTCCGCAAGATCCGCCGCAAACGCGGCGCAGCGGGCGCAGTGGCGATCGGAGGGAGGAGCGGTTCGCGGGAAGAGGCGGTGAATTGCGGCAGGCATTCGCCCAAGCAAACGCAACCATCATTTTTTCGCAAGGTTCACGGCCCCCCGCCTACAACTGGCCAGCGATTCGCTTTCAACAGCGGCGCTACGCCGCTATTCCGTTGTAGAGTCCGCCGCCCCACCGCTTCCCGCAATCCGACCACCTGGGCAGTTACAGCGATATCGGCCGGGGCGGGTCAGCACCTCGGCCTCGACGTCCTTGACGCGACGCATCGGCACCGCCAGCACGTAGCGGCCGAGGCCGCGGCTGAGTTCGGCGAGGTTGTCGGCCGAGTACATGCCAGCGTCGCCGACGAACAGGCAGCGA
>CAINOE010000145.1 GCA_903851415.1 uncultured Rhodopila sp. | reverse complement strand
GCAAAAGGCGGCGCTCAAAACCGGCCGCCTCGATGCGGTGTTGCGGGCGCTGGCCGCGCATTGCGAAGCGCCGGAGGTCGAGGACGGGTGCGCGCCGGTGCGTTGCTGCCATCGCTATTTGAGTGGGCGGAGAGCCCAACTCGACTATCCCCGGGCTTTGGCGGACGGCTTGCCGATCGGATCGGGCGAGATCGAGAGCGCGCATCGCTATGTCGCGCAACAACGCCTGAAACGGCCCGGCGCCTGGTAGCGCGTCGAGAACGTGGAATACATGCTTGCGCTGCGCATCGTGCGGATCAACGGCGACTGGGAGGCCTATTGGCGGGACCTCACCCGAAATGCCGCCGCCTACGACAATCCTTGCCAAAGAACGAGAAGGTGCCTCGCATGAACGCTCAACTTTGGATCACACCCTCATGGACTGACCCCCTAAGCCGGACGAGCCGGAACCAATAAGTCTGGTGTATGCTACCCGGCCGGAAATGTCATCGCACGGTGGGCGGCATGAGCCAGTCTCTGAGGGAACGCTACGACGAGCGGATCGCGGGTGTGCTGTCCTGCTACGACCGGGTTGTGATCACCGGGACGGTGCCGGTGATCTGCTACGCCGAGGGGATGACGCGGTTTCTGCATGCCCGAGGTATCCGCATTTTCGACTTCCCTCATTTCGCGCAGACGCTGCGCGACGATGTGCGGGACCGCGCGGCATCGCTGGCCGCCGAGGCCGGGGTGCGCATCGAGCACATCGCCAGGAGCCACATTCGCAAGGAGGACGTCGTCGCCCGGGTTCTGGCGGAACGCGGCGATCATCCGGGGCTGGTGCATATCCTCTCGGCCATGGAGGCTTGCGACAGCTATCGGCCCTGGCATGACAAGGCGACCGGCAGGACGTTCGTGCGGCCCGACAGCGGCAAATGCCTGCACTACTATTTCTACTTCATGGACGCCGAACTGGGCCTGATCTACCTGCGGGTGCCGACCTGGGTGCCGTTCCGCCTGCAATTCTACTGCAACGGGCATGGCTGGCTGGCACGCGCGATGGCGGCGGAAGGCATCGGCTATACCATGGCCGACAACAGCTTTGTCCGGATCGACGACTGGCAGCGTGCGCAGGCGTTGGCCGATGCCTTGTCGCCGGATCTGTTACACCGCATCCTGGATGGCTATGCCGAGTTGTGCTGCCCGGTGTCCGGCGTGTTCGGGCAGAGCTACCACTGGAGCCTGATGCAGGTGGAATACGCCACCGACCTGGCGTTCCGTTCCACCACGACGCTCGGGCCGCTCTATGAGCAACTGATCCGCAAAACCGTGCTGAGCGTGAAGGCCGAGCAGGTCGCCAGCTTCCTCGGCCGTCACATCACGCCGCAACTGGCGCAGGAGATCGGCTCGCAGTTCTCCACTCGGATCGAAGGCACCTGCGTCAAGCACCGCTTCGGCAAATCCTCGATCAAGATGTATGACAAGGCCGGCATCGTGCTGCGTATCGAGACCACGACCAACGACGTCTCCTTTTTCAAGCACCATCGCAAGGTGGAACACCGAAACGGGCCGCCGACCCGCGAACTGGCATGCGTCAAGAAGAGCATCTACAGCCTGGTCGACCTGCGTGAGATCCTGCTGGGTTGCAACCGCCGCTATCTCGCTCACCTGTCCGCGCTGGATGACTTCTCCGCCGGGGTTCGCGCGCTTGGCCGCCTGACCAGGCCACACACCGCCGGCGGCAAGACCGTGAGGGGGATTAACTTCTTCGCGCCGGCCGACAAATATCTGTTGCAGGCATTGCAAAACCCGCGGGTCAACATCGCCGGCGTCCGCCGGGCCGATCTGTTCGCGGACCTCGGGGAAACCTTCTCACCGGCCCAGCTCTCGCGGCAACTGCGCCGGCTGATGGACCTCGGGGTGATCAAGCGGGTTGTCGGCACATACCGCTACTATCTGACCAAGGCCGGACGGGCGGCGACCGCAGCCGCGGCACGCCTGACGGAGGCCCACCATCATTCCGGCTTTGATTTGATGGGATTTTTTGATGCACGAAGTGTCAAGAGTTGAGCGGTAAGGGACTAAACTGAGACACGAAAAAGAGGCACACTGTTCAAACAGGAGAACGAGTGTGCCGAACACCAAGACCCGAACCAAGACCCGCTGGACGCGTGAGTTCAAGCTGCAAGCGCTGGCGCGAATGGAGGCGGCAAGGGACGTCACCGCCCTGGCGGCGGAACTGGGTTGCCGTCGCGAACTGCTCTATATCTGGCGCCGCAAAGTCCGCGCCGGTGGCGCGGACGCGCTGCACCCGATCGGCCGGCCGTCGCATGCCAATCGACAGTTCGACGAGGCGTCAGCTCCCTCTTCGTCGAGTGCCGCCGGCGCCGAGCCGCAGCGGATCGCCGAGCTGCAGCGGCTGATCGGCCAGCAGCAACTGGACCTGGATTTTTTTCGCGCAGCCTTGCTGCATGTCGGGGAACAACGCCGGAAGACGGGCGTGCCTGGCGCGACGGCGTCTACGCGGTGATCCACGCGCAGACGCAGCAGCAGGGCCATGCGGAGATCGAGCGGCGGTGCGCTTTGGCGGGGGTCAGCCGGGCCGGCTACTACCGGCACTGGCATGCCTCGGCACCGCGCCAGGAGGAGACCGCGGTGCGCGATGGATCCAGCGGTTGAGTCTGGACAACCGTCACTACGGCTATCGCCGGATCACGGTGCTGCTCAGGCGCACGGGCTGGATGGTGAACCACAAGCGGGTGCAGCGGCTCCGCGCCGAAGATAACCTGCTGTGCGTGCCGAAGACGGCGTTCCGTCCGGCGACGACGGACAGCCGGCACCGCTTCACGGTGTATCCGAACCTGGCGCGCAAGCTGGTGCCGACGGCGGTGAACCAGTTATGGATTGCCGACATCACCTACGTGCGGCTGGCGGAGGAATTCGTCTACCTGGCGGTTGTGCTGGATGCCTTCAGCCGGCGGGTGATCGGCTGGTGCCTGGAGGATCATTTGCGGGCGAGCCTGGCGCTGGGTGCGCTGGAGATGGCGCTGAGCACGCGGGAGGTGATCCCCGGCGGCCTGGTGCACCACTCCGACCGCGGCGTGCAGTATGCCTGCGGGGATTATGTCGCGCGTCTGCGGAGCGCCGGCATCCAGCCGAGCATGAGCCGTCCGGGCTGCCCGTGGGACAACGCGATGGCGGAGAGTTTCATGCGGACATTAAAACGAGAGGAGGTGGACGGCCGGGCCTATCGCGACCGGGCTGACGCGGAGGCATCGATCGGCCCGTTCATCGAGGAGGTCTACAACCGGCAGCGGCTGCACTCGGCGCTGGCCTATCTGTCGCCGGAGGCGTTCGAGGCGAGCCGGCCGCTGCTGCCGGCCCCGGCGGGCGGTGCATGATGCGCCGGGCGGTCTGGCGCCATGCCGACCACGACGGCTTGGCCCATTGTTCTACCCCGCGGCGGCGACCTCAAGCCCGGCGGCTGCGCCGCCCCGCTACGCGGCTGCGGGGCTTGACCTCGCCGCCGCGGGGTAGAAAGCGGCTGCAGGTGCCGTCAATGAACGGTCATGTCGGCTGTCGGGGCGGGCGGCGCGAGGTTATGCTGGCGTTGAGTAACGGGTGAAAACAGGCTATCAACGAAGTGTGCTTCTTTTCGTGTCTCACTGACGGGGTGCAGTGCACTCACCCGTACTAATTTTCCGAAGAAGCTACCGCCGGGTGATCAGGGGAATCGGGTGAATTTTTTCACCCGGTAATGAGGCTTGCGAGAAACTCGTCATCCCACCCGGTAGCCTTGCGTCGGATGCGCAAGGAGTTCTTGCCCCAGGATCGTCTTAGGCGACGCCCAAAAACTATCGCTTCAAGGCGGCACCCTCGGTGAGACGGTGTAGTTCCATTCCGGATGGAATGCGTCGCCCGTGATATTGAGGGTTGCCATCTCCTCTTTGGTGACCTGGATGCCCTTCGGGTAGAT
>CAINOE010000144.1 GCA_903851415.1 uncultured Rhodopila sp. | reverse complement strand
GGCATCGGCGTCACTGTCCACCACCTGCCGCCGGGCACCAGCAAGTGGAACAAGATCGAGCACCGCCTGTTCTCATTCATCAGCATGAACTGGCGGGCCAGGCCGCTGGTCAGTTATCGCGTCATTGTCGATCTGATCAGCGCCACCACGACCGACACCGGTCTCAAGGTGTGCTGCGAACCCGACACCAATCTCTATCCCAAGGGGATCGTTGTCACCGATGAGGAGATGGCTTCGCTGAACATTGTCCGCGCCGAATTCCACGGCGAGTGGAACTACACGATCCGGCCAGGCAACCGCTCAGCCGAAGCGGTTGATTCCTGACAGGCCCTAAGCAGCGGCCAAGCGGCGTGCGACAAGGCTGGCGTGCCGGACGTGAATCGAAGTCCGGCACGCCTTCGCTTCGTTGCGGCTACGAGGATGTGACCAACGCGTTAACCGTTGCAACGGCTGGCCCGGATTCAGCACGTGGGGCGTCGCATGCGCATGCGCCTCATTCTTGTTGTCGCAGGCCTGGTCCTGATGCTCGCTCCTGGCCACCCTGGAAGAGCCTTTTTGTGTAGCGGAACCGGTATCCGATGCCATGAAGCATCTGTCGGACCGTCATTTCCGGATTCGTATTTTGCCCTCGGCTGGCCTGCATATTCCGCCGGCCGCCCCGCAGTGAGTCCCTCGAACGACGGGCGTCCGGAAGAAGAAGGCACCAATTTGCGTTTCATCTCCAGCCTGACCGGTTCAGGTTCGGCTGGCGTCTTGCGGCCTGCATCTATAGCCATCTGTAACCCCAATAACCGTCATCGCCTTCGCGTACATAAGCGTGCGCGGTTCGCCGATAGACTCAACCCCAAACTGGACACACACCGCATCCTTCCGCCACTCCTACGGACGACTCTTACCCGAGGACTCGCCATGTTTTTCGACTTCGCCGCCGCCACCAGCAAGGATATCTACAAGCTGCTCGCCGCCACCATCGGCCCGCGGCCGATTGCCTGGGTAACGACGCAGGACGTTGACGGAACGATCAACGCCGCACCGTTCTCCTTCTTTAACGCCGTCTCCGGCGACCCTCCCGTCGTTGCCATCGGCATCGGCGGACGGGCGCCGGGCGACGCGAAGGATACCGGCGGCAATATCCGCCGCACCGGGCAGTTCGTCGTCAACCTCGTGAGCTTCGGGCTGACGGAGCCGATGAACATCACCGCCATCGACTTCCCCAAGGGCGTGGATGAACTGAAGGAGGCCGGCCCGACGACCGCGCCGTCGCTGCACATCAGGCCGCCGCGGATCGCCGAAGCGCCCGTCTCGATGGAATGCGAGCGGCTGGTGATTGTCGATGTCGGGATGGACCGCTCGGTGATCCTCGGCAAGGTGCTTGCGATTTATGTACGCGACGACTGCGTGCTGGACAAGAATCGCTGCCGCATCGACACGCCGAAGCTGGATCTGATTGGCGGCATGCACGGCGGCGGCTGGTATTCCCGGGTGACGGATCGGTTCGAGCTGCCGCGCATCAGCGTGCAGGAGTGGGGGGAGCGCAAGGCGACGGCGGCGGAGTAGGCGGTTCGCGGAAGTTTCGATCGTCGGCGGGGCACGGGGTGGGGCACGGGGTTGCCAGGACGGTAACAAAGTGGCACGTTCCGTTGTGCGCAACGGTATACAGCGCGCCGTGCATCCCGCTTCACCCCGGCTTCGGCAGCGTCGCTGCGTAAGCCAACGCTAACGGAGAGTTCGCCATGACTTTGACATCCAGCGACCTGAGGACAGCCTCGTGGCGGACCGCCCTGGTGCTTGGCGCCCTGCTCGCCGGATGGGCCGCGCCGGCCCGCGCCACCATCGTCCTGGAGGTCGATGTCGAAAGCGGCGACCTCAAGCTCGTTGGACAGGCCGGGGATACGTTCTCATCCTACACGATCTACTCGGCCAGCAACGACGACAGCCTGCTCTACACGAACTGGAACGCCGACCGGTTCGGCGGCACTCCGGTTGGCGGCAGCTCGCCGACGAGCGTCGCGCTCGGCTACGGGATGTGGCACTCCATGGGCACAGTCACGCCGCCTACCGGCCAGGCGACTACCACCCAGCTCGGTGAAATGTCCGCCGTTTACGCCGGCTACGCCACGAACGGCAGTCCCAACGCCAATACCAGCAAGAGCTTTGCCTTCACCGCCGGCGGTACCGTGATTGATCTGGGAGACCACTTCGTCCCGGGCAGCCCCAACGATCTGGTATTCGGCTACGGCCCGACTCCCGGCTTCATGAACGGCTGGATTTTCGACGGAACGACGCACTCCTATACGATCGCCACCGCAGGCAGCTACTACCAGGGCGAGACGTTCAGCGCCGAGGGTGTGGTCAGCAGCGTGGACTATGTCCCGGAACCGGGAACCGCCGCATTGCTGGCATCGCCACTTTTGCTGTTGCTTCTGACGGCAACGCCCCGGAACCGCTCGACACCTTTTGGCCGCTGTTTGGAGCCGGCCGGGGAGCCGCGCTGCCGTCCCGGGGCCGACGCTCTCCCCGCCGGTGCATCGCGCCGAAACCCTGGATCAGGCCGGGTCCTCTGCAAATCAAAAATCCAAAACCCGCTCCTCGGTAAGGGTTAGACGGGGCCGTTGCCAACGCACACAGAAAGGTCAGCGTCGGGAGTCGCACGCGCGATTGCTCCCTTATCAGAAGCGGACCGAGTCCACCGTGGCGATGTCCAGCAACCGCTCAATCACCTCGGGTTCCTGCGCGCCCGCGATGGCATGCATGCCGTCCACCACAAAGCAGGGCACGCCGTTGATGCCCAGGCGGTGGGCACGCAGGTTGTCCGCATGCACGGCTTCGGTTTCGTCGTCGGAGGCCAGGAAGGCGCGAACGAGATGCGAATCTATCCCGCAGGCGGTGGCAATCCCGGCAAGGACGGCATGCTCGCCGATATCTTGTCCGTTGCAGAAATGCGCGGCGAACAGGGCCTCCACCAGATTGTCCGCCACGCCATAGCCAGCGGCGAAGCGCACCAGACGGTGGGCATCAATGGATGATGGCGTGCGGCGGATGCGGTCGAAGCGGAAGGTCAGACCCTCCTGGCGCCCGACGTCGGTGATTGTTGCATACAGGCGGCGAGCGCGGTCCTCGCCGCCGAACTTGCGAACGACGTAGTCGGGCCGGGCCATGCCCAGGCGCGGCATGTCGGGGTTGAGCAGGAACGGGCGCCAGATCAGCTCAAATGCGATATCCGGGCGGCGGCGCAGCGTCCGGATCAGCCGACGGATGCCAAGGTAGCACCAGGGACAGACGAGATCGTGGACAATCTCGATCTTCAACCTGGCCTTCGGTGGTGTAAGGATGTTCACCGCCTGATTGTGGCGTTTTTCTTGCGCGTTGTCACGCGATCATCATTGCGGAAAGCTGATTTCGGCGCTGCCCGCCTCGTGTCATGCCGGGTCAAGCAACATTTTTGTCGTTCTCCTTTCGTGATGGTCCGGCTGTTCGGGCCAGCGATCGGCGCGCGGGCCGGAATAGGTGGCTCGGAGATCCCCCGGACAAGCGGGGGACGGCCGTGACGATTGAGGAGACGGCCGTGCGGTGCCGGAGTATGGAAAGCTTACGCCAAACGCCCGTGGCAATGCTTGTATTTCTTGCCCGAACCGCAAGGGCACGCCGCGTTCCGAGGCGTTGCCGCCCAGGTGCTCTGGTCGCTCGGATCGATCGCCGGGGTCCGGTTGATCACCTGCACCCCCACAGAGGCACGGGCGGCCCCGCCATCCGCCCCGCTCCCGACGGACAGGGCCGAGACAGGTTCGGCGTGGCTCTCAACCATCTGGCGCACAACCGGCTGCTGCTGGGCGAGTTGCCCGTCCGGTGCGATTTCCACCCGCGCCAGCAGCGTGGTGATCCGCTCCTTCAGCTCGTCCAGCAGCGTGTTGAACAACGCGAAGGCTTCGGACTTGTATTCGTTCAGCGGGTCGCGCTGCCCGTAAGCCCGCAGGCCGATGCCCTGGCGCAGATGGTCCAGGGCGTAGAGATGCTCCTTCCACACCGCATCAAGTGTCTGAATCAGAAGGCTTTTTTCGATGAACCGCATCAGGTCGGGACCGAGATTGGCCGCGTTCGCGGCCATCATCTCATCGACCGCCCGCTGGATGCGCTCCCGCAGATGCGTCTCGTCGATCCCCTCCTCGCGACCCCAGTCCTCCACGGGCAGTTCCAGTTTGAACACCCGGGTCACGTCGGCCGAGAGTTCCGCCAGTTCCCACTGCTCGGAGAAGGCCTTCTCCGGCACGCGGAGCGCGACCATGTTGGCGAGCACCTCACCGCGCATCTCCCCGACGATTTCCGAGACATCAGCCGCCTTCATGTATTCCTTGCGCTGGGCGTAGACCTCTTTGCGCTGGGCGTTCATGACGTCGTCGTATTTCAGCACGTTCTTGCGCATGTCGAAGTTGCGCGCCTCGACCTTCTTCTGCGCCTTCTCGAGGGCCTTGTTGATCCAGGGATGGACGATCGCCTCGCCCTCTTTCAACCCCAGGCGCTGCAGCATCCCGCCCATCCGGTCAGAGCCGAAGATGCGCATCAGGTCGTCTTCCAGCGACAGGAAGAACCGTGAATGCCCCGGGTCGCCCTGCCGCCCCGATCGGCCGCGCAACTGGTTGTCCACGCGGCGGCTTTCATGCCGTTCGGTCCCGACCACGAACAGGCCGCCCGCGTCCTTCACCTTTTGATGCGCGATCGCGATTTCTTCGCGGATCTCGGTTTCTTTCGCCGCCCGCGCATCCTCGTCGTAGATCGTGGCCAGTTCCTGCTTCAGCCGGACCTCAAGGTTGCCGCCCAGCTTGATGTCGGTGCCGCGGCCGGCCATGTTCGTCGCGATAGTAACCGAACCGGGTGCGCCGGCCATCGCGACGATCTCGGCTTCCTTTTCGTGCAGGCGCGCGTTCAGCACCGCGTGCGGGACTTTTTTAGCCTTCAGCAGATCACTGATGGTTTCGCTCTTTTCGATCGAGGTGGTGCCGACAAGCACCGGCTGGCCGCGCTCCCGTGCATCGGCGATCAGGCGGGCCACGGCCTCGTATTTCTCCGGTGCGGTGCGGTAGACCTCGTCGTCCTCATCCTTGCGGGTCACCGGGACGTTGGTCGGGATGTCCACCACGTCCAGCCGGTAGATTTCCGCAAATTCATCGGCTTCGGTCATCGCCGTGCCAGTCATGCCGGCCAGCTTGGGATAGAGCCGGAAATAGTTCTGGAAGGTGATGGAGGCCAGCGTCTGGTTCTCCGCCTGGACGGTGACGTGCTCCTTTGCCTCCAGCGCCTGGTGCAGCCCCTCGGAGTAACGGCGGCCGTGCATCATGCGGCCAGTGAACTCGTCGATCAGGATCACCTGATCGTCGCGGACGATGTAGTCCACGTCGCGGGCGAACAGGGTATGCGCGCGCAGTGACTGCGACACGTGATGGATGACCGAGACGTTGAAGATGTCGTACAGGTTGCCCTCGGTCATCACGCCAGCCTGTTTCAGCATCTCCTCAACCGTCTCGCTGCCCTCTTCGGTCAGCGACACCGTCCGCTGCTTTTCGTCCTTGTCGTAGGTCGTCGGATCTTTCACCAGTTCCTTCACCACGATATCGACGCTGCGATAAAGGTCGGAGCTGTCCTCGGCGGGTCCTGAGATGATCAGCGGGGTGCGGGCTTCGTCGATCAGGATGCTGTCGACCTCATCGACGATCGCGTAAAAGAAGTCCCGGTGGACCATGTCCTCAAGGCGATACTTCATGTTGTCGCGAAGGTAGTCGAAGCCGAATTCGTTGTTGGTGCCGTAGGTGATGTC
>CAINOE010000143.1 GCA_903851415.1 uncultured Rhodopila sp. | reverse complement strand
TTGCCGTCGCCAAGCCATACCTCAAACTTGAGGATGAGATTGAACGCCTAGCAGGCATGCAGTCTGCTTACGCGGCCATAGCGTTTAGGATGAAAGAAGTGGTGGATGAGGTGAGGTCGCGTCATGAAATCACAGATGAGGCATCAGGAGTCGTGAGGACACTCCGGAATATAAGGGGATCCGTAGTCACACGGGAGGACCAGCCTGCAGATCGCGCTCTCATAGATAAGGTTACAGACCGAATAAACGAGCGGTACCCGGTTAGTTACTTTTTCTATCCGCCCTCATAATGGTAGCTAAGTGCATCGATAGGAGGTTCAAGCTTTCGACGGTGGCTGGCGGAATTCGCGCTATCGTCCCTCGCGCAACCCCGCCATCCCGTCCGCGACAACCTGTTTCACGCTGCCCTCCGGCAGGCCGAGCGCCGCCTCGATGTCGGCGCCGATAAGCGACCCGCCCAGGGCCGGGACCACAACCGCCGCCATCATCAACCCGACGGCGGGCAGCCCCCCGGCCTTTTCCCCCGCATCGCCTTCCGCCAACCCGCCAACGAGTTCCGCTATCATCGCGTAGAGCGGCGTCAGCCGATGGCCGGCGCCGGTCGCGACGAGCCAGGCAATCAGACGGCCCGCGCCCCCTGAGACCAATGCATCGAACACCACATCGACCACGTCGCGCGGGCCGATCTCGTGCGCGCGCAGCCTGGCGACCGCGGTGGCCGTCGCGGCGGTGAGATCCTCAATGATTGTTGAGATCAGGGCGCTATGCAGAGCTGCCACGGTGCCGAAATGATAGGTCACGTTGCCGTGTGTCACGCCCGCCCGAACCGCCACCGCTTTCAGGGTGATTGCCTGCGGACCCTCGGTGCGCAGCAGATCGCGCGCCGCCCGGATCACCTCGGCCCGCATCGCGGCGGGCGGATGGCGACGACGCACGCCCTTAACAGATCGTGCGCCATCTGCTACTGTCATCGGTGACAATATGCCGGCGCTGTCCATAAGGATCAAGCCATGCCGCTCCAGCCTCCCAACACTTACGAGTATGAGGTCTACGTCGCGGCGAACGAAATCGACGAAATGGGCCATGTCAACAATGCCGTCTACCTGACCTGGGTGCAGGCGGCGGTGCTGCGCCACTGGCGCCGCCTGGCGCCGAAGGAGGTCGCCGCGGCGCATCTCTGGGTCGCCCTGAAGCACGAGATCAGCTACCTGCGCCCGGCGGTCCTGGACGATCATATCGTGGTCAAGGTGGTGCTGCAGAAACTGCAGGGTGCCCGGGCGTTCTACAAGACGATCATCAACAAGGGCGATGACGTCCTGGTCGAGGTCGAAAGCTGCTGGTGCTGCCTGGACTCCGCCACGCGCAAGCCGGTTCGCCTCGCCCGGGATATCGTCGCCCGTTTCCTGCCGTCAGAAGTTCCGCGCCACGGCTGATGGCCCGGGTTCGACAGGCGCTTCTTCCAAAGGTCTGAGCCACCACGCTTGCAGCACAGCCTGACCGTTGGCGTTCGCCTCGCTGAGCAGCGACAGGCAACTCGGCCACGGATGCACGATTTCGGCCTCGACCGCGCCATCGGCGGTATTGATCGCGCCGCCCAGTTTGCGCGCGATCTTCTGTGCCCGGGTGTTGTCGATCAGGCAGAAGCAATGCAGCGTCCGAATGCCGCGGTTGCGGGCGATGTCCACGAGGTGCCATAGCAACTCGGTGCCGATGCCGCGGCCCTGGAACGGGTGTTCGACGGTGATCGCCACTTCGGCGACCCGGCCGCTGCCTTGCCGGTGCAGTTCGCCGACAGCGCGCAGCACGCCGCGGACGAAACAGCCCAGCACGGTCACGCCGGGCGACAGCAGCGTCCCGGTATAGGCTTTGATGGCGTCATCGCCGACGCAGCCGAGAAAGCGAAACTGCCGATCGGCCGGGCTGAGGCGCAGCAGGTGGTCGCGGAGTCGCCCGCGTTCCCCCGCGAGCAGCCTGCGGATGTTGCCCCCGGCGAACAGGGCGCCGGTCTGGCGGGCGTCGGCGGAGGTTATGTTGCGCTGCACAAAAAGCAGATGGGATGTCTCGCCAGCAATTCAAGCTTGCGCCGCGGGCGGGCTTGGCAGTGCGGTGATTTGCCATGGCGATGGGAGTAGCTTCGGGACCCGGTATTGAGCGTTCTATTCATTCGCAATAATCCGGCAAAGCATCCATGGCACTATTCGTTGCAAATGACGCTGAGACTGTCCGTGCCATTCGCCATCATCGTTGCGTTCCATCAAACGAACCCGCGCTTTCAGCGCCGACGCGCGCGGCGGTCGGCGCCGCAGCTTCGGCGGGAGATCTTCACACTGTCCCGGTGCGAGAAAAGCCTGGAAACGGCGATGCATAAATCCGATCAAGCAAGACCGTCGGCACACCAAGTAACGGTATCGTTTGACGACCGATCGATCTGGTTGGGCCGGCGCGAATAGCGCCATTTTCGGGGACCCTGCCGATCATCTGTATCACCGGTGTCAGCGGCACACAGGTGCACCGAGCTCGATTTAGCCGAACTACGCCTGGCATGACGGGCGATTTCCGCCTGCTGACGCGGAACCCGTGTCTCTCGGCCTTACACCGGATAAACGACCCAGCGTTCCGGCAATTTCTCGTGATCTTGATTCAGATCAATGGAATTTTGTCGCTGTAGTGTTCCGTTAGTAGCCGAAGGTGGGGAGAGGTTATAATGCGCGGGAAAATCGCTGCTGTCCTCCTCAATCTTGTCCTGCTGGCAGGCGTGATCGCGCTGTTGGGTGCCTGCAACACGACGGCGGGTGTCGGCCAGGACGTGAGTGCCGCTGGTCATGCGGTGACGAATTCCGCCGACGAGGTCAAGTCGGGACTCTAGCGGAGCGATGGAGCATAGCTGTCTCCAGCGCGATGAGGTTCTCCCGTCGAAATGGCGGGAGTGTAGCAGCGGAAATTTAGGAGGCTACGATGGACAAGGACCGGATCGCCGGTTCGGCGAAACAAGTTAAGGGATCAATCAAAGCGGCCGTGGGCAAGGCGGTAGGCGATGTCAAGCTGCAAGCCGAAGGAGAGGCCGACCGGTTGGAAGGCAAGATTCAAAACGCTGCCGGCGGTGTGAAGGACACGCTTCGAGACGCTGTGAAGCAATAGGACCAAGGCCCGGCGCGACGAATGCACCGGACTTTCTCCGAAACTGAACATCGACCGACAGGTGGACTATGTCTACGATTCTCATCGTCGTCATCTTGATCTTGCTGCTGGGCGGCGGCGGCGGCTACTATGGCTACAATCGTTACGGCACTTCGGGACTTGGCGGCGTGCTTGGCCTGGTCTTGGTTGTTCTCATTGTACTTTGGCTGCTGGGCATCTTCGGCGGAGTCCGCATCAGCCCCTGATACCTGAGCACCCGGCGGCGGGGATTGGCGCATGCCTGTCGAGACTTCGCCGCCTTTCGACGGCCCCGATGGCGGGGCGGAAGGCCGCCGGTTCCACTCGGCCGCGGCGGCCCGGGGACAGGCTGGATCTGTAGTTACGCATGCCGCCGCGCGCGGGGTTCCTCTCGTTTTGAGCAACTGGCGGAATGGCACGGCATGGCAAAGAATTGAAAGGCATCATCATGACCGGCGCGACCATGACACATGAACTCGCTTCGGCGGACGATCTCCGCGAAGATACCAAGCCCGGCCTCGTGCCGGATGTTGCACCCGTCGGCGCGCTGTCCTGGCGATCGGCGCTGCGAAGCTGGCTTGTGCAGGATTCGCCTTACATTGCCATGCTGGCGCTGGCGTTGGCGGGAGTAACCTTCCATCTGCCGGCGGGCTATTGGGCGGTGCTGACACCGGTTTTCGGCGGCATTTGCGTCGCTGCAGGGTGGCGCCATTTCGCGACCCCGGAAGGCCGCCTGCAACTGGCATACACGCAGGCGCTAAGCTGGTTGGCGCTGATTTTCACCGTCTATATCCTGTTCAATACTGTCGTGCAGAATGTGTTGAACACCAGCGCGACCTCGCTCGCGATGATGACCCTGCTCGCCCTCGGCACCTTTACCGCCGGATTGCAATCGCGCGTCTGGCGGATTTGCGCTGTCGGCGCCATCATGCTTGTGGCCGTGCCGGCGATGGGTTGGCTCGAACAGTCTGCCCTGCTTGTCACCGTCGCCGTCCTGGCAATCGCCGCCGCCGGCTTTGCGACCTGGTGGGTGGGTCAGCGGGGCCATGCATCTGTCTAACCGGACGTGATCCGCTGGCACATCGCCCTTGCCGGTGCGATGTGCCAGCGCGTGCGAACCAACCTTGCCAGCACATCCGCCCCGGTCCAATGCTTGCGGCAAAGCAAACCGGGGAACCGCCCATGCCTGTCGAGACCGTCATCGCCGCCGCCCGCGCCTTCCTGGGTGATCGCATCACCACCAATGCGACACTGCGGGACCAGCACTCGCACGGCGAGGACACCCAGCCACATGTCCAGCCCGACGCGGTCGCGTTTATCGAGACCTCCGACGAAGCCGCGCGTCTGCTGGCACTGTGCCATGCGGAGCACGTTCCCGTCGTCCCGTTCGGCGCCGGGACGTCGCTGGAGGGTCACGTCACCCCGGTGCGCGGCGGCATCTCGCTGGACCTGTCGCGGATGAACCGGATCCTCGAGGTCAGCCAGCCTGACATGGATTGCCGGGTGGAGGCCGGGGTGACGCGGGAGCAGTTGAATACCCATCTGCGCGACCTCGGGCTGTTCTTCCCGGTCGATCCCGGGACGGCCGCCTGCACCATCGGCGGCATGTCGGCGACCCGCGCGTCCGGCACCAACGCGGTGCGCTACGGCACCATGCGCGACAATGTCATGGGCCTGACGGTGGCGATGCCGGACGGGCGGTTGGTCCGCACCGGCGGGCGTGTACGCAAATCCTCATCCGGCTACGACCTGACCCGTTTGTTCGTCGGCTCGGAGGGCACGCTGGGCGTCATCACCGAAATCCAGTTGCGGCTGCACGGCATTCCGGAGGCGGTGTCGTCCGCCACCTGCCAGTTCCACACGCTGCGCGACGCGGTGGAAACGGTGATCGCCATCCTGCAGCACGGCATTCCGGTGGCGCGGATGGAATTGCTGGACGACGCGCAGATGGCCGCCTGCATCGCCTATTCGAAGCTGGAAGGCCTGCAGGTGTTGCCGACCCTGTTCTTCGAATTTCATGGCACGCCGAACGGCGTCGCCGAACAGGCCGGGCAGGCGGAGGAGATCGCGCTGGGCTTCGAGGGCCTCGGCTTCGCGTGGGCAACCGATCCGGCGGTGCGCTCCAGGCTGTGGCAGGCGCGGCACGATGCGTACTGGGCGGCGCTGGCCTGGAAGCCCGGGCACAAGGGCCTGGCCACCGATGCGATCGTGCCGATCGGCCGGCTGAACGAGGCGATCCTCGGGGCGAAGGCGGATATCGCGGCGTCGGGGCTGTCGGCGCCGATTGTCGGGCATGTCGGGGACGGCAATTTTCACACGGTGATCATGGTTCCGCCGGAGCCGGACGGGTTGGCGCGCGCCTGGGAGCTGGACAAGAAGATCGTCGCCCGGGCGCTGGCTTTGGGCGGTTCGTGCAGCGGCGAGCACGGCGTCGGCATCGGCAAGCGTGAATTCCTGGAGCAGGAGCACGGTGCGGAGGCGCTGGAGGTGATGCGGGCGGTAAAGCAGGCGCTCGACCCGCGCGGCGTCATGAATCCCGGAAAAATATTCCTGAACTAAGCCGCCATCGGCCCGCGCGCCGATCGGCGGCGCACGGATTTGCGCAGCCTGCGTGCGAAGGTCGGATTGGCGGCCTCGGCTTCGGGCAGCCGCGCATCGCCGTCGATGATCGACAGGGCGTCCGCCAGCGCGCCAATCCCCTTTCGCATCGCCAGTATCGGCCGGGCGAGCGAGGGACGCCAGTTCGGCAGGATCGTGCTCTCGGCGGTCTGGAACGGGCTGACGACCGCGGCCGGTGCGGCGGATTCGCCGGCGTAGCCGGTGTCGCTGTAGACCAGCGTTGCGCCGCTCCAGATCTCCATCCCGTTGAACATGCCTCCCGCCGATCGGCTGGCGATCAGACGGCGGCCGTGGGCCAGAGCACTGGCAAGCGTATCGACATCGACATCGTCGCCGAGGGCGATGCGTCCGTTGCGGATGAGGTAGCAGCGATACATGGCGATCACCGGAAGCCCTAAGTTGTTGCCAGGAACATTTAGAGCACGTTACGCGCGAAATTACAACAGGATTTGATAATACCGGGGTATTATTTTGCTAATACTATTGCGTTCCGCCCCGCGGGGTCGCCGCCCGCGCCGCTCCCCGCCAGGATCGGCGGGTTTGCGAGCGCGGAGACCATCCATGCCTGACCTGATCGAGACCGTCGAAGACGGTGTCGCCATCCCGACCCTCAACCGGCCCGAGAGCCTGAATGCGCTGTCCGAGGAGATCCGTCTCGGCCTGCTGGACGCGATCGAACGCCTCGGCGCCGACGACAGCGTCGGCTGCATCGTGTTGACCGGAGCCGGCCATGGCTTCTGCGCCGGCGGCGGTGTCAAAACGATGGCCGATCGTTCCGGGGGGTGTTCGAGGGGCGGGCGGAGGGGATCCGGCAGTGGCACCGGATACCGGCGCTGATGCATGCCTCGCCCAAGGTGATCAACGGCGTCGCGGTCGGCGCCGGCCTCGGCATGGCCGCGGCGTGCGATCTTCGCATCGCCGGCACATCGGCCCGGTTCGGGACGGGATTTATCAGGATCGGGCTGTCCGGGGATTGGGGCGGGACATGGACCTTGACTCGGCTGTCGGCACCGCGAAGGCGCGGGAACTGTTCTTTACCGGCGATATCATCGGGGCGGAGGAGGCGTTGCGGATCGGGCTGGTCAACAGGATGGTCGAAGACGCCGAACCGGCGGACGTTACGATGGCGCCGGCGCGGCGGATCGCGGCGATGCCTCTGGTGGCGCCGGGGTAAGCGAAGCGGAATTTGGCCGCTGCCGAAACGGGCGATTTCGCGGCGTCGCTGGAGCTGGAGGCGGTGCGTCAGGCGCGCTGCTCGCGGACCGAGGATCACCGCGAGGCGGTAGCGGCGTTCAACGAAAAGCGCCGGCCGGTGTTCAGGACGTCGCCAGCCACCCGGACGGACACGCCATCCGCTTCGCGCCCCGGGTTTTCCAGAAGGATCATGGGGGCCAGCGACTTTATATGACGGATCAACTCGGGGTACGACGGCGCCTCGGTCACGAGACCGGGCAGATCGTCGCTCTCCGCCCACCAGACTTCGGCGGCGGCGTCCCAATGAGCCTGGACCTGCAATGGTGCCACGCCATCCACTCCCGGCCCATCGGCCCTCAGACCCTGATCCGGCATTATGCCACTCCGTTAGCAGGAACCCGTCCGTGTCCGCCGCGTGCCGTAAGCTGCACGAGACTAACACCAATGACTGGGATAAACGCCCGAAAAATTGGAAGGATCAAATTCGTCAGCCGCTCATCCGGCATCCAGGCCCTTGTCACACGCTTGTCTGTGCCCCCGGCGAGCACCACCAGCAGGGAACCTTTTACCATCCCGAAGCCCGGGCGATAGGCCGATCTGGATGGAGCGAACCGCTGCAAGCCGACGCCGCTTCGCCCGGATGCGGGCTGCCGTGATGCCGTTAATGGATCTGCTGATGATGGCTGCGCAACCCGCCCCGGACCCGGACGGGGGCTGTCCCCAGCATCCGCCCTGCCACGGTTGCGCACCCGGGGGGACAATTCGCTACCCCGAACCGCCCGCTTTACGCGCTTTCAGCCGCCGGATCGCCTCCCCCACCATCCGGCGCGGCTCATCGCTCTGAAACGCCCGCACGATGCAGCGGATGCCGGCTTCGATTGCATCGCCAACGGGCATCGCCTCCCAGTCCCGGATGAGTTCCTTCTGCAACCGGATCGCCTTCGGCCCCGACGCCACGATCGACGCGACCCGCGCATCCACCGCCGCGTCAAGCTCCGCCGCCGGAACCACTTCCTCCACCAACCCCCAGGCCAGCGCCGTGCGCGCATCGATGGTGTCGCCGGTATACAGCAGCAGCTTCGTCCGCCCCCAGCCAATCAACCCCGGCAGCAGCGCCGCCTCCACCACGGAGGGAAGGCCGATCCGGACCTCCGGCATGCCGAACAGGGCGCTGTCGCTGGCTATGTGGAGGTCGCATGCCGCCATCACCTCCAGCCCCGCCCCGAGGCAGAAGCCGTTCACCCGCGCGATCACCGGCACCGGCAGGTCACGCAGCGCCTTGCACATGCGGTGGATCAGCGTCAGGAAATCCCGCGCCCGCTTCGGATCGAGTTCTCCCAGTTCCAGCAGATCCGCGCCGCCCATGAACGCGCGGTCGCCCTCTCCGGTGACGATCAGCACGCGCAGCTCCGTATCGTCCGCCAGCCCCGTCACGGCCTCGATGAAGGCGGTGATCTGCCCGGTGCCGAGGCAGTTCAACCGGGCGGGATTATCAACCGATACGGTCACCACGCCGCCATTCCGGCGCACGCAAACGGGTGCGCCGGTCATCGCCGCATACCCCGGTAGTCGCCGACCGCCGTAAAGCGCTTTTTCCACGCGATCATCTGTTTCCTCCGCGCCGCGTTAACGGTTTAGCAACCAATTGATGGTTCCGTGTCCGCGTTCAAACGCGGACCGTGCATGGAAATCTCGGTTGGGATCAAGGTCGCCGCGCGCGGCCTGGAATGGGACGTGACGGAGGTCGAGCCGCTCGGGCCGCAGCTTCGCGTCCGGCTGGCCTGCGCCGGCGGCGATCTCCAGGGCCTGGAGTGGGACGTGCTGGTGCCCGCCGAACCGGTGACGGTGCTGCAAACCGATCCGCGCCCGGAGGACGCCGGACCCCTGGATGACTGGCGGCGCTATCACACCGCCTGGCTGCTGGACCAGATCCCCGGCGCGCCGGCGCCTCCCGGCCGGGTGGCGATCGAGGCGTATCAGCGCGTGCCGCTGCTGCGCGCGCTGGACATGGTCCGGCCAAGGCTACTGCTGGCGGACGGCGTCGGCCTCGGCAAGACCATCCAGGCCGGGCTGATCGCCGCCGAGCTCATCGTCCGCCGCCGCGCCCACCGCATCCTCGTGGTCTGCCCGCCCGGCCCGCTGCTGCGCCAGTGGGAGCAGGAGATGCGCCTCCGCTTCGGCCTGCGCTTCACGCCAATAACCGACAGCGCCAGCCTGCGGGAGGCGCGTCGCGGGCTGGAACTCGGCGGCAACCCGTTCGACGCGACGGCTTTGTGCCTGACCTCGATGGATTTCGCCAAGTCGGACCGCGTGCTGGCGGAGCTGGAGCGCGTATCCTGGGACCTGGTGATCATCGATGAGGCGCATCACTGCGCAGGCGGTGCCGGGCCGGGCGAGGACAGCCAGCGCCGGAAGCTGGCGGAGGTTCTGGCGCGAAGCGGCGACGGCCTGCTGCTGCTGACCGCGACGCCGCATGACGGCCACGACCCGCATTTCGCTTCGCTGATCGCGCTGCTGGACCCGACCCTGGTGGACGGGTCCGGACGGCTGCTGGGGACCGCCTATCGCCGCCACGTGGTGCGCCGCCTGAAGTCGCATATCCGCGACCCGCTCACCGGGGCCCCGCTGTTCCGCGAGCGGGTGGTGGTGCCGGTGCGGGTGGACGTGACGGATGCGCCCGGGGTGCAGGCGTTTCACAAGGCTCTGTCCGCGCTGGTGGCGCCCCGGCTGCGGCGGTCGCGCGACCGCAACGGGTTGGCCGACGCGCTGGCCTTCGTCAGTCTGCTGAAGCGCTCGATGTCCAGCATCGCCGCCTGCGTCGCCACCCTCCGTGTCGTCGCCGAACGCTACGCCGGCGCCGATACGGCTGCGTCGCGCCGCGAGCGGCAGCGGGCTTTGCGCGCCTGGCGCCGCCGCGCCCAGAAATTCGGCGTGCTCGACCCCGCCGAGGAGGCCGACATCGCCGCGCTGGAGGCGGAGGAAATGGCCGCCAGCCTGTCCGGAGCGGAAACGGTCTCCGCGTTGCGCGAGCTGATCCGCCTGGGCGAGGCGGCCGAAGCAGACGACCCCAAACTGGCCGCGCTGGTGCTGGAGGTGAAGCTGATCCGGCTGCAGCACAAGGACGCCAATATCCTCGTCTATACGGAATACGCCGACAGCCAGCGCGCGGCTGTGAGCGCCTTGCGCGCCATCGGCGGCACGATCCTCACCATCAGCGGCTCCGACGCCGAAGCCCATCGGCAACGGGCGGCGGAGCGATGCGCGGAGGAGGATGGGATCGTCCTGGTCAGCACGGACTCGCTGGCCGAGGGTCTGAACCTGCACCAGCGCTGCCACCATTTGATCCATCTCGACCTGCCGTACAACCCGAACCGGCTGGAACAGCGCAACGGCCGCATCGACCGCTACGGCCAGCGCCACGATCCGGAAATCCGCTATCTCTATCTGGCCGGCACGTTCGAGGAACGCCTGCTGCTGCGGCTGATCGCGAAATACGAGAAAGCGCGGTCCTGCCTGTCGTTCATGCCGAACACGCTGGCGGTGACCGCCGAACCGGCGAGCCTCGCCGAACCGCTGATGGCGGGCTTCGCCGAGGACCTGTTCAGCGCGATGCCGCGCCTGGTCCACTCGCTGGATCTCGCCGCCGAGGACGGCGACAGCGAGGCCTATCGCGACCTGCTGCGGGAGATCGACCGGGCGTTCCAGAGTTTCGACCACATGGCGGTGCGGCACGGCTGGATGGGCAGCGGACCGCCGGTTGATGCCCCGCCCGCGGACGAAGCGGCGGGGTTCGACCTGCCGGCGTTCGTCGCCTCCGTCCTGAGCCCGGGTCCCGACGGATATCGCGTTCCGCCCGAGTGGGCCGCGGAGCTGGATGGCTTGCCTGGCTATGATCGCGACCGGGGCATCGTCCGCCTGACGGACGATCCGGCGCGGACCCGTGACGAGCGGGGGCGGACGCTGCTCTATCCCGGCCGCGCCCATCCGCTCACCCGGCGCGCCATCGCCCTGGCGCGCACTGGCCGGACGGGCCGCGTCAGCGCGGCAAGCGGCGCCGCATTGTCGCTGCTTATCACCTACGCAGCGGATATCGGCTGTCGTTCGGGCACGCTGCTGCGCCGGGTGTTCGCGCTTCAGGTGTTCCCCGATGGATCGGCTGGGCAGCAGCCCGAGATCCTGGCGCTGGCGCGGGACGCGGTGCCGCCGGACGGGTTGTGGGAGGCGCGGTTCGCCCACTGGGCACCGCGGGCGATAGACGCCGCCAACGGACACGCGGCGGCGGTGGCCGAGCTGATCGCGGCTGCATTCTCGGTTCAGTACGAAGCCCGGCTGAAACGCGACCGCGCTATGCTGGACGCCTGGCGGGTGCAGCGGACCAACGAACTATGCGGGCCGCCCATCGCGAAACCGCGCGACCTGTTCGATGACGGTTCGGCAGTCCGGGACTGGCGGTCTCCCGCGCCGGCCGCGGAGCGTCTCGCGGCTTTCGCCGCCGACGGGTGCGTGCCCGCCGAGCAGCGGCGGCAGGCGGCGGAGCTCCTGCGTTCGATTCAGGCGGAGCCGCCGCCACTGGCGAAGCCGGCGGTCCGGACCCTGGGCTTGCTGATGCTGGTGCCCGCGGCGTGACGCTCGACCTCGAGGACTGCATCCTGTCGGGGTCCGCGGTCACCGCGCCGTTCCTGCGGGAGGGTCTGGCCCGGGTCGTGGAGCTTCCGGACGACACCGGATGGGACGCCATGCGCGGCGCGCTCGGCGGCGGCGTTCAGCGCATGATGGTTCGGCTGGCCGCCGCGCTCGGCTATGGCCGCCCGGTGCGGCAGGGCAGCGTCACGACGCGCGACGGCGAGGAGGACGGCGGCTGGCTGCTGAAGGCCGCCAACGGTTCGGCGTTGCGCGCCTGGCCGGTGGCGGCGGCAGCCGATTTGGATGCAGCGGGAAAATCGTACCGTGCCAGCCCGACGCGGGTGGCGCAGCGGGTGCTGCTGGCAAAGGCCGAGCCGGCCGGTCTGCTGACCAACGGCGACATGCTGCGCCTGCTGCTGTGCGATCCGTCGCGCGCCGACAGTTTTCTGTCCATCCCGCTCGGGTCGTGGCGGGACCGTCCGCTGCCGCCGGATTCCTGGCGGGTGCTGCTGGCGCTGGCGGGTGCGGCCACGTTGCCGCGCCTGCCGGCGGTGCTGGACTCGGCGCGGCTGCACCAGACCCGGGTTACCGAGGCGCTGCGCGGCCAGGCGCGGGACGCCATCGTCGGGTTCATCAATGCCGTCCTCGACCGTGCGGCGGACAGGAGCGTCTTCAGTGCGCCGGTGCTATGGCGGGAAGGGCTGGTGCTGGTCTACCGGCTGCTGTTCATCCTGAAGCTGGAAAGTCCCGCCGAATCCGGCTTCAGCTTCGCCGCCACCCGGCTGTGGCGGCTGGCGCTGTCGCCGAACCGGGCGCTCGGCCCGCTGGTGCGGCGGCATCTGGACCACGGGCACGACACCGGGGCGATGCTGGAAAGCGGGTTGCGCCTGCTGTTCGCCTGCTTTCGGGACGGGCTGTCCTGTTCGGAGTTGCAGATTGCCCCGCTGGGCGGCGCCCTGTTCGGGGCGGAGGCGACGCCGGTGCTGGATGCGCTGTCCTGGGGCGACCGCGCCGTGGCGATCCTGCTCGATCGCCTGATCTGGACGCGGGCGCCTGATGGAGAGCGGGTCCGTGTGCACTACGGGTCGCTGGATGTCGAAGACCTCGGCCGCGTCTATGAGGCGCTGCTGGAGCAGGAGCCGTCCATCGCCCGCGAACCGATGGTCCGCCTGCGCCGCGGCAAGCGCGAGGCCGTGGTGCCGGCGGCCGGCGCTCAGGACGGGATCCAGCCCGGGCGGTTCTTCCTGCGCGCCGGACCGGGACGCAAGTCCAGCGGTTCGTTTTATACCCCGCATGAATTCGTTCGCTTCCTGGTGCGCGAGACGCTGGACGCGAAGATCGCGGCGCTGTCGCCGCCGGACGATCCCCGGCCGGCGGCGCTGCTGACCCTGACGATCGTCGATCCGGCGATGGGCAGCGGGCATTTCCTGGTGGAAGCCTGCCGCCATCTGGGCGAGGCGCTGCTGGCCGCGTGCCGTTTGTGCGACGAGCGCGGGCTGCATGACCGCATCGCCGCGCTGCCCGATCCGGACAACAGCGTAGCCGCGTACTTGCCGAGCCGGGGATATGCCGAAGCCCGCGCCCGGGCGATTTGCCGCAGGCTGGTCGCGGTGCACTGCCTGTTCGGCTGCGACCGCAACGCATTGGCGGTGGAACTGGCGAAACTGTCGCTGTGGCTGGAGTCCTATGCCGAGGGCCTGCCGCTGACCTTCCTCGATCACCGGCTGGTGCACGGCGACGCGCTGACCGGGCCGTTCTTCGCGTCGTTGTCGACCTTGCCGGTGACCGGCGGGGCGCTCGATCCGCTGCTGGCGCGAGGCGTTTCGGCGCGGCTTCAGGCCAGCCTGGAGCTTGCGCGGCTTCTGGCCGCGGAGATGAATGCGACCATCGGCCGCGATATCGCGGACCTTGCGGCAAAAGCCGCCGTCTGGACACGGCTCCATCGGCTGCTGCATCCGCTGCGGCAGCTCGCCCGCGCCTGGTCCGGCGCGGCGATGCTGCGCTATCGGCGGGCGGACGATGAGTGGCTCGCGCTGGCGGCGCATGTCGCGGAGTCCGCCGCGTGGCCCGAGGCGTTGACGGCAGCGCAGGCGGCGCTGCTGGACGCCGGCCAGGACGCCGTTGCCTGGGACCTGGTGTTTCCGGAGATTTTTCCGGACGGCTTTTCCGCCGTGCTCGGCAACCCGCCCTGGGACGTGGTTCAGCACAACACCAAGGATTTTGTCTCGAACTACGATCCGGCGGTGCTGGAGGCGCGCACCCGGCCGGAGCGCGCGCGGATCGAGCAGGCGGTGCTGGCGCGGGCCGATGCCGCCGCCGCGTTCGAAGCCTACCGGCTCGGCTTCGATCGCCTGAAGGCGATCGCGCATCGCCTGTACCGGCATCAGCGGGTCAGCACGGGCGCGGATTCGACGGCCGGGAACCTCGACCTGTTCCGCTTGTTTGCTGAACGAAACCTTGAGCTGGCCGCGCGCGGCGGGTCCATCGGCGTGCTGATGCCATCCGCCTTCCACGCCAATGAAGGTGCTACAGGTGTCAGGCGGCTGTATCTGCGGGAAGCGTCGCTGGCGTGGTGCCTGTCGTTCGAGAACCGCCGCCGGGTGTTCGACATCGACGGCCGGTTCAAGTTCGATCTGATCGTGGCGCACCGCCCCGGGCCGACGAGATCGTTCCGCTGCGGCTTCTATCTCGCGCGGCCGGAGGAGGCCGCCGATGCGGAGAAGATCATGAGCTGCGATATGCCGTTTCTGATCCGGACAGGCGGCGCCGCGCTGACGCCGCTGGAACTGCGCGGCAAGGCCGATCAGAATGTTGCGCAACGAATGTTCGCGCAACCTGAGAGATTGGGTGAATGGTGCGCGCGGCATCGCATCCGCCTCGGCCGCGACCTGCACATGACCGGCGATGCCGGCTGCTTCCTGCCGCCGGGACGGGGCGACCTTGTTCTGCATGAGGGAAAAACGTTTCATCAATATACCGATATCCGGGACACCGCGCCGCGCTACAGCGTGGCCAGCGGATCGATCCGTCCGGCCATCGCCGAGGCGGCGCGGCACTATCGCCTGGCGTTCCGCGACATCGCGCAGGCGACGAACGAGCGCACGATGATCGCCTGCATCGCGCCGCCCGGCACCGTGTTCGGCCACACCGCGACGGTGGAGAAAACCCCGGGGGCGCGGGCGAGCGCCGATGCCCTGGTGCTGTGCGCGGTGTTCAACTCGTTCGCGTTCGATTGGCTGGTGCGGCAAAAAGCCGCGACGCATCTCAGCCTGTATATACTGGACGCGCTGCCCATGCCGCGGCTGAGCGGGGAGCAGGCCCGGTTCCTGGCGCGCGCGGCGCTCAGGCTTTCCTGCACGCACGCCGCGTTCGGCCCGCTGTGGCGGGAGCTGACGGGAGGCGAGCGGCATGCTCCGGACTCGCCGTTGCGTTTGCGGGCCGAGATCGATGCCGTGGTCGCCGCCGCGTACGGGCTTGACCGGGCGGCCTACCGGCATGTGCTGGCCGGCTTCAGCCACCGCTCCCGGGCGGACGCGCCGGCGCTTTGCCTCGATGCGTTCGATGCGCTGCCGCCACTTGCGTGAGCCGGCCTGCCGGCAGTTTACGCCGTTCGGTATTCTGCATGCATCTACAGTAATCAAGACGATCTATTCGGATTGATTCGCGGCGTCTGGCCGGCAACGCGAAATACGCTAACAAGTCGAAACATATTGATACCACATTAAAATTGCAATCGTTTCGTCTGTGCTGGCACGGTGCGCTCCGTTCACGGAAACGAGAGCAGAAATTATGGCAAGCACATCAACGACCCCATTCGCCGCCACCGGCGCCTTCTACACCACGAGCGGGCAAATCGTCGGCCCGAACGGCGAGCCGTTCATCGCCCGCGGCATCGACGTGATGGAGGGCGACCAGCCGACGCTCGGTCAACTGCAAAGCGATTTTCCCGGCATCAATTTCGTCCGCCTGGCGATCTATGATTATGCCAGCCCGACGGCGCTCGCATCCTACGTGAATTCCCTGACCGCGGCGGGAATCGTCGTCGAACTCGAGGACCACACCAATTCCGACGGCAGCGACGGCGGCGGCAACTCCGGCACGATTTTCACGGGCACGCAACTGTCGAACGAGCTGAGCTGGTACTCATCGATCGCCACCGCGTTCAAAAGCAACCCGTATGTCTGGTTCGGCACCGACAACGAGCCTTCGGAAGTCGATTCGTCCGGCAACACCGACCCGGCGGCGCTTTCGACCTGGCAGCAGCAAACCTATGACGCGGTGCGCAACGCCGGCAACACCAATCCCATTATGGTCGAAATGAACGGCTGGACGGATCCCGCCTCGTTCGGCCAGGGCTACACCGCGTCCGTCTATGCCGGCATGAGCAATATCGTTTGGGACGTGCACTACTACGGCTGGCTGAGCAACTACTCAACCGATCAGGCAACGGTCAGCGCGACTCTCGCCGCCGACATCGCGCAAGCGCAGACGATCACCAGCGCCAACGGCACCGTGCCGGTGCTCATCGGCGAATACGGCAACAGCACCACCGGCCAGGCGATCGACGCGAACGGCAGCCAGGTCGTTACCGCGGTTGACAACAGCGGCTTCGGCAGCGCGGCGTGGGCCTGGGGCACCGGCAACCCGGGAGACGGCCTGACCACCTCCAGCGGCGGCGTGTCGGCCTACGGCCAGCAGGTCGCCTCGTGGATCGCCGCCGCGGCGGCCGCGGCGCCGACACCGCCCGCGACCCCGCCCGCCAACCCCGGCTCAACGCCTTCGGCGAACGATTCGACCTTGCTCGCCGGCGCCACCGGCAAGCTGACCGATGCCTCCGGCAACGCCTGGACCATCGTCAACGGGGTGGTGGACGAAAACGGCGCCGCCGCGGGCCTGAGCTCGGGCGTTATCGAGATCGCCTATGTCAACGGCACCATCTGGCAGGAAAACTCGTCCTCGCTGTGGTGGAGCTGGACCGGCACGGGATGGTCCTCCGGCGACGGCACCAGCACCAGCCCGCTGCCCGCCGCGCCGCCGCCCAAGCCCACGGCGTCGCCGAACGATACCGTCGTGCTGGCGGGTTCCGCCAGCGCCATCACCGACGCGTCGGGCAATAGCTGGACCCTGGTGAGCGGCGTCGTGGATGAGAACGGGACCGCCGCCGGCTACAGCGCCGGCGTGACCGAGATCGCCTACGTCAACGGCACGCTCTGGCAGGAGAACGCTTCCTCGCTTTGGTGGAGCTGGACCGGCACGGGATGGTCCAGCGGCGCCGGCACCAGCACCAGCCCGCTGCCGGCCGCGCCGCCGCCAAAGCCGACGGCATCGGCCAACGATACCATGGTGCTCGCCGGTTCGGCCGCGGCGATCACCGATGCGTCCGGCAACACCTGGAGCATCACCGGCGGCGGCCAGGTCGCCGTGAACGGTGTCGCCGATACAACCACCGCCAACGTGACCGAGCTGGCCTACGTCAACAATCAGGTCTGGCAGGAAAACTCCGCCAATCTGTGGTGGGGCAAGACCAGCCCGGCCGCGGCCTGGGCGCCGGCAGCGGGAACCGCCACCAGCCCGTTGCCGGCACCGATAACGATCGCTTCGGGCACCGCCAGCAGCACGGTCACGCAGAGCCAGGTGTCCGTGGTGGCGACCGCCGGCACGCATCTGGTGTTCATCAAGGGGTCGGGGGACATTGTCAGCCTGACGGGCGGGGCCGACACGATCACCGACAGCGGCAGCACCAACACCTACATCCTGCCGGCTTCGGGCAAAGGGAGCGACGCCTTCACCAGCAATATCCTGACCACCGGCGACACGCTGGACCTGAAGCCGGCGCTGGCGGCGACCAACTGGAACGGTTCGGCCTCGACGCTGTCGAACTACCTGACAGTGACCGACTCGGCGAAGGGCGCGACCCTGTCGATCGCGGCGACATCGGGCGGGACGGGCGTGGCGATTGGCTCCATCAGCGGCGCAACCACCGCCACCCTGACCAGCCTGCTGGCGCACTCGATCACCTGACTTCGGGCGCGTCTCGACGGTGCACCGCCGGGGATGTGTCCCCGGCGGTGTTTCGTTACTGTGGCATCATCCCGCGGTTTCCGCATATGCATTCCCGGATCGCGCGGCCCGCCCTGGCGAACCCGGGTCCGCCAGACGCCTGACGAAGACCGGGATCGACTTGGCGGCCGGGGTCTTGCTGCCCGCCGCATAGTGCGACAGCGGCAGCAGGGCGTTCGCTTCGGGGTAATAGGCGCCGATGCAGCCGGCGGGAATATTATAGGGCGTTACACGGAACCCGCTCATCGCGCGTTCGATCCCGTCTGCGGACGCGGTTTGCATGCTGACGGACTCGCCTTCGGCAAGACCGAGCCGCCCGATGTCGTCGCGGTTCATCAGGACAACCATCCGCGTGCCGTTAATGCCGCGGAACCGGTCGTTGTAGCCATAAACCGTCGTATTGAACTGATCGTTGCTGCGCAGTGTAATCAGCCGCAGCGTGCCGTGCCCGGCGTCCGGCATGTCAAGATCTTCGTCAAGGCCTTTCGGCGTTATGATGTTGGCCTTTCCGGTGCTGGTCTTCCACACCCGGTCGCGCGCCGGCAGAGTGCGGTGAAAGCCGCCGGGCTGCCACATGCGGCGGTCGTAGTCGTAGAATATCTCCGGATAGGTTTCGCCGATGGACCGCCGGATCAGGCTGTAGTCATCGTTCCAGGCTTTCCACGGCACTTTCGGGTTCGGCTCCAGCACCGCCTCGGCCAGCCGCGCGATGAAATCCACCTCGCTGATCAGGTGCTTCGAAGCCGGGGCGCGCACGCCGCGGGAGCCGTGGATGCAGGCGGTGCTGTCCTCCATCGACGTCGCCTGCGGGCCGGTGGCCTGCCGATCGACCTCGATCCGGCCTTTGACGGGGAGGATGAAGCTGGTTTGACCGTGCACCAGATGGCTGCGGTTCAGCTTGGTCGCCACGTTCACCGTCAGCCGCATGCGCCGCCACGCCGCTTCCATCCGGTCGCGGTCCGGAATGGCACGCACGAAGTTGCCGCCCAGCATGACGAAGGCGTTGATGCGGCCTTCCAGGATCGCCTCGCAGGCTTCCACGGTATTGAGGCCCGTTTCGCGCGGCGGTTCGAAGCTGTATTGCTTCGCCAGAACGTCCATCGGCACCAGTTCGGGCTTTTCGGTGATGCCGACGGTCCGCTGGCCCTGCACGTTGGAGTGGCCGCGGACCGGCGAGATGCCGGCGCCCTCCCGGCCGATGTTGCCTTTAAGCAACAGAAGATTCACCAGCATCTGCACCGTCTCCACACCGGCGCGATGCTGCGTCAGGCCCATGCCGTAAACGCCGATGGCGGCCTTCGCGGCGGCGTAAGTCGTTGCGGTGGCTTCCATGGCGGCGCGAGGCAGACCGGAGCGCCGCTCCAGTTCGTTCCAGTCCTGCGCGCGCAGCCAGGCGATGAACGTTCCGAAGCCGTGCGCATGTTCCGCGATGAACGCATGGTCCAGCACGCTGCCGCCGGCCGCGCCGTCCATGGCGGCGAGCGCCTTGCAGATCCCCGTCAGCGCCGCCAGATCGCCGCCGGCCTTCACCTGATGATACTGCGAACTGATGCGGGTTCTTTTGCGTGTCAGCATCTCCGCCGGAGATTGCGGGTTGATGAAACTCTCCAGTCCCCGCTCGCGTAACGGATTATACGTAATGATCGGCACGCCCCGCTCGCTTGCCTCCTGCAGCGGATGCAGCATGCGCGGACTGTTGCTGCCGGGGTTTTGCCCGAAGAACAGGATGCAATCGGTCTTCGCGAAATCGTCCAGCGTGCAGGTGCCGACAGGCACGCCGATGCTCTCCGGCAGCGCGACCGACGTGGTTTCGTGGCACATGTTGGAGCTGTCGGGCAGGTTGTTGTTGCCGTACAGCCGGGCAAACAATCCGTATAAGTAACTGGCCTCGTTGGAACTCCGGCCGGAGCTGTAGAATACCACGCTTTTCCTGTCGGCGATGGCGCGCATCTCGCGGCCGATTTCGGCAAAGGCGGCGGACCAGGAGACCGGGCGGTATCTGTCGGTGGCGGGATCGTAACGCAACGGATGCGTCAGGCGGCCGGCCTGTTCCAGATGATAGTCGTCCCAGTCCAGCAACTCGGTCACCGTATGCCCGGCGAAAAACCCGGGCGTGCAGCGATGGGTGGTGATCTCCCAGGCCGTCGCCTTGGCGCCGTTCTCGCAAAATTCGAACGGCAGCGGATTCGCCGGCTTGGACCAGGCGCAACTGACACACTGGAACCCGTCCACCTTGTTCTGCCTGCTCAGCGCCAGCGCGCCGCTGATCGGCACGCCCTCCCGGCGCAGGATATTCGCGAGCGACCGGGCGGAACCCCAACCGCCCGAGGGGCTACCGTACGGCTTGAAACTCATTCTGCGGCCCATCCAGGCGTCCTCACACATTTGCGACACGCCAAGAACCGCCGGCCGCGATCCCGGTTTGGGACCAGACAGCCGATCGGCGGTGGCCGGCGTCACAATGTCGCGTTCTTTGTCATGGAGGCCGTCTTGATCAGTCGAAGCTATCTCTCGAAGAGGCCGGCGCCGCCATCGGCGGTGAAGGTCCTGGTCGATCAATCGGTCATTCCGTCGCTCATTGACGCGGCGGCCGCCGTCGAGCTTCAGTTCGAGCGTATCGCCGCGTGCGCCCGCCGCACACCACTGCTCGGCGTTGCCGCGGCTTTCGGCATCGGCTGGACCGCGTCGCGGGTGCTGCGGTCGTTAAGATAACAGACCAACGTGCTTCACCCGCTAGCAACGGACCCGAATCATAATGGCCGCCACAAGACGGAACTCCGGCAAAGCCGAAACACCGAAAGCCCGGATCTCCCGGTTGCGCGAGGAGATCGCCTCCCTGGCCGCGGACCCGCTAACCCCGGCCGTCGCGAATGCCGCCGCCTCGGCGAACCGGGCGTTCGGCGACGTGTCGGCGCTGGTGCAGGACCGGACCCGGCTCATCTCCAGCCAGCTTGAGCAACGGCCGATAACCGCGGTGCTGGTGGCTCTTGCGCTGGGATGGCTGGCCAGCCGGCTGTTTCGCTGAGCGGGCAACCGGCTTGACGGCACGGTCCCGGCGGAGCTTGAGGTCCGGATCGAACCTCGGAGCGACCGATGATCCGCCGCTGTTGCCTGCTCATTCTGATCGCTGCCGCGTCTTGCGGCAGCCCTTCCGCGCGGACTCATCCGGGCGACATCGTGCAGGCCGAAGCGGTCCCCGGCGCGCCCCCGAATGCCTCGGCCACGCGGATCGTCTACGTCTCGACGGCGCCGGACGGCGCGCAGATACAGGTCTCGGCGCTGGTTGTCGTGCCGGGTTCGGCCCCGGCGGCGGGGGAACGTCCGGTGCTGGCGTGGCTGCATCCGACGACCGGCGTGGATCATGCCTGCGCGCCGACGGCCGGACCGGGGCCGTTTGCGCAAATCCAGGGCCTGGCGGCGTTCCTGGCGGCCGGGTACACGGTTGTGGCAACGGATTATCCGGGCCTCGGCGCATCCGGCATGCATCCCTATCTTGTCGGCGCCAGCGAGGCGCGCGCGGCGATCGATTCGGTGCGTGCGGTGCGGCATCTGCCGGGAGCGGACGCAGGCGCCCGTTTCGCGGTGTGGGGCCATTCGCAGGGCGGTCACGCTGCCTTGTTCACTGCCGCGCTGGCGCCATCGTACGCGCCGGAACTGCAGCTTGTGGGGGCCGCGGCGGCCGCGCCGGTGACCGATGCCGCCGCCCTGATCGAACAGCCGGGGCGCGATCCGCTGTGGGCGGCGCTGCTGTCCTACACGGTCTGGTCCTGGTCGCATCTTTACGGCCTGGACCCGAACGCCATCATCCCGCCCGGGGCGGAGGCGACTATCGCCCGCACCGCCAGGGACTGCCTGGAAAGTGCCGCGGAACTCAGGCAACTGCTGGCCGACTCGGCGCCGCTGACGGGCCAAACGGTGACCCCGGATCAGAGCTGGCGCGCCATGCTGGCGTCGAACGATCCGCCGGCCGGCGGCTCTCAGGTGCCGGTGTTCCTGGCACAGGGCGACCAGGATCCGGTCATCATTCCATCCCTGACGCGTGCCTTCGCCCGCCGGCTCTGCGGCGCGGGGGTGCCCGTGCGTTATCTCGCGATGCCGGGCGTCGATCACTACACCGCGGCGGTGCGCAGCGCCTCCGCCGCGGCGGCCTGGATCGCCGATCGCTTCGCCGGAGCAGCGCCGCCGGACGATTGCGCGGCGGCATTCGCGGAGTGAGGCGACCGCGCTCATGACATGGAAGGATGAAAGCGATGCGAGCTGGATTTATCGGTCTGGGACACATGGGCGCCGGCATGGCGGCGAACCTGGCCAAGGCGGGACATGCGGTCGCCGTCTATAACCGCAGTCCGGACAAGGCCGCTCCCCTGACCGAACTGGGCGCCACCGCCGCAAAGACCGTCGCGGAAGCCTGCCGCGGCGACGCGGTCATGACGATGCTCGCCGACGACCATGCCGTGGAAGGCGTCGCGTTTGGCGAGGCCGGCATCGTCGCGGCGCTGGCGCCGGACGCCGTGCATATCTCGTGCAGCACCATCAGCGTGGAGTTGTCCCGCCGCCTCACGCAGGCGCACGCACAGGCCGGACAGCGTTTCGTGGCGGCGCCGGTGTTCGGCCGCCCCGATGCCGCCGCGGCGGCCAAACTGTTCGTCGTGGCGGGCGGCGCGCCGGAGGCGGTGGCCCGCATTCAGCCGCTGCTGGACGCCATCGGTCAGCGAACCTTCGTGATGTCGGACCGGCCGGAGGCGGCGAACCTGGTGAAGCTCAGCGGCAACTTCCTGATCGCGGCGGTTATCGAATCGCTCGGCGAGGCCATGGCACTGGTGGAAAAAGGCGGCGTCGACCCGCATGCCTACCTTGATCTGCTGACCTCCACGCTGTTCAGCGCGCCGGTCTACCGCACCTATGGCGGGCTGATCGCCGATGGGCGGTTCGAGCCGGCGGGGTTCGCGGCGCCGCTGGGGTACAAGGATATCCGCCTCGCGCTGGCCGCGGCGGGCGACCTGAGGGTGCCCCTGCCGCTCGGCAGCCTGCTGCGCGACCGCTTCCTGGCGCTGCTCGCCCGCGGCGGCGAGACGCTGGACTGGTCCGCCATCGGCGAACTGGCCGCGAAGGATGCCGGCTTGTAGCTGGTCAGGGACGGGCTGCCCGTGCTGCAATGCCCGGGCGGCAGCGGCCACGATGGCGCGGCCGGTGTGGAGCTTCGATGAGAATTCTGTTTCTGGGCGATGTCGTCGGGCGGCGCGGCCGCGAAGGAGTCGCCGCCGCGCTGCCCGGGCTGCGCCGCGATCTGAAGATCGATCTCGCCATCGTCAACGCGGAGAATGCGTCGCACGGTTTCGGGCTTGCTCCGGACATGGCGAAGACCCTCTTCGCCGCCGGTGCGGACGTGATCACGCTGGGCAACCACGCCTGGGACCGCAAGGAGATCATACCCTATATCGCCGAAACACCCCGGCTGATCCGTCCGCTGAACTATCCGGCCGGGACGCCGGGTAACGGTTCGGTCCTGGTGACGCTGGAGGATGGCCGCAAGGCGCTGGTGCTGCAGGCGCTGGGCAGGCTTTTCATGGACCCGCTGGATTGCCCGTTCCGCGGCACCGCCGATGTGCTGGCGCGCTACCGGCTGGGCGGCACGGTGAACGCGATCGTCGCCGATATCCACGCCGAGGCAAGCAGCGAGAAGATGGCGTACGGGCACATCTTCGACAGCCAGATATCGCTGGTCGTCGGCACCCATACCCATTGCCCGACGGCGGATGCGCAGATCCTGCCGGGCGGCACCGCCTTCCAGTCCGATGCCGGGATGTGCGGCGACTACGACAGCGTCATCGGGATGGTGAAGACCGGCGCCACCCTGCGCTTCTGGCGGAAGATGCCGGGGGAAAAGCTGGCTCCCGCGGACGGCGTGGTGACGATTTGCGGGGTGTTCGTCGAGACCGATGACACGACCGGTCTGGCCCGCCGGATCGAGCCTGTACGCACCGGCGGGCGGCTGAGCCAGATGATGCCGGTGGCGTGAGGCGACCCTTTCCCGAACGGTCAGGTCGGCGCCTGCGGAGCCAATCCCCGGCGGTGTCGAGAAACCATGAAGGAACCAGCGTGCCCGGCAAGACCATTCTGTTTCTGTTCGTCCTGATGTTCCCGGCCACCGCCGGTGCGGCGTGCTCGGTCTCCGCCAGGGCGGACATCCCTCTCGACGTGGTCAGCGGCGCGATCATCGTCCCCGTGGAGGTCAACGGCATCGCCGCGTCCTTCATCCTGGACACCGGCGCGCAGCGTTCCGTGGTCACCGGCGACGCCGTCCACCGCCTCAACCTCGCGCGCGACCAATGGGTCGGCACGACCTTGAGCGGTGTGGGCGGCATCGACCGCCGCGCCAACGCCGATCCGCGCAGTTTGAGCCTGGGCGGGGTGAAGCTGGTGCGGCGGACGTTGAATCACGACACCAGCCTGACTGTCGGGATCATCCCTCGGACCGTTGTCGGCAACCATGTGATCGACGGCCTGCTCGGGCGCGACTTCCTGTCGGTGTTCGATCTGGATCTCAACCTGCCGGCGCGCCGGCTGACGATCTACTCGGTGCGGGATTGCGCCGGGCGGTTCCTGCCCTGGACGAGCCGATACACCTCCATACCCGTCTCGTTCCCGTCCGAGCAGGCGATCATCGTGCAGGTGACCCTCGATGGCACGCCGTTGCGCGCGCTGCTGGACAGCGGCTCAGGCGCCACCCTGCTGACCGCGCCGGGGAAGGTCCGGATGGGGTTGCAGGAGGCCGATCTTGCGGCGGACCCGGCGGATGCGATCAGCGGCCTCGGTCCGCATACGGTGCCGATGCGCCTGCACCGGTTCAGGTCGCTGGATGCCGGCGGGGAGGCGCTCGACCGGCCGGCGATCTGGGTGGCGCCGGTGCGCCTGCCGCTGTTCGTGGACATGCTGCTGGGGCAGGACTGGCTGGCGAGCCGCCGCGTATGGATCTCCTACGCGACGCGGCAGGTGTTCGTGACCGGCCACTGAAGCCGGAATTTCATCGAAACGGTCGTCAGGGCGCCGATTTGTCATCATTCTGTAATACCAATTCCTGCGCCCCCGCAGCATTCTGAGACGAATATTTTGGGGAAGAGCCATGTCAGATACGACAGTGGATCAGCAAGCGCGCGTACTCGACACGCCGAAGGTCGCCCGGCCAAGCTTCGAAGGTGGCAACCATATTGTCGGAATCCTGGTGTTTCTGGCGCTTTTGGTCTTCGGACTGTTCTGGACCGTCCGCGGGTTGACAAATGACATTTCTGAAAGCGGCGCGCCGGCGCTCGCCTGGGGTGCCTTCGCGCTGTTGGGCATTGCGCTGCTGATTGCGCTGGCGTTTGAGTTCGTTAACGGCTTTCACGACACGGCCAATGCGGTAGCAACGGTTATTTATACGCACAGCTTGCAGCCGCAGGTCGCGGTCATTTACTCGGGGACGTTGAACTTTCTTGGGGTTCTTACATCCTCCGGTGCCGTTGCCTTTGCCATCGTGAGCCTGCTGCCGGTGGAGCTGATCCTCCAGGTCGGCCAGGGTGCGGGGTTTGCGATGATCTTCGCTCTGTTGATCGCCGCGATCGTGTGGAATATCGGCACCTGGTTTCTGGGACTGCCGGCCAGTTCCTCACATACTCTTATCGGGTCGATCATCGGTGTCGGCGTCGCCAATCAGCTGATGTCGGATAACGTCTCCACATCCGGCGTGGACTGGTCGCAGGCCATGGGCGTGTTCCGCGCGCTGCTGTTCAGCCCGCTGGTCGGCTTCATCGGCGCGGCACTGATGCTGCTGGCGATGAAGGCGCTGGTCCGGGACAAGCGGCTTTACGCGGCTCCCGAGACCCGCGACCCGCCCCCGGCCTGGATCCGCGGGCTGCTGTGCCTGACCTGCGGTGCCGTGTCGTTTGCCCATGGTTCGAATGACGGGCAAAAGGGCATGGGCCTGATCATGCTGATCCTTATCGGCTCCGTCCCGACCGCCTTTGCGCTGAACCGCGCCGTGCCGGACAGTCACCTGCCGGCCTTCGTGGCCGCGACTCAGCAGGCGCAGGTTGTATTCGACAACCGTGGCGGCAACCTGACCTATCCGCCGCCGGCCGCCGAGGGGGTGGTGACGGACGCGCTGAAATTGCGCAGGGTCGATGAGAAGCCGGTCTTCGCAGCGCTGGGCTCGCTGGCGGGTGACATCGTCGATCAGGTAAAGTCCTACGGGTCGCTGAACAAGGTCCCGGCGGCGGCGGTGCAGAACATCCGCAATGAGATGTTCATGGTGTCCGAAGCGATCCGGGTGATGCAGAAGCAGGGTTTGGCTTTTTCGGCGGAGGATGCGGGCGCTCTGAAGACCTACAAGGCCGCCCTGGATGACAGCACGAAGTTCATCCCGACCTGGGTGAAGGTGTCTGTCGCGGTCGCGCTGGGTCTCGGCACGATGGTTGGCTGGAAGCGGATCGTCATCACCGTCGGCGAGAAAATCGGCAAAACGCACATGACCTACGGGCAGGGGGCATCCGCCGAACTGGTCGCCGCGGCGACGATCGCGGCGGCGGACATGTATGGGCTGCCGGTTTCGACCACGCACGTGCTGTCGAGCGGCGTCGCCGGGACGATGGCGGCGAGCGGGGCCGGGCTGCAGTGGAGCACGGTGAAGAACATGCTGGCGGCCTGGGTGCTGACCTTGCCGGCGGCGATCCTGATGTCGGGGAGCTTGTACTTCATCCTGCGGCAGGTGATGTAGGCGGATTGCCGGCGGTCTTCTGTCGTCATGGCCCGGCTTGACCGGGCCATGACGAATCGGTCTACCAGGCCGCATCCAGCAGCGCACGGACCGCTGCCGGCCCCTCGATTTTCCTCGGATTGGTGTGAACCCACCGGTCGTGCATCGAGCCTGCCGCGATCTCATCGAGTTGTTCGGGCTTCACGCCCGCATCGCGCAGCGTTCGCGGCAGACCCAGCCCGGCGATCAGCGCCGCCACCGCATCCGCGGCCTTCTCGTCCGGCCGCCCGAGCGCCCCGCTGATCCACGTCTGCCGATTGGCCGTGACCGGTTCGTTGAAGCGCAGCACATGCGGCAGCATCACGCAGGAGGTGTAGCCGTGCGGCACCCCCGCCGTGCCGCCGAGCACATGGCCGATGCCGTGGCTGGCGCCTTTGTGCACGCCGTTCTGCGAACCCATGATCGACATCCACGACCCCAACTGACAGTCCAGCCGCGCCTCCAGATCGTCCGGGTTGGCCTTCGCCGCGGGCAAACCGGCCGATAGCAGCCGCAGTGCCTGGAGCGACATCCCGTCCGAGAACGGCGACGGGTTGATCGAGCAGATGTCCTCCACCGCGTGATCCACCGCGCGGATGCCCGTAGACAGGAACAGCCACTCCGGGGTGTGGATCGTCACCGCCGGGTCGAGGATCACGGCCAGCGGCATCATCAGCTTATGGGCGAAGCTTTCCTTCCTCTGCCGCACGGTGTCGGTGCAGCCGGCAAAGGCGGTGAACTCGCCCGCCGAGAGGGTCGTCGGCACGGCGATCGAGCGGAGCGAAGGCGGCTTGACCGCGGGCCGTTCGGTTTTGCCCTCCGGCGTGGTGGTGGCGCGCAGCTGGTCGAGCTGTTCAGGCGCGGCGATGTCGTTGCCGAGGCAGAAGCCGACCATCTTGGCCGCATCGGTGACGGATCCGCCGCCGATGGTCAGCAGCAAATCGGCGTTCGCCGCGCGGGCATCATTCGCCGCGGCCACGACATCGGTGCGCGGGGTGTGGGCGCCGATTTTGGCGCAGACCCCGGCGAGGCGGCTGCCGAGCACGCGGCGGACAGTGTCAACCACATCGGTCTGGCGGTCGAGCGTGCCGCTCGCCAGCACATAAACGGCGCGGGCATCGAGGCGGCGGATTTCCTCGTCCAGCGCCTCGGCCAGCGGAATGCCGTAGACGACACGGTCCATGGGCGGATAGCGATGGATGCCGTGGATCATCGTGGTCTCCTCCGGGGTTCGGAAGAGCATGGCGCGGGTTGGCGGAGGCGGGAAGAGGGGTGCGGCGGCGGCCGGGAATCGGTTGCTGATTTGCTTGCCAAGTCCGGTGGCTTGGGGGCAAGCTTCGCGGGTCGCAGCAACAACTGAAAGGAGGTGATCCAGTGTCTCATTGTTCGGTGGCATCCTTTGCCATGACCTGGATTGCCGGCGCGAACCCGCCGGCATAAGCCACTCCGGTCCGGCAACGGACAGTCACAAGCAATGTGAAGGCTCCGGGCGCAGGTCCGGGGCCTTCTGCTTTTTCGGGGCGGAGGCCGCGGTAACCTGACGGGTTCGATAGGGGCCGTTTCCATCGTGTCGTGGGCGGACTCGGTCCGGCCACGACACAGGAGCCGGTGCCGTGCCCGCGCTGCCTACCGGTCCGTCAGCCGCAGCTCGATGCGGCGGTCTTTCGCGAAGGCATCGGGCGTGTCTCCCGCGCCGAACGGCTGGTATTGACCGAACCCCGTTGCGGCGAGGTGTTGCGGCGGCACGCCATCCGCGATCAGCAGCTTCACCACCGTGATCGCCCGCGCCGCCGAGAGCTCCCAGTTCGAGGCGAACGCGCCGCCTTTAACCGGTTGCGGATCGGTGTGGCCATCCACCCGCAGCACCCAGCGCACGTCGGGAGGAATCTCCGCCGCGATGTCCTTGATCGTGATCGCCAGGCTGGTCATCTGCGACGCCCCGGCCGGAGTCAGCTCCGCGCTGCCGACGGGGAACAGCACCTCGCTCTGGAACACGAACCGGTCGCCGACAATGGTGATGCCCGGGCGGTTGGCCAGCACGCTGCGCAGCTTGCCGAAGAATTCGCTGCGATACTGCTGCAGCTCCTCAACCTTGGCGGCCAGCGCCGCATTCAGCTTTTCGCCCAGATTGGCGATCACCGCGTCCTTGTCCCTGGACAACTGCTTCGTCAGATCCAGGCTGGCCGCGATCGACGACAATTGCGCCTTCAACTGGTCGATCTGCGGATTCAGCAGGGCGATCTGGGCGCGGGCGCTGTCGCCGAGCTTCGTCTCGTCCTCCAACTGCACTTGCACGGCCTGCTGCCGCTGCTCCGCGGTCAACGCCCGCGCCGCGGCGTCCTGCGCCTGCGTTTCCAACTGGTCCCGCAGCGCCGCCAGCGCGCGGGCCTGGTCCGCAAGCTTCGCCAGATCCGACAGCTTCGCCTGGATCGTGTCCTTGTCGACATCGACCGTGCGATCCAGCGCCGCGATCTGCTTCTGCATCTCCGCAAGCTGGCGCTTCGCATCTGCCAATTGCGCCGCCGCCGTGTCGGCGCGGCCATTTGCCTCGTTCAGTTGCGCCTGAAACCGCGCCGCCGCCGCGGTCGCGTTCTGCACCGCCAGTTCGGCTTCGCCCAGCCGTCCGGTCAGGCGATCGCGATCCGCCGTGCGGGACGCAAGCTGCTGGCCAAGCTGGGACATCGACACCCGCAGATCCGCCTCCCTGCCGCGCTCCAGCGACAGGGCGTCGGCCAGTTCGGAGAGTTCCCGCTTCGCCTGATCCAGTTCGTGGCTGCGGCCGGACAGCGCGATCCCCAGGAAAGCCTGCGCCAGAACGAACACCAGCAGCACGAAGATGATGACCATGAGCAGCGTGGAGAGCGCGTCCACGTAGCCGGGCCAGGCGTCCAGCCCGTTGCCCCCTTGCCTGCGGACGCGGCCTGCCATCAGCGCGGCGGCTCCGCCAGCGCCGCGACGGTGCGGGTCAGCAGCCGCAGGTCGTTGCGCAGTTCCGCGGTCGAGCGGGCGCGGCCCTGCTCGGATTCGTTCAGCAGGCGTTGCAGGAAATTTTCGATGTTGCGCAGATGGCCGCGGCTGACATCGTCGCCGCCGCCGGCCTGGCCGAGCCGCTGCAACGCCGGACCGAGCGCGGTCTGCGTCTCGGCGATCCGCATCATCAACTGCTGGTTCGCCCGCATCGTGTCCGCCAGCGAGCCGAGGCGTTCATTCAGCGTCAGCACGGCCTGGTTCATCTGGATGCGGTTTTCCTCGTCCCGCACCAGAACCTGCTGCAGGCCCTCCATGTTCTCGGCGGTCTGTTCCAGCAGCGCCTGGACATAGACGGGGACGGAACCGTCGCCCTCCGCCAGCGCGCCGGACGACAGGCGGGTCAGGCCGGCCAGCCATTCTTCCAGTTCATTGAAGAAGCGGTTCTGCGCCTGCCCCGCGGTCAGGTCGAGGAAGCCCAGCACCAGGGCGCCGGCGAGGCCGTACATGCTGGCCGAAAACGCGGTTCCCATGCCGGCCAGCGGCTTGACCAGACCCGACTTCAACTGGTCGAACATCGCGGTGACATCGCCGGAGCCGATGGTCATGCCGCCGATGACGTCGGAGACCGAACTGACGGTCTTCAGCAGCCCCCAGAATGTCCCCAGCAGGCCGAGGAAGATCAGCAGCCCGGTCATGTAGCGCGACAGCTCGCGGCTTTCGTCGAGCCGCGACGACAGCCCATCGAGCAGGCTGCGCATGGCGGTCGCGGACAGGGTGATGTGGCGGCCGTCGTGGCGGGTCTGGCCTTCCCGCATCGCCAGCATGCTGGCCATCGGGGCCAGCAGCTTGGGCGAGGGCAGGGCGGCGAGGCGGCTGCGCGAAGTCTGGTACGTCTCCAGCCATTTCACCTCCGGCCGCAGCCGCAGCACCTGATTCAGGTTCCAAACAATGCCGAGCAGCAGGATGAACAGGATCAGGCTGTTGAGGACGGGGTTGTTGAAGAATGCCGTGGCCAGCACCGGAGACAGCACAGCCGCGACGATGCCCACGGCGATCAGGAACAGCAGCATCCGGATCAGGTAGCCGGAGGGCTTGGTCATTTCTGTGTCGCCTGCCCGGGGGCGCCCTCAATGTTCACGTCCACCCGGTCGGGCGGCCCGTCGCCGAACTGTTCGCCGAGCGCGCGGACGAAGATGCGGGCCGACGGGACGCCATCCGCGACCAGCGCGCTGCGCACCGCCATTGCGCGTGACAGCGACACCCGCCGCGCGGTGGACGGATCGTCCTTGGTGCCGGGCGCGTAGGCCTGGACGTTGAACGTGGTTGCATCGCCGGGCGGCGCGGCCGCGGTCAGTTCCTTGATCGACGCGGTGCTGTCGGGACTGAGGTCGGACGCGCCGGGCGCGAAGGTCAGCCGCAGGCCGGCGGTTGTCGGCGCCGCCTTGGTCGCAGCGTTTTCCGATACGGGCGGCGGGGGCGGCGGCGGGGCTCCGGCCGGCGGCTCGGGTGCCGGGATCGGGTTGACCACCGCGGTCTCCGGCTCCGTCTTCGGGATGGCCGGCGGCACCGGCGCCGGCGTGGCGGGCGCCGCCGGCGGGGTGAGTTTGGCGGTCGTGTTCGGCACGCGGACCAGGTTCGGCGGAGCGGCGCGCGGGCGGGGCGCGGGCTCCGGCCGGTCGGGCAGCGCTTGCAGCGCATGCAGGTCGACGGTCACCTGCGCGAGCGCGGAGGCGGCCGCGGCAAGCCAAACGGCACTGAGGAAAAGCGAGATGCGCATAGCAACGATAGGTAGCGGAAGCCGCTGTTCCGTTCAATGAACCATGTGTTTACTCTGCGCAACGGCAAGCCGGACGGCGTTGACAAAGGGCGTGCGGGCGGCGGGTAATTGTGCGATCACGGCCCAGGAGCGTCCCATGAACCGTGCCAGGCATGGCTCCGCCCATGGCGACCCCATCGCGCGGGCGCGCGAGCTCGGCCCTGTGATCGCCGCCGCCGCGGACGAGATTGAAACCAGCCAGTTCATCCCCGAACCCCTGCTGACGCAGATCCATGACGCCCGCCTGGCCCGCATGCTGCTGCCGCGCTCTGTCGGCGGCGATCAGGTCGATCCCTGGACCTACCTGCATGCGATTGAGGAAATTGCGCGGCATGACGCCTCGGTGGCCTGGAACCTGTTCGTCGCCAACAGCGCCGCGCTGATCGCGCCGTTTATCCCGCTGGAAACCGCGCGGGACATCTGGGCGGATCCGCGGACGATCATTTCCTGGGGACCGCCCAATCAGAGCAAGGCCAGGGCTGTGCCGGGCGGGTATTTGGTCACCGGCGAGTGGGATTTCGCCAGCGGCAGCCGCCAGGCCAACTGGATGGGCGCGCATTGCCAGGTCACCGAACCGGACGGCTCGCTGCGTCCGAACCGATTCGGCCGGCCCACCATCCGCACGTTGTTGTTCCGCAAGGAGCAGACAACGCCGGTTGCAAACTGGAACACCATCGGGTTGCGCGGCACGGCCTCCGAGGGATACCGGGTGAGCGATCTGTTCGTGCCGGAGGCGTATAGCGGGACGCGCGAGGATCCGTCGCTGCGGCGGGAGACGGGGCCGCTCTACGCGTTCACCATGCAGGGCCTGTATGCCGTGGGCGTTGCCGGCGTAGCGTTCGGCATCGCCCGCGCGATGATGGATTCCCTGATCAGCCTGGCGGCGGAGAAAATCCCGCGCGGGCTTCAGCGGCTGGCTGACAGCCCGGTTCTGCACGACGGCGTGGCGCGGCGGGAGGCTGCTTTGGGGTCCGCCCGTTCCTGGCTGGTGGAAATCCTGAAGGAGGTCTCGGCAACCGCCGACGATGTCGTGCCGATCGATCTTGCCGCCAGGGTGCGGGTGCGGCTGGGATGCGCGCATGCGATCCACTCGGCCGCCGAGGTCGCCGACTTTGTTTACAAGGCGGCGGGAACGTCGGCGATTTTCCTCGGCACGCCGTTCGAGCGCCGGTTCCGCGACATGCACACGCTGTCGCAGCAGATCCAGGCCCGCGAGTCGCATTTCGAGGCGGTGGGCCGGGCGATGTTCAACGGGGACCCGGACGAGTTGTTCCTGTAGGCGTGGTCTTCATAAGGACGCTTGTCATGACGGAACTGACATTGGCCGCGGCGCAGACCGTGATCGCCGCCGTGCTGGCGCATGCGCGCGAGAAGTCGCTGTCCCCGATGGCGGTCGCGGTGCTTGATGCGCGCGGCGCGCTGAAGGCGTTTGCCGCCGAGGATGGCACGGCGCTGCGCCGGGGTGAGATTGCCATCGGCAAGGCGCATGGCGCGGTGTCGATGGGCGTCGGGTCGCGGACGCTGGGCAAGAACGCAGCCGAGCGGCCGCATTTCATTGCCGCGGTAACGCATGCGGTTGGCGGGTCGCTGATCCCGGTCGCGGGCGGCGTGCTGATCCGCGGCGGCGACGGCAGTGTTATCGGAGCGGTGGGCGTTTCGGGGGACACGTCGGATAACGACGAAGCGTGCGGACTGGCCGGACTGGCCGCGGCGGGGCTGACGGCCGATCCGGGTTGAGCGGCCTGGTCGTGTCAATGATTCGTTAAGCAATTGCGGTCTATTATCCGTCTCGCGAAGGAGATGGATGATGAATCGACTGGCGTTGTGTTGGGTCAGCAGTCTCGGGTCGAATACATCAGTATGTAAAGGGGCGTTCGCCAGTAATCGTGGCGGCCGGTGCCGGCCCGATGACTGAATCGTCTGTTGCGCCGGCAGGCCGCCGCCCGTACGATCTTCCCGTGGAAGACCGTGTTTCGCAGCTTGAAAGCGACATGCAGGAGGTCAAGTCGGTGCTCTCCCGGCTTGAGCCGATGATCGTGCGCATCGACGCGACGCTGACGGCGACATTGCCCAATTTGGCAACCAAAGCGGAGGTGGCGAACCTGCGGTCTGATATGACCAGGGAAATCTCGGGTCTTCGCACCGAGATCGGCAGTCTTCGGACCGATACAGGCAAAGAGATTGCCGCTCTCCGGACTGAGATGATCGCAAGGTTCGCCGATGTGCCGACCAAGACCTACCTGTGGGGCATCCTGGGCGTGTTGATCACCGCTTACGGTTCGGGTCTCGCCGCGCTGGCGATCCTCAAATAGGACGCAGCCACCTACCGCGCATTGGCACTTGCCTCCGACCGCGTCGCCCCCGACCTTGCCGCCAGCGCCGCGGCCATGAACTCGTCCAGATCGCCGTCCAGCACTGCGTCCGGATTGCCCTTCTCGACCCCGGTCCGCAGATCCTTCACCAACTGATACGGCGCGAGCACATAATTCCGGATCTGATGGCCCCAGCCGATATCGGTCTTGGCGTTCTCCTGCGCCGCCGTCACCGCTTCCCGCCGCTGCAACTCGGCTTCATACATCCGCGCCTTCAGCATCGCCATCGCGGTCGCCCGGTTGCGGTGCTGGCTGCGGTCGGTCTGGCAGGCGACGATGATCCCGCTGGGGATGTGGGTGATCCGGATGGCGCTTTCCGTCTTGTTGACGTGCTGCCCGCCCGCGCCCGACGCGCGGTAGGTATCCACCTTCAAATCGGCTTCGTTGATCTCGATCTCGATCGAGTCGTCCACCACCGGATACACCCACACGCTGGCGAAGCTGGTCTGCCGCCGCGCGTTTGAATCAAACGGGCTGATCCGCACCAGGCGGTGCACCCCGCCTTCCGTCTTCAGCCACCCGTAGGCGTTCGGCCCGGAGACCTGCAACGTCGCGGACTTGATGCCGGCCTGCTCGCCCTCGCTCTCTTCCATCAACTGAACTTTGTAGCCGTGCTGCTCGGCCCACCGCATATACATGCGCATCAACATCTCGGCCCAGTCCTGCGCTTCGGTCCCGCCGGCGCCGGAGTTCAGCTCGATATAGCAGTCGTTGCCGTCGGCCTCGCCGGACAGCAGGCTTTCGATCTCCCGCCGCTTGGCTTCCTCGGCCGCCGCGCGCAGCGATCCCATCGCCTCTGCAACCATCGCCTCGTCGCCATCGGCTTCCGCCATCGCGATCAGCTCCATCGCGTCGGAGACTTCGCCTTCCAGCTTCTGCACGGCCTCCATCGCCGAGGCGATCTGGTTGCGCTCCCGCATCAGCTTCTGGGCGGCGGCGGGGTCGTTCCACAGCGCCGGGTCCTCGGCGCGGTTGTTCAGTTCCGCGAGGCGGGCTTCGGCGACATCCCAGTCAAAGATGCCTCCTCAGCAGCGCGACGGACTGCTTGATCTGTTCGTTCAATGCGTCGGATTCAGCGGACATGTGTTCCAGGTTTCTCTGTCGAAGGGGCGGGTCAATACAACCCGCCCATGCTGTTATCAACCCCGCCATGCACGATGGCGGGCGGACCGCTCGTGCTATCGGCGGTCGCAGGACTACCACCCCCTCCGCCAGTCGGCCCGGACGCGCCCGGAACCTGATCGGGCTTGAAGGCGTCGGTCACGGTGCCGGTGGCGGTCTGCCACTGCGCCATGGTCACGCCCGGAGGCATCGGAAACGACAGCACCGGATGGCCGGCCAGCGCCGACGCCATATAGTCATGCCAGATCGGAGCGGCAACGGCGGCGCCGGTCTCGTTTTCGCCGAGCGACGCCGGATTGTCGAACCCAACCCATACGACCGTCACCAGATCTGGCGTGAAGCCGGCGAACCAGGCATCCGCGAAGTCCTGCGTCGTCCCCGTCTTGCCCGCTATCGGCCGGTTCAACCCTTTGCCGGCCGGGATGCCGGTGCCGCGCTGCACCACGCCCTGCATCATCGTCTGAAGCTGAAACACGCTGGCGGCATCCGCGATCTGCGCCCGGCTGTCGGTGACGCCCGGCGGGGCGGCGGCATCGGCGCAATTGTCGCAGGCGAGGCCCTCCGGCCGCATCACCACATGCCCGTCCGGGTCCTGCACGCTGTCGATCAAGGTCGGGATCACCTCCCGGCCGCCGGTCGCCAGCGACGCATAGGCCTGAGCCTCCCGCATGACGGTCGTCTCCACCGCCCCCAACGCGGCAGGCAGCACGCGCGGCATCGAGTCCACCATGTGGAAGGCGATCGCCGTGTCCGCGACGGCCTTCATGCCGACGCGCTGGGCGACCCGCAGGGTGACCAGGTTCAGCGACTCCTCCAGCGCCACGCGCAGCGGCGTCGGGCCGTTGAAGGTGTTTTCGTAATTGCCCGGCCGCCAGCGGCCCTCCGGCGTGTCGATGATGATTGGCGCGTCGAGGAAGCGCTGGCTCGGCGAGATGCCCCGTTCCAGCGCGGTCAGGTAGACCATCGGCTTGAAGCTGGAGCCCGGCTGGCGATTCGCCTGAGTGGCGCGGTTGAACTGGCTCTGCTCGAAACTCCAGCCGCCCACCATGGCAAGCACCCGTCCGGTCTGCGGATCGAGCGACACCAGCGCGCCCTGCACCAGCGGGATCTGGCGCAGAGTGGCCCGGTTTGCCGGCGGCGGCACCGTCGCGGCCGGCGGCTTGCCCTTCACCGGCGCAGTGGGCGGCGCAGTCGGGACAGCCGGCTGTACCGCGGGCGGATCGATCATCACCACGTCGCCGGTCTGCACCACATCCGTCATGCGCCTCGGCGTCGCCCCCGGCCTGCCCTCATGCACCGGGCGCGCCCAGGCAAGGTCCTGCAGAGCCAGCACCGCCGCCCTGCGTTCGCCGGCCTGATTCAGCCAATCGACCTTCGCCTCGTTCTCCGTCGTGCCGGCAACGACCGCGAGCTTCCAGTGCGGCAGCATGCCGGGCGGCCGGGCAACCTCATTCAACGCTGCCGGCCACCGGGTTTCGAAGTCCGCGGGAGCCAGCGACAGGTGCGTCACCGCGCCGCGCCAGCCGCCCATCTTGCGGTCGTAGGCCATCAGCCCATCCCGCAGCGACTTTTCCGCGGCGATCTGCAGCACAGGGTCCATGCTGGTGCGGACCATCAACCCGCCGGTGGTCGTCGCTTCCTGGCCGAAGCGGGTAACGAGCTGACGCCGCACGTCCTCGGTGAACCAGTCCGCACCGGGTATCGGCGGCGGGCGATGGAACTCCGACGGCACGATCGGCTCGGCCTTGAACGCGGCGGCCTGGGCGGCGGTGATGACATGATCCTCGGCCAGGCGGTCCAGCACGTAATCGCGGCGCGACCGGGCGGCTTCGGGGTACTTGAACGGGTTGAGGTTGTTCGGCGCCTTCGGCAGGGCTGCCAGGAACGCCGCCTCCGCGACCGTCAGCTTGTCCAGCGGCTTGTTGAAATACGCCTGCGACGCGGCGGCGACGCCATACGAGCCCTGGCCGAGATAAATCTCGTTCAAATAAAGCTCAAGAATGCGGTCCTTGCTGAGGGTCTGCTCGATCCGCATCGCCAGGATCGCCTCCTTCGCCTTGCGGGCGAACGAGATCTGATTGTCCAGCAGCATGTTCTTGGCGACCTGCTGGGTGATGGTCGACGCGCCGATGGGGCGCTTGCCCTGGCCGGCATGCGCCAGGTCAAATACCGCGGCGCGGATGATCGCCATCGGGTCGATGCCGCGATGCGTATAGAAGTTCTGGTCCTCGGCGGAGACGAACGCCCGCTTGACGATGTCCGGGATCGCGCCGATGGGCACGAAGATCCGGCGCTCGGCGGCGAGTTCGGCGAGCAGGCGCGAATCGCCGGCATAAACCCGGCTCATGACCGGCGGCTGGTAGTTCCGCAGCCCGTCCACATCAGGCAGATCGGCGCTGTAATGCTGGTAGGCCATCCAGGCCGCCCCCCCGCCGGCAATGCCGACAAGCAGCAGCACCGCGAGCACGGCGCCGAACAGTCCGTGCACGGTGCGCAGCAGAATGCCCGGTCCCCGTCGCTTCGCCGATGCCTTGCGCAACGGACGGCCTGGCGGTTCACCGGGTGTGCTCCGGTCTTTGCGGCCGGACGGCGCCAGCGGATCGCCGGCAGTGAGTGGTCCTGTCATAGCGACGATATGGCCCGATTTTCCCAAAACCGCCAGCAACGAGATTGCTATGTCCGGACCCCGGATGGTTCAGCCCTGATCGCCGCCGTCCGCGAGCCGATCGGCCATGTGACCGGCACCGGCGAAATAGGCATCGACCGCGCGGTGCATCGCCTGCGCGACCATGCTCCGGTGACTCGCCTGGCGCAGCGCCTGCTCGTCGCGCGGGTTGGACATGAAGCCCATTTCCACCAGCACGCTGGGAATATCCGCCGCCTTCAGCACGGAGAACCCGGCATGCCGGGCGGGGTTGGGCAGCATGGGAAGGTCCTGGTCGAGGCTGCCGACGAGGTCGCGGGCTATGCGCACCGATCCGGTCCGGGTTTCCTGCCGCACCAGGCTGGCGAGGATATGCGCGACCTCCGGCGAGGCGTCCCGCCACTGGCCGCCAAGGAAGCGATCGGCGCTGTTCTCCTTCCGCGCCAGCGCCGCCGTCTGGGCGTCCGACGCGGTCTGCGCAAGCGTGTAAACCGAAGCGCCGCGCACCGAGTGGTCCAGCAGCGCATCGGCGTGCATCGAGACGAACAACGCCGCGCCCCTGCGCTGCGCCCGGTCAACCCTTTCATCCAGCGGTATAAAAATATCGCGAGTGCGCGTCAGTTCGACGCGGTAGCGGCCCCCGGCTTCGAGCTGCCGTTTCAGCTCCGTCGCGGTCGCCAAAGAGATGTGTTTCTCGAACGTGCCCGACACCCCGATGGCCCCGGGATCCTTGCCGCCATGGCCGGGGTCCAGCATCACCAGAGGCGCGGACGGTGCGGCCCCGTGCGGCCGGATTGGTGCATTTTTCCTACTGGAATGGCCCGAAGCTGTCGCCATCGCGCCATGCAGCGCGGCCGGCAGCAGGAAGGTGCCAAACACCGATGTGCCCGCCGCAAAACGGCGCAGCAGCAGGCGACGCGCAACGGGCGGCTTGGATTCCATGGCTTGCTCTTAACAGATCGGATGCAGCGGCGCAGCTTTGTTGTTGATTGCGGAGAGTTAATGGCTGGCTGTTATGATCTGCTTGCGGTCGGGGGCGCTTTGCTTCATGGTCCGTCTGCTCCGGCGATGTCGACGGGGATCGCGGGTTTTCGCGGTTCCCCGGCGCGTTACGGCGGTGCGTGATCCCTTGGCGGCCTGATCCGAGTCGGGCCAGCAAGTTGGGGGAAGGATCCGCATCGTCCTGGCCGCATCGCCGTCCGTGTCGCGCCCGCCGCGTGGGATTTGTGGCGCGCCGGAATCTGTCCGCCGCGGTATGTGTCCGCGGCCCGGGCAGTGTCTGCACAGACTTTCACACGGGGCTGCGTTCCGCTTTGGGACGCGCCGACCGAACGCCAGGGACTGATGATTCACGTCGCGCCACACATGTCCGGATTTGGACTTCCGCCCGGGTTATCGGGCGGCGGCGCTGTTGTGTGTTCCGATTGCCATCGTTTTCCTGAACCTTCGGGCGGGCCCCTTCCCGCAAGCCTTGCAAGCCGTCCGCCGGCCGAGACCCGCAGAAGGTCCGGACCGCGCATCCAGGCGGCCCATCGGAGTTCAGTACTAGATGACGAAGCGCATGCTGATCGACGCCACGCACGCGGAAGAAACCCGCGTGGTGGTGCTGGACGGTAACCGGCTCGAAGATTTCGACGTCGAGACATCGACGAAACGGCAGCTCAAGGGGAACATCTACCTCGCCAAGGTCGTTCGGGTTGAACCGAGCCTTCAGGCGGCGTTCGTCGAATACGGCGGCAACCGGCACGGCTTCCTCGCCTTCAGCGAAATCCACCCCGACTACTACCAGATACCGGTCGCCGATCGGCAGCGGCTGATCGAATTGCAGGCCGAGGAGGCCCGGCGCGAGGAGGAGGAGGAAGACCTCGAAATCGCACTGAGCACCGCGACGGAAAGCCCGCCCCGGGAGGCGCCGCCGTCTGGCGGCCCGGGCGAGGCCGAGGATTGGGCGCGGCCGTCGCTGCCGCTGCTGATCGCGCCCGATATCGCCGCGGCGCCGCATGAGGCCGCGGAAGAACCGCCTGCAGCGGCGGTTGAGACCATCGAGCCGGAGACCCGGGCGGAAGACGGTCCGCAGCCGCCGGACGCTGCGGTGGAGGAACCGGAGCCGGCCGATGCCGGGGACGAGCAGGATGCCGAAGAGACCGATTCGTTCGACTCCAACGATGACCGGATCGAAGCGCAGCCGCCGCCCGAAACCGTCGGCGGCGGCGACCAGGACAGCGGCGACGACCAGCGCGAACGCCGGCTGCCACCCCGATTCCTGCGCAACTACAAGATCCAGGAAGTCATCCGCCGCCGGCAGATCCTGCTGGTGCAGGTCGTCAAGGAAGAGCGCGGCACCAAGGGCGCGGCGCTGACCACCTACCTGTCGCTGGCCGGCCGCTTCGGCGTGCTGATGCCGAACTCCCCGCGCGGCGGCGGCATCTCCCGCAAGATCACCTCTGCCGCCGATCGGCGGCGGCTGAAGGAGGTGATGACCGAGCTGGATATTCCGCGCGGCATGGGGATGATCGTCCGCACCGCGGGCGCCAACCGGCCGAAGCCGGAGATCAAACGCGACTGCGAATACCTGCTGCGGCTATGGGACGATATCCGCGAGCACACCATGAAGTCGGTGGCACCCGCGCTGATCTACGAAGAAGCCAGCCTGATCAAGCGCTCGATCCGCGACGTGTATTCCCGCGACATCGACGAGATCCTGGTTGACGGCGAGGACGGCTGGCGGGCGGCGCACGACTTCATGCGCATGCTGATGCCGTCGCACGCCAAGAAGGTGCAGCTCTGGCGCGACGGCGGCCAGCCGCTGTTTGCCAAGCATCAGGTCGAGGCCCAGCTCGACGCCATGCTGATGCCGACGGTGCAGCTTCGCTCCGGCGGCTACCTGGTCATCAACCAGGCCGAGGCTTTGGTCGCCATCGACGTGAACTCCGGCCGCTCCACGCGGGAGCGGAACATCGAGGAAACCGCGCTGCGCACCAACCTGGAGGCGGCGGACGAAGTCGCCCGCCAGTTGCGGCTGCGCGATCTGGCGGGGCTGATCGTCATCGACTTCATCGACATGGAGTCGAAGCGCCATAACGCGATGGTCGAGCGCCGCATCAAGGAAGCGCTGAAAAACGACCGCGCGCGCATCCAGATCGGCCATATCAGCCATTTCGGCCTGCTCGAGATGAGCAGGCAGCGGCTGCGGCCGTCGCTGGCGGAGACCAGCTTCATCCCCTGTCCGCACTGCGGCGGCACAGGCCATGTGCGCAGCACCGAGAACGCCGCAATTCATGTACTCCGGGGGATAGAGGACGAAGGCGGCAAGCGGCGCTCGGCCGAGATCGTCGTGCATGTCTCCACGCCGATCGCGCTGTATCTGCTCAACCACAAGCGCGAGCGGCTGCGGGAGATCGAACTCCGCTACGTGATGAAGGTGATCATCGCGGCGGATGATGCGCAGATCGCGCCGCAGTTCCGGATCGAGAAGATCCGGGTGCGCTCGGCCGATGAAATCCCGCCGGTGGTGACGCCGGACCGGATGCTTATCCCGGCGCCGGTGGGCGATCTCGAGGCGGACGAGGAACCTGATGTCGTCGATGCAGACGATGAGGACGACGACAGCGACGAGGATACCGAGGAGCAGCGCGCCGCGGATGCGGCCGATGGCGCGGCTGGCGGCGACGAAGCCGAGCGGCGGCGCAAGCGGCGGCGGCGGCGGCGGCGCGGCGGGCGGCGCGACGATCAGCCCGGTGGTTCCTCCGTCGGCGATGCGCCCGGGGAGCCTGCCGAGGCTGGATCGCCCGGTCCCGCGGCGAACGATGACGCGTCCGATGCGCTTGTTGCCGCCGAAGCCGAAGCGCCGGTCGCCGGAGAATCGGAGGACGGCGCGGAAGGTGGCGAAGCGGCGGCCGCTTCGGACGATGATCCTCGCAACCGCCGTCGCGGGCGCCGCGGCGGGCGGCGCCGGCGGCGGGACGGCGATGGCGAGTTGTCGCCGTTTTCAGTACCGGGTGCAGACCAGCCGGACTTGCCGCCGGTGTATGCCGGGCCGACGCCGGCCGATCCGTTCGGCGGCCGCGCGTTCGACATTTTCGATGTGATGGACCAGGTGGAGCGGGCGGCGGAAGCCAAGCCGGCGACGCGGGTGCCGACAGCCAGCGAAATCGTCAATGCCGCCGCGCCGGAGGCTGAAGCAACGTTTGCCGAGGCTCCGGCCGCTGAACCGGCGGCGGAGGCCGCGCCGGCTGCGGCTGAGCCGGAAATCGTCAACGGCGGCGCGCCGGAACCGGTGGCGGTTGCCCTGCCGCCTGCGGAGATCCAGGCGGAAGAGCCTGGCCATGGCGAGGGGGCGGTGGCTGGTGAACAGATCAATGGCTCCGGCAAACCCGCCGAGAGCGACGAGATCGTCAATGTTGACGCTCCGCCACCGGCCCCTTTGATCAGGCCGATCCTGATCGGTTCCGATGGCGAGTCGCCGGGGGAGAAAAAACGCGGGTGGTGGCGGCGGTAGAGAGAGAACGGGCCGGCCGGTTTGTGTCATGGCCGGCCTTGTGCCGGCTATGACACAAAGGGCTGACGGCCATGACGATGGCGCGCCCCCTCAGCGCGGCTTCGCCTCGAACCGGTACGGGCTGGTTCCCGCCATCAACGGGTCGAGCGACAGCCGGTGCTCCAGCGGCGGGAAGGCGCGGCTGCCGCAATCCGGGCGGTCGCACAGCCGGCACGAGAGGCCAATGCCGATGCGCGCGCGCTCCAGGTCCAGACCGTCGGCGTAGACGACCTCCGCGGCGTTCGTCACGGCGCAGCCCATCGCCACCACATGCGTGGGCCGAGGCTCGCCCCAGCGCGCGACCGGTTGGCTGATGGCGCGGGCGAAGCACAGATAAGCCGCTCCGTCCGGCAGTTCCGCCACCTGCACCTGCAGCATGCCCGGTTGTGCGAACGCCGTATGAACAACCCAGCGCGGACATGACCCGCCATAGCGGGCAAACGGGAAGCCCGCCGCGGAGAACCGCTTCGAGACATTGCCGGCCGGGTCAACGCGCAGGAAGAAGAACGGCACCCCGCGAGCACCGATCCGCTGCATGGTCGACAGCCGGTGGCACGCCTGCTCATAGGACACGCCGAACCGCGCCGCGATCGCGTCCATGTCGTGGCGCAGCGATGCCGCGGCCGAAAGAAACGGCCCGTAGGGCATGACCAGCGCCCCGGCGACGTAGTTCAGCAGGCCGATGCGCATGAGCATCGCGGCTTCCGGCGTCGAGGGCGACGCCTCCTTTACAACCGCTTCCACCGCGTCGCGCGCTTCCAGCAAGGCAAGCTGGAAGGCCATGTGAAAGCCCCGGCTCTCACGCGGCAGGGATTCCGACAGCGCCAGGCTGCGGGTCGAAGGGTCGTAGCGGCGCAGCGCCGCCTCCAGCGGCTGAACGCTGACGCGAACCCCGTGCTTGACCCGCAGCCGTTCCGCGAGTGCGTGGTTCATCTCGGCCGGCGCTTCCGGCGCCAGTTCGGCGGCGAGGGTCTCGGCGGCCTCCTCGAGCACCGGGAAATGGTTGGCGTGGTCGTCGAAGAAGTCCCGCACTTCCTCGTTCGGCAGCAGGATGCGGCGCCCGGAGGGCAGGGCGATGCCGTTGGCATCCTCGCGCGCGACGCGCCATGCCCGGTACAGCGACAGCACCGCGCGCGCCGCGTTGGGGCTGCCGGCCGCCAAGGCCTCGACCTCGGCCTCGGCCACCGCATCGGCGCCAAGCAAGGGATCGGCGAAAGCCTCGCGCAACCCAACCTCAAGCTGTCTTTCCTGTGCGCCAGACAACTCTCCCAGATCAACGCGGAGCGTTTCGCCCAATTTGATGAGTAACGAAGCCGTGACCGCACGCTGATCATGCTCTATAAGGTTGAGGTAGCTGGCGGAGATGCCGAGGCGGGCAGCCAGCGCCTGTTGGGACAGCGTGCGCTCGGTTCGCAACCGGCGGACGGTTCGGCCGATCAGAGCGCGGCTCACGACTTTACATCCTTTACATATCCGACGCGGTGTCGGTGAAGCCAGCGACATGATTGCCGCGGCATACACCAATTGGGGTTTCGCTTTCGCACGTGCAGTGTCAATACTTAACTCTCTTCACCCGGACAAACAAAGGAACAAGACCCATGCGATCAACCCCCCTGTACGCCCCTGACGGCTTGACCAGCGCGGGAGGCGACCCGGAGCGGTTCGCAGGCATTCGTCGCGATTATACACCGTCTGACGTCGAACGTCTGGCGGGTTCTTTCCGTATTCGGCACACGCTCGCGGAAATTGGCGCCGCGCGGCTTTGGCACCTGCTGAAGACCGAGCCTTTCGTCAACACGCTGGGCGCCCTGACCGGCAACCAGGCGGTGCAGCAGGTCAAAGCCGGGCTGAAGGCGATCTATCTGTCCGGTTGGCAGGTCGCCGGTGACGCGAACAGCGCGGGCCAGATGTATCCTGACCAGTCGCTGTATCCGGTCGACTCGGTCCCGACGGTGGTCAAGCGCATCAACAACGCGCTGCGCCGCTGCGACCAGATCGCCACCAGCGAAGGCGGCAAGGACGGCACCTACTGGATGGCGCCGATCGTGGCCGACGCGGAAGCCGGCTTCGGCGGCCCGCTGAACGCCTATGAGCTGATGAAGGCGATGATCGAGGCCGGCGCCGCGGGCGTGCATTTCGAGGACCAGTTGGCGTCCGAGAAGAAGTGCGGCCATCTCGGCGGCAAGGTGCTGATCCCGATCCAGCAGCATATCCGGACGCTGAACGCGGCGCGCCTGGCCGCTGATGTGGAAGGCGTGAACACCGTCCTGCTGTGCCGCACCGACGCCCAGTCGGCGCAGTTGCTGACCAACGACGTTGACGAGCGCGACCGTCCGTTCATCTCCGACGACCGCACTGCGGAAGGCTTCTTCCGGATCAAGCCGGGCGTCGGCAACGACTACGCCATCGCCCGCGGCCTGGCTTATGCGCCGTACTCCGATCTGCTGTGGTGGGAAACCTCCGAGCCGGATCTGCACGACGCCGAGCGGTTCGCCAACGAGATCCACAAGCAGTTCCCGGGCAAGATGCTGGCCTATAACTGCTCGCCGAGCTTCAACTGGAAGAAGAAGCTGCCGGCCGACAAGATCGCCGCGTTCCAGCGGGAAATCGGCAGGATGGGCTACCGCTTCCAGTTCGTGACCCTGGCCGGGTTCCATAGCCTGAACCTGTCCATGTTCAACCTGGCGCGCGGCTACAAGGACCGCGGCATGGCCGCCTACAGCGAGCTGCAGCAGGCCGAGTTCGCGGCGGAGGCCGATGGCTACACGGCGACCCGCCATCAGCGCGAAGTCGGCGTCGGCTACTTCGACGCGGTGGCGATGGCGATCTCCGGCGGCAAGTCGTCCACGACGGCCCTGGCCGGCTCGACCGAGGCGGATCAGTTCCATGAGCATGGCGACGTGACAACCGCATCCGATCGTCACGACGATGGTCTCGTGCACAACCACGAATGGGCCGTGACCGCGAAGTAGGTTGGTCCTCTCGCCGTCCGGGGGGATGGCGTCAGGCGGCGGAGCGAAGGCTCCGCCGCCTTTTTCTTTGTTGGCGGCGAGCGTGGCGATGGTGGCGATCGCGCGAGTAGCTCAGGGACGGCCGGCGCCCCCGTCATGGCGGGCGAAGGCCCGCCAAGCACGCCTCGTTTGCACAAGCAGAAGGCGTGGATGCCGACCTCCGTCGGCATGACGCGGCGGGCGCGCTGGAGCGTCAGCGGCGGATTCGATGGGAATCACAGCAGCTTCTCCGCCCGGAAACTCAGCCAGCGCGACTTTCCCACAATAATATGGTCATGCACCGTGATCCCCATCGTCGCCGCCGCCCGGGCGATGTCGGCGGTCAGGGCCACATCCTCGCGCGACGGGTTCGGCTCCCCGCTCGGATGGTTATGCGCCAGGATCACCGCGGTGGCGTGCAACTCCAGGCAGCGCCGCACCACCTCCCGCGGGTAGGCCGGAGCATGGTTGATGGTCCCGTGCCCCTGCACCTCGTCGGCGATCAGCTTGTTGCGGCCGTCCAGGAACAGGATGCGGAAATGCTCGGTCCGCTCATGCTGCATGCTGGCGGTCAGGTAGTCGGTCAGCCGGTCCCAGCTTGTCAGCACCGGCACGGCGGCAACCTCGTCCCGCATCATCCGCAGCGCCGAGGCCTGCACCAGCTTCAGCGCGGCGGCGCCGGCCTCGCCCACGCCGTCCACCGTCATCAGCTCCCGTGCCGGAGCGCCGATCACGCCCCCGTATGTGCGGAACCGCGCCAGCAGCGCCCGGGCGAGCGGCTTGGTGTCGCGGCGAGGCAGCGCGATGAACAGGATCATCTCCAGCATCTCGTGATCCGCCAGCGAGTCCGGCCCGGCCTTCAGCAGGCGCTGCCGCATGCGCATGCGGTGGCCCTCGGCGCCGATGGCGTCGGGATGCTCCGGCAACAGACCGGGAAGGAAGGTGGCATCGGCCAAAGCGGCCGGCTTGGAACTCTTGGTCATGGCGCTCGCGGCAAAATCCCGCCGCGAACGCTACACGCCAATTATTGCCAATCAGCTAACGCCGAGCGGCGGCTTGTCCAATCCGGCGGGGGACAGCGTGAAAATCTCACACCCGTCCTCGGTAACGCCGATCATGTGCTCGAACTGGGCGGAGAGGCTGCGGTCGCGGGTGACGGCGGTCCAGCCGTCCTCCAGCACCTTCACCTCCGGACGGCCGGCGTTCACCATCGGCTCTATGGTGAAGAACATGCCGGCGCGCAGGATCGTCCCCGCGCCGGGGCGGCCGAAGTGCAGCACGTTCGGCGGTTCGTGGAATTTGCGGCCGATGCCGTGGCCGCAGAAGTCGCGCACCACGCTGAAGCGGTTGCGCTCGACAAAGGACTGGATGGCGTGGCCGACATCGCCGAGGGTGGCGCCGGGCTTCACCGCCTTCAGGCCGCGCATCAGCGATTCATAGGTCACGTCGATCAGGTTGCGCGCCTTCACGTTCGGCGAACCGGCCGCATACATGCGCGATGTGTCGCCGTGCCACCCGTCCAGGATCACCGTGACGTCGATGTTGAGGACATCGCCGTTCTCCAGCTTCCGGTCGCTCGGGATGCCGTGGCAGACGACGTGGTTGATCGAGGTGCAAATCGATTTCGGGTAGCCGCGGTAGTTCAGCGGCGCCGGTATCGCGTTATGGTCCAGAATGAAGTCGTGACACAGCTTGTCGAGGAACCCTGTGGAGACGCCCGGCTTCACATACTCCGTCACCATGTCCAATGTCTCGGCGGCAAGACGACCCGCCGCCCGCATCCCGGCGAAATCGTCGGGTGCGTGGATCGTTATGCGTCTCGAGTCGGCTCCGCCGTCCATCACTAGCTCCGTCCCGGCCTTCTGCCGGCCCTCATGAAATTGCAACATGCGCAACCGCATCGTCCGGCGCAAGGCTAACATGATGCCTGTGGTGACGCGCTTTACAGGATCGGTGTAGAGAGAGGCATGATTATCGTCCTGCACACGTATGCAGGGCGGGCCCCGAACCGAGAGGAAACAGCGACAGTGTGTTCCGGCAACTGGCTGAGCGGCGCGGTGCGCCCATGAGCATCGATCGCGATGCGCTGAAGCGCGAGGCGGCACTGGCCGCGGTGGCGATGGTGGAAGACGGGATGGTCGTCGGGCTGGGCACCGGCTCCACCGCCGCCTTCGCGATCGAGGGGCTGATCGCCCGTGTGCGCGACGGGCTGAAGATCGTCGGCATCCCGACCAGCGAGCGGAGTGCAAAGCAGGCGCGCGAGGGCGGGATCGCGCTGACTGATTTCGGGCAGCACGACAGGGTCGATCTGACGATCGACGGGGCGGACGAGATCGCGCGGGACTCGCTGGACCTGATCAAGGGACTCGGCGGCGCGCTGCTGCGGGAGAAGATCGTCGCCGCAGCGAGCGGGCGGCTGGTGATCGTCGCCGATGAGCCGAAGCTGGTGCCGGGCCTGGGCGGCACGGTGCCGCTGCCGGTGGAAGTGGTGCCGTTCGGCTGGCAGACCACCCTGAACCGGATTGCGGCGCTGGGCGCGAAGGCGGTGCTGCGCGCGGGTGCGGACGGGGAGCCGTTCCGCAGCGACGGGGGCAATCTGATCCTGGACTGCCATTTCGGCCTGATGGCGGATCCCGCCGGGTTAGAGGAGGAGATCTCCAATACCATCGGCGTGGTGGAGACCGGTTTGTTCATCGGCATGGCGACGACGGTGCTGGTGGCGACGGCAACGGGAATTATCCGGCTCGACCGATAGGCATGCCGTGTCCGAGGCGTCGGTCCCGTTATCCGCGGTGCTCGACTGGCTGACGCGAACCGATCGCGAGACGGTCGCCGGGTTGATCGCGGGATGCGCCCTGGATGACGGCGATAGCGATGAGACGTTTGCCATCCACGGGTTGGATTGGTCCGATGCGGGGAAGCCCGTCGCGCTGGTGCTCCGGGACGGCCGCCGGCTGCCGGTGCGGCGGTTGGCCGCCACGGCTCATTTGGTGGACCGCCGCCCCGGCGCCCCGCTGGCGGCGGCGATCGAGGCCGCCCGGAAGCCCGCTGACCCGGCCGAAAACGAAATGCGCAAGGTCCTCAGCCGCGCCGGCATCGACGCCGATCGGCTGCGAAGTGCGGCGGCGCGGCGGGCGGTGGCGGTGGTGGCATGGAAGCTGGAACGCGAACGGGTGCCGTCGGGCGAAGAGCGGCAAGCAGCCTATTTGGCGTTGATTGCCGGGGATGACGCGCTGGCGAGCAGGGGTAAGCTGATCTTCCGCCGCCTGGTGGAGATTTGCCAGCAGCAGCACGTGCCCGTGCCGGAGGATTGCCATTGGCGGCTCGCCTGCCTGGCCCGAACGAGCGGTGACCTGCTGGAGGCTGTTGCCGCTTCGGACATTCTTCATCGTCATGATCGGCCGAAGGACGACGTCTGCCGGAAGCTGCTGGCGGCCAGGCGATGTGCCGCGTTGATCGACCTGTGGGAGGTGAACGCGCAGGCCGCGCTTCTGCGTGAAGCGGAAAAGGCGTTCAAGGTTGCATGGGCGGTCGCTCCTCGGGAGGAGGAAGTTGACGCCCTGCGCGGGAGGCTCAATCGAGCGATTGAGCGGGCGGGGATCGCCGGGCGCTGATGAAGAACAGCCGGGCCATGACGAAATGCCAGTTGTCGGTACGTCCCTCGCCTTACCGGCTGGCAACCTGCCGCGCAGCCGGGCGGATCACGATGCAGCCGTTCCTGCGGTGCCCCGAGCACGCATCCTGGGCATCTGACGAGCTCAATCCGACAATCTGCGCGCGCCATGTCGTCTTGTGGTGGACCGTTACGGGTTCCACCCTGACCTCCCCTCCGTCAGCCGCCCGCCGCGCCGCCGCTGCGGCGGATCGGGCGGCGGCCTCGGTTGCGAAGCTGCCGACCTGAATCGACCAGCTGGCGCCGTGCGGGTGCGAGGGCACCGGGCGGACCACCTCCGCCGCCCGGGCGCTGGACAGCAACGCGACCCGAACCGGCGCCTGCGCCGGCTTGCGGGCGATCGGCACGTCCATCTGCTGGAAGCCCTGATCGAGCAGCGCAGCCATATGAATGTCGCGTTCACCGTTGGAAGAGGCCCCCAGAACGACGCCGACCAACCGAACCCCGCCGCGCAACGCGCTGGTGACCAGGTTATGACCGGATGCCTCCGTGTAGCCGGTCTTCAGGCCGTCCGCGCCCGGATAGGACCGCAGCATCGTGTCGTGGTTGAAGATCACCTGCCGGTGCCAGACGAAGCTGGGGGTCGAGAAGTACTGGTAATAGACCGGGAAATCGTTGATCAGATGCCGGCTGAGGATTGCGAGGTCGCGTGCGGTCGTCCACTGATCGGGGTCGGGCAGCCCCGACGCGTTTTGAAACGTGGTGTGGCTCATGCCCAGCGCGCGGGCCCGCAAGGTCATCATCTGGGCGAATCGGTCCTCGCTGCCGCCGAGCAACTCACCGAGCGCGGACGCTGCGTCGTTCGCCGACTTTGTCACGAGGCCGAGGATCGCCTGCTCCACCGTGATCCGCGAACTGGGCATCAGCCCGAGCTTCGAAGGCTGCATCTCCGCGGCATGGAAGGAGACCGGCACCGTTTCATCCAGCGAGATCCGGCGGTCGCGCAGCGCCTCGAACGCCAGATAAAGCGTCATCATTTTGGTCAGGCTGGCGGGGTGCCGAGGCTCGTCCGCGTTCACTTCCTCGAGAACTTCCCCGCTGGCGGCATCCACCACGATGGAGCTGTAGCGGGCAGAGCCGATCTGCGCCGAGGCGGGAAGCGGGTTGATCCAGGACATGAAACCGACCGCCACCACAAGGCAGCATAGCAGATGCTTGCGCGATCGGCACGCAAAGCTGGCCATTCGTGTCCCTTTCCGAGCAGTGACATGATTTTAAGTTTCGAACCGGCGCGATGTCCAGACCAAATCGTGCCGAAAACGAAAAATGTGAATGAGTTACGGGGCGACGCTGCCACGGGACCATGGCGGCGAATCCGTCGCCGGGGCGCTCCAACCGATGTCCATGTCAATTTTGTGCACTGCACAAAAAGCTCTTGAAGCCGCCAAAGCGCGGTTCTATATCGCGATTGTGTTGCGGTGCAGCAAACAGAGGCCACCGCGAAACGGCATTTTTGGCTAGACGATGGTCCGGTTTCAAAGTCCGGTCCGCGAACACGAACACAGAGAGAGGTCAAACCCATGGCTAAAATCAGCGAAGTCCCCGCCCCGGTGGAAGAGACTGTCGGCAAGACGATCGAAGCCACCGTCACCAGCCTGAAGGCCGGCGTGGCAAAGGCGACCGCGAATTTTGAAGCGACCCAGGCTCAGGTCAAACAAGGAGTGGAGAAAGCAGTGTCTACAGCGGAAGAATTGGTTTCCTTCAATCAGGCGAACCTCGAAGCCATCGTGAAGGCCGGCCAGATCTGGGCCGCGGGCATTCAGGATCTGTCCAAGCACCTCGCCGCCACGGCGCAGGCGGCGCTCGATGAGAGCATCGCCACCTTCAAGGCGCTGAGCGGCGCGAAGTCGCTGAAGGACGCGGTTGATTTGCAGACCGCTTATGCCCGCGCCACCCTGGAGAAGACGCTGGCCGAATCCGGCAAGCTGACCGATGCCTCGATCAAGCTGACCGAGCAGGCGCTGGCGCCGATCACGGCCCGCGTGACGGTTGCGGTCGAGAAGTTCTCCAAGGCGTCGTAATCCCGGCGGGGTCCAGGCCGGACCTCGCTGACGGACGTCGAGTACTCGCGCGGCCGGGGCGATTTGGTAATTTACCCCGACCAGCCGGCTCCCGGCGGTTTGAAAGGCCCGGACGTTTGTCCGGGCCTTTGTTTTTTATCCGGTCCGGCAGCGTCCCGGTCTTGCCGGTTTGACCGGCGGTCGCATTCTTTTGGCGTGCGGATTGATATACTTGGCCGCCGATTGGCCGTAAGATTGAAATCCCCTCTTGCGGGAACGACCGGCAAGCGCAATCGTCCACGACATTGTCGGATGCAAAGCCCTTTCATCGGGGCCGCGTGATCCGATATGCTGGTTTTCCTGCAAGGCAGCCTGTTACAGTCCGGGCCTGACGGACGGACCGGGGGTGGAAAACCGGCCGCGGGGTGGGAATACGGTCTGCCGACGATACGCCCGGGCAGACCCCGGCGACAGACCGTGCGACGGTCGCTTACGGGACGGCGAATGGATGCGAACACGATGAGTGACAACGACAAACGCGGCGGCGGGACAACAGAGGGACCCAACACAGGGGTCGTGGTCAAGGCGCGTCCGAAAACGCGCAAGCCCGCGATGTACAAAGTGTTGATGCTGAACGACGACTACACCCCGATGGAGTTCGTGGTCCACGTGCTGGAACGCTTCTTCCAAAAGAACCGGGAGGAAGCGACGCGGATCATGCTGCACGTGCATCGCCGGGGTGTCGGGGTGTGCGGAGTCTACACGTATGAGGTGGCTGAAACAAAAGTGACTCAGGTGATGGACCTGGCCCGCCAGAACCAGCATCCTCTGCAATGCACGATCGAGAAGGAATGATGGCCGGATTCGGCATCTTATTGGCATCATCCCGGACTGACGGGCGGCGCGGTCGCGCAACCCGGTCATGGTGGGCCCCGTAACGGGGCGTAAAGCGAGCAGGAGCGTCGGATATGCTATCTCGGAACCTCGAACAGACGCTTCACCGCGCCCTGTCACTGGCCAGCGAGCGGCGGCACGAATACGCCACGCTTGAGCATCTCTTGCTCGGGCTGGCGGAAGACACCGATGCAGCCACCGTGCTGCGGGCGTGCGGAGTCGATCTCGACAAGCTGCGGACGGACCTTACCGAATTCCTCGACAAGGACCTCGCGGGCCTGGCAACCGATCGCCCGGGCGATCCGAAGCCGACAGCCGGGTTCCAGCGCGTGGTGCAGCGCGCCGCGATCCATGTGCAGTCCTCCGGCCGCGATGAGGTCACCGGCGCCAACGTGCTGGTCGCCCTGTTCAGCGAACGTGAAAGCCACGCCGTCTATTTCCTGCAGCTTCAGGACATGACCCGCCTCGATGCCGTCAACTTCATCAGCCACGGCATCGCCAAAGCCCCCGGCCGATCGGCGCAGCGCCCGGTGACGGGAGCCGGCGGACAGCAGCCGGACAGCCCGCCCGAGCAGGAGCGCGAGGAAAAGCCGAACCGGCGCAGCCAGGACGCGCTGTCCAACTACTGCGTCAACCTCAACAAGAAGGCGATGGCCGGCAAGATCGATCCGCTCATCGGCCGCGACATCGAGATCGAGCGGACGATCCAGATCCTCTGCCGGCGGACCAAGAACAACCCGCTGTATGTCGGCGACCCCGGCGTCGGCAAGACCGCCATCGCCGAAGGCCTGGCCAAGCGGATCGTCGAAGGCGACGTCCCGGAAGTGCTGGCGAAGTCCACGATCTATGCCCTGGATATGGGATCGCTGCTGGCCGGCACCCGGTATCGCGGCGACTTCGAGGAGCGGCTGAAGGCCGTCGTCAACGAACTGGAGGCCCAGCCTGGCGCCATCCTGTTCATCGACGAAATCCACACCGTGATCGGCGCGGGGGCGACCAGCGGCGGGGCGATGGATGCGTCCAATCTGCTGAAGCCGGCGCTGGCCAGCGGCAGCCTGCGCTGCATCGGCAGCACGACGTATAAGGAGTTCCGCAATTACTT
>CAINOE010000142.1 GCA_903851415.1 uncultured Rhodopila sp. | reverse complement strand
GGCGCTGCCCTGGACCCGCAAAGGGGGCGACGCCCCCTTTGATCCCATCTAATAAGGGGTTTGGGGGAGAGGGGCTACAAGGTCGTTTAAACCTCCGAGTAGCCCCTCCCCCCAAACCCCTTAACGGGTTCTAAGGGCCGCCGGCCCTTAGCAGGGTCAAGGGGCGGAGCCCCTTGCCTTCCTGAACGCGCTACGAAAGCCCAGCATTGACCCCACCGCGCAAATCGCCCCCGCCTGCCATTGTCCGCATCGACCGCATGGGGTCCGAGGGCGACGGCGTCGGCCGCCTGCCCGACGGCACGCCGCTGTACGTGCCCCTGACCCTGCCGGGCGAGCAGGTGCTGGCGCGTCCGCTGCGCAGCATCGGCGATGGCTGGGCGGCCGAGGCCGAGACGATCGAGGACCGCAGCGACGCTCGGGTCGGGCCTCCGTGCCGGCATTTCGGCCGCTGCGGCGGCTGCGTGCTGCAGCATTGGCGGGACGCCGAATATCGCGCCTGGAAGGCCGGCCTGCTGTCCTTCGCGCTGCGCCAGGCCGGGTTCGATCCGCCCGACCCGATGCCGTTCCACCCCGGCCTGCCCGGCGAGCGGCGGCGGATCGACTTCGCGGTGCGCCGCGCCGGCGGGCGGATCATTCTCGGCCTGCACGGCCCGCGCTCCGCCGAGGTGATCGACCTGACCGATTGCCTCGTGCTGCATCCGGCGCTGATGGCGCTGATCACGCCGCTCCGGTCGCTGCTGAGCGGCCTGCGGGCGGTGAAGCGCGAGGCTTCGGTTGTCATTAATTTGCTGGACTCCGGCCCCGACATGCTGCTGCGCACCGACGCGGCACTGTCGCTGGACGACCGGACCGCGCTGACGGCTTTTGCCCATCGTTACGACCTGCCGCGCATATCCTGCGCCGAGGCAGGCGGAACGCCCGAAACCATCTGCATGCTCCGCCCGCCCGAGACCAGGCTGTCGGGCCTGACGGTGCGGCCTCCGCCCGGCGCGTTCCTGCAAGCCACGGCGGAAGGCGAGGCGGCGATCGTCCAGGCCGTGCTGCAAGGCCTGCCGGCGCGCATCAACAGCAAGACCCGGGTCGCCGAGCTGTATGCCGGCTGCGGCACGCTGACGTTCGCGCTCGCCGCCGAGGTGCGCGTCTCCGCGTTCGAGGGCGACGCCGCGGCGGTGGGGGCGCTGAAACAGGCGATCAATCAGCAGGGGCTGTCCGGCCGGATCGAGGCGGCGCAACGTGACCTCGCCCGGCAGCCTCTGTCAGCGAAGGAACTGACCGGTTTCGCCGGGGTCGTCCTGGACCCGCCGCATGCCGGGGCGGCGGCGCAGATCGGGCAGGTCGCGGCGGCCGGGGTTCCGGTGGTGGTCTACGTCAACTGCAACCCGGCGAGCTTGGGCCGCGACGCCAGGGTGCTGCGCGGCGCCGGCTACCGCCTCGACGCCACCCGGGCCATCGACCAGTTTCTCTGGTCGGCTCGCGTGGAGAGCGTCTGCATCTTCCGGCGGGGGTAACGGGAGGTTTCGTTACGCCGGCACGTGTGGGGGCGATCCGCCGGCCCCTTCCCGTCATGGCCCTCCCTCGGCATGCCCGGGGATCTCCGGGCCACCTGCCGCGGCAAGTGCGGCTATAGGTGGCCGGAACAACAAGCCGGGCGATGACGGTTGATGACAAGAGCCGATAAACGTTACATTCAAGAAATAGAAGGCCGGCGCGCCCGGGTTCCCATCGCGCGTTCCAGCGCGTGCCCCACTTGCAGTACCAGTGCTTCCTCGAACGGGCGTCCGCCGATCTGCAACGAAAGCGGAAGGCCGGTTTGACTGAAGCCGTTACAGATAGACAACGCGGGGCTGCCGGTGACGTTGAAGGCGCGGTTGAAGAAGGGCTGGAAGCCGGACGCCATCGAGTCCTCGCCGATGGGCCGCGCCGGGCAGCGGGCGGTGGGGAAGATGACCACATCGACGGTTTTCATCACCTCCGCCAGTTCGGCGATCAGCCGGGTCCGTTCGCGCAGCGCATTGATGTAATCGGCCGCCGTAACGAACGCGCCGGCCATCAGGCGGTGGCGGGCGAAGGCGCCGTACAGCTCCGGCGTGGTGCGCAGCCAATGCTGATGGATCGCATAGGATTCGCTTCGCGCGATCAGGCTGCCGACATCGATGTAGGTTCCGAATGGCGACAACCGGACATCGGCGACAACAGCACCCATGTCCGTCAGCGCCGCCACGCTGGCCTCCAGCGCCGCGATCGTTTCGGGATCTGTCAGCAAATCCGTCTCGAAGAAATGCCTGACCACGCCGACGCGCAGGCCCGCCAACCCGGCGCCGATGCCGGCCGAATAGTCGCACGCGGGAACCGGCGCGCTGGCCGAGTCCGACGGATCGTGCGCCGCCAGCACCTGCAGCATCAGTGCGCAATCCTCGCTGGTCCAGCCCATCGGGCCGGCATGATCCAGCGAGAACGACAGCGGCAGCATCCCCCGCCGGCTCAGCAGCCCGTATGTCGGCTTGAGGCCGGCGATGCCGCACCACGCCGCCGGGCCACGGATTGATCCGCCTGTGTCGCTGCCCATCGCGCCGAGGCACAGCCCCGCCGCCACCGCGACGGCCGAACCCGACGACGAGCCGGACGGGTCGAGCGACAGGTCCCACGGATTGCGCGCCGGCGGCCAGGGCAGGTCGAACGACGACCCGCCGATGGCAAATTCCCAAGTCGCCAACTTGCTCGTTATGACGGCACCGGCGTCGCGCAGCAGGCTCACGGTGAAGGCATCCTCGGCCGGGACATGGTCCCTGAACAGCGCCGAATGGGCGGTCGTCGGGATGCCGGCGGTGTTGAAGATGTCCTTCAGGCCGATGGGGATGCCATGCAGCGGTCCCTTCCAGTCCCCCGCGGCGATCTCCGCCTCGGCCTGCGCGGCGTCGAACAGAGCCTGCTCTTCCAGCAGCAGCAGGTGGCTGTTCAGGCGGCCATCCAGACTCCTGATGCGCGCGAGACAGGCTTCGGTCAGCTCGACCGGGGAGAGCTGCTTGACCCGGATCAGGGCGGATGCCTGTGCGATGGTCAAAAAATGCAGATCGGTCATCGAACGTGCCTCGGGTTGCGGATACGCATCCGAGTCAAAGCAAATCCGATACCACTCTAAGGCGATGAACTCGCGGGTCTGCTACTCCATCCGCCAGCCCTGGTCGCGGATCAGCACGGGCATGCGGGCCTCGGCATTCCGTTCCGGCTCCGTCATGGCGAGCCAGTGGTCCAGCCGCCCCAGAACCTTGCGGGTCGGACTGGCGAGGTCGAAGCCCAGCGCTTCGCTCATGCCGTAGAAGCGCAAGTTTTCGAGTTCGCCGTCGCCGCCGCCGGTGCCGCTGACATGCTCGGCCGCGACCGCGAAAAACCGCGCGTTGAACCGAATTGGTGCGCCCGGCGGGGTGACGGCGCGGGCCAGGTAGTGCAGCGCGTCCAGCCGGGGCGGGGTGCCGAGCGACAGCCCGGTTTCCTCCTGCAATTCCCGCGCGGCGGCGGCGGCGAGGCCGCGCGCGAGGCGGGGATTGGCGTTTTTTCGAAGCATCGCCTCGGTATGCGGCGAGATCGCGGTCGCGCAGGGCGCCGTCATGTCGGCGGCATCCACCCGGCCGCCGGGAAACACCAGCCGGTTGGGCATGAAACGATGTTTCGACCCGCGCATGCCCATCAGCATGTGCGGCTCGCCGTTGTCGATGCGCCAGACGATCAGGCTGGCGGCGTGTTTGGCGCGGATGGTCGGCGCGCGGCGCCGGGCGTCGTCATGCGAGGTCGATTCGGTCTGGCCGATATCGAATCGGGCCTGCACCAGCGCCTCGCTGGCCGCCATCTGCGCCTCCGTTTCAGGTGGCGTCACCCTTGCCGGAAGTCCGGGGCCGCGCAAGCTTTGCAGCCAACGCCGACGAAGGAACCTGCCATGCCGCCCGCACGCAGACCGCCGCGCCCGGGTGAAGGCGAGCTTGTTGGCGTGGGGATGCCGGACGAGAATGCGGAAACGACCTCGGGGTGTCTCGCCTGGCCGGATCTTCACGGCGTGGCGCGTCGCGCGGTACGTGCCGGCCAATCCGGCCCGGCCGGCGATGGGTTGCGGCCCGGCATCGGCCGCAGGACCGGATGAATAGGGTGCCAAACGGCTTATTTCTTGCCTGGATAAGGCAAGAAAAGCTGTAACACGGATTTCCACGGATTAAGGGCACGGATGACACCGAGAACATGGGCTTCGGTCGTGCCGCCACTTGAACCCCTGATCTTTGCACGGGCAACCGCAAGCGGCGAACGCCCCGCAGCCGCAACTTGTCGCTGGAATGCCGGGCCCGGCCCCCGATGTCGGTGTAATCCGTGCCCTTAATCTGTGGAAATCCGTGTTGCATCTTGCTTTCTTGCGCAGCCAGCCGCCCCCGGGGCGGTTGCGGCATGCGCCACGAGCGGTAACGCCCCGCGCAAACGGCCGATGCCGCGGCCTCAATGCGCTGACGGGACGGGCATGCACGGCACCCGCGTTGCGGACCCGGCCAGGGCCGCCAGTCCGGACTCTCGAAAATCGATTGGCAGATGCACGGCAGGCCCGACGATGCGCCCTCCCTGCGCCATGGTCTGCCGCGCGATGCGGCGATGCAGACAATGAAACACGGATGAACGCAGATGAACGCGGATAAAGAGGATGGAGTCTGACCGCAGCGACACGGTCCTCCGGATCGTGGCCCCGGACCGGCGCAGCAAGTCCATCCCCTTCATCTGGGTTCAACCGCGGCAAAACACCGCGCCGTCCCCGCGGCGGTAAGTTCCCACCGTCCCACCACCGTACCGCCGCTCCGCCCTGAAACGCCCGCCCACGGTTGCCCATAGCCCCAAACCCGGATACCCACGCGCCCAGGAGAACCGACGACATGCCGAACCAGCAGCGTCCCGGGCGGATCACCGTCCCCGCCATCCGGGCGATGAAGCGCCGCGAGAAAATCGTCTGCCTGACCGCCTACACCGCGCCGGTCGCCGCCCTGCTCGACCCGCATGTCGATGTCCTGCTCGTCGGCGACAGCGTCGGCATGGTCGTGCACGGCCTGCCGACACCCACCGCGGTGACGCTGGAGATGATGATCCTGCACGGCCAGGCCGTGGTGCGCGGCTCCTCCCGCGCGCTGGTCGTCGTCGATCTGCCGTTCGGCTCGTTCGAGGCATCCCCCGAACAGGCCTTCGCATCGTCCGTCCGGGTGATGCAGGAAACCGGCTGCCACGCGGTCAAGATCGAGGCCGGCGAGGCGCTCGCCCCCACCATCGCCTTCCTGGTGCAGCGCGGGGTCCCGGTAATGGGCCATGTCGGCCTCAGGCCGCAGGCGGTTCACGTCGACGGCGGATTCAAGGCCAAGGGCCGCACCGCCGGCGAGCGCACCCGCGCGCTGGCCGAGGCGCGCGCCGCCGACGAGGCCGGCTGCTTCGCGATCGTCGTCGAAGGCGTGGCCGCCGACCTCGCCGATGAGATCACCCGGACGGTCGCCGCGCCAACCATCGGCATCGGCGCGTCATCGGTTTGCGACGGCCAGGTGTTGGTCAGCGACGACATGCTCGGCCTGTTCGAACGCACGCCGAAATTCGTCCGCCGCTACGCCGACATCCGGTCCGCCATCGGCGGCGCCGCGGCGCAGTACGCCGCCGACGTGCGTGCCGGGACATTCCCTGGTGAAACGGAGGTTTACCGGTTCAAGCCGGAGGGGTGACCGCCGCGCCGCCGCCGGCTCAGCGCCAGAGGAACCCGCCCGCCGGCGTCTGCAGGACCTCCACATCGCCGCTGATCGCATTGTCCTCCAGCACCACGGGCGCCGCGCTGCTGTTGCGCACGAACGCGGTCCGCCCCGGCAGGTCGCTGCGGAACACGTTGTCGCGGATGACCAGGCGGTCCGTCGGGTTGGTCACCCCCTCGACCCCGATCGAGATCGCCACGCGCGGATTGCTGCTCAGCGGCCCCTTTTCCAGCACGTTTCCCTGCACCAGCAGGTTGCCGCCATTGGGGGTCTCGATCAGGTAGCTGGACGTCCCGTCCGGCCCGTCCTCGATCCGGCTGTCGATGATCATCGTGTTGCGGGCGCGCGACTTGATATGGTGCGCGGTGCGGGTGTTGCGGAAGATGCAGCGCTCGATGTCCAGCAGGAAGATTGCCGCCCCGGCGTAGACGCCGTGCGCGCAGGCGGCCACGCAGGAGCCGTTGCCGGCGAACTCGCTGTCGGTGACGCGGAGCACGCTGTCCGGCGGGCCGCCGGCCAGGATGCCGTTCTCATTGTCGAGGAAGCGGCTGTGCTCCACCGTCAGGTTGCGGCCCGCGCCGCGGATGCCTGCGCCATTGTGCCAGATCGCCCTGGCGCCGGCGAAGGTGATGCCGCGGATGGTGACGTCGTTCGCGGCGATGATGAAGATGCCCATCTCCAGGCAGATCTTCCCGGTCAGCACGACGCCCGGCGCGGTCGCCTCGATCACCAGGCGTGACGCCCGCCAGACGGCGCAATCGGCATAGATGCCGGGGTCGATCCGGACGAAATCGCCGCTGACCGCGAGCGCCGCCGCCTGGCTCGGCAAGGTCAGCGCGCGCCCGGAGCCGACTTCCAGGACCCGGGCGGCGGCCGGAAATGCGCAAAGCATTGCGGTGACGAAAGCGATTGCGCTATGGCGAAGCCGGTTCATTGGCAAATCTGTCGGTGCAAGACCCGAGGCAAGTCAAGCTGGAACGCACGGCCGGAAAGAACGACCCGCCGCTGGTCGCGCATGTGTTTCCAACCTTTGCGGTGGGCGGCGCGCAGATGCGTTTTGCCGCCATCGCCAACCATTTCGGCCCGGCGTTCCGGCATATCGTCGTCTCGCTGGACGGCAACCAGGCGTGCCGGGATCTTCTGCGCGGCGACCTCGGCGTCAGCTTCCCCGCCGTAGCCGGGCCGAAGAACGCCATGTTGGCCAATGCGCGCCGCTACCGGCGCCTGTTGCGGGACTGGCGGCCGGATGTGCTGGTGACCTGCAACTGGGGCGCGATTGAGTTCGCCCTGGCCAACCTGCTGCCGGTGACCCGCCATCTGCACGTGGTCGATGGTTTCGGGCCGGAGGAGCGTTCGTCGCAGATTCCGCGCCGCGTTCTGATCCGCAGGCTGGCGCTCGCCCGCACGCCGGTCGTCCTGCCGTCCCGCACCCTCGTGCGCATCGCCGCCGAGGTTTGGAAATTGCCGCGGCGGGTGATCCATTATGTGCCGAACGGGATCGACCTCGCCCGCTTCGCTGCGGCCGCCGCCGCGCAGCGCGGCACAGGGGAGACGGTCATCGGCACGGTGGCGGCGCTGCGCCCGGAAAAGAACATCGCCCGCCTGCTGCGCGCGGCCGCCCCGCTGCCCGGCCGCCGGCTGGTCATCGTCGGCGACGGGCCGGAGCGGGACGCGCTGACGGACCTCGCCCGAACGCTGGGCATGGCGGATCGCGTCAGCTTCGCCGGCTACCGGCAGGACACGCCGGACTTCTACGCGCGTTTCGACCTCTTCGCGCTGTCCTCCGACACCGAGCAGATGCCGCTGTCGGTGATCGAGGCGATGGCCAGCGGGTTGCCGGTGGTCGCCACTGACGTCGGCGATATCCGGCTGATGGTGGCGGCGGAGAATGCGCCCTTCATCGCCCCGCCCGGCGATGCGGCGTTCGGCGCGGCGCTGTCCGCATTGGCGGGCGATCCCGGACTGCGCCGCCGCATCGGCCAGGCGAATCTGGCCAAGGCGCGGCGCGACTTCGATCAGGCCGCGATGTTCGCCGCGCATGGCGCGTTGTGGCGCGGGTCCGCCGCCGCGCCGTGACCGTGGTCCGCGTCTCCGGGGTCGATGACTTCGAAGCGCTGGGGCGCCGCTGGCGCGACCTGGAGCAGCGCGCCGATTGTTCGTTCTTCCAGAGCTGGACCTGGTACGGCTGCCTGGCGGCGGAGCGGTTCGCCGATCCGGTGCTGGTGGAGGCGACCGAGGCCGGGCGGACCGTTGCCCTGGCCTTGTTCAACCGGGTCCGGCGCCGTTTCGCGCCGCCGGAATTGCACCTCGGCGAGAGCGGCCAACCCGATCTGGATTGCCCTTACATCGAGCAGAACGGGGTGCTGGCGGAAGCCGGCCGTATCGGCGAACTTACCGCCGCCTGCCTGCGGGCGGCCGCGCCACGCCATCGCCTGATCCTCTCCGGCATCCACCGGCCGACCCTGGCGGCGGTCCGGCAAGCTGCTGATGTGGTATGGGTGCGCCGGACGCAGGCGACGCCCGCCCTCGATCTGGCGCGGATCCGGCAAAGCGGGGCCGGCTACCTTGCCACGCGCAGCGCCAACACCCGCGAACAGATCCGCCGATCGGCCAGGTTTTACGAGCGGGCGGGAGCGATCGAGACGGAGCGGGCGCAAACGCTGCCGGCCGCGCTGCGGATGCTGAACGAGCTGGAATCGCTGCATCAGGCGGCCTGGACCGCGCGCGGCCTGCCGGGCAGCTTCGCGAGGCCGTTCTTCCGCCGCTTCCATGAGGCGCTGATCGCTGGGGCGCTGCGGCGCGGAGAAGCCACGCTGCTGCGCATCTCAAGCGGCGGGATCGTCATCGGCGTCTTATACGGCTTCGCGTTCCGGCGGCGGATGTGCGCCTATCAGAGCGGGTTCGACTACGGGCACGGCAAGGGTCCGGCGAAACCGGGCCTGACCTGTCACCACGCGGCGATCCAGGATGCGATAAGCCGCGGTTTTGACGTGTACGATTTTCTCGCCGGGGACGACCGCTACAAGCGCAGCCTCGGCGATGAGGCCTACCCGCAACACTGGGCGGAAGCAGGCCCGTTCTGGTCGCTTCCGTTGCTGGCGAGGAAGGCGCGGGCTGCGCTCGAAGCAGTGAAAGCCGCACCGGAGGACCTGGAGGGGCATTGACCAACAATTCTTTTTCGAAAATCGAACGTCCCTGCTAAAAGCTTGCAGCGATGATCGCGGAAGTCCGGAAGCTGTTTTGAGAGCACCCTTATCGTTCGCGGCTTTCCTGCTCATTTTTCGCCTTGCCGGCGGCGGGCAGGCGCTTGCAGGCCCCATCGATGCCGCCGCCATGCAATCAATCGGCGGTGTGGAAAGAGTGGCGCGCGGACCCGCCTTCGACCCGGAGGATTTGGTGACCCGGCTGATCGGCACCCTGTCCACACCGCGGTTCGATCCGTCCGCCGGCGTCTTCGGCAGCGGCGGCATCCAGGCGAACACCGCGGCGCCGGACACTCTCAGCGGCAGTTACACGGCGCCGCCGGCTGTGCGTGATATTTCCGCCAGCGTCATGGTCGCGGACAGTCCTGATGGCGCCGATGGTATCCCGGCGGCGGCCGGTCATGCCGCCTCAGAGAGCGGGATAAGCTTTTCCCCGCGGAGCACGGCCGCGGCAGGATCGGACAATGCCGCATCGGCAAGCCGCGCGGCCGGGTCCGGCGGGGCCGCTGCGGTCGAAACGGCCGATCCAGCCCGGGACCACGGCAGCCTGATCCGGTCCAGCGTGTTTCTCAATAACGCTGCCCGCATGCCGGGCCGCTTGGCCGGCGCGGGTTCAGCCGATGCCTCCAGCGGCAGCGCAACGGCTTTTGCCAGCGTGCAGGGCGCGAGTTCGCTGACGGTGTATCAGGCGTTGCGCATCGCCGCGGCTGATCCCGGTGCTGCGGCTCCATCCGGCACGACGATCGAAACCTACAGCGTCGCCGGGCCGGCGAGCGCCGCCACCACGGCTGCGACCGTGCGATTGCCGATCAAGGTCGCCAGCGCCAGCTACGGCTTTCTGAGCTCCTCGCTGACGGTCTTCTCGGATGATTTTGGGTCTTTCGCCGGTATCGGCCAGACCTTCAATGGTTTGACGTCGTTGGACATCGCCGAGCCGGCGTCGGTCCTGGTGGTTTTGGGCAGCCTTGCCGGTCTCGCAGCCATCCGGCGCCCCCGCAGGCGGCCCTGACCGTCAGGGGCTGCGAAGCAGGCGCCGCATCGCCAGCCGCGCCCGGCCGGCAGCGTGGCGCAGCATGGCCGCCATGCCGGACATCCGCCAGGGATCGACCAGCAGCACCCCGATCCGCCGCCGCCGCTGCGTCGCCCAGTCCTTCTTGTACGGGTCGTCGCCGCGGCCGAAATCGATCTCCGCCACGCGCTCGCGCTCCAGCAGGTGGCGCAGCATCAGCGCCGTCAGCACGGTGCCGGGCGAGTGCGCCTTGAACGCCTCGTCATGCGCGAGCTTCAGCACGATGGCGCGGCCTGCCGTCACCACCCAGACCTGCACGGCAACGGGCTGGCCGCCGATGGACCACAGGCCGAAACGCAGCGCGCCGGCACCGGCCATTGCCCGCATCAGCGCCACGTTGAAGGTTGGATAAGGCTCCGGCTGCTTCCAACTGCGGCGGTAGACCGTTTCGAACGCCTCCGCCGCCGCGTCCATCTCGTCTGTCCGGGTGAGCAGGGTGAACACCGCGTCCGGCAGTTTCTCCGCGCGCTTCAGCCGGCGGCGGATGGTCTCCCGCAGCGCGCCGTTTCGCCCAAGCAGATAGGCGTTCCAGTCAAGACCGCGGACGTCTTCATGCCAATTGCCGAAATGCTCGAACCGCAGCACCCGCAATCCCGCCTTGCGGGCGCCGGCGAGCAGGCCTGGCAAGCCGTCCCACTCCTCCGGCATCGCATCGAGGCGGGTCACGCCGCCGCAGCGGCGGCAAAAGCGGGCGAAAGCGGTCATCGCGGCGACCCGCGCCGGGTGCTCCGGCCCAACTGCCAGCAACGGCGTGTATGAGCACGTGTAGGGCGTTGTCAGACTGTCCAGGCGCCCATGCCGCCGCAGCATCGGCACCAGCGCCACGACGCCGCCGCCGGAGCGGACCGTGACGAAGCAGGCCTCGGCGCCGTCCGGCATGGCGTCGGCCAGCACGACGTCCCACCAGGGTTGCCCCGCGAACGGGCCGTCCGCACCGGCAAGCAGCGTCAGCGCGCCCGGCGGCAGGCCGTGAACGGATGGGCAGGTCTCGATCCGCACCGTATCAGCGCAGCCGGTACCAGATCAGCCCGATCCATTCGTGCAGCGCCAAATAGGCGGTTTGCCAGGCCGAGGTGTGCGGCAGGAACCCTTCAAAATCCGGCTGCGCCATCCCCTCCGGGATCGTCGGCGCGGCGGTGATCGTCAGGCCGGTGGCTTCGAACGCAACCAGCGCCCGCCTCATGTGCCAGGCGTTGGTTACGACATAGACCGAGGCGATGCCCTCGGCGCGCAGGATGTCGGCGCTGAAGAGCGCGTTTTCGCGGGTATCGAGGGATCGGGCCTCGACCCATCGCACGGGGACATTGAAGTCGTTCTGCAGGGTGTGTTGCATGACAACGCCGACGGCCGCGGCATCGCTTTCGGTTATCCCGCCGGTCACCAGGACGGGCAGGCCGGTCTTGCGCTGCAAGGCGGCGGCGGTGCGCAGGCGTTCGAGGGTCAGCAGTCCAGCCTGCGCGCCGATCGGGTCCCGGCGGTTATTGCGCACCTCGGCGCCGAGCACGACGATGGCCTGCGGCGGATGGCCGGCTGGCAGTGTCGTCGGCAGACCTGTTTCCAGCGCCCGGAGCAAGGTGTTTGACACGACGGGCAGGCTGAGCAGCAGGAGCCCGATCGTCGCGGCCCCGGCGAGCCGGCGGCCGAACCGATACCAGCTTCCATGCAGCAGCAGGCCGATAATGATCAATGTGACGAAGCCTGTCGGCGGCATCACCAGCGAGAGAAGGATGGATTTCATGGCGTTTGCAGTGGCGCCTCATGCATCCACGACAGGACCCTGCCGAGGCCGTCGCGCAGCTTCACCCGCTCCTTCAGGCCGAGAACGCTGTCGGCCAGGTCCGGAACGCCGAGCGAATGCCTGATTTCGCCGGCGCGCGGTGGCTTTGTCTGCGCATCCAGCGTCTTTCCGGCCAGCTCCGCGATCAGCGCCGCCAGCGCCTGCACCGAGGTCGGGATGCCGGTGCAGACATTGAAGACCGGCGCATCGGAGGGCCGCAGCGCCATGGCGGCGAGCAGGGCGGCGACCACATCGGCGACGTAGACGAAATCCCGCGTCTGGCCGCCGTCGCCGAAGATGCTTATCGGCTGGTCCGCGGCGATCCGCTCGCAGAAGATCGAGATGACCCCGGAGTACGGGGATTTCGGGTCCTGCCGCGGGCCGTAGACGTTGAAGAAGCGCAGCCCCACGGTGGGAATGCCGTGGACATGGCTGGCGACGCGGGCATGCAGCTCGCAGCCGTATTTGTCGGCGCCATAGGCGGACAGCGGGGTGCGCGGCTCGGCTTCGGCGATGGGCACGGTGGCCGCGTCGCCGTAGACGGCGGCAGAGGAGGCGTAGACCACGGGAATGCGGCTGCCCTGGCGGCGGATCGCGTCGAACACGGTGATGGTGCCGGTGATGTTGGCGCGATGGGTGCCGAGCCAGTCGGTGACGCCTTTCTCGACCGAGGCAATGGCGGCGAGGTGGAAGCAGCCGTCCACCCCCTCCATCGCGCGGGCGACAGCGTCGGGATCCGCGACGTCGCCGACGGTCAGCGGGATCCCTGGCGCCAGGTTGTGGCGGTGGCCGGTGGAGAGGTCGTCGAGCACGCGGACGCTGTCGCCGCGGGCGGCGAGAGCCTCGCAGAGATGCGAGCCGATGAAGCCGGCGCCGCCGGTGACGAGGTAGGTGGTCATGCTGATATCCGGAGGGAACGTTGAAGCCAGCCGCGCGAGAATGCCCGCCATCCCTGCGCTTCGGTAAGGGGTGCGGGAAGGGCCCGGGTGGCGGGTGATTGAGCACGCAAATGAGGGCGGCGCCCGCCCGGACGCTGATTGGACGGCCTATCCGCGCCGGAGACGCACCTGCCGGAGGACCGGGCCATCCGGCGGAAGATCGAGGCCCTGGTTGATCCGGTCAAAGGATATGGTGTCCATACGTAATTTTTTCATAAGCAGTTTGCCACGTCGGCCGGGCGTGATGAAGCGCCGAATGGCCTGCCCGGCCGCAAAACCGAAAATATAGAGTCCCATGATGGTTTTCCCGTCACTCACCAGGGCCGAACTCGGCCGCCGGTGTGCCCGCGGGTCAAACCGCCGGTTCAACGTGGCTGGCGGCCGGATCGCGCTTGCAATGTGTGACATCGGTATCCATTTTGCGCACATGCGTTCATGGAGGCTAATATGCCCGCCACTCACGTCGTATCCCCGCCGAAGCCGCGGCCGCGCTCTCGTCAGCCCGCGACACCGCGCCCGGGCGTGAACCCGGCGCACGCGTCAATTCTGGAGGACGCCCGCGTCGCCGGTTTGTTGGACGGCGATAAGACGGACCATGTCAGCTTCCGGGCGCCACCGGGTCTGGTTGAGGCGGCGAAGCGGGAATCCGGGATCAAATCGACCAGTGAACTTGGTCTTCTTGCCCTGGCGATGTTGGCCCGCCCGGACCCGGTGGCGGCGTTCTTCCGGCGCACCGAAGGGTGCCTCGGGCCTGACCACGACCTTGAGTACTGATCTCCGGTCAGCACTCCGGAAACGCAAGGCCGCCAAACGGACTTTGCAGCTTGTCCCGCGGACGCTCGATTCGCTGGTTGACTGGTCGTCTCTGCCGGCCGGGCCGCTGGCATTGTGCTCGACACCAACGTTTACAGCAACCGGGCGGCAGGACGGCTGCCGTCGCCGTTGCGTGCCGTCATCGACAACGCTTTGCTGTTCCACTGCTCCGTCGCACTCGCCGAGTTGTCCGTTGGTGTGGCGAACGCTGATCCGTCCCGGAACGGGTGGATCTCGTTGCGCGACTACTATAGCGCGCTGTTTGCGGCGATACCGGCCAGCCGCCTCATGACCCCGGATGCCGCGGTTTGGACGGATGCCGGGATAATCGCCGGCACGCTCGCGCGGACGCAGCACTTTCAGCCGCATCAGCGCAAGGATTGTCTCAATGATGCGCTGATCTTCCTGACGGCGGCGAAGGCAGGCATGCCGGTGCTGACAGCGAACCGGACCGAGTTCGACCTGATCCGGCAACTCGCACCCGAGGGCAGATTCATCCATTACTGATGCTACCGGAACCGCCGCCCTACCGCGTCACCACATCGCCGCCGGCCGGTTTCGTCAGCCGGCAATCCTCCGGCACCTTGCCGTCGTAGCGCGTCCAGGTCTGCGTCTGGCCCAGCAGAGGCACGCCGAGATACCCGCGCAGCGCCAGGGTGCCGTCGCGCTCCGGATAGAGCTCCACCCGCCAGACATCGCCATTGCGAGGATTGGTGATGTGGCCCTTCCACAGATTCGGTTCGACCTCCACCGCGTCCGTGATCATCGGCAAGTGGCATTGCGACACGCCGCGGTAGTCAACCGGCGTCGGGTCGGACGCCTTGTCGAGAAAGAAGCCCTCGATCCGGGCGCACAGCTTGCCGCCGCCCGTATCGCAGGGTTCGACGGCGATCACGCCGTCGTGGTCCTGCGTCAGCCACAGGCCCTCCACCGGCGGGCCGCCGAGCGCGGCATGAACCGGTAGCATCAGGGCAAAAACGGCAAGATATCGCAACATCTCCGTTTACATAGGGCGCGATCAGCCGATTCGCAGCCCCGAACTGTCGATGAAGCGCACGCCTTGCGCCGCCAGCCTCGCGCGCGCCTCATCGATGGTGGTGCCGCCGCCCCGCGCGGGCAAACCGATGCCGCGGCAGGCGTCCTCGATCACCACGACCTCAAACCCGAGCCTGACGGCGTCCTCGGCCGACCAGGCGACGCAGAAATCGGTGGCGAGGCCGCACAGGAACAGGCGGGTGAAGCCGCGCTGGCGCAGCCAGCCCTCCAGCCCCGTCGGCGTCCGGCGGTCGTTCTCGAAGAACGCCGAGTAGCTGTCGATCCCGGGATGGAAGCCCTTGCGGATGACCACCTCGACCCGGCTTTGGTCGAGGTCCGGGTGGATGGCGGCCGACGGCGTGCCGGCGATGCCGTGGTCCGGCCACAGCACCTGCTCGCCATAGGGCAGGGTGAGCGTGTCGTAGGGCTGCTTGCCGGGATGCGCGCTGGCGAACGACGTGTGGCCCGGCGAGTGCCAGTCCTGGGTCACGAATGCGTGAGCGAATCGCGTCAGCAGATCGTTGATGACCGGAACTATTTTGTCTCCATCGGAAACCGGCAGTTCTCCGCCCGGCATGAAGGTCGGCTGGACATCGACGGCGCCGATGATGTCGGTATCGGGATTGATCTGCATACGCACTTTCCCTGTTCAGTTCCGGCCCCACGCGGTAGTTTCCGCCGGTCGGATCAGGCTAACACCAACCAACCGGGGTTCCATACATGAAGCTGTCGCGCCGTCGGGTATCCGCATTCGCCCTGCTCGCCGCTGTCGCCGCGTTCCCCGCCGGGGCGGCAACCCTGCGCTGGGGCAACGACGGCGATGTCAACGCCATGGACCCGGCGACGCGGCAGGAAACCGTGCAGCTTTCATTCCTAGCCAACATCTACGAGCCGCTGGTTCGCCGTGATCGCAGTCTCGGTCTGGAACCCGCGCTGGCCACGTCCTGGGAGCAGACATCGCCCACGGTTTGGCGCTTCCACCTGCGGCCAGGCGTCAAGTGGCAGGACGGCTCCGCCTTCACCGCCGACGATGTCGTGTTCACCGTCAAGCGGATCCTGTCCAAGAGCTCCTCCATGCGGGCGCCGCTATCCGTGTTGAAGGAGGCCCGCAGGGTCGACGACCTGACGGTCGATTTCGAGACCTTCCTGCCGGACCCTATCCTGCTGCAGGAACAGACCAACCTGCTGATCATGTCGAAGGCCTGGTGCGAGGCGCATAACGCGGCCGAACCGGCGTTCATCGGCAAGGACGACAACTATGCGCTGCACAACGCAATGGGGACCGGCCCGTTCCGGCTGGTCTCGCGCGAGCCGGACCGCAAGACCGTGGTGGAGAAGAACGACGGCTGGTGGGACAAGCCGGAGCACAACCTGGACCGGGTGGAGTTCAACGTGATCTCCTCCGCGCCGACACGCGTCGCGGCGCTGCTGTCGGGCGAGGTGGACATGATCTACTCCGTGCCGCCGCAGGACATCGCCCGGATCAGGCAGACCGACGGGCTGAAGCTGCTGGAGACGCCGGAGCTGCGGACGATCTACCTGAGCTTCAATGTCAGCCGCGATGAGCTGCCGAGTTCCGACGTGAAAGGCAGGAACCCGTTCCGCGACGTGAAAGTGCGGCAGGCGGTGGGCCTGGCGATCGATGAGCCGATCATCGCGAGCAAGGTGATGCTGGGGCTCGGGCATCCGACGGCGGAGATGTGGGGTCCGGGGGTGACCGGTTACGATGCCGCGCTGGATGTGCGGCCGAAAGCCGACCCGGCGAAGGCGAAGCAGTTGCTGGCGGAGGCAGGCTATCCGTCCGGCTTCCGTATCGGCCTGGACTGCCCGAACGATCGGTACGTGATGGATGAGCAGATTTGCACCGCGATCGTTTCCATGCTGGCGCGGGTTGGCGTGAAGGTCGATCTGAACGCCCAAACCAAGTCGAAATTCTTCACCAAGATCGGCGCACCATTGTATGACACTGATTTTTACATGCTGGGCTGGACCCCGTCGACGTATGACGCGCACAATGTTCTTTACACGTTGTTGGCAACAAGAAACGGAAGGCGCGGCGAGATCAATGACGGCGGGTATTCCAATCCCGCGCTGGACGAGCTGACGGAGAAGATCGGGGTTGAAACGGACCCGGCGAAGCGGACGGCGATGATCCGCGAGACGATCCGGATCGTGCAGGCGGATGCGCCGGTGATCCCGCTGCATCAGCAGGTGATCGTCTGGGCGGCGAAAAACAACGTCGATCTGGCGCAGCCGGCGGATAATTTCTTTCCGTATCGGTATGTCCGGGTGAAGTAGGCGATTGCGCGCCGAGGCGCCGGCCGCCGCTGCGGTGCATCCTCCGCGTATTTGACCCCGCCCCGCTCCCCGGGAACAATGAACCCAACAACCCGGGGAAGGACCGTCCATCATGCCGGCCGCCGTCATCATCGACGCAATCCGCACACCCATGGGCCGCGGCAAACCGGGCGGCGCCCTGTCCGAGGTCCACCCAACCGACCTGATGGCCGCCGTGCTGACCGCGCTGGTGCAGCGCAACCGCCTCGATCCCGCCCGGGTGGACGACGTCATCGTCGGCTGCGTCAGCCAGGTGGGCGAGCAGGCCGCCAACCCCGGCCGCACCGGCTGGCTCGCCGCCGGCTTCCCTGAGCATGTCCCCTCGACCACCATCCAGCGCATGTGCGGCTCCTCCCAGCAGGCGGTGCATTTCGCCGCCCAGGGCGTGATGGCCGGCGCCTACGACATCGTCATCGCCGCGGGGGTGGAGAGCATGTCCCGCGTGCCGATGGGCAGCAACCGCATCGGCAAAGACCCCTACGGCCCGCGTTTCAACGCCCGATACGCCCCCGGCCTCGTCAACCAGGGCATTTCCGCCGAGCTCGTCGCCGCCCGCTGGGGCCTGACGCGGGAGGACATGGACGCCTACGCCGCACGCTCCCACCAGCGCGCCGCCGCGGCCGATTTCAGCGCCGAGATCGTGCCGGTGATGACGCCGGGCGGGCTGGTCGAACGGGACGAAACGATCCGCCCGCAGACCACGCCGGAGACGCTTTCGGCGCTGAAGCCTGCGTTCGAGAATCCCGAACTCGGCGCGCGCTTTCCCGAAATCCGCTGGGGCGTCACCGCCGGCAACTCCTCGCAGATCACCGACGGCGCCGCCGCCGTGCTGATCGCCAGCGAGGAAATGGCGCAGCGCATGGGCCTGACGCCGCGCGCCCGTTTCGTCGGGTTCGACGTCATCGCGGACGACCCGCTGCTGATGCTGACCGCGCCCATCCCCGCCTCCCGCCGGGTGCTTCGCAAGGCAAACATGGACCTCGACAGCATCGATCATATCGAGGTGAACGAAGCCTTCGCCAGCGTCCCGCTGGCCTGGCAGAAGGAACTGGGCGCCAGCGACGACAGGCTCAACCCTGTCGGCGGCGCCATCGCGCTCGGCCATCCGCTCGGCGCCTCGGGCGCGCGCCTGCTCACCAGCATGCTGAATGCCATGCAGCGCAGCGGCGCGCGCTACGGTCTGCAGAGCATGTGCGAGGCCGGCGGCATGGCCAACGCCACCATCATCGAACGCCTGTAGGAGGAACCCCCGTCATGCAACTCGACAACGCCGTCGCCATCGTCACCGGAGGCGCCTCGGGCCTGGGTCTGGCCAGCGCGAAGCGGCTGATCGCCGGCGGCGCGCGGGTGCTGATCGTCGACCTGGAACGGTCCGGCGGCGCCGCGGTCGCCGCGGAGCTGGGGCAGGGGACGCAATTCGCACCCGCCGACGTGACCGACGAAGCGGCCATGGGCGCCGCCGTCGCGCAAGCCGAAGCGATCGGCCCGGTCCGCATCCTGGTCCACTGCGCCGGCAAGGGCGGCGCCAGGCGCGTGGTGGAGAAGGACGGCAGCCCGATGCCGCTCGCGCATTTCGCCGACATCATCAACGTCAACCTGATCGGTACCTTCAACGTCCTGCGCCTCGCCGCCGCCGCCATGGCGAAGACCGAGCCGGTGAACGGCGAGCGCGGCGTCTGCGTCCTGACCGCCTCCGTCGCCGGCTATGAAGGGCAGGTCGGCCAGGCGCCTTATGCCGCCAGCAAGGCCGGCGTCATCGGGCTGACGATCTGCGCCGCCCGCGACCTCGCCAGCCGCAACATCCGGGTCTGCACCATCGCGCCCGGCATCATGGACACGCCGATGCTCGGCCGCCTGGCAGATAACATCCGCGCCAGCCTCGCCGCCAGCGTGCCCAACCCGGCGCGGCTGGGCGAACCGGACGAGTATGCGCTGCTGGCCCGGCAGATCATCGAGAACCCCTACCTCAACGGGGAGACCATCCGGCTGGACGGCGCGCTGCGGATGGGCTTCCGGTAAGGGCGAAATATGTCTGTCGTGTGACGCCAGGCACATCCGGGCGCCCGGCGATCCTGTTTTCTGTGGTCACCAAGAACAGGAGACAGACACATGACCGAATTGCTTCCCCCCGACCGCCTGCGCCAGATTTCGCGTGTCATGGATCAGCCGGCCGCAGTGGTCCGGCGGCTGGTTCCCATATTGCAATGGTCCATCGATGAACAGACGGGCCGCCCAGTCAGCCGTTGGGTGGTGAATGAGGCGAGTGACGGCGGCCGTTAGCATTTTCAGGCTACCTGGAAAGGCGGCGGACGCCGCCGCACCGTCATGGCCCGGCTTGTCCGGGCCGCCTATCGCCTTACCGGCTCACCGGATTCCCGCGTCGCTCAGTTCCCCGCTTCCGCGGACAGGTTTTCATGGAAATTCACCCCGGCGGTCGTTTCGGCTACGACGCCGGTGCGAATCACGAAGTCGCCGAAGCGCTCGTTGCTCCGGCGCTGCTTCGCGTAAGCCTCGAACAGCGGCGACAATGCGGCAACGATCGCGTCGCCGTTGACATCCCGCCGGTGCAGCTTGTTCAGCCGCACGCCTTCATGCGCGCCGCCGAGATACAGGTTGTAAACCCCCGGACCCCGGCCGACCAAACCGATTTCGGAAATATACGGCCGGGCGCAGCCGTTCGGGCAACCGGTCATGCGGATGGTGATCTCGTCCTCGCGCAGGCCGAACCGTTCCAGTTCGCTCTCCAGCCGCGTCACCAGATCAGGCAGGTAACGCTCGCTCTCCGCCAGCGCCAATCCGCATGTCGGCAGCGCCACGCAGGCCATCGCGCTGCCCCGCAGTCCGCTGAACGTCCCGTCCAGGCCATGCGCCGTGAGCAGCTTCCGCACCGCGGTCCGCTTGGCCTTGGGGATATCCGCCAGCACCAGGTTCTGGTTCGCTGTCATGATGAACCGGCCAACGCCCAGCCCGGCGATCTGATGCAACCCTTCCAGCATCCGGCCCTTGATGCGGCCGTTCTCGACGAACAGGGTGAAATGCGAGGTGCCGTCCTCTTCCTGCGCCCAGCCCAATCGATCGCCGGTCGAGTGGAAGGCAAACGGTTTGGCCGCCGTCAGCTTCACCGCCAGCCGCTCCTGCACCAGCGCCACGAAGCGTTCGAGGCCGATCGTGTCGATAGTGTATTTTAGCCGGGCGTGCTTGCGGTTGGATCGGTCGCCGTAATCTCGCTGCACCGTCACGACCTTTTCCGCCACGTCGATCGCATCCTGCGGCTTGCAGAAGCCGATGACGTCGGCGGTGCGCGGATAGGTTTCCGGCTCGCCATGGGTCATCCCCATGCCGCCGCCGGCGGTCACGTTGTAACCGATGATACGGCCTCGTTGCACGATCGCGATGAAGCCGAGATCGTGCGCGAAGACATCCACATCGTTATGCGGTGGCAACGCCACCGCGATCTTGAACTTCCGCGGCAGATACGTCCGTCCGTAGATCGGCTCTTCCTCGACAACCCCGCCGGAAATACGCTCCTCGCCGAGCCAGATCTCGTGCCATGCGCGCGTTTTCGGCAGCAAGTGCCCGGAGAATCCGCGCGCCAGGGCGCTGATCGCGGCGTAATGATCGCGCTGCCACGGCGCCACCGTCGCGATGACGTTGCGGTTGACGTCGCCGCAGGCGGCGATGGTATCGAGCGTCACCGCGTTCAGCCCCTGCATCAGCGGACGCAAATTGCTCTTGAGGATACCGTGCAACTGCACCGTCTCGCGAGTCGTCAGCCGGATCGTTCCGTTGGCCCGCTGCTTCGCCAGCGTCTCGATCGCCAGCCACTGCGCAGGCGTCACGATGCCGCCCGGAATGCGCATCCGGACCATGAAGCTGAACGCCTTCTCCATCCGCTGCTTGCCGCGCTCGGGCCGCAGATCGCGGTCGTCCTGCTGGTAGAAGCCGTGGAATTTCGTCAACTGCCCGTCGTCATCCGACAATGCGCCGGTTTCGGCGTGGGTCAGCCCCTCGGCGATGGTCCCGCGCAGGAAGTTGCTGTTTTCCTTGATGCGCTCGTTGGGTGAAAGCGGCCGTTCAATGTCCATGGCGTGCTGTCCTTAGCGGCCGTCGAACGAAAGGCGATTCGAAGTGGAGCGTCCAATTTTATCGTCATGGCCCGGCTTGTCCCGGCCACCTGTCGCGGCACGTGCCGGTATAGGTGGCCCGGACAAGCCGGGCCATGACGATGGCGCAGCTATGGGGCCAAGTCCGGCCACCGCTAGAAGCGAAAACCCGCTCATCCGCCGCCGCCTAATACACATCGCGCAAGTAACGGCCGTCGCGGCGGATGGCATCCAGCTCCGCCTTCGCGCCGGCCTCATCCTGCTTGCCCTGATCGGCTAAAATCTGCAGCAGAACCGCGTGCACGTCCTTCGCCATCGCATTGGCATCGCCGCACACGTAAAGCGCGGCGCCATCCCGCAGCCACGCGTACAGATCGCGGCGCACGTCCCATAACGTATCCTGCACGTAACGCTTCTCCGGCTGGTCCCGGGAAAACGCGACATCCAGCCGCGTCAGCAACCCGCTTTTGAGCCAGTCCTGCAGTTCCAACTGATACAGGAAGTCGTGGGTATAGTTGCGGTGCCCGAATACCAGCCAGTTGCGCCCGGCCGCGCCCACCGCCTCGCGCTCCTGCAGAAACGCCCGGAACGGCGCCACTCCGGTCCCCGGCCCGATCATGATGACCGGCCGCTCGTTGTCCCCCGGCAAACGGAAATGCGGGTTGGAGCGCAGGAACACTTTCAGACGATCGCCTGCGCGGTGCCGGGCGGTGATGTCGATCGACGCCACGCCGGCCCGCTCCCGCCCATGCGATACATAGCGCAGTCCGGCGATCAGCAGATGCGCCTCCTCGGGCACGGCCTTGCGGCTGGAGGCGATCGAGTAATAGCGCGGGGGCAGGGGACGCAGCAGCGCCGTCAACTGCTCCGCCGACAGCCTGCCGGGCGCCGTCTCCAAAAGGTCGATGATCTGCCGCCCCGCCGCCCACTCGTTCGGCAAGGGCGCGGTCCCGGTCTCCCGCGCGAAGTCTTCCAACTGCTTCGCGGTCAGGGTGGTGATGTCCAGACGGTCGAGCAAAGCGCCGCGCAAGGTCTCATCCCCGGACAGTCCGGCCGCCTGCAGCACCGCATCGGCCAGCGCCGGATCGTTGGACGGGACCACACCGAGCGAATCGCCCGGCTCATACGCGATCCCCGATCCCTCCAGCGACACCGCCACATGCCATGTGTCGGACGTCGAGCGGCTGCCGGACAGCCGCACATGCTCGGTGATTTCGGCCTCGAACGGCCGCGCGCGCGTCGGCGCATCGGCGCCCGGGCGGGCGAAATCGACATGGATGACGGAGGCGCCGGCCTCCTTGATGCCGACTTCGGCGTTCAGACGCTCCAGGGTGGCGTCGATCCAGCCATTGGCGGGGGTCTCGAAATCCACGTCGCAGTCGATCCGCTCGGCGATGCGGGCGCCGCCCAGCGCCGCCAGACGCTCATCGATGCGCCGCCCGATTTCGCAGAACTGCGCATAAGCCCGGTCGCCCAGGGCCAGCACGGCGAAGCGGGTCTTTTCGAACCGCGGCGCGTCGTCGGCCATCAGGGCTTCGTAGAAATCGACGGCGCGCTGCGGCGGGTCGCCCTCGCCCCAGGTGGCGGCGATCACCAGCAGGTTCTCGGTTGAGGCGGCCTGCGCGGGCGTGAAATCCGCCATGTCCACGACCTTCGGCGCAAACCCGAGCCTGGCAGCGACCTTGCGCGCCTGTCCGGCCAGCGCCTCGGAATTGCCCGACTCGGTGCCGAACAGGATGGTCAGCGGCGCGCGTTTGGCCGGCGGTGCGGCGGGGGCGGCGGCCTGTCCGCCGGAGGCTGCCTGCAGCCCCGCGAGATAGCCGGACAGCCAGGCACGCTGCTCGGCCGTGGTGACGGAGATCACGCGGTTCAGCGCGGCGATCTGGTCCTCGGCGAACGGGGCGGTGCTGGGCAGCAGGAAAGCGGGCGGCATGGGGTGTCCTTCAGCCCGTGACCGGGGCCGGCGAGTCGGGCGCGGGTTGCGCGCCGGCACCCGGGTGGAAAGCCGATCGGCCGCTGACAAAACCGGGGAGGGCCATCGAAGCAGGTGCCTTTGGTACGCGCGAACTGTGCGAAAGAGGAGGGTAAGGAGGATATTTTTGAGCGGACTGCAAGGGCACGCCTGAATTTAGCAAATTTTTGGCAAAACCTGTCGGGGAAGAACCGTGAATCCCATCCTGCCGCGTTCTTGAGGGGAAGGTTCATCTCTTTACTGCAAGGCGGCCTCGACGCCCGATTTCGCCCGCCGCGGACTGCGATGTCTGCCGCCGGCGCTTGAGGACGCGCATGGCACCGGAGAACACCAATCCGACCGGATATGCTCCCGTCGGAGGCTGCCTCGTGGTAGGCCGTCGTCGCCAGTACCCGCCAGCAGGATGGACTGATGTGAAAACGGTTGACGAGGTTCTCTCCGGGGAGGCTGCATCGGCGCTGCGCGAATACAAGCGAAGCGTGCAACTTGCTCTGCCGGGAGTGGAAAAGCTGATCCTGTTCGGTTCCCGGGCACGCGGTGAGGCGCGACCGGACAGCGACTACGATGTTGCCGTGCTTCTGCGGGACGACGCCGATGTGCCGCTGGTCCGGCGGACACTGTCGGATCTGGCCTATACGCACGTTCTTAATGGCTTTTTTGTCCGGCCGATACCGCTTCCGCCCGGCTACCTCGACACCGGTGCAAAGCCGCCGACCGAGCTCGCCGAGGCCATTCTCCGTGACGGTGCAGAGGTGACATGACCGCCGATCCCGCGCGGGCAGCGTCTTCGTGGACGAAAGCCAAAGCGCATCGCGCCGAGGCGCTGGCGCAAGATCCCGAGTCGTCGCCAATGTCGGTCATTCACGCCAGCTATTATGCGATGTTCCATGCAGCCCGTGCCGTGCTGTTCCAGCAAACCGGTAGCGCGCCCAAGACGCATGACCGAACGATCCAGCAATTCGGCTTGCTGGTCAGGGATCTCGACGATGCGCTGAGGGTTTCCGCCAAGGCATTCAACGCCATAAAGGACCAGCGCACAGCCGCCGATTACAACGAGGCGGTTTCGCCTGGGCCCGAAGAAGCGCGCGAGGCGTTGCAGGCCGCCGTGACGTTCCTTGCGGTGTGCGGATCCCGGTATGGCTTCCCCGACCTGCCGTAGGCCGCCGCGCGCCATGGCGTCATCGTTATAATCGCGCTGCCGGCAAGATCGTGCTATGCTTCCGCTATGAGAAGGGCCACCGCCATCGTGCTGGTGTTGATGAGCGGTGGCGGGCTGATCGCCGCCGCACGGCCTTGGTCGCGATGCCGCGAGGCGCAGGAGCACCAGCTTGACGATGCCGACGAAATTTGCCGGCAGGCCGGATTTGCCCACACCGGAGGCAATTTTTTTATCCACGGAAGCTCGGGCGAGCACGCCTCGGCGTCACGCGGCGGCTTCGGTTCGTCCGGCCACGCGTCGCACGGGTCCTGACGGGTGCGCCGGCACCGCCTCGCGCCTCGGCCGGATTGGCGGGAACGCGCCCGCAGGCTCGGCTTCGCCTATGCGGAGATCGCCGGCGAACCGTATTGGGACGAAACCGCGTGCTGGGAGTTCACCGCGGCCGAAGTCGATGTGCTGGATGATGCCACGGCGGAACTGGAACGCCTCGCGGTTGCCGCGGCGGACCACGCCGTGCGGCACAACCGGCGGGAGATGCTGGGCATCCCGGAGGCTGTCTGGCCAATGTTGCGGCGAAGCTGGCACCGGCGGGAACCGTCCTTGTACGGGCGTATGGACCTGTGCTGGGACGGCTCCGGTCCGCCGAAGCTGCTGGAATACAATGCCGATACGCCGACATCGCTGTATGAAAGCGCGGTCGTGCAGTGGGAGTGGCTGACCTGCGCCCATCCCGATGCGGACCAGTTCAACTCGATCCATGAGGCGTTGCTCGCCGCCTGGCCGCGCCTCGGCCTGCCGGCGACGGTGCATTTCACCTGCGGGCGCGGCCTGGTCGAGGATCGCGGCAACGTCGATTACCTGCGCGACACCGCCATGCAGGCCGGGCTGTCGGCACCGTTCCTGGCCATCGAGGACATCGGCTGGGACGGGCGGCGCTTCGTCGATCTGGATGACCGGCCGATCGAGGCGGTGTTCAAGCTGTATCCGTGGGAATTCCTGCTGCGGGATGCGTTCGGCGCCCACATTCACAGCGCCCCGACACGCTGGATCGAACCGGCCTGGCGGCTGCTGCTGTCCGGCAAAGGCATCCTGGCGCTGATGTGGGAGCTGTTTCCCGGCCACCCGAATCTGTTGCCGGCGTTCCGCGAACCAGGGCGGGTCGACGGCCCCGTCATCGCCAAGCCGCTGTTCGGGCGGGAGGGCGCGAACATCTCCGCGCCCGGCTGGCACTCCGGCGGCCCGTACGGGGCGGAAGGCTTCGTCCACCAGGCGTGGTCGCCGCTGCCCTGCATCGACGGACGCTATCCGGTCATCGGCAGTTGGCTGATCGCCGGCCAGCCGCACGGCATCGGCATCCGCGAGGACTCGACCCCCATCACCCGCGACACCAGCCGCTTCGTGCCGCATTTCTTCCGGAGCCCGGGATGAGCATCATCAACAACCTGTTCGCCTTCCTGCTGTATTTCGCGGGTGCCATCGCCCTGTTCGCGGGCTTTCTTGTCGCCTACACGCAGGTTTTGCCGCTGCACGAATGGCGCCTGATCCGGGAAGGCAACACCGCGGTCGCGCTGGTGCTGGCCGGAGCGATGCTCGGTTTTGCGATGCCGCTGGCAATGGCGATCGCCCGCTCGGAGAGCTTTGCCGACATGGCAATCTGGGCGGGCATATCGCTGATCGTGCAGCTTTTGTGCTTTGGCGCGCTGCGCCTGGCCTGGCGGAATGCCGCCACGGCGCTGGCGCAGGGCGACATGGCGGAGGCGGTGATCCTGGCGGCGCTGTCCGTGGTGCTGGGGCTGCTGAACGCGGCGTGCCTGACGTAGCGGACCGCGTTTCGTCATGCCGACGGAGGTCGGCATCCACGCCTTTGCCACAACAGGCGCCGCAAGGCATGGATGCCGACCTCCGTCGGCATGACGAGTTACCGAGGCCCGGAGGTCGCTCATAGCGCCGGTTGCGATAAGCCGGCTAGGCGTCGCGATCCGCCGTCTTTCGTGCCCGCATTGCCAGCGTGCGAGTCCCCGATCATTCTCCCGCGGCTTAACCACAGGACCCACGTCTATGGACGAAGATTTCCGCAAGGCCGCACTCGACTACCACCGCCTGCCACGGCCCGGAAAACTCGCGATCGAGCCGACCAAGCGGATGGCGACGCAGCGCGACCTCGCGCTGGCCTATTCCCCGGGTGTCGCCGCGGCGTGCGAGGCGATCAAGGCCGATCCCGACACCGCCTTCGATTACACCGCCCGCGGCAACCTGGTGGGGGTGATCTCCAACGGCACCGCCGTGCTTGGCCTCGGCAATATCGGCGCCCTGGCCGGCAAGCCGGTGATGGAGGGCAAGGCCGTCCTGTTCAAGAAATTCGCCGGCATCGACGTGTTCGACATCGAGGTGGACGCCTCCGACCCCGCTTTGTTCTGCGATGTCGTCGCCGCCCTGGAACCCACCTTCGGTGCGATCAACCTGGAGGACATCAAGGCCCCGGAATGCTTCGCGATCGAGGCCGAGTTGCGCCGCCGCATGCGCATCCCGGTGTTCCACGACGACCAGCACGGCACCGCCATCACCGTCGCCGCCGCCGTGCGCAACGGGCTGCTGCTGCAAGGCAAGGACCTCGCCGACATCAAGCTGGTGACCTCCGGCGCGGGCGCGGCGGCGCTGGCCTGCGTCGATCTGCTGGTCTCGATGGGACTGCGGCCCGCCAACGTCACCCTGACCGACATCAAGGGTGTGATTCGCTCGGATCGTCCCGACATGCTGCCGAACATGGCCCGGTATGCGCGAGACACGAACGCCACCACGCTCCAGGACGCGCTGCCGGGCGCCGACGTGTTCATGGGCCTGTCCGCGCCGCGGGTGCTGAAGTCGGAATGGCTGCCGCTGCTCGCCGACAAGCCGCTGATCCTGGCGCTGGCCAACCCGGACCCGGAGATCGACCCCGGCCTGGTCGCCGCCGCCCGCCCCGATGCGATCATGGCCACCGGCCGCAGCGACTACGCCAACCAGGTCAACAACGTCCTGTGTTTTCCGTTCATATTCCGCGGCGCGCTGGATGTCCGGGCCACGACGATCAACGAGGAGATGAAGATCGCCGCGGTGGAGGCCATCGCCAAGCTGGCCCGGGTGGAGGCCAGCGAGGTGGTCGCCGCGGCCTATGGCGGCTCCGCCCCGGTGTTCGGACCGGAGTACATCATCCCCAAGCCGTTCGACCCCCGCCTGATCCTGGAAATCGCCCCGGCGGTGGCCAAGGCTGCCATGGCCAGCGGCGTGGCGCGGCGGCCGATCGAGGATTTCGTCGCCTACCAGCACACGCTGGATCTGTTCGTATTCCGCTCCGGCTACCTGATGCGCCCGGTGTTCGAGGCGGCGCAGCGCGATCCCAAGCGCCTGGTGCTGGCGGAAGGCGAGGACGAACGCATCCTGCGCGCCGCGCAAACCATTGTGGACGACGGGATTGCGCTGCCGATACTGCTGGGCCGCCGGTGGGTGATCGCCGCCAAGGTCAAGGAGATGGGGCTGCGTCTCGACCTCGGCGGCGGGGTGCGGGTGCTGGACCCGGCGGTGGACCGCGACGTGTTCGATCCGTTGCTCCCGCAATACCAGCGCCTGTGCGGCCGCCTGGGCGTGCCGCCCGAACCGGCGGCACGGCGGCTGGCGACCCGCACCTCGGTCGCCGCGGCGATGCTGCTGCATGACGGCCAGGCGGATGCGGCGATCTGCGGCGGCACCGGGGCATGGGGGCGGCAGGTGGAATACATCACGCCGATAATTCCGCTGCGCCTGGGGGTTAACCGGCCATACGCGCTATCCTGCGTCATCCTGCAAACCGGCATCCTGTTCCTGTGCGACACCTATATGGTGGTCGACCCGACCGCCGAGCAGATCACCGAGATGACCGTGCTGGCCTCGGAAGCGGTGCGCGGCTTCGGCGTGACTCCGAAAGCGGCGCTGCTGTCGCATTCCAGCTTCGGCGCCAGCTCCAGCGATTCGGCCTGCAAGATGCGGCAGGCGCTGAAGATGATCCGCGAGCGCGACCCCGGGCTGGAGGTGGACGGAGAAATGCATGCCGACGCCGCTTTGGTGCAGGCGATCCGCGACCGCGCGGTGCCGAACAGCCGGCTGACCGGAGTCGCCAACCTGCTGATCATGCCCAACCTCGATTCCGCCAACATCGCCTACAACCTGCTGAAGGCCGCCGCCGACGGTCTGCCCATCGGCCCGATCCTGCTGGGGATGGCCAAGCCCATCCACGTGGTGGTGCCGAGCGTGACGGCGCGCGGGATCCTCAACCTCGCCGCGCTGGCGGTGGTGGAGGCGCAGGCGATGGCGGTTCCGCCGGACGCTTCGGAGTGACACGATGCTGTGGCTGATCCTCGGCGGGGTGGTGCTGTTCGTGCTGATGGGCGGGGCGCGCGCGTTTGAGCGCGCCTCGGTCACCACGATCAAGTCCTTCCTGGCCTGGGTGGCGGCGCTGGGCGGGATCGTCCTGGCGCTGCTGCTGATCCTGACCGGACGCGGCGGCATCGCGCTGGGGCCGCTGGTGATGTTCGGTCCGCTGCTGTACCGGAAATGGCAGGAATCCCGCGCCAAGGCCATCGGCGGAGGCGGCGGAGGCGCCCGGCCGCCACCCAACCGGCCCGGCGCGATGACGCGCAAGGAGGCCTACGAGGTGCTCGGCCTGCACCAGGGCGCGTCGGAATCGGAGATCCGCGAGGCGCACCGCCGCCTGATGCGCGGCGCCCACCCGGACGCCGGCGGGTCGGATTGGCTCGCCAGCCGGGTGAATCAGGCCCGGGACGTTTTGCTCGGGTAAAGCATTCGGCGCGCTTTCGCGCCTGTCGCTATATCGTGTCCGGATGTCATCTGATTGTGGCAGTGATTTTTTTCGCTTTTCGCCACATTTCCGCCCGCCCAGGATGATGTTAACAGGTCATTTCTTACCGGAGTCGACTCGTGATCAAGAAATTGCGCAAGGCTGTCCTCCCCGTCGCCGGCCTGGGAACCCGCTTCCTCCCCGCCACCAAGGCGACCGCCAAGGAGATGCTTCCGGTCGTCGACAAGCCGCTGATCCAGTACGCGGTGGAGGAAGCCCGCGCCGCCGGTATCGAGCAGTTCTGCATGGTCACCGGCCGCGGCAAGACCGCTCTGGTGGAGCATTTCGACGTCGCCTTCGAACTGGAATCGACCCTGCGGGAGCGCGCCAAGTCCGAGGCGCTGGAGGCCTTGCACGGCGCCCAGAGTGAGCCGGGGTCGATCGTCACCGTGCGCCAGCAGGTGCCGCTCGGCCTGGGCCATGCGATCTGGTGCGCCCGCGCCTTCATCGGCGACGACCCGTTCGCCATCCTGCTGCCGGACGACCTCGTGCTGGCCGACAAGCCCTGCCTGCTGCAGCTCGCCGAGGCCTATTACGAAACCGGCGGCAACGTCGTTGCGGTCACCGAAGTCCCGCCCGAACACACCAACCGCTACGGCATCCTCAAAGTCGGCTCCGACGACGGGCGGCTGGTGGAAGTGACCGGCCTGGTGGAGAAACCGGCGCCGAAGGACGCGCCGTCCAACCTGTCGATCATCGGCCGCTACATCCTGCTGCCCAAGGTGATCGACTACCTCGCGCTGATGGAGCGCGGCGCCGGCAACGAGGTCCAGCTCACCGACGCCATGGCCCGCCTGATTGGCGAACAACCCTTCCACGGCCTGCGCTACGAAGGCCGCCGCTTCGATTGCGGCGACAAGATCGGCTATCTGGAGGCGCAGATCGCCTTCGCGCTGAAGCGCCCGGATCTCGCCGCCGATGTGCGCGCCTTCCTGAAGAACTACGTCTGAGCGAGGGCGGACCGAACGATGGCCTTCTCCCACCACTTCGACCCGACCGTCCTGCGCGAATACGATATCCGCGGGATCGTCGGGCGCACCCTGCATGCCGCCGATGCCTTCGCGATCGGACGCGCGTTCGGCTCGATTGTCTCGCGCGGCGGGGGGAAGCGGGTCGCCGTCGGCTATGACGGGCGGCTGACCAGCCCGGAGCTGGAGCAGGCCCTGGTGGACGGGCTGCGCGCCAGCGGGATGCAGGTGCTGCGCATCGGCCGCGGCCCGACGCCGATGCTGTACTACACGGCCACCACGCTGGAGACGGACGGCGCGGTGATGGTCACCGGCAGCCATAATCCGCCCGATTACAACGGCTTCAAGATGATGCTCGGCCGCAAGCCGTTCTTCGGCGAGCAGATCCTGGATATCGGCCGGCTCTGCAAAAGCGGCGATGTGGTGGAGGAGGCCGAGGGATCCGAGCAGGCGGTGGCGGTGGCGGATGACTACGTGGCCCGCCTGCTGTCCGACTGGGACGGCGGCGACCGCATGCTGAAAGTGGTCTGGGACAACGGCAACGGCGCGGCCGGCGATGCGCTTGAGAAGCTGGTGGCCTCCCTGCCCGGGGAGCATGTGGTGCTGAACGGGCCGATCGACGGGCACTTTCCGGCGCATCATCCGGATCCGACGGTGCCGGCCAACCTGGCGGAATTGATCGCCCAGGTGCGGGTGCGGGGGGCGGATATCGGCATCGCGTTCGACGGCGACGCGGACCGCATCGGCCTGGTTGACGATACGGGCGAGATCCTGTTCGGCGACCAGATCCTGGTGCTGCTGGCGCGGGACGTGCTGAAGGCGCATCCGGGGGCGACGATCATCGCTGACGTGAAAGCCAGCCAGGTGCTGTTCGATGAGGTCGCCAAGGCGGGCGGCGTGCCGCTGATGTGGAAGACGGGGCACTCGCTGATCAAGTCGAAGATGGCGGAGACGGGCAGCCCGCTGGCTGGCGAGATGTCGGGGCACATCTTCTTCGCGGATCGCTGGTACGGGTTCGACGACGCGCTGTATGCGGCGGTGCGGATGCTGGGGATCCTGGCGCGGCTGGGCACGCCGCTGTCCGAGCTGCGCAAGGCGCTGCCGCCCGTGATCAACACGCCCGAGGTGCGGTTCGACTGCGACGACCGCCGCAAGTTCGCGGTGATCGCGGAGGTGGCCGATCGGCTGGCGGCCGAGGGGGCGAAGGTGTCGGCGACGGATGGCGTGCGGGTGCAGACGCCGGACGGGTGGTGGCTGCTGCGGGCGTCAAACACGCAGGCCGTGCTGGTGGCGCGGTGCGAGGCGGCGACGCGGGCGGGGCTGGAGCGGCTGAAGGCGGCTCTGGTCGCGCAATTGGTGGCGTCAGGGCTGTCCGAGCCGGATTTTGCCGGAGGGAATGCGGGGCACTAGTACCGCTGCATCCTGGTTTGGCGCGGACAGCGCGCCACGCCGCGCATCGTAAGAAACTCATTGTTTAACAGTGCGTTGAGTTGTGTTGACTGCCCGGTCAGGACGGTGTTCCCTGCATTGGGCCAATGGAGCCGGATATGGTAGCGCTTCCCGGGCGCAATCGCATATGGACGGCCGAGGGGTTTGCCGCGTGGGCTGCCCGTCAGGATCTGCCCTACGAATATGACGGGACCGCTCCGCGGATGATGTTCGGCGGCTGCTGGCCGCACAACAAGGTGGTCCGGAACATTGCGGATGCTTTGAAGCCGCATTTGGTTGCAACCGCTTACGATGTCTTCGGCCCGCAGGATCTCATCCGCACCGTCGGCGAGGTGTCGCGGGCGCCTGATGTATTCGTGGCGCCGCGGCTTGCCGGCAGGCCGAGGATTCGGTTCATCCCTGGTGCAGTCGTTGTTATCGAGGTCGTATCCGACGATCGGGACCTGGATTACGCCACCAAGCTGATTGAGTACGAGCAGGTGGCAACGATTTTGCGCTACGTCATCGTGGAGCAGGATGAAGTTGGATATGCGGTATGGTCGCGGGAGCGTGGCGACCTGCCCTTCACCCCGTCGACAGGGAAGAGTTCGGCGGCGACAGGACTCGAACGCGTGAGGCCCATCCCGATCCCGGAGCTTGGGGCGGCATTGCCTCTGGCGGCGGTTTACAACGGCCTCGAAATGCTGCCCTGAATGACGACTGGCGGATCGCGTTGGGGTCCAATCGTCCGAACGTTCTGTGGCTTCTGATTCCGCTCACTGCAGGCATGAATGCGGCACGGACGTCCACCGATCTCCGATTCGCATCCGTAACTCAGGGCCAGAGGAAAGCGTCCTTGAGCTCCTGCTCAAATTTGTAGATAACTTTCTCCTCGACGAAGTCCACGACTCCCGGAACGGCAAACATGCCGAGGAACCAAGGCAGCGCGGCACTTGCATTGCCATGCAACAAATTCTTAATATCAACGTCGAGACGCCACCATGGGGCGGCAGCATTGTTATCGGACACCAACTTTCCCAGAACCGCGTCGAGCCGCTTTTTCAGCAGCGGCTTCAAACTGTCGGGATTATACTTGCGGTATGGCCAATTTGGAACTTGCTGCAACGGCCCGGTTTTATCCGGTATTATCGGCAGGAAATAAGTACTCTTTTCCGTGGTTTCGGTTATCTGTATATGGTCGCCGTCGTCGTTCAACGCCCACTGTTTGCGGTCTTCGAAATTCCAACTGATAAACAGGGGGTTGTCGCCCGCCAGCTTGAACTCGCGCTGCAGGTATAACTGCATATTTTGGCGGCCGAGCAGATAGTCGTGCACCCGAAAGTCCCGTGAGCACCACCCGGCTGCGGCATAGAGCGAGGTGCCGGACAGAGCCTCCGCTCCAATCTTCTGTACGCCGAGTGAGTCATTCGGGTTCGGTGACGGACGGAAGGGGACGAGCTGAAAGCGGCTGAAGACGTCGTCCTTTGCGAACAACTCCATATCGGCGGTGAGGTAGCGGCCGCCACTTACAAAAGTGCCAACGATGCTATTGGCTACAGAATACAGGCTCGCGCCGGTCGGGCCGAGAGGCTTGGGCCGGTCCGCCAGCGGGTCGATCATAAGGATTGCCCGCTTTGCATCCGACTTGCCACGAGGATTGATTCCGACAAGGCCAGTCAAGGCCCGGTGTGCAAGGGACACGGGGTCGTTGTTGAAGGTGCCGCCGTCAACGGCGGTGAACTTATAGATCGGGTCCTGCAGGGTCTCCCAGTCGGGCTGCGGCCAATCGACCTCGTAGCCGGTCGGTGTCGGCCGCACTTTGGGACGGTAATTGTAGTGCTCCGTAGGCCGGGTGAGCGTCCGCGCTGCCAAGCCTATAGGCATCGCGCCGCTGGCGGCGGCATAGGCCGCCAGCACCCCATAATTCACAATGCCAGACGCCTCATTTACATTTTCAGGATCAAGCCAGAACTCATCGGCCCGTTTGCCCGTGATTGCCCCATTAGGGAAAGCAAACCAGGCAAAATCGTCGTGCTGCACATACGCCGTGCCCGAAAACGCTGTGCCGGAATTCGGGCCGAGCGTCGGAACATTTTGGATTTTGTAGGGGATGCCGCGCAGATTCGTCAAAGTGATGGCGACCCGGAACGGCGAGTCGAAATAGGGCAGGCTGGCCGCCTCAGTCGTATTGCCAAGCTCGGCCAGTGTCGCCCGGGCCCTGTCGATTGGTCCGCAGTTCAGAAGCGACGGAACGTGCTGAACGTGGTCCGGTTTGAAGTCTGTGCCCTCGTCTGCGTTGGCCGCCAGGTCGTCTATGTCAAGAAACCCCTCGATTTGGAAGTCATTGACCCAAAGATCCCAAAGCGGGTTGCCGGTGGCCACCGGAATCTGTCCCGGCGCAGTTGGATCACGCGTAACGTGCGCCACCCGGCGGCCGGACAACAATCCCAGTATCGCTGCGCACACAGCGCCGCCGGAGCTTCCCGACGCTGTCTTCATGATCACTTTGTGCAGCGGATTGCGGTTCCATGCCTCGATAGCCTCCAGCAAGAAGTCCAGCGCCCCTGCTGTGTAGGCCCCGGCTGAAACCGTTCCGCCAAGAACCAGTCCAAGCTCGAACTCGCCATCATCCAGTTTTCTGGCCGGCGGGAAGACAGCGGCGGCGTTCGGTGGCTCTGTCATCTTGGCATCTCCATCGATTTGCCAGCAAACGATGCCACAGAAGAAACCTGACGGCAACGAGACGACCGGTGGAGACTGGTCACTGCCCCCGACCCGCCGTTGTGCATGGCATCAATCTCATTCCCGGCGAGCAGCGCGTCCAGCGCCAGCGTGATTTACCGGCAAGGGATCTTAAGCTCCGACCCTGGACTCGGATCCCGGCCGTATCAGAGTCGTTGACAGGTTCCGTCCCGTGCCAGACCGTGAACAATGCGCCACCCGCGGCTCTCCACGGCCAGACCAGGATCAGCTTTTCGCCGTCGTTCACCCCCCGGCAGAGGGGAAAAAGCTTGCACGCCGACATGCGGCCTCCGCCGGGGCAGTCTCGTTGGCGTTTCGAGGCAGCATCGCCATTGCCATGGGGCCGCGGCTTGCGGAATGATGCCTCCCTTGGGGAGGAAATTGATCAATGGGAAAACTCAGAGGCAAAGTCGCCATCGTCACCGGCGCAAGCCGCGGCATCGGGCAGCAGATCGCGGAACTGTTCGCTTCGGAAGGTGCGAGAGTGGTCTGCGCCGCGCGCACCCTGAACGAAGGCGACCACCGCATGCTGGAGGGATCGCTGCTGCGCACAGTCGATCTGATCCGCTGGAAGGGCGGCGACGCGATCGCGGTCACCGCCGACGTGTCGAACGAGCCGGAGTGCATCGCGCTGGTGCAGGCGGCCCGGCAGGCTTACGGGCCGATCGACATCCTCGTGAACAACGCGGCGCTGAACTATTATGAAGCGACGGAGACCTATCCGACCAGCCGCTGGCTGCGCTGCTTCGCGATCAACGTGCATGCGCCGTTCATCCTGTCCAAGGAGGTCCTGGCCGACATGATTCCCCGCCGCTCCGGCGCGATCGTCAACATCAGTTCAGGCGCCGCCATCGGCCCCGGGCGCGGCCCGTATGAGGACCAGACCGTTCTCGGCGGTGTGATGTACGGGACGACAAAGGCGGCGTTGGAGCGGTTCACGCAGGGACTGGCGCAGGAGGTCGCCCACTACGAGGGCATCAGCGTCGCCGCGGTTTCGCCCTCGCAGGTTGTGCCGACTCCGGGGACGATCCATCACAAGCTGGTGAGCGGAGTAGACGACCCGAAGGGCGAGCCGCCGATATTGATGGCTCGGGCGGCGCTGCTGCTGGCGAGCGAACCGGCGGTCAAGGTGAATGGCCGGGTCACCTACAGCCAGCAGATACTCCAGGAATACGGCCTGATGGAGGATGCCCGGGGCAGGGGCGTCACGGTCCGCGGTTCCGGGTATTCGGAGGTTTGAGCGGCGGGCCTGCCGGGGGTGAAGGCCCGGGCGGTCCGCCGGAGCAGGATGTCGCCGTCTGGCGCAAGGCGTTGCGGGCGGAACTGATCGCCGGGCGCCTGGCGCTTCCTGCCGCGCAGCGCGCCGCCGAGAGCGGGCGAATCACCGCCCGGCTGAGGCCCCTGCTGGCCGGCTCGGCCGATGGGCTGATTGGCTTCTACTGGCCGTTCAGGGGGGAGTATGATCCGCGTCCGTTGATGCGGGAGCTGCACGCGGCCGGTGCGGCGCTCGCGCTGCCTGTCGTGATCGCGAGGTCGCAGCCCCTGGTCTTTCGGACATGGCAGCCGGGCACCGCCATGGCTCGCGGCGTCTGGGACATTCCCGTTCCGGCCGCCGGCGACCCGGTCGAGCCGGACACGCTGCTTGTCCCGCTGGTGGGGTTTGACGCCGAGGGTTACCGGCTCGGCTACGGCGGCGGATTCTACGATCGCACGATTGCCGCAATGAAAACCCGGCCGCGCACGATCGGCATCGGCTTTGCCTGCGGGCGGCTGAGCACGATCCATCCGCAACCCTACGATATCCGGATGGACCGCATTGTCACCGGGGAGGACGGATGATCCGTTGAACCCTCGTCCGTCATGCCCGGGCTTGTTGTCCGGGCCATGACGGACGAGGGGGGTTATCAGTTCGCCATGTGCTGAGCGGCCGTTTGACCCGTCTGGCTGTCATCGTGCCACGGCGGAGCGCCCATGTTGACGTCCTTCGGTTTCGTCGCCGCACCCGCCGCGGCACCGCCGGCGCCTCCGATCAGCCCGCCGGCAACGACGCCCACCGGGCCGCCAACGAGGCCCACAGTGGCGCCGGTGGCCGCGCCTGCCGCGGCGCCGCCCTCGGCGCGTTCAGGCTCGCGGGAGCCGCATCCGGCCAGCAACCCCGCAGCCGCCAGGGCTGCCAGAGCCAGGGATGTGCGCATGATTCATTCCTCCGTTCACCGGGAATGCTGCACACAACGCGGTGGAGCCGGTTCGGTGGCGAAGCGGGCAACGTCTGCGACGAAACGTGACCGATGCGCCACGGATCAGCGAGGATACCCCGGCGGCGGATAGCCGGGCGGCGGCGGGTAGCCGGGCGGCGGCGGGTAGGCCGGCGCATAGCCGCGAGGCGGGGCTGCGCCCGCCGGCACGAAGCCGGGCACCTGGTTGCCGCGCGAGTACATGCACTGCGAGTAGGCGAGGTCGTATCGCTGCTGCAGGCTATATTGCGCCTGGCCGGCCGGCCCGGCGCCAACCACCGTCCCGCCGAGAGCACCTGCGCCCGCGCCGATGGCTGCGCCCCGGCCGCCGCCGATGGCCGCGCCAAGTCCGGCACCGAGCAGGGTGCCGATGACGGCGGTGCCGACCTGGTTGTTGTTAGCCTGCTGCGCGCCGCCGCGCACTTGCTGCGAGGCGAAGTCCTTGCACAACGCCTGATCGCCCTGGAACACGTCGAACGGCTTGCCGGGAGCGGGCATCACGGCGACCGTCGGACCCAACGGCTCCGCCGCACAGGCGCAGAGCAGGAGCACCGGTGTCAGGACGGCGGCGGCACGCTTCGTTAAACGCATAGGAAGTCACCTCATGTTGAAAGGCCGGGCGGATAGGGTTCGCTGCCGGCAAACCGCGGAGATAGGATTGTGACAGGCGCTGGCACCGCAAGTGTTACAGTTTGCGGCGGTCCGTTGCGGTTGGTTGCGAGGCAATCCTCAACCGTCATGGCCCGGCTTGTTGTCCGGACCACCTGTCGCGGCAGGGTGCTGTCATAGGCGGCCCGGACAAGCCGGGCCAAGACGCTTACACAGGTCCGGCCATGGCGGTGAGAGACGGCCCGGCAAAAACGATTGAGTTCCCGCGACGCGACTCCCTCCAGCGAATCCAAATCATGCGTAATTTTCCATAACGCGACGCAGGAACGCCAGGAGATTCTTCTCCTGGAACAAATGTCCCGTCACCCCTGCATCCGCCGCCGCCCGCATGTCGCTCTCCTGGTCGCCGATCATGATCGCGCGGGCGGGGTCGAGTTCCCAGCAGCGGATCAGGTCCAGCAGCATGCCCGGCTCCGGCTTGCGCCACGGATGCGCCCGGCGATAGGCGTCGTCGATCCCGTCGGGGTGGTAGGGGCAGTAGCGCGCGTCGTCGATCGTGCCGCCGGCCGCGCGGGCCTCATCGGCGATCCAGCCGAGCAGCGCGCGCACCGCATCCTCATCATACAGGCCGCGGGCGACGCCGGACTGGTTGGTGACGATGAACACGTGCCAGCCGGCGCAGGTGGCGTGGCGGATCGCTTCCCTTGCGCCGTCGGTCCATTCGAACCGCTCGCGGCAGCCGACATAGCCGTGATCGACGTTCAGCACCCCGTCGCGGTCGAGAAACAAGGCGCGGCGGCGCAGCAGCGCGGGAATCTCGGTTTGCGCGCGGGAGAAATCCTCCGGCACGCCGATATCGCGGAAATAGCCGTTGCCGAGCGTGCCGCGCAGCAGGCCGTCCCGGGCCAGCACCGGCATCACGTCGGCTTCCAGCGAGCAGGCGGGGCGCAGATGGTCGATCAGCGTTTTGCGGAACAGGTAGATGCCGCCGTTGATCGTGCCGGGCGTGCCGGCGGGCGGGCGTTCCCGGAAGGCGGTGATGCGGCCGCCGTCCAGCGTCACGACGCCGTAGCGGGAGGCGTCGTCCAACTGCCGCAGCATGACCCGGCCGACGGTCTCCGGGCTGTCGGCGGCGGCATCGGCCAGCAGCGCGGACAGGTTAGTATCAAATAACGAATCGCCGTTGCACAGCAGAAACCGGTCGTGCAGCAGATCACGCGCATGAAACACCGCGCCGCCGGTGCCGGCGCGCATCGGCTCCTCCGACAGGGTGATGCTGACCCGGATGGGCAGAGATGCCTGGATATCCGCGGCGGCCCGCTCGATTTCCGCGGACAGGTGGCCGGTCAGCAGCACGAACTCCGTCACGCCGAACCGCACGAACTCCCGCAGCAGCCACCCCAGAAACGGCCTGTCCCCGCATTTCAGGATCGGCTTTGGCGTGGCGGCGGTCAGCGCGCCGAGGCGGGTGCCGAGGCCGCCGACGAGCACGGCGCATTGGGTGACGGTGGTGGTCATGGGCTGGTCTCGGGCTCCGCCGCCGCTGGCTCGCGGCCGGCCAGCACCTTGTCCACCCGGCGGCCGTCCATTTCCAGCACTTCGAAGCGCCAGCCGCCGAACACGATGCGGTCCCCGGCGCGCGGCACCCGCCGCAGCAGCGCCAGCAGCAGGCCGGCGAGCGTGTGGTAGCTGCCCGCGGCCGGCAGGTCGGGCAGGTTCAGCCGGGCCTTCAGCTCATCCACGGGAGTCATTCCATCCAGGGTCATGGTCGTCTCGCCCTCCGGTCCCGGCACCCCGTCCTGATGGTCAGGGCCGGATGCGTCGCCCACAATCGCCTCCAGCACATCGCCGGCGGTCACCACGCCTTCGAAGCTGCCGTATTCGTCCATCACCAACGCAAGTCCCAACGTGTCGGATTTCAGCCGCTCCAGCGCATCCAGCGCGCTGACCGTGTCGGGGACGATCATCGGCTGGCGCAGGCTGGCGCCGAGCGACAATTCGCCGCCGTCGAGCAGGCGGTCCAGTAAATCCTTCGCCCGCACCACGCCGACGACGTTGTCGATCGAGCGGTCGCAGACCACGAAGCGGGAATGCGGCGCCGCCTTCAGCGCCGCGGCGATGGAGGCGGCCGGGTGCGAACTGTCGATCCAGGCGAGCTCCGTGCGCGGCGTCATGATGGCGCGCACCGGCTTGTCGGGCAGGCGGAGGACGCGCTCGATCATGTCGTGCTCCTCCATTTCCAGCACGCCGGTCCGCGCCCCCTCGGTGAGCAGGGCCTTCAGCTCCTCCTCCGTCACGGTCTGGCGGGAGACCCGGGAGAGGCCGAAAATCCGCAGCACGGCGTTGGAGGATTTGCCCAGCAGCCAGACCGCCGGGCCGACGATGCGGGAGAGGATGCGGACCGGGCGGGCGACCCGGGCGGCCATCATCTCCGGCGAGCGCAGGGCAAGCTGTTTCGGCACCAGCTCACCCAGCACCAGGGTCAGGTAGGTGGTCAGCAGGACGACGAGTCCCAGCGCCAGGCTTTCGGCGTAGGGGCCGATATAGGGGACCGGCGCCAGCCAGGCTTGCAGGTGGACGGCGAAGCGGGCGCCGCCGAACACACCGGTCAGCACGCTGACCAGGGTAATGCCGACCTGAACGGTGGGCAGGAAGCGCTGGGGTTCGTCGGACAGGGCGCGGGCGGCGGCGGCGCCGGGGATGCCTTTGCGCTCCAGGACTGAAAGCCGCGCCCGCCGGGCCGAGACCAGAGCCAGTTCGCTGAGCGAGAACAGGCCGTTGATGAGGATCAACAGCAGGATGACGGCGATTTCGAGACCGATATGCATAGGGCTTCCGGACGGCGGGTTCGGCGGGGCAGGCGTCGCGCGAACGCCCGGCCGCCGCGGTGATCAACGCGATGCTCAAGCCTGTAGCATAACTCCGCGCGGCGCATGAGGGGTGGCCCGCCGGCCCGAATCGGGTCGCCGGCCACCCGCAGGGCGCTGTCCCGAGGCCGAACGGGACCGCACAGACCATTGTATTTTAACGGGATTTTGTGTTTTTTTCGTACTCGCGTTTCATTAAATGTCGGGTTGTTAATAACCGGAGTGCATAACGTGACGACATCGACAGCGACGTCCCAAGCGGCCCCGGCGACCCAAGCGCGGGGAGCAACGATCATCCCGTTTCCGGTACGCAAACCCGCGGCTGCGGCGCCGATAAACGACCGTCTGACCGTGTCGCTCGCCAATCTGACCGCGGCGCTGGAGGAACAGCGCGTTGCAGTGACCGCCTGGCAGACCGTGTTGCGGGAGCTGAAGACCACCACCGCCGGGCTGCATGACAGTTTGCAGAAATACAACGCCAGCCTGGGAACGCTGAGCGGCGGCGTGTCAGCCGTTCGCGACCGCGCGCTGGCGCTGGAGCAATGGGCTGACGACATGGTGGCGGCGCATAGCTGATCGCGGCAGCGCGTCGGACTCCACACCGGCACGGCGGCTCTAAGGCCGCCAAAACGTTGAAACGCCGGTGCCAGGCGCTATCCGCACCTCGGTTTGGAATCAGCTCACGGCAATCGGTTCCGGCGAATCGCCCGGCAGCAGATTTTGCGGCACCTGAGCAAAGTCCCAGCTTCCGCTGCCTCCCGGCCGATCGAAGACCCAGACCAGATCGAACCGGGCGGGCGGCCACCGCGACGGGATGCCCTCGTCGCTGCCGCGGATCAACAGGGCGATTTCCGGGATGGCCTCGTGCTGCCACGCGATCAGCACCACACCGCCGGCGCGCGTGGCTTCCCTGACCAGTCTGGCTTCATCGCCTTTTGCATACTTCCTGTCGATCTGTTGCGCCAGTTTGGCGGCAAGCGGCGTCACCGTCTGTTGCGGCCGCAGACTGTCACTGTGATGCGCGACGCCCGAGGCGAAGATCGTCGCCGGCGTTGCCAGCCGCGCATCGGCAAACCGGCCGCCGGGCGGATCGAACAGCCCCGCCAGCGCTTCCGCCCGTTTCCAGCCGGTTGCTGTCAGCGCCTCCGGGTTCTGCGTGCCGTCCGGCATCAGGCCCGGTCCTCCGTTCGGCTTTTCGGCGTGGCGGATCACCATGATCTTCGTCGTCGGCATCGTTGTCTCCCCCGTTTCAGGTGGCTTTGCGCCGCCTGCCGCGGGGCGCTGCGGACTCCGAGTGTGAGCCGATCGGCGGGGCTACGCCACCGGTGGCCGCCTGCAAGGCCGGACGCAGACGGGTCGAACCTGCGTCGTTCGGCGTCGGCAGCGCATCCGATGCCGGCGAGGCGCCGAGCCAGAAGCCCAGCTCCGCCGACTTCACCTGATTGTCGGGGGAGAAATACTCGTCCTGCCAGGCGTCATCGGCCGCCAGGAAATGCCACGCGGTGTCCTTGTCCTGCGCCAGCCAGTAGCGCCAGGCGTAATGGTCGTAGACGTCGAGGCAGTGCGCGGCATAGGCCTCGGCGACCGCGCGGTGGTCGCGGATGATCGCCAGGTTCTCGTCGTTGTTATAGGACGCCGCGTAGCCGAGATTGTGGCTGCCGGTGATGACGACGCAGGTGTCGGAGAACGGATCGACGACCACGATCTTGTCATGGATGACCGCGTGGCCGGCCTGGTTCAGCTCGGCTTCCCACTGCCCGAACGCATCGTCCTTGTTGACGCCGCCTGTGTGGATGACGCGGTAGTCCTCGGGCAGCGGCGGGTCGCCCTTCTGGTGCTTCGCAGGCTTATCGCCGGCGCCGCCGCCGTGGATCGCGGTGTAGAATTCGCCCGATGCCTGCGAGGCCGTCACCGCGCCGCGCACGAACAGGTTCGGCCGCGCTTTCAGCGCCTCGGCCACCGCATCGATGATGCTCGGGGAGCCGGGCTGGAACGCCAGGAACAGGATCGCCTGCTGCGCTTTGCCGATGATGTCGAACACCTCGGCCAGGTCCGGCGGCACCGCTTCGCCGTCGCCATGCGTCTTGCCGCGCGCTTTGGGCGTGTTCGGAGAGAACCAGAGATCGACCGTGCCGCTGCCGTCCTCGAGCGGGATGCCCGCGTGGCCCTTGGCGTTGTCGGCGCGGAAATCGGCGGATTGCTGCGCCTTGCCGTCCTCGCCTTGCGGGTCGGTGTCGGCCTTGAGGCTGTCCCAGTACGCCTTGTAGGCCGACGCCAGCGCTGGCGAGCGGGCGACAATGGCATTGTTGGTCTGCGCGCAGAGCGCGTTCGAGGTCCAGTTGGTGGAGCCGAACAGCACCGCCTGCGGCCCGTCCTTGTCGAGCACGGCGAACTTGTTGTGGCCGATATGGCTGCCTGGCATGAACCGGTCGATCACGTCGGCACCCGCCTCGCGGATCTGCTGGCGTTCGGCCGCGTAGGTGTCCTTGGTCTTCTCGCCGCTGTCGTCCGTTCCCGGCATGTTGGAGAGAATGAGGTGCCCCTTGTCCTTCAGCGCGGCGAGGTGGTCGATCAGTTCGGGATCCTGGAATTCATACAGCGCGGCGTAGATCTCGCCGCCGGTCTGCGCCGCCTCTTCGGGCAGCGCCGTCACCGCCTCGATCAACTGCCCGGCGAGATCGAGGCGCAGCGGATCGTCCGGCTTGACGATGCGCGCCTTGAGTTCGTCGAGCTTCGGGCCGCCATCCAGCGCGTGCGCCGTCGCCTGGGTGGCGAGGATGCCGCGGTTGAAATAGGCCGACAGCAAGCCGTAATGCGGGCTGAGCTGGATCTGGTTGGAGATCGCCGGCCCGTAGGGCATCGGCTGGAGGTTGCCGGGCGTGCCCGCCATCGGCACGATCTTGTACTTGTACGTGCCGCCGTGTTTGGCGTAGACGTCCTTCCAGAAGAATTTCTGCACCGGATCATCCGCGGTGGTGCGTCCCGGCGTGGCCTGCTGGCCGGAGAAGGTCGCCAGGGCCGGCAGGCAGGTTTCCGTCCCGGCGCGGACGTCTATGCGGTAGACCGCAAAGCCGAGGCAGTTCGGCAGCTTGCCGCCGAAGGTCCAGGCGACGACGGCGATGTCGTTGTTGGAGAAGGCCACCGCTTTCATTGTTCTTTCCCCGGGGTGAGAGGTCCGGCCTGGTTGTCGGCGGGAGTGTTCTTCGTTGTGGGCAAAAGGCCGGGTAACTTGCGGGTTTATAACAAACGCGGGTTGCGGTGTCGATAGGGTGGAATATTGCGGTTTTGTGTCACGGGTCGGGACGTTGATTAGGACTGGGGAAGATGATCCAAGCCCCGAGGGCTCGGGTTCCAGCCGACGGTTTTGGTACACCGCGGGTCGTGCGGACCGTTCCGCTCTCACTGCAACAGAAAGCAAAGTGTAACACAGATTACGAAGATTAAGGGCACGGACTTGCACGGACGCGATCGCAGCACTTGAAGCGCCCCGATCATCCGCCGGAACTCCGACCTTTCTGTGTAAATCTGTGCCCTTAATCCTTCTAATCTGTGTTACGACTTGCTTTGTCTCCATTCCCGGCCAGCCGGTGGCCGAAGTCCGACGTCGCATGATCAGCACAACGACCGCTGGCCGCCTGATCAAACTGCAAAAAGGCCAGTGTTTCACGGCCTTTTCGCTGGCCTTCGAGCCGCCGGCTACTCTTTGCCGATTGTTCTTGATGAAATACGGACATCGTCGCCGGGTTTCGGGGCCGCGGCTGCCCGGCCCGGCTCCGCTGTCCGGGTCGTGGCCATCGGCTCCGCCTGCCGGCTTGCCGCCCAGGCGGTTCCGTAAGCCTGCGGCCTGGTGCCCGCCGTACCCTGAGCGAAAGCCGCGCCCGCGAAGCCGGCGGCCGAAGCGGCGATCGCGAAGCGGATCAAAGTGGTGCGGCCAAAGATGGCGTGTGTCATGACATGCTCCATTGCAAATGCGTTATTACCCGATAAAGTCCTGCCGATCGGCGGAGCCGCTGCGCGTGAACGCCTTCGGTGGCGAGAGCATTGCCTGTTCACCAAGACCGCTGCGATGAAGTATTTCACACCCCACCAGTCAGCATCGCCGTTATTCGTTACGGCCGATCGGCGGCGATCGCGCGGAGCCCGGTAAGATCGCGGATCGCGGATAACATCCGCCCCGGTGCCGCGCGCAAGAAACGAACGCCGCCTACCGCCCCACCACCCGCAGCACCCGCCGCCGCGCCCGCGGCGAAGCCTCGTCCGGCAAATCCAGCGGCAGCAGCGGCGATTCATCCCGCGCCCCGTGCCCGACCGTATCGGCCTCCTCGATCTCCGCCTCCGGAATGTCGTGCCGCCCGAGGTAATTCGCCGCCAGATGCCGGAACGCGTAATCCAGCAGAGACGTCGCCGCGCGCACCGCCGGATCGCCCTCCACCGCGCCGGCCGGGCCGAAGCGGGTGAAGGTGAACGCCTCGACGAAGCGCTCCAGCGGCACGCCGTGCTGCAACCCCAGGCTGACCGCGTGCGCGAAATTGTCCATCAGGCCGCGGAACGCCGCGCCTTCCTTGTGCAGGGCGATGACGACCTCGCCCAGTGAGCCGTCGTCATACTCGCCGGTGCGCACGAACAGCTTATGGCCGCCGACGGAGGCTTTCTGGGTGTAGCCGCTGCGCCGCCCGGGCAGTTCCCGCCGCCGTGCCGCCCCCGCCTTCACCGGCAAAGCCACCGGCCGCGGCGGCATGGCATGCACGAACGGCGCGACCGCGTCGTGCATCGCGGCATGCGGGACGACCCCGTAAACCGGTATCGGCTGGCCGCCGCTCAAAGCCGTCGCCAGCGCGTCCTCTCCCGTGACCCCGTTCACCGCCAACCAGGCCCGCGCCGCGCGCGTCAGCCCGCCGGTATGGCCGATGGGCGAGAAAGCCGGCGCGATCCCCCCTGTTTCACACCCGAGCAGCGCCTCGGCCAGTCCCGGTCGGGTGATCGCCGTGGTGGCGCGGTGCCGCAGCCCCTCCACTGCCGCGGCGTCCTGCCTTGCGGCACGGGCGGCCTCGGCCAGGCCGCGCACTTGGGTTTGCGCCGGCGGCGTCGGCCAGTCGAAATGCGCCGGCCGCACCGGCCCGCCCAGCCGCGCCAGACGGCCCGACGCAGCGTCCGCCCGGCCGCGCAGGATCGCCGCGAGGCCGCGCGCCGTGTCGCGAGCGGCGTCCGAGGCGTAGTCGATGCCGAGCTGCGCCAGCAACCCGGCGAGGTCCGCCATGCCGATATCGATGTCGCGCACATCCGGCGCGGCGAAGTTCAGCGCGATGACCGCGGTTTCGACGGCTTCCGCGAAGCCCGCGACATCCAGCATGCCGTCGCTGTCCAGAAAGGCCGGCAGGTTCAGCACGAAACCGGGAGCGTCGCCGGCATCGCCGCGCCACACCGCCTCCACCGGCGCGCCCCGGCGCAGCAGCAGCAGCCGGTGCAGGCGGTCCGCCAGCGGGATCTCCAGCCCGGCCGCCAGCGCGGCGGCGGCGATCGGGTCGATCCAGGCCTGCGCGGCGACCGCCAGGGTGACCGGACCGGCGCCGGGAGCCAGTGCCGCCAGCGCGGCGGCGGCCGAGTCGTCCCAGGAAAACGGCAGGGTTATCGGTCGCGGGGCGGTATCGGGGTCAGCCGCGCCCTCCGTCCGGCGCATCCGCACGCCATGCCAGGTCCGGTGAAGCGAGGTCCGATGAGTCTTCATAAAGACGAAGATAAACCGGGAACGAACGGGGCGGATAGCGTATTTTGTATGACCGCGGCACGCAGACCGCAAAATCTTGGGGATAACTTGTTTTTGTGGCGATGCCCCCTGGCAACCGCCCCGCAGCGGGGTCTTGTTATCGGATGCTGGACCAAACTACGGACGCTGCGTATATGACGCGACATGAATATCGGCACATGGCTATTCACCCAGTTCAACGGCCGCAAAATCGGCTCGGACGCCGCGGGCAACCGCTATTACGAGGAACGGCGCCTGCGCCGCGGCAGCCCGCGCAAGCGGCGCTGGGTGCTGTACCGCGGCCCGGTGGAAGCCAGCGTGGTCCCGCCGGAGTGGCATTCCTGGTTGCACTACACCACCGACAAACCGCTGCCGGAGACCGGCCGCAAGCCCTGGCAGAAGCCGCATCTGGCCAACCTGACGGGCACCCCGCTCGGCTACCGGCCGCCCGGGCATGACTACGAGGGTGGACATCGCGCCCGCGCCACGGGCGATTACGAAGCCTGGACGCCGAGCTAGCTCCGCAATGAGCCGGCATGGCGTGGCGGAAACCGTGGCCGGCGCGGCGGTGCTGGCCGTGGCGTTCGGCTTTCTGGCATACGCGATCCTGCATTCGGGGCGCAGCGTCACCGCGGGCTATCCACTTACGGCGAGCTTCGATCATATCGACGGCCTGAATGTCGGCAGCGATGTGCGCATCGCCGGCGTCAAGGTGGGCAGCGTGACGAACGCGGTGATCGACCCGAAGACCTTCCAGGCGGTCGTCACCCTGAACGTGCGCGACGGCATCGAACTGCCGAAGGACACGGCGGCGGAGATCACCAGCGAGAGCCTGCTGGGCGGCAAGTATATCAACCTGTCGCCGGGCGGCGACGAAACCGGGCTGAAGCCCGGCCAGGCGATCACGATAACCCAGTCCTCGGTCAGCCTGGAGCAGTTGCTGGGCAAGTTCATCTTCAGCGTCACCACTCTGAACAACGCGAAAGCCGGCGCTGACGGCGTTAAAGACGGCGCGCAGGCTCCGGCGGGCAAGTGATCCCGCCGGCCCCGGTGCACTGGCCCGGACTGGATGGCAACGCCGTCGGCTGCCGGGAGAAGCTGAAGATGCTGGCGGAAAACTACGCGGAGGTCTCGCAGGTGCTGCAGGATGCGTTCGAGGATGCGGTGCTGATGGGCGTGGAGGAAGCCGCGATGCGGCGCATCCTGGCGGATGTCGTGGCCGGGCTGGTTTCTCCGAAGCGGGTGAAGCGGTGAGGCGCGCGTGGCTGGCCGTGGCGGGCATGTTGCTGTCGGCTGCCGCCCTGGCGGAGAACCCTCCCATACAGGAGCAGGGGGTGCCGCCGTTGCAGGACGAGGGGCAGGGGCAGCCGCCGGGTCAGGACGGCATGCCGATCGAGGAAGTGCCGTCGGGGGATAATGCGCCGGTGCAGCAGACCCTGCCGGCGCCTCCGGCGCCGGACATGACGCCGATCCAGCGGGCGAATGTGTGGGTGCCGGCGGCCGGGGCGAAGCTGCAGGCGCTTGACAAGGTGAACGCTCAGGCGACAGCGATGACGGTGAGGGTGGGACAGTCGGCGACGTTCGGCTCCCTGACCATCACGGTGAAGGCCTGCGTGGTGCGGCCGCCCGACCAGCCGGCGGATGCGGCGGCTTTCCTCGATGTGACGGACAGCCACCCGGACGCGCCGGCGTTCAACGGCTGGCTGCTGTGGCATGAACCGGCGGTGTCGATGATGGAGCATCCGATCTACGACATCCGCGTCGCCGGCTGCACCTAGCCCGATGGACGCGCTTCCCCCGTTTTCCCGTTGTGCGCTGATGCTGGACATGGACGGGACGCTGATCGACCTGGCGCCGACACCGGACGCGGTGGTGGTGCAGCCGGGGTTGCCCTCGGTCCTGGCGGGGCTGCGCGACGCTCTGGGCGGCGCGCTCGCGATCGTCACCGGCCGCCCGATTGAGACCGTCGATCGCCTGTTCGGCGATGCGCCGGGCGCGGTGGCGGGCGAGCATGGCGGGGCGGTGCGCCGCCGCCCGGACGCGCCGGTGGAGCGGCCCGACCTGCCGTCTCCGCCTCTGGCCTGGCTGGAAGAGGCGGAGCGTCTGGTAGCGTCGTTTCCGGGGGCGCTGCTGGAGCGGAAGGCGCGCGGCTTCGCTCTGCACTACCGGCAGGCGCCGGAGGGTGCCGGGGCGGTGTTCCATGACGCATTGTCGGAGATGTTGGCCCGGGTCCCGGGGTTCGACCTGCACCCGGCGCATAAGCTGTGGGAGGTTCGGCCGCTCGGCGCCGACAAGGGCGGGGCGGTGGTCGCGCTGATGCGGCAGGCTCCGTTCGCCGGGCGGCTGCCGGTGTTCATCGGCGACGACGTGACGGATGAGGACGGGATGCGGGAGGCGCGGCGGCGCGGCGGCGCGGGGTATCGCGTCGATGAGGTGTTCGGCGACCCCGAGGGCGTGCGCTCCTGGCTGCGGGCGAGCGCGGCGGCGGGGGATTGGGCGAAGCTGAGGTGAAGCTGTCGGATTTCCGCGTGCTGAGCTTCGACTGCTACGGCACGCTGATCGATTGGGAAAGCGGCATCTGGCAGGCTTTGGAGCCGCTGCGGGCGCGCGCCGATGTGGCGCGGGAGGCTGCGCTGGAGGCGTTCGCGCGGCTGGAGTCGCGGCAGCAGGCGCAGACTCCGGGGATGGCGTATCCGGAGGTGCTGGCCTCGGTGCACGGGCAACTTGCGGCGGAATGGGGCGTGGCGGCGGACGCGGCGGAAGATGCGGCGTTCGGGGCATCGATCGGGGATTGGCCGGCGTTTCCGGATACGGCGGAGGCGCTGGAGTGTCTGAAGCAGCACTTCCGTCTGGTGGTGCTGTCGAACGTGGACCGCGCCGGGTTCGCGGCCACGCAGCCCTGGCTGGGGGTGGCGTTCGATGCGGTGTATACGGCGCAGGATATCGGATCCTACAAGCCTGATGTGCGGAATTTTCGTTACTTGCTCGATCGTCTGGCGGAGCAGGGGGTTCGCCGGGACGAGGTGCTGCATGTGGCGCAGAGCCTGTTCCACGACCATGTCCCGGCGAATGCGCTCGGCCTTGCCTCGGCCTGGATCGATCGGCGGGGTGGTGGCGGAGGCGCGACGGCGGCGGTGGTTGGGGATGTGCGGTGGGATTTCCGGTTTGGCAGCTTGGGGGAGTTGGCGGAGGCGCATCGGGACGGGGGGTGATAGCATCCCTATCTCTGGTACATTGCCCCTGCGCTAATCTCGTCGACCGGCGGAAAGAGAACAGATAGAGAGTGGGCAACATCCAACGCCCAGAGGCCGCATTTTAGCCGCGCATCGGGCCGCCACTTCTGGGAGGCGTTGGCTCGTTTTGGCATCTGGACGACGAGGTTGTCCCCAGCCAAGCGGCAATGGGTTTCGCCGCAGGCGGCGAACACATTCGGCCGAAGCGACAAGAGATCAACCCGCCGACCAGCATTCCCGGGTGTTACCCCTCCAGAAGTGCCTTCGTTGGCGACGAGCCGCCCGGGACTCGCTCCGAAGAGCAAGCATGTCGCGCTCGGGCATGAGACCTTATGGTCACCAAACCCGACCAATGGCCTGAGGTGACATTGAGGGGGCGCTAAAATCCTCGGTTTTCGTTCTGGAAGAGCTCACAAGGTTCTTGTGGTGCGAAAACCAATGAGCTAGCGTCGCTGTCAACCACAGGAGTTGGCCTGGGCACAACGGTCGTGTTGCCAGCCGCCAAATCCGAAGGGGCTTGGGGGCGTGAATATGCAAAACTGGATCAAGTCGGCCAACTCGCTAGCGATCCTGGCCGTACTCGTTTTTCCGATCCTGGGCATATTCGTTTGGTACGGTTGGTGGCTCCTCCTGAAGCAGCCGCTGCACGGCTCTTTGGGCGCGATGCTCGCGGCACTGGCGCTGACGGCTGTCGCACTTTTCCTTGCACGGGCGCTAGGCCAGGCGCGAGCGGAACGGAAAATCAGCGACACATCTTACCGCTGGTACTTTGGTTGGCCAGCATATATTTTTCTTGCGATGCTGAGTGCTCTCGGCACAATTAACGCTGCCTTCGTGCTGTTCGAGGGATCGTCGGTGGTACGACAGGATATCGACGATGTTCGCGGTGCCTTTAGTAAGCTTTCACTCGCTGCTCACCGTGAACTGACGCTGCCATCTCACGAGAAGAACTCGGCGGATCTGGACGGCCTGCTGGCGACACTGCACCAGGAAATCGTCAACCCTAACGGCGGAAATTACTGTGGGGTGGGAAGCAGCGCTGAGGAGATCCTTCACAAGATCAGAGACCTAGTTCCGGAAATGCCCATTATTCGCGGTACTGGCGCAATCAAGCCTTGCGACATTGACAAAGCAACCAGGGTCTATAATGGCTATGCCGACAACGCACACGCCGCGCTGAACCGCAACCAAGCTTATCTGAACTTTCTTGGCCCTGAAAAGTCTAAGTTCCTGGACAAGCTCGATCGCGATGTCACATCCATGAACGACGAACTGAACGGTGTCGAAGGACTGTTAAGTGACGTGACCGCGTTTTCGAAACCAACTGTACAACAGCCTCTGGCGAAGGCGGCGAGCAACTATCGTGCCGATCAAGCTATTTTTGCCGATTTTATTCGGCCCGCCGCGACGGGTTTGCCGGACCAGATCGATATTTCGTCCTCCCAGGAACTTGGTTCGATCGCTGCCATAATGCAGATAGTGTCCAAACGACTTTCATATCCTCAAACTTGGTCATATCTGGTGTTCGCGATACTGCTCGATTTAGGATCGATCCAACTCTTCACATATATATTTAGCCGGCGTCATGAGCTTGGTGGCGGTCTCGCTGATCTGTATCGCAAGCCGGGCCAGCGACCACGCTTCATTTGGGAAAACCCGCTGACCGACAGACGAAAGACCATCCGCCATGTCTGACGATACCGAAACTGGGACACCTGGATCCGGCCGCCCCAGAATTGGGGGCCTGTCCGCGTATACACAAGAGGTCCCATACCAGCGGGAGCAGGTTCCTGCATTAAGCGAGCGTTTGGAAGAAGACAACCGACACCCGGTGATGATCTTCGGCTCATCCAAGTCGGGCAAGTCTACGATGATCATGTCGTTCATCAACGCACTGGAGAAATCCGGTCGAGACGGTTCGGTAGGGGTGAGCGCCACATTCGGGCGAAGCTTTTACGCGAAGCGTGATGAGCGAACAGAGACGCTAATGAAGGCTGCTTCAAATTTCTTCGACACCGCTGCACACAATTTTATTCTGGGTCGGCAGGCGCTTATCGCAACGCAGGACCTACCCTATTTCATCCCCATCGATCTGAAAATCAAAGGAAGCGAATCCGATGCCGTCAAAATAGCGCTGCTGGATAGCAAGGGGGAATTGTACGAGCCTAATAACCCTACAAACGTCTCGGCAGGCGCTCCTCTGTACCGAGAATTTAGCAACGACCTCATCGAAATAATGAGAAACTATTCGCGCGGAATTAGCTTAATTTGCCTAGCGCCATACTCTTTGGGCGAAGCCGATCTGCATGACACGGCTAACAGCGATGCCGGCCTATTCGCCGCGCTTACAAGATATGCTGAAGCCAGACCGGAACAAAATCGATACGATGACTCGCTTCTTTTTCTCCTCGGAAAGTGGGATCAAGCCGCCAATCCAATGCGCGACGACCGATTCAATCGAGTCGATGGACAATCAATCGTAAACATTCTTGCCGATCGTTACTCTCGTTCTTGGGACAATTTTAGGACGCTGCCGATCGGAGCGAATGACTGGCCACGGCGTTGTTTTATGCAATATTCTTCATGCAGCTTTGTTGACGGCAAGCCACGCATTCCGGATCATCTTGTTGATGCCTACCTTCGCTACCCTCGAACCGTGCTAAATTGGATTTATGGTAACGCTCGCAGATTTGAACTTAAGGAGGGTGACCGCACCGACCATGCCCAGCTCGTCCTGTTCCCCGATGTCGTTCCCCGAGATGTGCGGATGGAAACGGTCTCCGAGTGGATTTTGCGCGCGATCGTGCGCAAATAGGCGAATCGATGCTCACAGCGATCTGCGTAATCGGCAAGGGCGACAGTTACGGCATCCATGCTCGCGTCTACCCGTTGCCGACCGAACCGATGTCCGATCGCGTCTCAATGGGCACTGGGTCGCAACCATTTCCCGTCTTGGTCGCGACGGCAATACGAGAGCGTTGGGCGCTCCTGTCTGTCGACGTCATCCCTGCGTCAGCAGGGATGCATGTGCTTAAGGTATCCCGTCATTGCGACGACCAAAACCACATTTGGACATGGATCGGGTATTATCAATCTACTGAGTTCGAGGGTGAAGGTCGTAAAGGACATTATTTTGGGGTAGGAATTGCCTTTTGCGAGACGCAGGTTTCGGGTGATGTCGGAGGATTTCTGGACAGTCAACTCGATCGTCTCGTGGCCGCCACATTTCGCGGAGATCGGATGGTACGTTCGATATTCGAGACGGATCTGCGTTTCGACCCAAGAGAGATAGCACAAAGGCTAACTTTCGAGCGTCTCCGTGAACAGGTCCTTGGTGTTAATCCTCAGGCGACAACGGGAGTGTATCAGCAAGAAGCAAGCTGGACCGCTTCCGATGTCGAGCGGATGATCCGCCAGTCACTTTTTGAGCCCGGTCTCGATCATGTTGGGGGATGTTTTTTTGGCAACTGGCCGGCGACGCCGACTGGTTCCAAATTCTATTTGGCTGATAACGAGTGGGCCGTACGCGCAACGCCCGCGTCCAGGGTCGCCTTGCCGGCCGCCCTGACTAAGCCTGCAGTTTCGGAGCATACCGCCTACACAAAGACTAGGCGTGATACTCACGACATAGCAGAGAATGCAGAGGCCCTTGAGGAGTACATCGTTGACCGCCTGGAAAGTATCGATAGAAAAATCACAGACCTGGTGAGACAAATCCAAAGAATGCATGTGGGCAGTAGTACATCTACTAGGAGTCCTATCCTAACCAACCGAACCTACCTGATAATCATCGCTCTGCTTTCGTGGTTACTACTGCTGAGCCTTTCCTTATCATGGCGCAGTGTATTGAGGATTTTCATGGCTTTAACCTCGTAACTTGAATCCTCTTTTTTATGTTGCCACAATGCGCCAGGCGTTCGATAACCGGCCAACCAAATCCCGCGGCATCGCCTTGAGGACGCCGTCAGCGCGGGCGTGCTGTTGGAGGCGGGCATCCTGTCGGGGTTCGTGTTCCGGCTTGGCGGTTTCCAGCCAGGCCAGGAGGTCGCCGCGCTGAATGACGCCACGATCTACCTGCATGCGCTGGAGCGAGGATACACGGTGCTGACCCGCAACATCCGCGATTTCGACTTCATGGGCCAGATTGTGCCGTCCGGCCGGGTGCTGTTCTACCGGACCGCCTGAGCTGACTATTCGCACTTGCAGCCTGCATCACAATGATGCAAATAGGGGCCATGACCGAGAACGCATCCCAATCCCGCACCGGCATCACAGTCCGCCTGCCACCCGAGATCCGCGATCGTATCCAGCACGTCGCCGCCGCCGAACATCGCTCGATCGCGGGCTACGTCCACATGCTGATTGAGCGCGACCTGCGCGCCCGCGACGAAGCCGAGCGCGTCATTCACGTCTTCACCGCGCCGGAACTGCAAGGCGAACCCCTCGGGACCCTGGTTCGCGAGGACGACGAGACAGACGAAGGCTATGCCAGCCGCGCTGCAACGCTGCGGGCGCTTCTGGGCGGACAGTAACGCTCGTGCCGGCGGCGATCCGGCAGGGTGACTTCGTTCTGACCAACTTTCCATTCGGACCACCTGATCGCCCCGATCGACCGGGCCCCGTACCTCACATCGCCTACTGCCTCGGCGTCCAAACCACGCGCACGGGCTTCGAACTGATCCTTGCCTACACCAGTTCGGGACCGTGGCGCCCGCCGGGACCGACCGTCCCGCTCGGCGTCATCGAGTTCGATCAGGCAGCGGCTGAAGCATTGAACCAGAGGTCGTTCCATATGGACTTGCGGGTCCTGGCGCGTGTCCCACCGTTACTGTCGTGGCTGCCGCGTCCGGAGGCTCCGGATTGCGGGATCATCGCCAGGGCCGACCGCGCTCTGCGCGACCGGATCAACGCTACCGCGGAACAACTGGTCCGCCGCCGCCCGGAGGTGATCCAGGTCAGGGGCGTCGGTTCTGCGCCGCGTGCGTGACAAAGCAATCATCGATTCGTTAATGAACGCCATCACCGGGGCGTCCTGTCGCAAGTCTTCAACGGACGCAGCAATGCCCCGACCAAGCAGAAGCCAATGGAGCCAGCCTTGACCTCCGTATCGACAAGGACCGATGCCCGCTGGCAAAGTCGGCTCCGACTTCACGGCCGAGCGCCGTCAGGCGGTACAACGTCGCTCGCTTGAGACCGAAATCCTACGGCGCTCCGTTTAAGCCGCCGAACGCGCCGGGGACCCAGCCAGCGACGAATACGCCGTCATGCGGGAGATCGAGGCCGAATTCGACCGCGACGACTTCGCCGGCGAGTGGAAGGCATAGGGCGCCCCGGCTTCGCCTTGGACTGTCGCAACCGTCGGCTATATCTTGCACAAGATCAACGACGGGCTGACCCCCAATGGCAACCAAAGCGAGACGCACCGCGAAGAAGGCCCCTGCCGGGCAAGACACCGGCGATTTCAGGACGTCAGCCGAGGCCTACCGGCACATCGAGAACTGGTTCAAGGACTTCGACGCCCGCATGGCCGATCTCACCGCCCGGCAGGACGCCTTGCTCTATAGCCTCGGTCTGGAGCCAACGCGTCACCGGAGAGACCGCGCGCACGAACGGGACGCCTGATGGCGTTGCGCGATATCGACCTCGTGAAGCCACTCGTCCCCGTCCGCAGGCCCCGCCAGCCCCGCCGAGCCCCACCCCGGTCCAGGCACCAAAAGTAGATCCGGCGAAACAAGACCCTTACCCAAGCATGTGGGCCGCCGCCATGGCCCGGGTCGCCGCCGAGGAACTCGACGCCGTCGCCGGGCTTCCGCCGTTGCAGCGCAAGCAAGCAGGCGACCGCCCGCGCCGCCATCCTCAGCAGCACCGCAAACCAACTTCTGATCGGCGCCTCGGTGCCGCGTCCGAGGCCGGGCGACCTTGCCGGGATGATGCAGCCGGACAAACGCTGACGGTATGGCAACCGCTCGGGCGGTCCCGATTTCACCGCTCGCCGCATAAAACATATGCCGAACCGTGCCGTTATCCTCGGGTCCGCCAGGACACATTCCGGCTCCACAAACAGTCGGACGCGTCGCCCCGCTGAAGTTGGAGGTTCTCCGATGAAAACCCTGATCCTTGCCGCTTTAGCCGCCCTCAGCCTGACGGGCGCGCTCGCCCCGCTGGCGAATGCCGCGCCCTTCCACATCGGCAGCACAGTCGCGGGGGATGCGATGGCCACCCGGATGCAGCAGACCGGCGCCTGCGGGCGGTAAACCGGCCAACAAGCGCACCAGGGCCGGTTCAGCACCGGCCTTTCTGCTGTTCAGGCCAGCGGGACCTCAGGCGAACCGCGGCAGCAGCACATTGGCGAAATCGGCCGCTTCGATGAAGTCGCGGGCGACCGCCGCGCTGCCCTCCCCCATCCCCGGCGCGCCGTATCCCCACGCCGCGTAGATGCAGCGTATCCCGGCGCCCCCCGACGCCGCCACGTCATTGCGATGATCCCCGACCATCAGCGCCTGCTCACTCGATCCCTGCGCCTGCGCCAGGGTGGCCAGCAGATGCGCCGGGTCCGGCTTGCGCACCGGGAAGCTGTCGCCGCCGCCCACCGCCCGCAGCAGCGGCAGGATCCCCAGCACCTCCAGCAGCCGGCGCGACGCCCGCTCCGGCTTGTTGGTGCAGACGGCGAACTGCCAGCCGTCCCGCGCCAGGCCTTCCAGCACCGGACGCACATGCGGGAACAACCGGCTCTCGACCGCGACATGCGCTTCGTAATCCGCGGTGAACGCCTCCAGCGCCCCCTCGTCCGGCGCAATGCCTCGCGCGGCGAAGGCGCGGGAGATCAGCACCGCGACGCCGTCGCCGACCATCGAGGCAACTTCGGGGTCGCTGAAGGCGGCCAGGGACCGCGCCGCCATGAGCCGGTTCAGCGCGGCGGCAATGTCGGGAACGGTGTCCACCAGAGTGCCATCCAGGTCGAGCAGGAGGGTCCGGACCAATGTGTTGCACTCCGTAATTCAAATTGCGCCAATCTCGAAACGAAATCCTTTGACACCGCAGCGTTCCCGCCGCTACGCCAGGATTCCTAGCCAAGCAGGAAACGGATATGCAAGCAACCGCAATCATCCTGGCCGCCGGCCTCGGCACACGGATGAAGTCGACATTGCCCAAGACGCTGCACCGCCTGGCGGGACGGTCCATGCTGCGGCATCTGCTGGCAAGTTGCGAACCCGCGTTCGACCGCATCGTCGTGGTCCTGGGTCCCGACATGGACGCCGTCCGCCGGGAAGCCGCCCCGCACGCCTGCGTCGTGCAACAGGACCGCCTCGGCACCGCGCATGCGGCGTTGCAGGCCGTTGAACACTTCGGCAATGGCCAGGCCGCGGTGCTGTATGCCGACAACCCGCTGATCCGCACCGCCACCCTGCGGCGCCTTCTGGATAGTCACACCCCGCACGGCCTGTCGCTGCTGGCCTTCCGCCCGGACGACGCCGCCAAATACGGCCGCGTGATCACCGGCGAGGACGGCCTGGTCGAGCGCATCGTCGAGTTCGCCGACGCCACCGACTCCGAACGCGGTGTCAGTCTGTGCAACGCCGGCGTGCTGTGCGGCGCCGCGCCGGAGATGGAGCGCTGGCTGCGGGCGGTGCGCAACGACAACGCCAAGGGCGAGTATTACCTGACCGACCTCGTCGCCCTCGCCCGCGCCGACGGCCGCCCGGTCACCGCGGTGGAGGCTCCGGCGGACGAGCTGGCTGGCGTCAACTCCCGCGGCGAACTGGCCCGCGCCGAGGCGGTGCTCCAGGGCTGGATGCGGGACGCGGCGATGGAGGCGGGCGTCACCATGACCGATCCGTCCTCGGTGTTTCTGTCCGCCGATACGAAGCTGGGCACGGACGTGACGATCGAGCCGAACGTGTTCTTCGGCCCGGGCGTGACGGTGGCCTCCAACGTGACGATCCGGGCGTTCAGCCATCTGGAGGGCGCGGATATCGGCCCCGGCTCCGTCATCGGCCCGTTCGCGCGGCTGCGGCCCGGCGCGAAGCTGGAGCAGGACGTGCACGTCGGCAACTTCGTGGAGGTGAAGGCGGCGGCGCTGGCGAAGGGCGTCAAGGCCAATCACCTTTCGTATATCGGCGATGCAGCCATCGGCAGCGGCACGAATGTCGGAGCCGGGACGATCACCTGCAACTACGATGGCTTCAACAAGTATCGCACCACCATCGGCGAGCGTGTCTTCATCGGCTCCGACACCGCCCTGGTGGCCCCCGTCACCGTCGGCGACGGTGCCATCATCGGCGCCGGCAGCGTGATCACCGAGGACGTGGCGCCGGACGCGCTGGCGCTCGCGCGCGGTCGTCAGGTGCAGAAGCCGGGACGCGCCAGCGAACTGCGGGCAGCCGCGAAGAAGGAGAAAGTCTGATGTGCGGGATTGTCGGTGTTCTCGGCCCGGATGCAGCGGCGCCGATCATTCTGGAGGCGCTGCGCCGGCTGGAATACCGCGGCTATGACAGCGCCGGGATCGCCACGCTGGTGGAGGGCAAGATCGAGCGCCGCCGCGCCGAGGGCAAGCTGAACAACCTTGCCGCCTCGCTGGACCGTACCGCGCTGGCCGGCACGCTCGGCATCGGCCACACGCGCTGGGCGACGCATGGCGCGCCGACGGAAAGCAATGCGCATCCGCACGGAACCTCCCGCGTGTCGCTGGTGCATAACGGCATCATCGAGAACCACGCGGAGCTGCGCGCCGAGCTGGAGGCCGCCGGGCAGGTCTTCCATACGGAGACGGATACCGAGACCGTCGCGCAGCTCGTGGACCTGTATCTGCGGCAGGGCCTGCCGCCGATAGACGCCGCCGGCAAGGCGCTGCGGCGGCTGGAAGGCGCGTATGCGCTGGCGATCATATTTGCGGGTGAGCCGGACCTGATGGTCGCCGCCCAGCATGGCGCGCCGCTGGCCGTCGGTTTCGGCGAGAATGCGATGTTCGTCGGCTCCGATGCGCTGGCGCTGGCGCCGCTGACTCCGAAGATCGCCTATCTGCGCGACGGCGACTGGACCGTGGTGCACCGGCACGGCGCCGATTTCTTCGACATGGACGGCAACCCGGTCGAGCGCGAGATCAAGCTGACGCGCATGACCGGCGCGGCCATCGGCAAGGGCAACTACCGCCATTTCATGGAGAAGGAGCTGCACGAGCACCCGGCGGTCATCGGCGACACGCTGCACCGCATGGTCAATCCCGCCTCCCGGGCGGTTGCCCTGCCGGACGATCTGGGGATCGACTTTGCCAGCGTGCCGCGCATCACCATGAGCGCCTGCGGCAGCGCCTTCTACGCCGGGCTTGTCGGGCGCTGGTGGTTCGAGTCGGTCGCCCGCATCCCCACCGACGGCGATGTGGCCAGCGAGTTCCGCTACCGCACGCCGCCGATGCCGAAGGGCGGGCTTGGCTTGCTGGTGTCGCAGTCGGGCGAGACGGCCGATACGCTGGCGGCGCTGCGCTACATGCACACGCAGGGCCAGCAGATCCTGTCGATCCTGAATGTGGCCGAAAGCACAATGGCCCGGGAGAGCGACGCCGTCCTCGAAACCGTTGCCGGGCCGGAGATTGGCGTGGCCAGCACCAAGGCGTTCACCGCTCAGTTGTCGGTGCTGGCCTGCCTGGCGCTGGCGGCGGGGCGGGCGAGGGGGTCGATCGATGCCGAGCAGGAGGCTCGGATGACGGCCGCTCTGCTGGAGGTGCCGGGACGGGCGGCGGAGGTGCTGGAATATGACGAGGCGATCCAGGCGATCGCTCAGCGTGTGTCGAAGGCGCGGGACGTGCTGTTCCTCGGCCGCGGCAACTGCTTCCCGATTGCCATGGAAGGCGCGCTGAAGCTGAAGGAGATCAGCTACATCCACGCCGAGGGCTACGCCGCCGGAGAGATGAAGCACGGCCCGATCGCGCTGATCGATCCGGCGGTGCCGGTGATCGCGATCGCTCCGTCCGGGCCGCTGTTCGAGAAGACGGCGTCGAATTTGCAGGAGGCGGCGGCGCGCGGCGGGCAGGTGATCGTGTTCAGCGATGCGGCGGGGGCGGCGAAGCTGAAGGGGATCGCGGCTGATACCATCATCCTGCCGGCGGTCGATCCGTTCGTGGCGCCGATCTTGTACGCGATCCCGGTGCAGGTGCTGGCGTATCATGTGGCGGTGCTGAAGGGCACGGATGTGGATCAGCCGCGGAATTTGGCGAAGTCGGTGACGGTGGAGTAGGCGGGGTGCAGCGCGCTGCCCGATGTCTATGCGTCATGGCCGAGTTTAGCTCGGCCATCCGCCGACACCGCCGGGCCAGTTTGATGCAGGCCGGTGGGGAACTATAACGGCCGTCAGAGCATCTGATACCATCGCCGGCCGAACACCCGAACGGCGGCCTGCAACGCGTCGAGCGGGATGTCCCGCACACTGACCCGGGCGCCCGGCAAACGGAGCGGACGCAGCACGGATTCGATCCAGTCCGGCCCGCGCGCCCGGCACAGGTTCAGGAATTTGCGTTCGAGGACCACGCGGTTCATCGTGATCTCGCAACAGCCGGGACGATTGGCCGGCGGTTTCGGCGACAGCAGGGCGCGACGATACATTCGCGCGGAACAATGAAAATCCGCATGGTCTGAACAAAACTCTGTGCGATTCAAAGCCGTATTTAAGCGACGTGGTTGCGGAAAATCAATCAGAAACAAACCCGGCTCCGGCCTGACGGCATGGCCGCGCGCCCGGCGCCGCGGTGGCGAGGGTTGTTTCACGGGCTGGGCATGAATGATCAATGACTGTGAACTGGCACACACCCGGTCCGGCTTCAGCGTCCGTAACCCTTCCACTTCTGCAATCAGGAGCACTTCCATGACGGGACGGCACGATGCCAAGGATCCGGCGACGCCCGGCCGGACGCGTAAGCTCACGCCGCCGGCGCAGCCGGCGCAGGTGCACAATGTCGCGGTGGCGGAGCAGGACCAGCCTCGCTTCGCCCAGCCGGAGGTGCTGTCGGCGCCGACCACTTTCCATATCAAGCACGCGTCCGACACAGCGGCCTACAAGGTGCTCGACGAGCTTGGCCGGGCGAACGAACTCAGGCCGATTCCGTTCCCCGCGGCGCGCGGCGGCGCCGAGCCGATCCTGACGCTGGAGCAGGTTCTGGGCAGCCATGGGGCGGATGCGGTGAAGCAGGCGACCGACGCCGGGCGGCTGGTGTTTCAATCCGTCGGCGACACGGGGAACACCCGCGGCCCGCAATTGCAGGAAGACGTCACCAATAAGATGCTGCACGACTTCACCGATGCTGCGGAGGACCGTCCGCGGTTCTTCTTTCATCTCGGCGACGTGGTCTACAGCTTCGGCGAGGCGCAATACTACTACGACCAGTTCTACGACGCCTATCGCAACTATCCCGCCCCGATCCTGGCTTTGGCGGGCAACCATGACGGCATGGTGGCGCCGAACACCAACGGCGTCTCGCTGGAGGCGTTCCTGCGCAACTTCTGCGCCGAGCATTTCGAGATCACGCCGGAAGCCGGCGGCCTGGACCGCACCGCACAGGTCCAGCCGGGGGTGTATTTCACGTTCGAGGCGCCGTTCATCCGCATTCTGGCTCTCTATAGCAATGCGCTGGAGGATCCGGGCGTCATATCGAGTCAGAACGGAGCATTTCCCGACCTGACCGATGTGCAACTGACCTTCCTGCGCACCGCTCTGGCGCGGGTGAAGTCGGACGGCTTCAAGGGCGCGGTGGTCATCGCGCACCACCATCCGGCGTATACCCTGGGCGGCGAGCGTGGACACGGCTCATCCACCGCCATGCGCAAGGAGATCGATGCGGTCTGCGATGAAGCCGGCGTCTGGCCGCATGCCGTGCTGTCAGCGCATGCGCATAATTACCAGCGCTACACGCGCACGCGGGGGCAGATTCAAATCCCCTACGTCATCGCCGGCGGCGGCGGCCACAGCCGCCCGCAGAAGCTGACGAAGCGCGACGACCCGCCGCTGCGCACGCCTCTGGCGATCCAGACGGATGCTGACAAGGTGGTGCTGGAGAACTACGACGACACGGACACCGGCTATCTGCGGGTGGTGGTGACGCAAACCCAGCTTCGGATCGAGTATCACCCGTCGAGCGACGCGGACCTGGCGAAGACTCCGGACGATCAGGTGACGATCGACCTGGCGACGCGGCAGATCGTGCATTTCACGGGATAAGAGCAGCTCCGGCCGGTTCATCCGTCATGGCCCGTTCGGGCGATGGCGGATCCGGCGGAACGGTGGACGCCGCGCGCCTGGCTGGCAATTGCCTCAGTGCCTGGTTAGCCCGCGCGCCCACCTGATGCCAATGGTCCGCGCCAAGCCGATCGAGCATAGTGGGGCGACCCCGCATATGCGATGTGTCGCATATGCGATGTTGCCAATCTCGCCCGGGCGCAGCAAGCTCTTCGCCACTTGCCCGTGGCAACCGGGCTGCCTGGCACGGAGACCCTGTGATGGAAACCACATGACGCTGCGGCTTTATATCATCCGGCATGGCGAAACCGAGTGGTCTCTGTCCGGCCAGCACACGGGCCGGACCGATCTGCCCCTGACGCCGCACGGCGAGGATGAAGCACGCGCACTGCAACCCTGGCTGACGCACATCCAGTTCGCCCGCGTGCTGACCAGTCCGCTGCAACGCGCCCGGCGAACCTGCGAGCTGGCCGGGCTCGGGGCCGCGGCGGAGGTCGAGCCGGACCTGGCGGAATGGGCCTATGGCGACTATGAGGGTCAGCATTCCCGGGACATTCGCAAGGTTCGGCCGGGCTGGAGCGTTTTTCGTGACGGCTGCCCAAATGGCGAAATGCCGGATGAGGTCGCCGCCCGGGCCGAACGGCTGATTGCCCGGCTTTGCGCGGCGGATGGCAGCGTCGCGCTTTTCTCGCACGGCCAATTCTCCCGCGTTGTGGCTGCGCAATGGATCGGCCTTCCTGTTATAGATGCCCAACATTTTGCCCTTGGCACGGCATCGCTCAGCATTCTCGGTTTCGATCCTGCCCACCCGGAGGTGCGGGTGATCCACCTATGGAACGCGGCGCCCGCGGTCCTTGCGAGCGGCCGGTAAATAACGACCCCGAAACGGCGACTTCGTGGGGGCCGGCGGCGGTGGCCACACCGGCGCCAGCCCTATTTCTTCAGTGCATCCCTGAGCGTATCTTTGACGCCGCCAACGGCATTTTGGATCTTACCCTCGGTCTTGTCAGCTTCTCCGTCGGCTTGCAGCGTGGTATCGCCGACCGCTTTGCCGACGACTTCTTTGATCGACCCCTCCATTTGTTTCGCTGACCCTGCGATCCTGTCCTTGTCCATTTTCATCTCTCCGATATCCTGGAATGCCTGCACGGGCCGGCTGGCGGATACCAGACGGAGCCGTTACGGACCGGCCTTAACCTTGTCAGCGGAATCGGTAATGCCGGACTTTCCGTGGATACGGAACGTGCGAGCTTCAGGTAAATCGCTCCCGGTGTTGCCGAATGCCGTTCGCCGAGCACCTCCAGCCGATCGGCGAGGTCAGCGAACGTGGCGCTGTTCGACAACCTGAAGGAGGACGCGCTGGCGGCAAATAGCGCCGTCACCTCGTTTAGCGGTACGCTTGTTTGGTTATTGTAGTGCATATTGTTCCTCCATGCTTGCGTTCGGGTGAAAATCTTCGGCTTCCCCTCTATCAGTGCGTCCGCCCTAGCCGAGAAGGCGCAATGCAAAGTGCCAGGCCGAGAAGAAGACTACGGCTAAAATGAGGGCCACGATTGCCAGTTCCCATCGGCTTTCCGTCATCGAAGCCTCCTTTCGGTACGACCGCAAGCACGAATGCCTTTACTCTCTCGGCGCGACGGATCGTTATCTTCGCGTTGTGCCAGGGCAACCCTCGCACGATCTGCTCGCCATGGCCCGGCAGGGCATGCGAACCAGGCTTCGCTCGGCGATCCAGCAGGCAAGCCAGGACGATGCGCGCGTCAGCATCCAGGGCGGCCGAACGGGCGACGAAAGCCATCCCGGAACGTTCAGCATCGACGTGCGACCGGTCCGCAGCGAGGGCGAGGATCTGCTGCTGGTCTGTTTCGTCGACGACCCGAGCATCGATTGGCGGATTCGAAAGCGAACGTCATGTCGGCTCGGTTCTGGTCATTGAAGACGATCCGGACATACGCGACCTTCTCGAGGATTTTCTGCGGGACGAAGGCCATGAGGTCGTAACGGCATATGACGGCGTCAAGGCGCGGGAGCTGATCGCCGGTGGGATGGCAAAGCCGGATCTTGTTCTCGCGGACTACAACCTGCCGAACGGCATGAATGGCGCGGTGGTGGCGGCCATGATCCGGGAAGCGCTCGATCGACCGGTTCCCGCGATTATCCTGACAGGCGACATATCAGCCGGCACCGCGAGCACGGCAGCCCTTCAGCACTGCAGTCAACTCAACAAGCCCGTCAAGCTGAACGAGTTGGCGTCGGCGATCCAGCGTCTGTTGCCGCTGGCGCAGCCCGTTGCTCATGCGCCGCGCCACGCTGAAGATTCGGCTGCCGGCGGGGCGCCGCTGATTTACGTCGTTGACGACGATGACAGCATTCGCGGGGCGATCCGCGCCGTGCTGGAGGATGACCACCGGGACGTCGAGGATTACGAGACGTGCGAGGCGTTTCTTGCCGCCTTCCATCCGGGGCGGGCGGCCCGCCTCGTGATCGATGCCTACCTTCCCGGAATGAACGGTGTGACATGGCTGCGCCGCCTGCGGCAGGCCGGCCATGCTCTGCCGGCGATCATGATAACCGGCAACAGCGACGTTGCGATAGCGGTAGAGGCAATGAAGGCGGGCGCTTCGGACTTCATCGAAAAGCCGATCAGCCGGAATGAATTGCTTGCGAGTGTCGATCATGCGTAGGAACGATCTCGGGATTCGGGCAAACTGTCGGCCTGGCGCAACGATGCCGCAAGTCATCTTGCCAGGTTGACGCCCCGGCAGCGCCAGATCATGGCCTTGGTTCTTGCCGGTCAGCCCAGCAAGAACATCGCCGCCGATCTGGGTATCAGCCAGCGCACGGTCGAGAACCATCGCGCGTCGATCATGGCGAAGACGGATACGAAATCGCTGCCGGCCTCGGCGCGCATGGCGCTTGCAGCGGTGGATGCCGACGCGGACGGGATCAGGCGCTGACGAAAGGGTGGCCTTGCGCGTCGCTTCGTCAGAACGTTGGGCGAGTTCCTCGCATGGCCGGAAGGACTGCATCTGCCGATCCAGCGGCGGAAGGTCGTCGACCTGGACGCTGAGCCGCCAGCCACGACAAGTTCTCCGCGAGATCGGCCTCGGCCGTTTCCGTCAGGCGGAGCGGGTGCGGTTCGCTAATAGCGATCTCCCGCGTTCGACGATCCGCTCTGCGTCGAAGTCCTTCACGCGGCCCTCGGCGAGGGCCGCGAGGCCTGTATCGATGTCGGTCTTCAGGGCGGCAAGGTCCCGCAGTTGGAGCGCGCGCTTGGCCTGCCAGTCGTGCAGTGCGTCGCGTACGACCTCGCTGGTCGATGCGTAGTCACCGCCGGCAACGGCATCCTTGACGATGGCGGCCATGTCGGACGGCAGAGTGATCGTGAGCCGCTCGATTTCCTCCATGGGTGTCCTCCTAGCCTGTCGTGAAACTGTATCACGCGCCGGATGGGGCTTCCAGCGCGGCTTGGCCGGGCAAGCCGCGGCTTAACCGGACGGCAAAAGCAACTGAACGGGATGCCGATCCAAGCGACGATGCCGCAATTATCGGGGGAAGCGGCAAGAGCAGAAAACCCCGGTGTCCGCGGGCCAAGAAAATCGATGCAGAGCATCCGCGAAGTGGATAATATCTTGCACGCGACGACCCTGACGCTGGCGAACCCATAGCGACCTCTCCCGGGAGACGATCCCGGGCGCTTCGGAGCGCCAGCCCGCTCGGCCGTCGATTGTGTGCGATATGCTGCCAGGCAATCGGGATGACGGAAGTTGAGCGAAGCGATAGTCGAACCCGACCTGAGCTTGCCGTTCCCGGTCGAGTTTCTGATCCAGGACACGCCGCTGTCGCACCAGAGCAAGAATGCGAACGCCAAGGAACGCTGGAAGCGGAAGGTCGGGGAGGTCGCGACAGCCCGGGTAGACGCTTTGAGGGACTTCTTTTTCCTCGACAACCGGGCGCTGGCGGCGACCATCTTCTACTTTCCTTCCGCAGCCATGGACGGAGATGTAGATAATATCGTCAAGCTGATCGTGGACGGGATGATCTCGATCGTTTACCCGGACGATCGGCTATTGGAGCGGATCACCGTTCAGAAGTTCGAGCCGGGGATCGCGACCACCTTTCGGTCCTTGACACCCGTGCTTAGGCAAGCAACTGAAATGGAACGTCCCGTGGTTTATATCCGGATCGACGACGATCTTTGGTGGAGGGATCCGACATGATGGCCGACACTCAGCCGTGGGAGCTCAGCGCCTTGAGGGGCTTGCAGTCGTCTTACGAGGCGCGGGGCCTGAGGTTCGTCATCGACCCTCCGCGGGAGTTGCTACCCGGGTTCTTGGCCGGGCACACGCCGGATGCCATCGCTGTCGGTGCGGATGGCGGTGGTGTCGTCCTCGAAATTTTGCGCCCGAAGAGCCGGGCCGGCGACCGGCGGGATATCCTGGAGATCGCGAAAAAGGTGGCGGAGCAGAAGGGCTGGGAATTCCGGGCGGTCTACGCCACTCCGGCGTCCGAGAAGCCGGATAAGATCGCGCAGCCGACACCCGAGCAGATCGACGATCGGCTTGGGGAGGTCCGGGTGTTGGCTGATGCCGGGCATTATGCGTCGGCGCTGGTTGCCGGTTGGGCGGTGCTGGAAGCTCTGGCGCGGCTGGCTCGCGGGCCGGGGAGTTCCAAGGCGTATTCGCCGCTCCAGGCGGTTCAGGCGCTGGCGGAGGAGGGGTATCTCGAAACCGACGATGCGCGACGCCTGCGGGAGATGGCGAGGCTGCGGTCCGCGGTGGTTCATGGCGATTTTGCCGCGTCGGTGTCGGCGGAGCAGGTGGGATTCTTGCTGGATCGGTTGACGGCGCTGAGGTTGGGCGTTGCGGCGGTGGCTGCCGAGGCGGCGGGGGAGTGAGCCATGGTTCTCGGCATCGCGGGCTTTCCAACTGCGGGTCTGACATCTGCGGTGGCAGCCGCGATTATGCCGCCGGGTTCGGTCACTTTGTTCAATTGACCGCCCGGGGTTTAGTAATGGCCTAATGAGGTATGTCGCATGACCCGGGACGAAAGAGACGCGGTGCTGCGGCAATATGCGGGCGGCCAGCTCGGCACGCGCCGGACGATCGAGTTGCTCGGGGCGCACGATTATGCCGATCTGATTATCGCAATGGCGGAGGCGGGTCTCGATTTCCCGAAGCCGGCCGCGACGCCCGCTCATGAGGCAAATGTGGCCCGTGCCAGCGCCATCCTGCAACCGCGGTTGCGCCGTGGCGGTTGAGATCGCCATTATTGTCACGGATTCTCCGCCGCTAATTACATTGGCGGTGGCGCAAAGCCTGGATTATCTGCTCTATCCGGCGCTTCCGGTCATCATCCCCGATGCCGTTTTCCACGAGGCGACTTTTTCCGCCGGCAAACTCGGGGCGCAGGAAATTCTCGATTGGTATCGGGCCCATACGGATCAGGTGCGTGTCGAGCCGACGGACATCTTCCGCGAGGAGATGGTGCTGCGCGAGGCTATGCCCGGCCGCAAACCGGCGCGCGATCTTGGCGAACGCGCGGCGATCGAGATCATTCGGAACTATCCCCTGGCGGATGAAGCTCGCACGCTGCTGCTGAGCGATGATCGCGATGCAGCGCGGTTGCTCGTGTTTGAACCCGAAAAGACGATCCTGCTGACGACGTGGGACTATCTTCGCCTGCTGGAGGAAGGGCGCCGGATTCAGTCGGCTGAGTCCGTGATTGAAAGCGTGCGGCAGGCGGGACGAAACCCGCCCGGGCGCGATCTTTGGTCCGATCATGATCCTGAAGTGAAAGATGCCGTGCGGGCTGTGATTGACCGCGCGCATCGCGGCGAGACGCCGGAGGGATGAGCTGGCCTTGTGCGTCGCTTCGTCAGAACGTTGGGCGAGTTCCTCGCATGGCCGGAAGGACTGCGTCCGCGGATCTGGCGGCGGAAGGTCGTCGACCTGGACGCCTGAGCCGCCAGCCACGCCCAGATCTCGGCGAGATCGGCCTCGGCCGTTTCCGTCAGGCGGAGCGGGAGCGGTTCGCTGATAGCGATCTCCCGCGTTCGACGATGCGCTCCGCGTCGAAGTCCTTGACGCGGCCCTCGGCGAGGTCCGCGAGGCCGGTATCGATGTCGGCCTTCAGGGCGGCGAGCTCCCGGAGGTGAAGTTCGCGCTTGGCCTGCCAGTCGTGCAGTGCGTCGCGCACGACCTCGCTGGTCGATGCATAGTCACCGCCGGCAACCGCATCGTTGACGATGGCGGCCATATCGGATGGCAAGGAGATCGTGAGCCGCTCGATTTCGGCCATGGTGTCCTCCTGGACTGGGGTGGAACTGTATCACGCGCCGGATGGGGCATCCAGCATGGCTTAGTTGGCTCTTATTGCTACCGACTGGCGCCGCCACAGTTCTGCAACTGAGCATCCCGGGTTACCGGGGTCTTGCATCGTCGGCCGTAACATACCGACAAATTTCTTCCCGGTTGGCGCGTCCCGATACATTTGTTAAGATCCGCTGGCGGAGAATGGTCTGCATGAAGATAGAGATCACCCCGGCCATCGTCGTGCCCGACATGTCGCCTCTCATCCATCTGGCGGCAGCGGCACAGCTTCCGTTGCTGCAGGCGTTCGGGCGGGTCATCGTCATGGACGTCGTAGCCTATGAGGCGACGGCTGATCTCGAACGGCCGTGGGCGCGGGATGTGGCTGCCTGGCTGGAGAACGGACAGGCACCGGGAAGCAACCAGCCCTTGGAGGTGGTCAAGACCGAGATCGGCGAGGCGTACCGGCTGGCGCGGCAAGCCGATCCGAGCTTCAGGATGCAGGATGCCGGTGAACGTGCGATCCGGGACTGGCTGGTCGAAACCTTGCCGGAGGTCGGCGGCCCGGCTCTCGTGATATACGAAGACAAGAAGATGCCGAAACTGATCCAGCGGGAACAGCTTACGGACATCGTCGTGATTGCCACGACCCGCGCTATGCTCGCGTTCGCGGAGGAGCGGGGATTGATCCCGTCAGCGGAGGACGTATGGAACACCATCATAAAGCGGGCGGCGGGGGCGAGTCCGAGCCGCGATATCCGGGTGGTGCACCCGACGAGAACGCCCTAGCCGTTCTGCGACGCTATTCGGCCGGGGAGATTTCCGACCGCGAGGCCGCGAAGTGCCTCGGGCCGCGGGCCACCCAGCATGATGTTTTCGCAGGCGTTATCGCGGCCGAACTTCCTCTTCCCCAGCCAACGCCCGAGGAGCTTGCTCGCGAAATGTCGGCGCTGCGGGCGTTCTATGGTCCTCATTTGCCCCGGCCGCGCAGCAAAGCCGAGGCTTAACCGAACGGCGGGGCCGAACCCCATCTTCACGGGCGCGTCAGGCGTCGCGACGAGACCACCACAGTCGCCGCAGACGCGGTAACGATTGTGATTGGGGCGAGCGGTCAGAAGCGCCCGCATCTGGTGCCCAGGACTGGGGCCCTCGGTTTGGTAGATCCGCCAAACTGTCGGCCGCTGCGTACAACGCCTCGGCCAGTTCGAGCACGCCATGACAATTCTGCGACGCAGCCCCGCGCAGCTAGAAAATCGTCTTCAAGATCTTCGAAGCACCGTCGAGAAGATATTTTACCTGATCGGTGGTCGGCTCGGAACTTTTGCTGTGATCACAAATATTTCTAATATCCGCCATCAGTGAAATGTGCCGCCACTGGGGAACGTCGATCACCTGATTTGCTTTAAGGAGTTCGTTTAAGTCGCCAATTCCAGGATGCCTCTTGCCAATATTTATAGTATGGTCCGCGCAAACCTGATGTAAATGCTTTTCTATGACAACCCCTGCTATTGCCCCAGCCGCTCGTAGAAACCCTTTCTTTAGTAGGTCGCGTGCGGCATCGATTTCGCTATCAAATAGGTCGGCACGCACCAACTGGCTGATCTCAAATAGTGAGCTCTCGAAACGCACCTGCACCGCCGTCAAAATCGCAACCTGCTGGGAAAGTTGGGGCACGGCGGCGGAGCCATCGACCTTGACTTCTCCCATATACGTCACGCGTATTCCCTGCAAATAGTCCTGAATTACGTAGTTATCGCAACTTATTTCTTTTCTCGATTTTGGTTTTTCATACAGACTCACGAAATTGGCAAGCCGATCAGGAAGTAGCTGTCTGATCAACGCTAGGCACTCGGAGTACCAGGGCTCGTAGGCGATTTTGAAGTTTGGTATTTTGGCGTGAAGCGCCTTCGATTTCTCCTTGCCAATCTGTTTTTCGACTTCTTTCTCAAATTCGCCGTCTTTCCACACCGCGCGCTGCAAGGCGCACTCAAGCAACCCTCCTTGCTCGATGAGCCTGTCGAGGTCCTTTTTGAAGCGCTCCAGATTCGTCGCCATGCACACTCACAAGCAGAATCGAGTTTCCCGCAATAGTTACCATATACCCACCACGAACGCTACCCACCTCTCGGATTAGTACCGTTGAAAACTTCTGCCAACTGCGGAACCCAATGACGCGCCCGGCGAAAGCGCGCTGCACGGTACACCTGTGCGCGAACTGTCGTCTGGCCCATCCCCCATCCCTACTCCACCGCCCCCCGCAACGCCGCCCCACCCGCCAGCGGGCACAGCGGCAACGCCGCCGCCAGCATCGCGCCCAACAGCAACAGATGCGGCCGCGGCGAAAACCCCCCCGCCGCCGCATCCGCCGCCGCCGCGCCAAAAATCAATACCGGAGTCACCAGCGGCAAGATCAGCAGCGGCAGCAGCACGCCCCCCCGCCGGGCGCCCAAAACGATAGCCGCGCCCATCCCCCCGAACAGCGACAGCAGCAGGCTCCCGATCAGCAGCCCGATCAGCAGCGCCGGAATACCCGCCTCCGGCATTCGCAGCATCACCGCCACCGGCGCGGCGACCAGCAACAGCGGCACACCCGTCACCAGCCAATGCGACAGCGCCTTCGCCCCGACGATCCCCGAGGCGCCCAACCCGGACAGCATCAGCAGATCCAGCGACCCGTCCTCCAGGTCCGCCCCGAACAGCCGATCCAGAGGCAGCAGAGCAGCCAGCAGCGCGCACACCCAGATGATCCCCGGCGCGATCCGCCCCAAAGTCTCCGGCCCCGGGCCGATGGCCAAAGGAAACAGCGACGCCGTCGCCACGAAAAACAGCAGCGCCGCCAGCGTATCCGCGCCATGCCGCACCGACAGGCGCAAATCCCGCGCCAGCACCGCCCAAAAAACCCGCATCAGCCCAGCCGCAGCCCGGCCACGTCCGCCAGCGGCAGAGGCACATGCGTCGCCGCCACCACCATCCCGCCCGCAGCCCGGTGCTCCGCCAGCAGCCCGCCGAACCGCTCGATCGCCGCCGTATCCAGCCCGAGCGTCGGCTCATCCAGCAGCCACAGCGGTGCGGCCGACAGCACCAGCCGCGACAGCGCCAGCCTCCTCTTTTGCCCCGCCGACAACATCCGCGCCGGCAGATCGGCCAGAGCCTCCAGCCCGACCGCCGCCAGCGCGGTCCTGACCGACCGCCCCGACACAGCAGCGGCGAAGCGCAAATTCTCCGTCACCGTCAGCCCCGGCTTCACCGCGTCCTGGTGCCCGACATAGCAAACCCGCCGCCCGTGCGCCGCGATATCGCCGAAGGCGTCCTCGCCGTCCCACAGCACACGCCCGGCTTCCGGCCGCACCAGCCCGGCCAGCAGCCGCAGCAGGGTGGACTTGCCGGACCCGTTCGGGCCGGCCAGCACCAGCGCGCCCCCGGCCGCAACCGCCAAAGACAGGTCCCGGAACACCAGCCGCTCCCCGCGGAACACCGCGACCCCGTCTGCCTTCAGCACATCCATCCCCCGCGCAACCGGCCGGTGGACGATCACCGGCCGGTGTGGTTAAAGCCCGCGTGTTGTCAATATTTCATCCGCGGCGCGATCTCCACCCCCCGCCGCATAACAGAGGCGCCCCCTCGCACGGGGCGGGAATCACAGCATGACCGCGGTCGGGCACGACACTCTCAAGACACGCAGGACACTGACCGTCGAGGGGAAGGAATACGCCTATTTCTCCCTGCCGGAAGCGGCGAAGACCCTGGGCGACATCTCGCGCCTGCCGATCGGCCTGAAGGTGCTGCTGGAGAACGTGCTGCGGTTCGAGGACGGCCGCAGCTACAAGGTCGACGACGCCAAATCCATCGTCGGCTGGCTGGCGAAGGCGTCGTCCACGAACGAAGTGCCGTTCAAGCCCGCCCGCATCCTGATGCAGGATTTCACCGGCGTCCCCGGTGTGGTCGATCTGGCGGCGATGCGCGACGGCATCACCCGGCTCGGCGGCGACCCGCAGAAGGTCAACCCGCTGATCCCGGTCGATCTGGTGATCGACCACTCGGTGATGGTGGACTACTCCGGCACGGCGGACAGCGAGCAGAAGAACGTCGATGTCGAGTTCGAGCGCAACGGCGAGCGCTACACCTTCCTCCGCTGGGGCCAGGAGGCGTTCAGCAACTTCCGCGTCGTGCCGCCGGGCACCGGCATCTGCCACCAGGTGAACCTGGAATATCTCGGCCAGTGCGTCTGGACGTCGGACAACCAGGGCACGACCTTCGCCTATCCGGACACGCTGTACGGCACCGACAGCCACACCACGATGGTGAACGGCATCGGCATCCTCGGCTGGGGTGTCGGCGGGATCGAGGCGGAGGCGGCGATGCTCGGCCAACCCATCGCCATGCTGATCCCCGACGTCATCGGCTTCCGCCTGACGGGCGCGCTGCCGGAGGGTGCCACGGCAACCGACCTGGTGCTGACCGTGACGCAGATGCTGCGCAAGAAGGGCGTCGTCGGCAAATTCGTGGAGTTCTTCGGCCCGGGGCTGGAGCACCTCGGCCTGCCGGACCGCGCCACCATCGCCAACATGGCGCCGGAATACGGCGCGACCTGCGGCTTCTTCCCGGTCGACAAGATCGCGCTCGACTATCTGCGCCTGTCCGGCCGCGACCTGCACCGCATCGCGCTGGTGGAGGCCTACCTGAAGGCGCAGGGCATGTTCCATGAGCCCGGCCGCCCCGACCCGGTGTTCACCGATACGCTGGAACTCGACCTCGGCTCCGTGCTGCCCAGCATGGCGGGTCCGAAGCGGCCGCAGGATCGCGTGCTGCTGAAGGATGTCAGCGCCTCGTTCAAGGCGGACCTGACCAAGGGCCTCGGCGTGCCGGCGGCGGATGTCGGCGTCAGCGCGAAGGTGGCCGGCACCAATTACGAGATCACCCATGGCGACGTGGTGATCGCGGCGATCACGTCGTGCACCAACACCTCCAACCCGTCGGTGCTGGTCGCCGCCGGCCTGGTGGCGCGCAAGGCGCGGGCGAGGGGGCTGACGCCAAAGCCGTGGGTCAAGACCTCGCTGGCGCCCGGGTCGCAGGTGGTGACCGAGTATCTCGACAAATCCGGCCTGTCCGCTGATCTGGACGCCATCGGCTTCAACACCGTGGGTTACGGCTGCACGACGTGCATCGGCAACTCCGGCCCGCTGGACGACGCGATCGTCGATGCGATCGAGGACAACAAGCTGGTCGCCTCGGCGGTGATCTCCGGCAACCGCAACTTCGAAGGCCGCGTGCATGCCAATGTGCGCTCGAACTACCTGGCGTCGCCGCCGCTGGTGGTGGCCTACGCGCTGCTCGGCAATGTCCGGGCGGACATCACGACGGAGCCGCTGGGCACCGGGTCCGACGGCAAGCCGGTCTACCTGAAGGACGTCTGGCCGACGAACAAGGAGATCGCCGATGTGATCGCCTCCAGCCTGTCGCGCGACCAGTTCCTCAGGCGCTACGGCGAGGTGTTCAAGGGTCCGAAGCAGTGGCAGGCGATCACCGTGCAGGGCGACAACGCCACCTACCGCTGGTCGGACGGCTCCACCTACGTGAAGAACCCGCCGTATTTCGAGGGCATCACGATGGAGCCGAAGCCCGTCGGCGACATCACGGGCGCGCGCATCCTGGCGGAGCTGGGCGACAGCATCACGACGGACCACATCAGCCCGGCCGGCAACATCCGCAAGTCGTCTCCGGCGGGTGAATACCTGGGTGAGCGGCAGGTGCAGCAGAAGGATTTCAACAGCTACGGCGCCCGCCGCGGCAATCACGAGATCATGATGCGCGGCACGTTCGCGAATATCCGCATCCGCAACGAGATGCTGAAGAACGTCGAAGGCGGCATGACGAAGCACCTGCCTGATGGTGCTGAAATGCCGATCTACGACGCGGCGATGAAGTATAAGCAGGAGGGCGTGCCGCTGGTCGTCATCGGCGGGAAGGAATACGGCACCGGCTCCTCGCGCGACTGGGCGGCGAAGGGCACCATGCTGCTGGGCGTCAAGGCGGTGATCGTCGAGAGCTTCGAGCGCATCCACCGCTCGAATCTGGTGGGCATGGGCGTGCTGCCGCTGGTGTTCAAGGATGGCGCTGACCGCAAATCCCTGGGCATTACCGGGGATGAAATCATCGACATCGTCGGGCTGGACGCGATCACGCCGCGGATGGACCTGTCGCTGGTGATCCACCGGGCGAACGGCAAGGTCGATACGGTGCCGGTGATCTGCCGCATCGATACTGTCGATGAGGTGGCTTACTACCAGCACGGCGGCATTCTGCAGTATGTGCTGCGCGAGATGGCGAAGGCGGCGTAGTCACCCGGGGCAGGCCGGCCCGGTTTCCCGGGACCGGCCCACTCCCCTATTGCCTCTTGATGATGATCTTGACTTTGATGGTCACGATCACCACAATCAGCGCCAGGAGCGTAAGGTGTTCTAGCACTGGCTTACCTCCGAGTGTTGAGCCGGCGGGAGAATTCCCGCCGGCTTTTTCATGTTGACGGCCAAGTGTGAATAAATCGTTGACGGCGACATACTGCTGTATGTTCTTTCTATACTCGCGGGACATTTTTTCCACAAGGCGCGTGCCGACGCCGCGGCATCGACCGCCCGGTCCTGTCCAAACCAGCCCGTTGGAATACTACGGTATGTGTCGCTCGTGACGGCCAAGGCGGCGCAGTCACCCGGGGCAGGCCGGCCCGGTTTTCCGGGATCGGCCCACTCCCCTATTACTTCTTGATGATGATCTTGACTTTGATGGTCACGATCACCACAATGCGCGTGTAAGGTGTTGAAGCACGTGCCTACCTCCGAGTGTTGAGCCGGCGGGGCAATCCCGCCGGCTTTCTTATCTTGACCGCAAAGTGTGAATAAATCGCTGACGCCTACATACTGTCGTAGGCCAAAACTATACTCGCGCAACATTTTCCCCGGGCACACGGGCAAACGCCGCCGCCTCCATCGGCCGATCCTGCACGAGGAACACATATGACAGGGCGCATACCAGCCCGAGACAGGCGCTGAACAGCAAGGCCGGTGCGAAACCGCCTCCGCCCTGCACGATGAAGCCGGTCACCACCGGCGCCAGCGAGCCGCCCACGAACCCGCCGCAGTTCTGGATGCCATGCAGCGACCCGGCGCAGCGGTGCGGAGCCACCACGCTCGCGAGCGTGCAAACCATCGCCCCGGACACGCCGTTGAACAGCAGCGCCACCGAAATGGCGGCGACCGCGACCATCGTGCTCGGCGTCAGCGCAGCGACCACCGTGAACCCCGCCATTGCCACCATGCCGCTCACGATCGACAGCCTGCAACTGTTCACCGGCGACAGCCCCAGCGCCGAAAGCCGATCGGCCAGCCAGCCCGAGCCGATGGCGCCGGCCACCCCGAACGCGAACGGGATGCCGGCGACCCATCCCGTCTTCGGGATGCTCATGTGGCGTTCGATTTCCAAATAGGCGGGCAGCCAGGTCTGATAGAGCCAGCCCATGTACACCTCGCCGAACATGCCAAGGACCATACCCCGGGTGGTCCGGTGGCGCAGCAGCTCGCACCAGTCGGCCAGGGTCGCCCGCCGGCTGTCGGGTTCATCCTCGCCCCCGGACAGATACGCGGTTTCGTCCGCGGTCAGACGGAGGCCGCCGGGCTCGCGGTAAAACCGGTACCAGATAAGCGCCAGCATGGCCCCGGCGGCACCCGTCAAGGCGAATGTCCAGCGCCAGCCGCAGGTCAACATCAGCGGCGTCAGCAGCAGCGGAGCGAGCGCAGGGCCGATCTTGTTGGCGGAGAAGCCTATGCCGCTGGGCAGGCCGCGCTCATGCGGGGCGTACCAGTCGCGCACGATACGGACCATTCCGGGAAACAGCGGCGCCTCGGCCAGGCCCAGCGCGATGCGGGCTCCGATAAATCCCCATAGCCCGCTGGCCAGGCCGCCCAGCGCCTGGATAGCGGACCAGACCAAAATGCTGCCGCCGAGCAAACGGCGCGGTCCCCACTGGTCCACCAGCAAGCCCGACGGAAGCTGGCACAGCGCATAGGCCCACAGGAAGGCGGACAGCAACAGTCCCATCTGGCCCACCGAAAGCCCGAGATCGTGACGGATCAGCGGGTTCGCCACCGCCAGGGCCGACCGGTCGATGAAGTTCAGCATACCGGCCAGGGTGATCAGACACAGCGCGGTCCGCTGGCCGCGCCTGATCCGCGGGGACGCGCCGCCCAATGCCGTCGTCACGTCCGCGCCGCGTCGCGCGCCGGGTCGCTGAGCCGCAACGCCAGATCGACCAGCGCCTGCCGCCTGATCTTGCCGTTCTCGTTGCGGGGTAGTTCCTCCAATTGCAGGACGATCCGCGGCGCCATGTACGACGGCAGCCTGTCGCAGAAAGCATCCAGCACCGCATCCTCTATCGGCGCGCCGGAGGTGATCGCCGCCCACACCATGGTCAGGCCCGCGGCGTCAGGCACGCCGAACGCCGCCGCATCGGTTACCCCCGGAATCGCCAGCAATCCTTTCTCGATGCGATGCGGACTGATCTTGTCGCCGCCGGCGTTGATCAGCTCGGCATTGCGGCCGTTCAGGCAGAGCATGCCATCCGGCCAGACCGTGCCGATGTCGCCGGGGTAGAACCAGCCGTCCCGGAAGCTCTCGGCCGTCGCAGCCTCGTTGCGGTAGTAACCGGGGGCGACCATGGCGCTGCGAACGCGCAGGATGCCCTCGGTTCCCGGCGGCAGCGGCAGATGATCCGCGCTCACCGCCTGCACCTCGACGTCCGGCCAGACGAACCCTACCGCGTCAGGCCGCTCGTCCAGGGCGTCCGCCGTGGCGCCGGCCATGCCGCCGGCTTCGCAAGCGCCTGCATACACAACGACGTTGCGGCAAAGCCGATCGGCTGCCGCCCGCCGCACCAGGTCGGGCAGGGTGCTGCCGCCGACCTCGATGGCCGCGAGATCGGGCAGCGGCCCCTGACCGGGCGGCCGCATGTCCGCCAGCGTCTTCAGCGTCGCCGGTGAGGTGACGAGGACGTTCACGCGGTGCCGCCGCATTGCCTCCACCGCCGTAGCGGGGTCGAACAGCACGAGCGTGCCGCCCTGCCACAACGTCATCAGCGCCACGGTGAAGCCCCAGCCGATGCCGAGGCCAACCGCGATCATCCGGGTCAGCGGTCCGCCACCCTGCGCCTGCCAACGGCTGTAGACCCTGCGCATCATCACTTCATGGCTGACCGGGATGTGCTTCACCACGCCGGTGGTGCCGGACGAGGCGAAGATGCGGCACAGCGCTGACGAATCGGGATCGATGGCGGCGGCGCTGCATCCCGCCGGCCGCTCCAGCCAAGCATCGCTGAAACGCACCTGCCCGGGTTTCGCGATCGGGCCGAACCGGAAGCACAGCTTCATCTGGCCGGGTGGCAATGTCGGCGCGGCACTGGCGGCACCCATCCTCGCCAGCCCGAGGGCGAGGATCAGCGATGCCGCGCCGAGCTCGATGGCGACGCCCGCGACATCGCCTGCCCGCAGCCCGAGATTGGCCGCATAACCGGCCATGCGGTCGATGGCCGAGTCCAGCATGCCATAGGTGATGATGCTGTGATCCGCCCGGACGATCGCGACGGCATCAGGGGTGAGGCGGGCGATATGGCGAATCGGCGCGGTGATGTTCAAAATCGCCTCGGATCACGCTGGAGATGGGTTTCACGAGCGGCGCCATCCGTCGGGAGGCCCGGGCCCTGCCCGCGACCGTCATGGTCCGGCTCGTCGCGGCCACCTGTCGCGGCAGGCGCCTGGAAGCCGGCCCGGGCGAGGCCCGCCGTCACGGGTGTGCACCGGCCGCTTCGGCCGGCTGCCGCGTCTCATGCAGGCCGATATCCACCAAATGCTCCCGCAGCACCTTGCCGTTTTCGTTACGCGGCAACGCTTTCATCTGCAGGATCGTCCGCGGCGCGATCCCGGGCAGCGCGTGTCGGCAAAATGCGTTCAGCACCGCGTCGTCGATGCGCGACCGGGCGACGATCGCGGCCCAGATGCGGGTGACTCCCATCGCATCCGGCACACCGAACGCGGCGGCGTCCAGCACCGTCGGCAGCTTCAGCAGCGCCGATTCGATGACCTGCGGATGCACCTTCACGCCGCCCGCATTGATCACGTCGGAGCTCCGGCCGCTGATCGTCAGCCATCCGTCGGGCCAGACCGTGCCGATATCGTTCGAGTGGAACCAGCCATCGCGGAACCGTTCGGTCGAGGTTTCGGATGCCTCAAGATAGCCCGAGGCGAGCCGATCGCTGCGAATCCGCAGAATACCTTCGTGCCCGGGCGGCACCGGCTGGTTATCCCCATCGACCGCCTCGATCTCGACGCCCGGGACGATCAGGCCGGACGCGCCCGGCCTGTGGGTCATCGCGTCAACCGGCGCCGAGGCGGTCAGTCCGGCTTCGGCTGACCCGGCGACCGAGACAATACGGCCGCACAGGCGCTCGCCCGCCGCCCGCCACAGCGGTTCCGGCACCATGCTGCCTCCGACCTCGATCTGCCCAAGCAGTGGGAACGGGCCGGCGCCAGGCGGCAGAGCCTCCAGGATCATGCGAAGGGAGACGGGAGACGTGACGATCGACGTCACCCCGTATCGCGGAATGGTATCCGGGGCGTGCGCCGGATTCGAGAGCACGATCGTCCCGCCAGCCCACAACGTCCGCAGCGCCGTGGCGCATCCCCAGGAGCAGCCGAGGTTGATGCCGATAATCCGAACGGCCGGGCCGCCGCCATCGGCCAGGCAGAATGCATGCACCCGGCGAACCTGCACCGCCTGGGTGACGGCGACGTGCTTCGGGCTGCCGGTGGTGCCGGAGGACGCAAAGATGCGGAACAATCCCGCCGGATCGGTGCGTATCGGCCGCGGGACGTGACCTGCCGCCGCCGGTTCGTTGACCATCCAGCTTGCGTCGAAACCGACATTGCCGGGCGCGGGCGAGGCGCCGGCCTGGAAGCGCAGCCGCAGACGCTTCGCCGGCGCGTCGGGTTCGGCGCTGGCGACACCGATCCGGGCAAGGGCAAGCATGAGGATCAGGCCAAGCGATTCATCGGGACCTGCAATCCTCAGGCCGGCGATGTCGCCGGGTGCAAGCCCGAGCCTGGCCGCGTAGCCCGCCATGCGGTCGATCGCATGGTCGAGGACGCCGTAACCGATCCTGCTGCCGTCCGCGCGAATTATTGCGGTCGCGTTAGGATTGAGCCTGGCGATCCGGCGTATGGGTTCGGTAACGTTCATGCAGCGGTGCCATCGGTTGCCGAAAGGCATCGTGCCCGCCGTTTGGCCGGCGGGACACGGAGACTCCGCGGTTGACGCGCGCCGGTTAGTGGGTGCGGCGGCGGAAGATGCGGGTGACGATCAACCCGCCAATCAGCAGCGCCGAACCGCTCGCCGGTTCAGGAACGTCGATCTCGCCGCTGAGGGCGTAGAGAGAATAGTGGTCGCTGGGGCTGTTCGCTACCCCGTTATAGAAGTCGTAATCGGCCGAATCAACGACGAAGGCTGGTTCGAAGTAATCGGAACCCATTTCCGTCCCGTACTGTCCACCCGCTTCGTAGCTGGTATAGGCTGAGCCGCTCGATGTCGAACCCGTCCAGGTATATGTATTATTCGTGTTACCGAACTGATTCTCGTTGGGTTCGCCGGGGATGTTCTGGCTGAAGAAAGCATCGGTCGATGACGTCACGAAAGTCCCGTCCACCAGGTAGATTGGCACGTTCGCGTCGCCGGCCGTGCCGATACTGACGTTGCCTGCCGCGCTGATCGATGTGGTGCTGACGATCGCCTTCCAAAGCGTGGTGGGCAGCAAGGTATTTTGCGCGGCCTCGCCGGTGACGAACGAGTTGTAGGTGGCGATATTGCCGGATGATGCCGTCGTCTCGTCGGCTGTGACGAACAGCAGCCGGTACGCCGACACGCCGGCCGGCGGCGTGAAGACCCCGTTCGCCACGGCCACGCCGGAACCGCCGATGAGGGCGGCCGTTGCGGCCGAGATCTGCAGCACGGCCCGGCCATGGCCGAACTGCCACTGCGCGCCGTCCTGCGGCGGCATCACTGCGTCGGGGGCAGGGTCGTTTCGCATGGCCGGCTCCAAGATGTTCAAATGTGCGGACAGCGTATCACATAAGTTTGATACGTCAATAATCTCCCTTCAGCAAGAGACGTCGTTCTCAGACGATTTTTCAATCCGGTGGCTAATACCCGTCCGAATTGAACAACCGGCATGTCGCGTGCCGGTATTCGCAACAACGTGACCCGATCGCGAGACGCTCCGGCACGGCTCCGTGCGTTCCACAGCCCGCCGCAACCCCGCGCGTTCCACGCACCCCCCGCAACAAAGAGACGCCGATGCCGCAAGCCATCATCTTCGACGTGGACGGAACCCTGGTCGATTCCGTCGATCTGCACGCCCGTTCCTGGCAGGACGCCTTCCGCGATTTCGGCCACGACATCGATGCGCAAGCCATCCGCGGCCATATCGGCAAGGGCCGCGACCAGCTCATGCCGGTTTTTCTGTCCAAAGACGACCTCGACCGCCAGGGCGAGGCGATCGCCGCGCACCGCAGCGCGCTGTTCAAGGAAAGGTATCTGCCCCTGGTGACCGCCTTCCCGGGCGTGCGAGACCTGTTCCAGCGCCTCCGGCAGGACCGCCGCACAATCGCCCTGGCCTCGTCGGCGAAAGACGATGAACTGCACATATACAAACGCATAGCCGGGATCGAAGACCTCACCGACGCACAAACCTCCTCGGAGGACGCCGAAAGGTCCAAGCCGCATCCGGATATTTTCCACGCGGTGCTGACGCGGCTGAACGGCATCGATCCGCGCGCGGCGATCGTCGTCGGCGACACGCCGTACGACGCCGAAGCGGCGGGCAAAGCCGGCCTTCGCACCATCGGCGTGCTGTGTGGCGGTTTCGCCGAAAAGGACCTGCGCGAGGCCGGGTGCGTCGCGATCTATCAGGACCCGGCCGACATGCTGCGCCGCTATGCCGACTGGATCGGCCTGTGAAATCGGCGCGGTCGCTTTGACCCGACGGTCCCCGCTTTCCGCGGTGGCAGGGTTCGCCGCACGCCGCGCCGTTTCTGCCCAACGGGAAGATGCGCTACGCTGCGGCGAAAGCCGCATCGCGGCCCCCGTCCATACGACCGGAGGAAACCCCCATGTCCGAACCCCGCTTTCCGGAGCTGGCCCCGGAAACCATGACCGACGAGCAGCGGGCCGTCGCCGAAGCGATCCAGTCCGGTCCGCGCGGGTCCGGTCTTCGCGGCCCGTTCAATGCGCTGTTGCGCAGCCCGCAATTGTGCGACGCGGTGCAGCGCGTCGGCGCCCGGGTGCGGTTCGGCAGCTCCATCCCGGCGCCGCTGAACGAACTGGCGATCTGCCTGGCCGGGCGCAAATGGGGCGCGCAATACGAATTCTTCGCGCATCGCCGGCTGGGGATCGAGGCCGGCCTGAACCCGGACATCCTGGACTCGATCGCCGCCGGCCGCCGTCCGCGCAACCTCAGCCCGGATGAATTTCTGGTCTATGAATTCGTCACCGAACTGCTGACGACGGGCGCGGTGTCAGATGCCCGTTACCAGCCGGCGCTCGAGCGGTTCGGCGACCGCGGGATCATCGATCTCGTCGGCGTTGTCGGCTACTACACCCTGGTCTCGCTTGTCCTGAATGTTGCTCAGGTTCCGCTGCCGGAGGGTGAAACGCCGCCGCTGCAGCCACTCTGACCCGGTCGCGCGGCAAGCAGCACGTTGCTGCGCCGCCGCAAAACCGTCATGGCGCGGCTTGTTGTCCGGGCCACCTCTTCCAGCACGTGCGGCGATAGGTGGCCCGGACAACAAGCCGGGGCCATGAAGTGGCCCTACGACTGCGCGTCCGGCGACAGCACGATGCAACTCGACCGCCCATGCGTGATCTTCTCGCAGGCCTGGATCGCCGTCTCTCGCGACATCCCGGTCATCCGCGCGCGCCACATGACCGTGCGGCCCTGATGGACACTCGCCACGTACGGATGGGCGACCGCCAGCTCGACATGAGCATGGCCCGCGGCCGCGTTCAGGGCACTGTGCGCCTGGCCCTGGTTGGCGAAGGCGCCGACCTGGATCGCCCATTGGCCGGGGGCGGCGGCGCCGTGGCGGGCGGGGGCGGCGTCGGCGGCGTTGGCCGAAGCGATCACGCGGAAGCCGCCCGGGGCCGGCGGCGGCGCCACCGGTGGGACAACCATCGCCACCTGCTGGCTGTTTGACGCGCGGTAATGCGCCGGCTCCGGAAGCTGGGCGACCTCCACCGGCGCGCGCCGCGGCACCCGGCCGCCACCGCCCGGATGGGCGCCGGCCAGCATCACCGGATGGCTCGGACGGCCGTAGCGCCGGCCGGGCGGGATGTTGATCGGCAGGGCGTTCATCGCCATCTCGTCCGCGGCCGATCGGTTGTTCGGGTAGATCCCCCGCAGGTTGGGGCCGATCATCGCGACGTAATGGCGGGTTTCGTCGGGCAGGGGGCGAATGTTCGCCAGGTAGTCGTCCAGCCGGGCCGGACCGGCATTGTACGCCGCGAGAAAACCGGGGCTGCCGTAAAGATCATACATTTCACGCATATAGGCGGTGCCGGCCATGATGTTGTCATGCGGCTCGTACGGGTCGTCGCCCAGGTTGTAGCGGTCCCGCAGCCCGTCATAGGTGTCGGGCATGACCTGCATGAGCCCCATCGCGCCGGCGCCGGACGTCACCAGGCTGCCGTTCACGTATTCCTTGCCGCCGGATTCGACTCGCATGAGCGAGCGAATCCAGATGTCCGGAATGTCATATTTGGCGGAGGCTTCGCGGATATACGGCCCCCAGGGATCATCCGGCGGTCCGGGCGGCCGGTAGTCGCCGCGGGCGTGGGCGGCGTAGCGGGCCGATTCGTCGAGCGCGCTCTGGTGGGATCCGTGGCTGCAGGCCCCGAGGGCGGCCATAAGCGCCAACGTGCTTACGGCCCGAAGACGGTGGCCCGTAGTCAGACGATCCAATGCTGTCATACGAATGCGTCTCCGTGTAGGCTCGGCAAAATTCTACTGGTACGGCGGACGAACCATCGCCGTTTAAGCACTCACTCAGGAACCTGGGCTAAGTCCTTAAACGACATCCATCTTTCGTGCAAGTCATCTCGCATGACGTGATATCATATGAATCCCGGCTGGAATAAGGCCGTTTCGCCTGCCGGAAACCCGCCGCGCAACGCGCCGCACGACCAAGGCGAATCGCACAACTCCGTCAGGACGGGCCACGCCGGGCGAAGGGTAACCGTTTATTGTGCTGATCGCTCGAATGGGGTATCCGCGCCGCGTCATGAGCACAACGACCATCGCCGCCACAGCCTCCCTGGACCTGAATGCGGACATGTCGGTCACCTCCCGCCACCGTCTGGCGGTCAATGACCTTGTCGGCGGCGCCCGGCTTTGGCGGCTGGCGCTGGCGCTCGGCTGGCTGGACATCCGCCTGCGCTACCGCGGCTCGATGCTCGGACCGTTCTGGCTGACGATCTCAACCGGCGTCATGGTCGCGGCGCTTGGCGTGCTGTACTCGACGCTGTTCAAGATGGACGTCGCCGACTACCTGCCGTTTCTGGCGCTGTCGCAGGTGTTGTGGGGCTTCCTCGCGGCGCTGGTGTCGGAGGGCTGCACCAGCTTTACCGACGCCGAGAGCGTAATCCGCTCGGTCCGCATGCCGTTCTTCGTTTTCGCGATCCGCACCCTGGTCCGCAACATCATCGCGCTCGGCCACAACATCGTCGTCATCATCGTGACCTTCGCGATCTTCTCCAGATGGCCGGGTTGGGAGGGGCTGATGGCGATCCCCGGGCTGCTGCTCTGGATCGTCGACGCGCTGATGCTGACGCTGTTTCTGGGCGCGTTCTGCGCGCGGTTCCGCGACATCCAGCCGATAGTGAACAGCGTGATGCAGATCATGTTCTTCGTCACGCCGGTGATCTGGAAGCCGGAGCAGTTGGGGACGGGCATGGCGAAGCTGCCGCTCAATCCGTTCTTCGACCTGCTGGAGATCGTGCGCGGCCCGCTGCTCGGCGGCGGCGCCCTGACCGGCTGGGCCTGGCTGGGGGCGATCATTTTTAGTCTGGCGCTGTGCGGGCTGTCCTGGACGTTCTTCGTCCGCGCGCGCGGCCGCATCACCTTCTGGATCTGAAGCATGGCCGTTCGCGCACGCATCGAGGTCGAGAACGTCTCGGTCTGGTTTCCGCTGTATCACGGCAGTTCGCGCAGCCTGAAGAAGATGGTGGTCGCCGCGGCGTCCGGGCGTCTGGGACAGGACCAGCAGCAGCGCGTCGTCGTGCGCGCTCTGCGCGACGTCCACCTTTCGCTCGACCACGGTGACCGGCTTGGTCTCGTCGGCAGCAACGGCGCCGGCAAGACCACATTGCTGCGGGTGCTGGCGGGAATCTACGAACCCGTCATCGGCCGCGTGCGCGTGCAGGGCAGCCTGAATGCGCTGCTGGATCCCAGCCTGGGCATGAACATGGAACTGACCGGGCGGGAGAATATTTTGCTCCGCGGTTTATACAACGGGCTGCCCAAGCCGATGCTGCCGCGGCTGGAGGAAGACGTCGCCGAATTCGCCGAACTGTCGGACTTCCTCGATCTGCCGGTGCGGATCTACTCGGCCGGCATGGTGGTGCGGCTGGGATTTGCGCTGGCGACCGCGATCAAGCCTCAGATCCTGCTGATGGATGAGTGGTTCCTGGCGGGCGACGCAGTGTTCCTGGAGAAGGCGAAGCACCGGCTGGAGGAGATGGTGCGCGGCGCCGACATCCTCGTGCTGTCGAGCCACCAGGCGGACATTATCCGCGACTGGTGCACGCGGGTGCTTTGGCTGGACCAGGGGCAGGTCCGCGCGGACGGCGCGCCCGAGGAGGTGCTGGCGCAGTATCTCGGCACTTCGCTGGAGCTGGCCTGAGCTCCAGCTGGCCTGAGCTTCATCGCCTCGCCCGCCACTTCTCCGCCCGGCGCATAAATCCAATTCCGCGGGGCCGGATTATCATTCATCCCCGCAGCATCAATCTGCACCTCGATCGAGGCCGGCTTACCGGCCCGGCATCGCAAGCCAATCCGTCGAGGGAGCCTATCGTGACCCGCATCATCATCGGACACCTGTTAACGACGAAGACATTGATCCGCGCCGCCTTTGCCGCCCTGAGCCTGAGCTCCATCGGCGCCGCCCATTCGCAAACGACCTGGCAGCCGCCCGCGCACAACTATCACCAGAACAACTGGGTGTCGCACGGCTAAGCCGATGGCACCGGCCTGACCCGCGATAAGTTGCGGTGCGGGCCTCGGTGGTCCTGGTTTAGCGTCGGCCGGCAGGATATGAGGAGACGCAACCCGATGAACCCGGCTGTCGATCGCGTGCTGGCCGATCCGGTCGAGAGCGGTAAAATTCCCGGCGTCGCCGCCCTTGTCGCGGGCGAATCAGGAATTGTCTACCAGGGCGCCTTCGGCCGCCGCGCGATCGACAAGCCGGAGCCGATGACGCTCGACAGCGTGTTCCGCATCGCCTCCATGACCAAGGCCATCACCGCGACCGCCGCGATGCAATTGGTGGAGTCCGGCCGCATCGGCCTCGACCAGGCCATCGGCGAGTTGCTGCCGTTCACCCGGGACGTGCAGGTGCTGGAAGGCTTCGACGATGCCGGCCAGCCGCGCCTGCGGGCGCCCGCGGGGCCGGTGACGGTGCGGCACCTGCTCACGCACACCTCCGGCTATGGCTACGACATCTTCAACGCCGATCTGGCGCGGTTTATCGAGACGGTGGGGCTGCCGAGCATTGTGTCCTGCCGGCATGATTCGCTCAAGGTGCCCCTGTTGTTCGATCCCGGCACGCGCTGGGAATACGGCATCGGCATCGACCTTGCCGGCCGCATCGTCGAAACCGTCAGCGGACAGGATCTTGAGGCCTATTTCAGGCAGCACATCCTCGGTCCGCTCGGCATGACCGATACCGGATTCCGTCCAACCGATGCGATGCAGCAGCGTCTCGCCGGCGCGCATGCGCGAGGCGCCGATGGCAATCCGGTGCCACTCGAGGTCGAGTCCCCCCGGGACCCGGAATTCCTGATGGGCGGAGGCGGGCTGTTTTCCACGGCGGTCGATTACATGGCATTCTGCCGCATGCTGCTTGGCGGCGGCGTGCTCGACGGGCGCCGGGTGCTGAGGCCCGAAACGTTGAAGCTGATGTCCGAAAACCACATCGGCGCGCTCGAAGTGCCGAAGGTGCGCAGCGACAATCCGCAGATGGTGCTGGAGGCCGAAATGTTCCCCGGCATCGTGAAGAAATGGGGCCTGAGCTTCCTGATCAACATGGAGCCCTGGCCGGGCGGCCGCGCCGCCGGAAGCCTGTGCTGGGCGGGGGTGCACAACACCTTCTTCTGGATCGATCCAGCATCGAAGATCGCGGCGGTGCTGATGATGCAGCTTCTGCCGGCAAACGATCCGGCGGCGGTGGAGGCGCTGGTGGGATTTGAGGCGGCGGTTTACGGTTTGAGCTGACGGATTCTGTCGCCTTGCCGCGGACCAGCGTCATGCATCGGCCACATCCCAGCCGAAATCCAGCAGCGGCCGCGCCGCCGCGAAACAGTCCAGCAGCAACGCCGGCAACCCGGGCGAACCGGTTTCAGCTTCGTCGAGCGAGCGCCGCGCAATGAAACTGCGATGTTTGAGGAACGGTTCAACCTCCGTCCCCTGCCCGGGCTCGCACCCGCGCGGCAAACGTTTCGTCGCTTCATCGTCCGGCCCGATCGGCATGCCGCCGCGATCCAGCGCGCGCACCACATGGAGGAAACGATCCGGATCAGTCAGAATGCGCTGGCGCAGCCGGTGCAGCAAGGGCGGCTCGGGATGCCAGAATCCGGCGGCGACGAAGCAGCCTGCCGGCTCGATGTGGATGTAGAGCAGGCCGGGCGCCAGCTTTTTGCCGGTGCGGCTGAGCGAGGCGCCGCAATGCGTCTTGTACGGGCGCTTGTCCCGGGAAAACCGGATATCGCGGTGAATGCGGAAAACCGCCTGCTCCGGCTCTCCCGTCAGCGGAAGCCGGCGTTCCGCCGCGAGCGTCAGAACATCGGCCACAAGCGCCACCATTGGGCCGCGCACCAGCGCGTCATAGTCGCCGCGCCGCGGCTTGAACCAGTCCGGATTGTTGTTGTCCGCGAGGTCGCGCAGAAAGCGCAGTCCCTCCGATGGAAAGCCGGTGAAGTTCGCCGCTGCGCTGGTGCTCGCCGGCTGCGCGGTCATGCTGCTGTCCCGAAGTTGCGCCGGGCGGGACCGGCCGATCGGCTGGTCTTGGCGGGGTTGCCATAGATCCAGGATCGCGATCAGCCGCGCCGCTGTCAACGACCGTTCCGGCATCGGGTGGTTTCTCCCGCCGGGCGGTTGGCTGTCGCCGGCGCAGGCGCGAATCCTTTGGCGCCGCGTCAAATTGTTCTTGATTTGTTCGAAGAGGCGTGTAGGATCTGTCCGCACAAGGGGACAGAGGGAAACAGGCGATGAAATGCAAACGATGCGGCGGTGCGATGATGCCGGAAACCGTGATCACGCTTCGGCGCAGCGTTTTCGGCTTGCGAGAAACGCGGTCGCAGGGCGCCTATTGCGCGGCATGCGGTATCGGCTGGCCCGCGGACTCCGACCCCGCCGCCGCGGCCCAACCCGCCGCGGCCCTTGCCCGGATTCGCGGCCGGATCAGGGTTTTTTGGCCGATCCGGCGGCTTTCCGGGGTGGCTCGGCCGGGGTGGGCGCGGGCGCGCGGGATTGCCGCATACGATCCCCTTTCCCTGGCGAGGTAGGCGCAGCAGGATGCCGGCATGGACGGCATCCCGACTCCGGCGACGCGGGTCCGGCGCGCCAAAGGCGCGTCCGGGCGGCCGCGCGGGAAATCCCGAAAATCCGGCGGTAGCGGCCGATACCGGTTAGCGCGGCGCGTGCTCGTGATGTGCGCCGCCGCCGTGGTGTTCGTTGCGGCTTTCATTCTCGATACCGGGGCGGTGGCCAGGCTGCTATGGGCCTGTCTCGCCGGGCAGGCGGGCGAGCCGGCCCGGCTCGGCGCCGGAGCGGTTGTGCTGCTGCTTCTCGGCCTGATCGCGGCGGTGGTCTACCGCCCGGCACCGGCCCCGAAGCCGCGCAAGCGGGCCGCGCGTCCCGCCGTTCGCGGCGCCGAACCGCCGGAGGCCGCTGACGAGGCGCCTCGCGCCGCCCCAGCCGCCGGGAGGCGCGGCGGCAGGCGAGGCGCGCAAGCGGCGCCGGATCGTGGTACTTGACGCACATCAAGGCGTTCGGCTCCGTCCTTGCCGCATGGTTCCGCCGGGGGGCAAGCCATCGCCATGCGGACGATCGCCATACGCAGGACTATTGAGCACGGTTGGGCGGAGATGTTCGCCCTGGTGGTCGATATCGAGCGCTATCCGCAGTTCGTGCCGGGTTGCACCGGCGAGAAAATCTACTCGCGCCGCGAGATACGTCCGGGCTGCACCGAGATCGTATCCCGCATGACCGTCGGCGTCCCGCCCATGCAATTCGGCTACACCAACCGCACCCTGGCCGATGATTCGGCGCGGCGGATCACCGTGGATTCGACGGATGGACCGCTGCGCAACCTGCATGTGACCTGGCGGTTCGAACCCTGCGGCCCGGCGCGGACGCTGGTCGATTTCTGCGCCGAGTATGAATTCCACAACCCGATCGTTGCGCGCCTGGCGTCCGGCGCCTTTGAGGCGCTGCTGCGCAAGACGGTGGACGCGTTCGAGCGGCGGGCGCGCCTGCGTCTGCGCGCGCCGGTGCAGCTTCGTGCGCCCGCCGCGCTGACCGCGGGTTCCGGGCCGTAACCAACTGACATTTGCCTCGCGGCGCCACGCGATGATAGCAAAGTGACAGCCGCACACGTCAGAAAGCAAAAGCCGATGCCGAACCAGCCGCTCATCGATTCCGTCCTCGCGACGGCGGTCGGCGGGGACCGGATTGCCGGCCTGGTGGCGGCGGCCGCCGATGAGCACGGGGTTGTCTACCAGTCCGCGTTCGGCCGCCGCAGCGTGGCGGCGCCGGCGCGGATGACGGCGGATTCGGTGTTCCGCGTCGCCTCGATGACCAAGGCGGTCACCGCCGCGGCGGCGATGCAGTTGACCGAGCAGGGGAAGCTGTCGCTGGACCAGCCGGCGCGCGAGATCCTGCCGTTCCTGGCCGCAACGAAAGTGCTGGAGGGCTTCGACGCGGCGGGCCAACCCGTGCTGCGGGCGCCGCGGTCGGAGGTGACGCTGCGGCGGCTGCTGACCCATACGGCGGGGTTCGCCTACGACATCTGGGACGCGGCGCTGCAACGTTATCAGGACGTCACCGGCCTGCCGGGCATCCGCTCGGCCCGGCTCGCTGCGCTGGATGCGCCGCTGATGTTCGATCCGGGGGAGCGGTGGGAATACGGCGCCAATATCGACATCGCCGGGCGCATGGTGGAGGCGGCCAGCGGGCTGGATCTGGAGACCTATTTCCAGCGGCACATCTTCGCGCCGCTGGGCATGGTTGATAGCAGCTTCATCCTGCGGCCGGAATGGGCCAGCCGCCTGGCCACGGTGCATGCGCGGCAGGCGGACGGGTCGCTGGAGCCGATTGCGCTGCCGCCGTGGCAGGCGCCGGAGTTTTATACGGGCGGGGGCGGGCTGTTTTCCACCGCGCCGGACTACATGCGGTTCCTGCGGACGCTGCTGAATGGCGGCGAATTGGAGGGCGCGCGCATCCTGCGGCCGGAGACGGTGGCGCTGATGGGGCAGAACCATATGGGCGCGCTTGATGTGCAGCCGATGGTCAGCGTGATGCCGCGTTTGTCGCAGGATGTCGAGCTGTTCCCCGGGATGGCGAAGAAGTGGGGGCTGAGTTTTCTGATCAATACTGCGCCGGGTCCGGCAGGGCGGAGTGCGGGCAGTTTGGCCTGGGCGGGGCTGAACAATACGTATTACTGGGTCGATCCGGTGCGGAAGGTGGCGGGCGTGCTGATGACTCAGGTGCTGCCGTTCGCGGATGCCGCGGTGCTGGCGGCGCTGGATGGGTTCGAGGCGGCGGTTTACGCGTCGGTGGGGTAGGGAGGAGGTAGCCGGCACTCCCGGGCAACCTGACGGGCCAACGCGAGATTCCGCAACGCGGACATGAGTTTGCTTATTTTGGCCCTTTGTGTTCCATCGAAGCGGATGTGGACCCCAACGACGAACCGGCCAGCGTGTTGCTCGAACGCATCCGTGCCCGACGCGCAGCGGCACCGAAGTCAAAGCGGGCGGCCAAGGCGGGCGGACGCTGAACGTCGTCCGCCGACCCGCACGGAACAACTTGATACCGTGGCGCCAGGGGCACTATATCGGCCGCTACCAAAGGCAGGAGGCATGCATGTCACGCGTCGAGGTGGTGCTCGATCCGGAAGTGATGAGCGGTGATCCGTGCATCGCCGGAACACGCATTCCGGCGGAGACTATTATCGCCAATCTGCGGGCCGGCTATCCTATAGACCGAATCTTCAAAGCCTACCCGACGCTCCCCGACGGAGGAATCGAGGCGGCGATCCGTTGGGCTGAATCGGCGGGGCTGGACTGGCGGCATTGATGGACGGGAACGCGAAGTTCCTGATCGATGAGTGTCTTTCGCCGGAGTTGACGGATATCGCCAGGGACGAATACGGCATCTATGCCACTTACGTGCCGTGGCTGGGCAAACCTCCGCGCGGTCAAGTATCCTGGAAGGACCCTGATATCGTTGACAGGATCGCCGAGACGGACTTCGTGTTCGTGACGAACAACCGGCGTGATTTCGTCGGAAAGTACTATCCGCGCCGGCTTGAGATCCACAACGGGCTCATCATCATTCTGCAAAGGGCGAATCTCGATCAGGAGAAGGCGATGTTTCGCGCCGCCATGGATTTCATCGCGGGCATGACGGATACCGTCAACAAACTGATTGAAGTCGATTCCAGCCTCACTGTCTCGGCCGCGGACTGGCCGGCTTCCGGCAATCCGAACCCATGGCGCGACCCGTTCAGGCCCGGGTGAGACGCGGCGGCGGTTTGTCGACGGAGCATGGGGAGCTGATCGCGAACCCGACCGGCGTGGCGAAGGCCGAGACGAACGCGGAGAGGAACAAGGCGTTGCAAGCGCTGCGGGATGCCCGTTTTGCGCCGGGAGGGAATCGTGACCTGGAAGTTCGAGACTGCATCCGTGCCTCGCAAGGATCTGATTACCCGGGCGTTCGATCATGTCCAGCCCTTTTTCAGGAGGGTCTGATGGACGGTCTGTTTTCTTGCCGGAACTGCATCCACAATGCCGGCCAGACCCTGACCATCGGCCGGGGTGCGGGATTTTGCCTGCATCATGATTCGATCATCAGGGATTCCCGGGGCACCACCTGCAAGTATCTGCACAGAAAGGATTTGCCCTGGTTTACCGTGGACGAGGCCAGGCGGGAGCACGCCGCCGAGTTTGCGGGGTTTTCCGGGATGGCGGACCTCAATACCCGGGAAGCGATCGGGCTTGTTGCTTACAGTGAAAAGTCTTCCCGGGAGGCGCACGCATTCGATCCGCTGACAAATGTGTTGGCGCGCTATCACAAGAGCAAGCCGACATGGATTTTCGTCGAATCGTTGACCGGAGGCGTGGACGGCCGCCGATCGGCTGCGCATGGCTGTCTGGTCAGGCGCTATATGGCTGGCCGGAACAGTTGGAAGAGTTCGTATCGGTTGGTGATGGCCGTGGTGCAGGAGTTGAGCGATACGCCGCATTTCAAGGACGAGGATTTGTACGCGGAGGGGGGCGCGGTCCCGGCGTGGCAGGAGGCGCTTTGGGATTTGGTGTTTATCAGGCTGGGTCTGTTGCAGGAATATGGATGGCATGCGGGGCTGGAGTATCTGCAATGGATACCCGATGCTTTGGGGGATGCGATCGTGGATTTGGATTGGGAGAGGCTTCAGCCTCGGCTGGCGGCTTTGCGGGGGGAAATCACCGGGGTGATCGTGGCTCATGCGCAGAATGAGGGGGCGTATTTTGCGGCGGGGGATGAGGTGATGGAGTTTCAGGCGTGAAGTGAAGTTGCGCGATCCGTTGCGTGCTTAGTAGCATGGCGCGACCGGTGCAACCATCCTGACTACGCAGAGCCTCAATAACATCCAGGGTGCCGTCTGGGTCTTGAAAGGAAAGGGCAGCCTCGGAGTAACTGCTTTGAAGGAGCCTCATTGGTATCACATACCAGTTGTCAGCCAGCCGTCGATTCTCTTTTCCAAAGTCTCGTTTGAAGGGAGCGTTAGACCCTTCACATTACCATTCGTATCAGGTCTGAAGAAATGAAATTGTTCAGCCAGCGCCCAACCAAACGCCATTATACTAGCGACAATATCGCGATTCGCCATGCTCTTGGCCTCCTTCTTAAACATTAAGTGATAGAACGCTGTCCAAAAGATTGCTGCATCATCGAAATTTATAGAAGAAGCGGGCCCGGCAACGGAGCGGCAGGAACCGTGCGCAAAGACCTCTTTGGCTAGATATTCCGTTGTAGCTAAACATGCGGAAAGGAACAGGCGCTTCTTATCCAGTGCGGGGCCAACTATTTTCGCAAATTCCTCATTGTTCATCTTGTTCATTGTCAAGCAAATAAGGTCTTGGTTCCCGTGGCACGATATGTGAAGATATCTGTAGTCAGTCTTTTTGAAATCTTCGATGAAGTAGGAAAATTCACGCTTTGTACGTACATAACGATAGATCGGCTTTTTCCCGGCAAGGGTCAAAGTCCTTGAGATGATCTCCCCTTCCTTTCGACTATCCTCATCTGATAAATCAAGAGACTCAATTATATAAACTTCCGCCTTCGACATTTGAAATCCTCAATCCATTGCCATAAAATAGTTATCACGGCAAGCGTGCGACCGCAAGCGCTGCGGTAGCGGCGAACTTCAAGGTTCGAGGCAGGCAGGGCCGGTTTGTGAGAGATTGCTTCCGTCAAAAAGACAGCTATCGGAGCGGCGACCCACCAAGCACGCTCCCGAGTGCAAATTTACAGTCGTCAGATCGGGTGGTGGTCGCGATCGGAGCAGCTTGATTGCGGATTTGCCCTGTGGGTGGTTCCCAAGGCCGACCCGGGCTTCACCCCGCCAAATCCCATTGACAACCGTCCCCCCAATCCCTACCCCGCCGCCTCCCTATCCAACCGAGCACCCACCCAACCATGTCCCCCCGCCGCAAGCCCCGCGGCCGCCCGCTCAACGGGTGGCTGATCATCGACAAGCCGGCGGGGCTGACCAGCACCGACGTGGTCAACCGCGTCAAGCGCATCTTCGACGCCCAGAAAGCCGGCCACGGCGGCACCCTCGACCCGCTCGCCACCGGCCTGCTGCCGGTCGCCTTCGGCACCGCCACCAAGACCGTCCCCTACGTCATGGACGGCACCAAGCTCTACCGCTTCACCCTGAAGTTCGGCGAAGCCCGCGACACCGACGACGCCGACGGCGCCATCACCGAGACCAGCGACATCCGTCCCGACGACGCAGCCATCGAATCCGCCCTGCCGCAGTTCCGCGGCGACATCATGCAGGTGCCGCCCGTCTTCTCCGCCATCAAGGTCGCCGGCGAGCGCGCCTACGACATGGCCCGCGACGGCCGCGCGCCCGTGCTGGAACCTCGCCCCGCCCGGGTCGACCGCTTCGTGCTGATCGACCGCCCCGACCCCGACACCGCGGTGTTCGAGGTCGCCTCCGGCAAGGGTGTCTACATGCGCAGCCTCGCCCGCGACCTCGCCAAAGCCTGCGGCAGCGTCGGTCACATCGCCGCGCTGAGGCGCCTGCGCGTCGGCCCGTTCAACGAGCAGCATGCAATACCGCTGGACAAACTGCGCGAAGCAGACGATGAAGCGCCGGCTTCCCCGGACCTGCTGCTTCCGGTCGCGACCGCGCTGGCCGACATCCCGGCGCTGGCCTTGACCGAGCAGGAGGCCGCCGCGCTGCACCAGGGCCAGGCCATCAGCCTGATCGCCCTGATGGGCCGGATTCCGGACTCGGCTGACCCCAACGGGGGGTTGGCAAGAGCCATGGCGGGGGGCCGCGTGATCGGGCTGTGCCGTCTCGAAGACGGCATGCTGAAGCCCGAACGGGTCCTGTAGGACCTCCGCACGCGTCCTCACCAACCCCCTGTGCAGGAGAATTCCTGATGTCGATCACGGCGGAGCGTCGCACGACGCTCATTGGCGAATACGCGACGGGTGCGGCCGATACCGGCAGCCCCGAGGTCCAGGTGGCGCTGCTGTCCGAGCGCATCGGCAACCTGACCGAGCACCTCAAGACCCACGCAAAGGACTTCCACTCCCGCCGCGGCCTTCTGATGCTCGTCGGCCGGCGGCGCCGGCTGCTGGACTACCTGAAGAAGAAGGACGAGGCGCGGTATCAGACCCTGATTGGCCGCCTGTCGCTGCGGCGGTAATCGTCGCCCTCGCTACCCGTCATGGCCCGGCTTGTCCGGGCCACCTATGCCAGCACCCTGCCGCGATAGGTGGCCCGAACAAGCCGGGCCATGACGTTCAAACAGAACATAAAGCTTCCCACAGCCGGCTTTCATCACTATTTCCGGCCTGCTGACTGAACGTAACACCTGAACGGGGGCAGGTTGGTCCCCCGCAACACCGCGTCACGCGGTGGACACAACGATCGCCGAACCGGCACGCCCCGAACAGGCGCGGGACCAGCGACGGCGTTTCCGGCCACATGGCCGCGGCTGCGACCCCCACAAACGGCGCGCAGGCGCGCTCCGTGTTACCCGAGACGCCGCCACCCCGCCTAACCAACGGGAACGGCGGGAGAAAGCTGTCTTGTCGTCCGCCGATGCCGCGCATCCATAGGACGGCTGAATGTTCAATTACTTCCGCAAGGAACTCGACTGGGGCGGCCGCAAGCTGGTCCTGGAAACCGGCAAGATCGCCCGCCAGGCCGACGGCGCCGTCATGATCTCCTACGGGGAGACCATCATCCTGTGCACCGCCGTCGGCGTCAAAGGCGCCAAGCCCGGCCAGGATTTCTTCCCGCTGACCGTCAACTACCAGGAAAAAGCCTTCGCCGCCGGCAAGATCCCCGGCGGATTCTTCATGCGCGAAGGGCGCCCGAGCGAGGCCGAGGTGCTCAAAAGCCGCCTCATCGACCGCCCGCTCCGCCCGCTGTTCCCGGAAGGCTTCACCAACGAGGTCCAGCTCGTCGCCACCGTCCTCAGCTACGATAACGAGAACGATCCCGACATCGTCTCCATCATCGGCTGCTCCGCCGCGCTGACCCTGTCCGGCATCCCGTTCTTCGGCCCCATCGCCGCCGCGCGCATCGGCTACAGGAACGGCGAATACATCCTCAACCCGACCTACGAGCAGATGAAGACCAGCGAGCTCGAACTGGTCCTCGCCGGCACCGCCGAGGGCGTGCTGATGGTCGAATCCGAAGCGCAGGAGCTGTCCGAGGAAACCATGCTCGGCGCCGTGACCTTCGGCCACGCCGCGTTCCAGCCGGTGATCGCCGCCATCATCGAACTGGCCGAGCACGCCGCCCGCGAACCCTGGCCGCTGCCGGAGAAATCCGAGGAGGAAAAAGCCCTCGCCGCCCGCGTCGATGCGCTCGGCCGCGAAGGCATCGCCGAAGCCTATCAGGAGAAGGTCAAGCAGGCCCGCCACGACAAGGTCAGCGCCGCCAAGAAGGCCGTCGCCGCCGCGCTGGTGGCCGAGGGCCTGGACCCGGAGAAGGCCAAGGGCATCCTGCACGACCTCGAAGCCACGGTCGTGCGCGATGCCATCCTCGAGACCGGCATCCGCATCGACGGCCGCGACACCCGCACCGTCCGGCCGATCATCGCGGAGGTGGGGATTCTGCCGCGGGCGCACGGGTCCGCGCTGTTCACCCGCGGCGAGACGCAGGCGTTCTGCGTCGCCACCCTCGGCACCGGCCAGGACGAGCAGGTGGTTGACTCGCTGCTCGGCGAGTACCGCGAGCGCTTCATGCTGCACTACAACTTCCCCCCGTACTCGGTGGGTGAAGCCGGCCGCATGGGCTCGCCCGGCCGCCGCGAAGTCGGCCACGGCAAGCTGGCCTGGCGCGCCGTCCATCCGCTGCTGCCGGAGAAGGACAAATTCCCCTACACCCTGCGCGTGGTGTCGGAGATCACGGAATCCAACGGCTCGTCCTCGATGGCGACCGTCTGCGGCACCTCGCTGGCGCTGATGGATGCCGGCGTGCCGTTGAAGCGTCCGGTGGCGGGCATCGCCATGGGCCTGATCAAGGAGGACAAGGGCTTCGCCGTGCTGTCCGACATCCTCGGCGATGAGGACCACCTCGGCGACATGGACTTCAAGGTCGCGGGCACGGAGCAGGGCGTCACCAGCCTGCAGATGGACATCAAGATCACCTCCATCACGCCGGACATCATGAAGATCGCTCTGGATCAGGCGAAGGAAGGGCGGCTGCACATCCTCGGCGAGATGTCCAAGGCGCTGACCAATGCCCGCGGCGACGTCGCGACGACCGCTCCGCGCATCACCATCATCAACGTGCCGAAGGAGAAGATCCGCGAGATCATCGGCACCGGCGGCAAGGTGATCCGCGAGATCGTCGAGAACACCAAGTGCAAGATCGACATCGACGACGATGGCACGATCAAGATAGCCGCCACCGACATCGACCAGGCCCAGCAGGCCATCGACTGGATCCGCGGCATCGTCGCCGAGCCCGAGATCGGCATCATCTACACGGGCAAGGTGGTGAAGACCGCCGATTTCGGCGCCTTCGTCAACTTCCTCGGGTCGAAGGACGGGCTGGTCCACATCAGCGAACTCGCCCAGGGCCGCGTCAACAAGACCACCGACGTGGTCAACAACGGCGACACGGTGAAGGTGAAGGTCATCGGCTTCGACGAGCGCGGCAAGGTGAAGCTGTCGATGCGGGTGGTCGATCAGGCCACCGGTGCCGACATCACCGAGCAGGTCGGCGCCCGCCCCCCGCGCGGCGAGCGTCCGGAACGGGAAGAGCGCAGCGACCGCGGCCGCGACCGTCCCCGCCGCGACCGCGACAGCGCTCCCGCCTTCGAAAGCACCGAACAGCCGCCGATAATCGGCGACTAACGCGGCATGGGCGGCGCCTGGATGATCACCCGGGCGCCGCTTCGAGGATTTCGGGCTGGCCGGGGTTGTGACGCCGGCCTCAGGCGTCATGGCCCGGACAAGGCGGGTCATGACGAAGTGGCAGCGCCTTTACAGCGATCCCGGCGATGCTCCCGGTCGTCTCGCTTCGGCGCCGGCATTGCTCGTGTCATACCGGCGGCTCTTGCCACGTTCATCAAGGTGACAGTCGACCAACGCTGCGTGGAACGATCGCCAAACAGCGGCAGCGTGCCCACCGGCAGCCCAGATAATGCGCGGGTCGGCCCAGTTGGGCGTTAACATTCTGGTCAACGTCGATTATGAGAAACCTCTTGCGGCCGGCTCGGACAAGAGATTGGAGCAGGCCATCGGCGTCAGGCAGGCCATCAACATCCGGGAGAGCGGCTTGGTCCAGGTGCGTTTGGTGACAGAGGGATCAGGTCTGTCCGACCTTCGGGATCGCATCCGGAGCTGCGACATCGCGATCCATGCCCGCGCGACCAGCACGCCGTCGATCGATTTTGCCGCAGCGGGAACCGGGGTTCGCTGCGATGGATGAGCTTGCGGCCCGCATCCGGCGGCGCATCGTCCGTGAACCTTCGCGGCTCCGGACCGGTTTCTTTGCCAACGGGATCGAGGAAGACCTTTCTCCTGAACCGAAGTGCCTTTTGAGTCCGTGCAACGTGGCGACCTCGCCAAACCGATCTGAAGTATCATGAGAACAATCAACGCAATACGAATGGGTGGCGTCGACGTCCTTCCCCTGGTGGAAGGGGGCAAGGGCGTCTCCATCTCCAACGGCCTCTCCGCCGGCATGTGGGCGCTGGCCGGCGGCGTCGGCACGTTCAGTGCCGTCAACGCCGACAGTTTTGACTCCGACGGCCGCCGCATCCCGCAGCTCTATCACGGCCGCACGCGGCGTGAGCGGCATGAGGAGATGATCAACTACGCCATCCAGGGCGCCCTCGCGCAGGCCCGCCGCGCCTGGGACGTCACCGGCGGCAGAGGCCGCATCCACACCAACATCCTGTGGGAAGGCGGCGGCGCCGAACGCATCATGCATGAGGTGCTGGAGCAGGCCAAAGGCCTGATCCACGGCATCACCTGCGGCGCCGGCATGCCGTATCGCCTGGCCGAGATCGCCGCCAAATTCAACGTGCACTATTACCCGATCATCTCCTCGGCGCGCGCCTTCAATGCGCTGTGGAAGCGGGCGTACCACAAGACCGCCGAACTGCTCGGCGGCGTGGTCTACGAGGACCCCTGGCTGGCCGGCGGCCATAACGGCCTGAGCAACGGCGAGGACCCCACAAGGCCGGAGGACCCGCTGCCGCGCGTCGCCGCCCTGCGCAAGGTGATGAACGGCTTCGGCCTGCATGAAACGCCGATCATCATGGCCGGCGGGGTGTGGTGCCTGGACGAGTGGGAGCACTGGATCGACAACCCCGAACTCGGTCCGGTCGCGTTCCAGTTCGGCACGCGTCCGCTGCTGACGAAGGAAAGCCCCATCGGCGACGCCTGGAAGCAGCGGCTTCTCACGTTGAAGGAGGGCGATGTCTTCCTGAACAAGTTCTCGCCGACGGGGTTTTATTCCAGCGCGGTGAACAACCGGTTCATCGGCGAACTGCGGGAGCGGAACGAGCGCCAGGTGGCTTTCACCACCGAGGCCATCGGCGAGCATGTCGCCGAATACGGCGTCGGCCCGCGCAAGCGGATCGTCTACCTGACCAACCCGGACCTGGGGCGGGCGTTCGGCTGGGAGAACCAGGGTTTCACGGAAGCGCTGCGCACCCCGGACTCGACGCTGATCTTCGTCACGCCGGAGAAGGCGCAGCAGATCCTGCAGGACCAGTCGAGCTGCATGGGCTGCCTGAGTTCCTGCCGCTTCTCCAACTGGTCGCAGCAGGAGCCTGACTACAACAATGGCAAGCGGGCGGACCCGCGCAGCTTCTGCATCCAGAAGACGCTGCAGGACATCGCGCATGACAGCGACAAGCCGGAGGCGGTCGAGAACAACCTGATGTTCAGCGGCCATAATGCGTATCGTTTCGCCAAGGACCCGTTCTACTCGAACGGCTTCATCCCGACGGTGAAGCAGTTGATGGAGCGGCTTCTTACGGGGAGGTAGGATGCGGGTCTGGCGTGTGCTTCGTTGCCCGGGGGCGGGGCGATGACGCTCGCCGCGCGCCGGATCGATCCCGAGGTCTGGAGCCAGAGCCGGTATCTGGCCTGGGCCGAGGCGCAGCCGGAGGGCGCGCGCTTCGAGTTCGACGGCTCCCGCCCGGTCGCGAGGCCGCCCGCGACCGTCGGCCATAACCGTATCGGCCGCAACATCCGCGAGGCGATCCGGCCTCGGCTGCCGGCCGGGACGCCGTGCGACACATACGGGCCGCAGGACGCGATCGAAACGGTCGGCGGCGCGCTGCGGGAGCCGGATGCCTTCATCGCGTGCTCCTCGCCGCACCGGAACGCGGTGGCCGTCCCGGCGCCGATCGTGGTGTTCGAGGTGACGTCGCCGGGGCGCGATAACCGGCGGCGGGATGAGGAGGACAAGGTCGATGAATATGAATCGGTGCCGTCGATCCTCCGCTATGTGATCGTTGAGTCGGAGAGCAGATCGTTCCGCGTGTTCCACCGCGATCCCGGGGAATGCGCCTGGCACCGCGATCCCCCGGATGCGATCGGCCCCATCCGGCTGCCGGAGTTCGGCATCGAGCTTGCGTTGGATGAGGTCTACGCCGGGGTCGGGTTCGATTGAGGCGACACCCATAAGCGATTGAATCTCGCGGGTGCGGCCGTTTCCCCCCTCCTGCCACCGTCGTGGCCCGGACAATACCCCGGACAAGCCGGGGCAGGGCCATGACGAAATAGGCTCCACCGCCCGATTTGCTTATTCCCGGGCGTCGCAAAAGCCGACATCGGTGGGCTGGCGGGCGTTGCGCGCATTCGGTGGACCGGGACGGATGATACGCTGCGCCGCATCGTCTGAGTAGAGTGTCGTGGGATGAACTGAGTGTCTCAGGGCAGCAATTGCAACTCACTATGACCCCGCCCTGACCGCGAGGGTCAGGCGGTTAGAGAAACCCGCCCAGTATTCTGCACATAGGTTTTGACGGGTTGCCGGGCGGTCCTGGCCCGGTCCAGCATTCCCAATGCGCTACGCGGCGGTGTGCCGCCTTCGACCTTGCTCGCGCTTTCACGCGATGCGCCTGAACGGCCAGGATAAGCCGAAATCGGAATGGCAGCTTCCTCCCGGAACTCGACGCGCAGAAGCTGACGCTATTGTCCGGCAAGAGTCTTCGGCAACGGGCGGGCCAAGGCTGACATTTCCATATGTTAGGAACGAACGCCTCGTTGCGGAAATGCTCAATACCTGATATCAATCTCTGCCAGGCCGCCGGATCGAAGCTTATGTTACCCGCTAAGCGTTGCGCTGGCATCTGGTGCGGCGATCTCTCTTTTGTCTATCAGATGGTGTTGAAATGGGTTGGGCAGCTAAGTGTGCCGAAATTCTTGCGAAGGAGAGATTTCCGCTGTTTATCGTGTGCGCAACCGTTCTTGGGCTGCGTTTATTGGATGGCGTGGCAATATTTTGGGCCGCTACGTTTTTTGAGATTCTTAGGGGAGATAAAATTCCTCTGTTTATTGTGTGCGCAACCGTTCTCGCGCTGCTGAGCGCGCGAAACGCACATGTGTCTGATCGAAGTCGAGAAGTTATTGGAAGGCGCTCAATACTGGTGAGGCGGCAACTGGCTCTTCGGATGCGGCAGAGGCGTTTAGATCCGGATGCCCATCGAGATAACGAACAGCAGGATTTAAATACAGCCTTGGAGAAAGTGAGCCGCCAGATCGACAACCTAACAAACCAGAATGAGCGGTTCATGACCAGGTATAGGCGGACGGCGTGGTCCCTCATCGCTGTGGCGATCTCATTTTTGTTATTCTTCCTTGCGGTCATGGCCGATCAGGCCGATCAAACGCACATTTTCGTTCGCCTTGGCGCAGGCATGTTCGTTGTCGGTTTTGTGTTACTCATCAGCGAGTTTGCCGTCGGCGTCAGGACTCTTGAACTAAATGCGAAATCTAGTATTTGGGAATAATGATAAAATATCAGAACGACCGCCCTTCCGCCGATGTAACCCGCTGCTATCTGTTCTCGGCTCCGCCTTATCCTGACAGCGATGGGGCGCGTCCCAGCCATGACGGTGAAGTAAAGGCATCTCATCGGGTGCGGTCCCGGTCGCTGTTCAGTCCAGCCCCTTGTCCGGCCACTCCTCCGTTCAGCCGATGCGCGCGAAACGCGCCGGGGCTGCTTGATCGCCACTTGCGGAAGGCGCGATGGAACGCGCTCGGTTCGGCGAAGCCGAGTTCCGCCGCGATCTCCCCGACGCTCCGCGAGCTGTGCAGCAGCCACTCATCCGCCAGTTCGCGGCGGATTTCGTCCTTGATCGCCCGGTAGCTCTGCCCCTCATGCCGAAGCCGGTGGCGCAGCGTCGACGCCGGCAGGCGCAACTGCGCGGCCAACCCGTCGAAGCCCGGCCACGCCCCGGGCGGAGTCGTCCGCAGCAGCCCGCGCACCCGCGCCACCAGGCCACCGTCATACCGGTACCGCACCAGGATATTCGCCGGAGCACCCCGCAGGAACTGTTTCAGCATCCGCTCGGTCCGCACCGCCGGCAGCCGCAGATAGGACGCATCGAACGCCAGCCGGTTGACTGGCTGCCCGAACCGCACCGGGGCGCCGAACAGCAGCCCGTATTCGGCGCCGTGCTCCGGCACCGGGCAGCGGAAATCGGCCAGCCGCAGCGGGATGCGCCGCCCCACCAGCCAGCAGGTGATCCCATGCACGATCAGCCAGAACGTGCGATACGCGAACGCCGAACGAGGCTCGCCCGCATCGGTCAGGACGATCTGCGCCATGCCGCCGGTGACCACCAGCGTCCCGCGCGGATCGTCCAGCACCACGCCGAGGAAGCGCAGCGCGCGGTGCAGCGCCTGCTCCAGGGTCGCGGTATGCAGCACGCAGTGGCACAGCAGCGTGAAGCTGCCCGGCCGCATCGGCCGCCCGCCGAGGCCGAAAAACTCGTCGCCGATGGCCGCGGCGATCACCAGCCACAGCGCGCCATAGCGTTCGGCCGAGACCGGTTCGTGCACCTCGGCGGGCAGTCCGGCCGCCGCCAGCACCGGCCCGGTCGCGAGGCCGCGGCGGCGCAGGCTGTCCAGCGCCTCCTCGACGAAGCAGGCCGCGATCGTCCGCCGTTCCATGTGCGTCCCGCGATGTGGCAAAACCGGCCGCAAAATATACACGGTGCGGGCATCGATTGCCACTCCGGCCTGATGTTCAATCGCCCCGGAGGCTGTTTGCCTTCAAAGAACAGAGTCCCATAACGACCGAGCGGAGGAGACATCGATGAGCGATCTGATCGACCGTCCGACCACCACATACGCAGACGCCATCGCGGCGTTCCGCGTCGAAGACCTGGCCGCGCACCTGCACGGCAGCCTGGAAAACGGCCTCAACGCCTGCGTCGAATGCTGCGACCGCCATGTTCCGTCCGGCGGCATCGCGCTGCAATTCGAAAGTCAGGACGGCCGCCGTGCCAGCCTGACATTCGCGGAGCTGCAAGAGCAATCCGCCCGCTTCGCCGGCTTCCTGACCGCGCGCGGCATCGGCCCCGGGGACGTGGTCGCCGGCATGCTGCCGCGCACGCCGGAGCTGCTGGTCACCATCCTCGGCACCTGGCGCGCGGGCGCGGTGTACCAGCCGCTGTTCACCGCCTTCGGGCCGAAGGCGATCGAGCACCGGCTGAAAATCGGCGCGACGAAGCTGGTGGTGACCGATGCGCCGAACCGGGCGAAGCTGGACGAGGTCGCTGGTGCGCCGGCGGTGGCGGTGGTCTCGGCCGCACCGGTGCGCCCCGGGGATTTCGACTTCCGCGCCGAACTCGCCGCGCAAGGCCCGGTGTTCGAGCCGGTGCCGCGGCGCGGAGAGGATCTGTTCCTGATGATGTCCACCTCCGGCACGACAGGGCTGGCCAAGGGCGTGCCGGTGCCGCTGAAGGCGCTGCTGCCGTTCTACGTCTACATGCGCGACGCGGTCGATCTGCGGCCGGAGGACAGGTTCTGGAACATCGCCGATCCGGGCTGGGCGTACGGGTTGTATTATGCGGTGACGGGGCCGCTGATGATGGGCCTGACCACCACGTTCTACGACGGGCCGTTCACGGCCGAGAGCACCTACCGCATCATCGAAACCCACGGCATCACCAACCTGGCCGGCTCCCCCACCGCCTTCCGCCTGCTGATCGCCGCGGGGGCGGAGGCGGCGTCCCGGGTGAAAGGCCAGTTGCGCGCCGTCAGCAGCGCCGGCGAGCCGCTGAACCCGGAGGTGATCCGCTGGTTCGCTGAGCACCTGGCCGCGCCGATACACGACCATTACGGGCAGACGGAGCTGGGGATGGTGGTCAACAACCATCACCGGCTGAAGCATGCGGTGCATCCCGGGTCCGCCGGGCTGGCCATGCCGGGGTACCGCGTGGCGGTGCTGGATGACGCGGGCAACGAGTTGCCGCCGCACCGGCAGGGGGAACTGGCGATCGACATCGCGCGCTCTCCGCTGCTGTTCTTCAACGGATATTGGCAGCAGGCGACCCCGGCCATCGGCGGCGGCTATTACCGCACCGGCGACACGGTGGAGCTGGAGCCGGACGGCAGCATCAGCTTCATCGGCCGCGCCGACGACGTGATCACCTCCTCCGGCTACCGCATCGGCCCGTTCGACGTGGAGAGCGCGCTGATCGAACATGCCGCGGTGATCGAGGCGGCCGTCATCGGCAAGCCGGACCGCGAGCGGACGGAGATCGTCAAGGCGTATGTGGTGCTGTCCGCCGACTTCGAGCCGTCCGACGCGCTGGCGGAGGATCTGTGCCAATACGTGAAACGCCGGCTGTCCGCGCACGCCTATCCGCGCGAGATCGCGTTCGTGAAGAGCCTGCCGAAGACCCCGAGCGGCAAGCTGCAGCGCTTCATCCTGCGCAACAGCGAGGCCGCCGCCGCGGGCGGGACTTGACGGCGGCCCTGGCCCGCGGCCGTTGTCCCCTGTGTCGTGGCCGGGCTTGGCCCGGCCATCCACGACTCGGGGTGCTGGTCGCGGCACAGTCGTGGATGGCGGGCACAAGCATGCCCTTGGGCGGGCCGCATGCGCGGCCCGAGGGGCAGGCCATGACACATAAGGCAGGCCGCTCCACTTAAGGCTAAGCCGTTGCCACGCCGTCCAGTGAGCGTCCAGCCCTGACCCGCAGAGTGATGATACCAATAGATCCCAGGAGGACACCATGACACCCCATGACCCCATCGTCATCGCCGGCGCCGCGCGCACCCCCATGGGCGGCTTCCAGGGCGACCTGAAGGACGCGGCTTCTCCCGCCCTCGGCGCCGCCGCCATAGCCGCTGCCGTTCTACGCGCGGGGATCGCGGGCGCCGACGTGCAGGAAGTCTTCATGGGCTGCGTGCTGCCGGCGGGTCTCGGGCAGGCACCGGCGCGGCAGGCGGCTTTGGGAGCGGGGCTGCCGTTGGACGCCGGCTGCACCACCGTCAACAAGATGTGCGGCTCCGGCATGAAGGCGGCGATGCTGGCGCATGACCTGATCCTCGCCGGCAGTGCCGACATCGTCGTCGCCGGCGGCATGGAGAGCATGTCCAACGCGCCCTATCTGCTCGACCGCGCCCGTTCCGGCTATCGCATGGGGCACGGGCGGGTGCTCGACAGCATGTTCCTCGACGGGCTGGAGGACGCCTATGACAAGGGCCGCCTGATGGGCACGTTCGCGGAGGACTGCGCGCAATCGTACCAGTTCACCCGCGCCGCGCAGGACGCTTTCGCCATCGCCTCGCTGACCCGCGCGCAGACCGCGATCAACGACGGCTCGTTCGCCGGCGAGGTCACCCCGGTCACGGTGAAGACCCGACAGGTGACCTTTGACGAGCAGCCGGGCAAGGCGAACCTGGAGAAGATCCCGGCGCTGAAACCCGCCTTCCGCGAGGGCGGCACCGTGACCGCGGCCAATTCCAGCTCGATCTCCGACGGCGCCGCCGCCCTGGTGCTGATGCGGCGCAGCGAAGCCGATCGGCGGGGCTTGCATCCGCTGGCGGTCGTCTCGGGCCACGCGACGCATGCGGCGGCGCCGAACCTGTTCCCCACCGCGCCCATCGGCGCCATCCGCAAACTGGCCGACCGCATCGGCTGGGCGCTGTCGGACGTCGACCTGTTCGAGATCAACGAAGCCTTCGCCGTCGTCACCATGGCGGCGATGCACGACCTTGACCTGCCGCACGACAAGGTCAACGTCCACGGCGGCGCCTGCGCGCTCGGCCATCCCATCGGCGCATCCGGCGCCCGCATCCTGGTCACCTTGCTCGCGGCGTTGCAAAAATACGGTCTGCGGCGCGGGGTCGCGTCTTTATGCATCGGCGGCGGCGAGGCCACCGCTGTCGCCGTCGAACGCCTGTCCTGAGGGAGCCGCCCACCATGCTGCTGACCGACATCCAGCTCCATCTGCGCGACGCGGCGCGGGAGTTCGCGCGCGAGCGCCTCGCCCCCGGCGCCGCCGCCCGCGACCGCTCGCACGAATTCCCCGCCGCCGAACTGCACGAAATGGGGCAGCTCGGCTTCCTCGGCATGCTGGTGCCGGAAGAGTATGGCGGCTCCGACACCGGCGTGCTGGCCTATGCCGCGGTGCTGGAGGAGATCGCCGCGGGCGACGGGCCGTGCTCGACCATCATGAGCGTGCACAGCTCCGTCGGCTGCGTGCCGATCGTGCGGTATGGGACGGAGGCGCAGAAGAAGCGCTTCCTGCCGAAAATGGCGAGCGGCGAATGGATCGGCGGCTTCGCGCTGACCGAGCCTCAGGCGGGCTCGGATGCCTCCGCGCTGCGCACCAGGGCGCGGCGCGAGGGGGATTCCTATGTGCTGTCGGGGGCCAAGCAGTTCATCACGTCCGGCAAGAACGGGCAGGTGATCATTACGTTCGCGGTAACCGATCCGGCGGCGGGGAAGAAGGGGATTTCCGCGTTCATCGTGCCGACGGATACGCCGGGGTATGAGGTGGTGCGGGTCGAGGAGAAGCTCGGCCTGCATTCCACCGATACCTGCGCCTTGGCCTTCAACGACATGCGGCTGCCGGCGGATCTGCGTCTGGGCGCGGAAGGCGAGGGGTATCGCATCGCCCTGTCCAACCTGGAGGGCGGGCGCATCGGCATCGCCGCGCAGTCGGTGGGGATGGCGCGGGCGGCGTTCGCGGCGGCTCGGGACTATGCGCGGGAGCGGGTGGCGTTCGGCAAGCCGATCATCGAGCACCAGGCGGTGGGGTTCCGGCTGGCGGACATGGCGACCCGGATCGAGGCGGCGCGGCAGTTGGTGCTGCATGCGGCGGCATTGCGGGAGGCGGGGCTGCCGTGTTTGACGGAGGCCTCGATGGCGAAGCTGTTCGCCTCGGAGACGGCGGAGGCGGTGTGTTCGGCGGCTATCCAGACGTTGGGGGGGTACGGGTATCTGGTGGATTTCCCGGTGGAACGGATCTACCGGGATGTGCGGGTGTGCCAGATTTATGAGGGGACGAGTGACGTGCAACGGCTGGTGATTGCCCGGGGGTTGCCGGAGTAGGGGGGCGGGGCGAGGTTTCGCTGACTGACATTTGCACGTTAGCCAGAGGTTGACGACTCGATCGGAACCAGACCGCCTCGGGAAACAGACCGTTGTGGGTCGGATGGTACATCGGCCCTTCGCATAGGATGGTTCGCGCCATTAAATGCTGATATCGTTGAGTTTAATTACCGAGTTAAGTTTTCCGATTGTGGCCGATGCGAAGGTGCTCACGCCGTATTGACAGCTTACCTTTCATCTGACAAATGGTCCAGGAGATATTGCTCTGATGGAGAACGGTGTGACTGCCAACCCGCATATTTCCAAAATCACAGGCCTTGACTTGTCAGGGACCGGCTTTTTAACATCCTTCTTGTATAACGCCGGAACGAGTGTTCTGCCCACCGGGAGCGTTATCGCGAAGCAAAAGAGCAAAGACGGGACTGTTGAATCTTTGCGTATTTACAATCGTACGCCATTGAGTCCGGGAGAAACTACGAAGCTTGTCCAGGAAGTCTTCGGGGCCTTTACGATTACCGTCTTATCATATGTGGGGAGTGACGGTAGTGAATATCCATTGAACCAATTTATTTCCCGCAGTCTCTTCGGCTGGTCGGTTCGGTAGATGGTTGGTAGCAGCAGTCCAGAGAGTTTGGCGTATTGCCAGGGTCCATAGACACTGACACAAGCGTTCACGGATGAGTACACCCACGACGAACGTTCCAGACTGAGCCTCGTAAGAACCGTAGTATAGCGACATGAACACGTATAGGCAATAGGCAGGCGGCGCAGGATTATGCGCGGGAGCGGATCACGTTCAGCAAGCCGATCATCGAGCACCAAGCGGTGGGGTTCCGGCTGGCGGACATGGCAACTCGGATCGAGGCGGCTCGGCGATTGGTGCTGCATGCGGCCTGCGCTGCGGGAGGACGGGCGGCCGTGCCTGAAGGAGGCATCGATGGCGAAGCTGTTTGCCTCGGAGACGGCGGAGGCGGTGTGTTCGGCGGCGATCCGGAATTTGGGTGGGTATGGATACTTCGTCGATTTTCCGGTGGAACGGATCTACCGGGATGCGCGGGTGTGCCAGATTTACGATTTACGAGGCGACGAGTGACGTGAAGTGGCTGGTGATTGCCATGGGGGTTGCCGGAGATGTCGCGTTGTCGTTGCCGTGCGTTGTGGGGTCACGCAACCGCGTAGACCATCGATTACCGGTTAGGCAGGCTCGACATCCACCGAGACTCGTTTGATATTATAGCGTGACACCGTCCCGCCGATTGCCTTTGCGGGATTGAACAGGGCTAGGTTGAAACCTTCGCTTACCGAGCTTCGGTAAACGACCCCGTCGTATCCACATCTCTTGATGAACTCACACAAATATTGACTAGGAATGTAATCGATTGCTGCACCGGAAGGTAGCACAGGGCGCGTGAGTTCCTCGCCCAGCCGCTCAAGGAACGGAATGTCCGCGCGGAGTTGACCGACCGCACTTGCGTCAACCAGCAGGAAGGGCGAGACAAGCTTGCGAGGATTTCGCAGGTCTACAGCGCGTATTACCCCAGGGATTGTGAAATCCGCAACGCAGGCGACCTCGCCTGTATGTGGTCGGACCTCCGATGCCGCGGTCTCTGCCAGCGAACCGAGATATAGATAGGGTATGCCAGCCGGGTTGGCGCGCCCGTGCGATGCAAGTCGCTTCGGCGGTGCTCCCATTTTGTCGATAGGATATGAGTCCTCCCCGACGAGCAACCGCGCACGATACCAGCGTTTCGGCAGATCATCGGCTGGCAGGTGGACCAACAAATCTTTCAGGCGGTCAGTGTCAATCGCGACGTCAAGAAACCATCGATTCTTATACATCATTTCGTCTCGGAGCGTTTCCCACTGTATAAGGCCGCCGCTCGTATAACTCGACGACGGCGCGAACGGCCGGCGGACAATCTCGCCGTCGTCGAGGATTTCGCCCAGGAGTTCTTTGGCGTGGGCCACGTCCATAGCGGGATGCGAGAAAAGGTTCCAATCCTTCTTCATCCATTCGACGAGTGATTTGCCAGTGGGGTCGGGCTCATAGACATTCACGAGTAGCTCGAAATATGTTGCAAGCTGACGCGGCTCGACCAGATCGACGTTGTCCGTTCCGCAAAAGCTGCACCTGCCGTGAGTTGCACCCAGATGCTGGAAGATACTGTTCCGCAGACCTCGATCATCGAAACATTCGGGACAGCAGCGCGCCGGCATAGGTCGTCAGCTAAAATAATGGGCTAGGGTCTCGATGTGATGCTTCATCGAGAGTTTTTTTACATAGCCAAGACCGGGGAAGTGGCTCTGCGCATAAAGCTCCCGGAACTCCTTTATCGCGCCGGTTTCAAGCCCAACTTCCACAGTTAGCCCCCGATGCCGTTTGAAAACCCGCGGAATACCGCGGTTTTCCTGTGCATCGACAAAATTGTGGTGCTAAATACAGAGCTTTTCCAGCTAGAAACCCACCCGCACACTTGACTCGCGCGGATTCGCCATGGTGTCTCTCTCCCAGCCAGGACACCAGCCATGTTCGTCCGTGTCAAGAAGATCGGCGGCTACGAATACCTCTACCTCGTCGAGAACGTCCGCGAGGGCGGACGCCACGTCCAGCGCGTCATCAAGTCGCTCGGCCGCCGCGACGAGGTCGAAAACTCCAACCTGCTCGACGGCCTGATCGCCTCGGCCGCACGCCATTCCCGCCGCTCCATCGTGCTGTCCAGCTTCTACCGCGGCGAACTCGCCGAGATCCGCCGCCGCGGCATCGGCCCCGACCTGGTGTTCGGCCATCTCTGGCGGGAGACCGGCTGCCAGGCGGTGCTGCGCCGGCACCTGGCCGGCCGGCGCTTCGGCTTCGACGCCGAGCGCGCCATCTACCTGACGGTGCTGCACCGGCTGATGGTCTCCGGCTCCGACCGCCACGCCAGCATGTGGCAGCAGACGCTCGACATCCCCGGCGTGGAAGACCTGATGCTCAACCACGCCTACAAGGCCATGGCCTGGCTCGGCGAGGCGATCGAGGGCGAGGACAGCGGCCAGGCGCGCCACTGCACCGATGCCATCGAAGAGGCATTGTATGAGCACCGCAAATCGCTGTTCGGCGCCATCTCGGTCGCCTTTTTCGACACCACCTCGCTGTATTTCGAGGGCGAAGGCGGCGCCACGCTCGGTCAGCTCGGGCATTCCAAGGACTTCCGCCCGCAGCTCAATCAGGTCGTGCTCGGCATCGTGCTGGATGAGCAGGACCGGCCGATCGCCTCGTTCCTGTGGCCCGGCAACACCGCCGACGTGACCACCCTGCTGCCGGTGGTCGAGCGGCTGCGCCGCCGCTTCGGGGTCGAGCGGGCCTGCATCGTGGCCGATCGCGGGATGATAAGTGCCGCGACCATCGCCGCTTTGGAGGCGCGCGGGATCGACTACATCCTCGGCGCGCGCGAGCGGTCCAGCAAGGAGGTGCGCGAGACCGTGCTGCGTGATGACGGCGCGGCGGTGCCGCTGACCATCCCGCGGCAGAAGGGCGAAACCGACCTGGCGGTGAAGGAGGTCAGGGTCGAGGGCCGCCGCTACATCGTCTGCCGCAACGCGGAGGAGGCGCGCAAGGACGCGGAAACCCGCGCCACGGTGCTGGCCGGCCTGCAACGCAAGCTGGCGGGCGGCGCCAAGGGCTTGGTCGGCAACAAGGGCTACCGCCGCTTCCTGGCTGCACCCGCGGATGGCGGGTTCGCCATCGATCCGGCGAAGGTCGCGGCGGATGCGCAGTTCGACGGGATTTTCGTGCTGCGCACCAGCCTGTCGATGTCGGCGCTGGCCGTGGTGCTGCGCTACCGCAACCTGCTGACGGTGGAGCAGAGCTTTCTCGCCGCCAAGACCTTGCTCGCCACGCGGCCGGTGTTCCATCGCACGGATGCGGCCATTCGCGGCCATGTGTTTTGCACGTTTTTGGCTCTGGTGCTGCGCCGGGAGTTGCTCGATCGCCTGGCCGCCCGCGGCGGCACCGTGCCCGAGTGGCAGTGCATCATTGACGATCTGCTCGATCTGAGCGCCGTCGAAGTCGAGCAGGATGGACGGCGGGCGCTGCTGCGCACCGCGCCGCGGCCGAGCATCGACCCGATCTGCCGCGCGCTCGGGCTGACCCTGCCGCCGGTGTTTCAGGAGGTGCCGACAGACAAGGCAAGTATTGCCGCGGACTGAGGGTGTGGTGCCTAAAAAATTAATGCACTGATAAGGTTATGCTTTTTCGAGCAAACTGTGGAAGTTGGGTCAAGCAGATTCGACGTACGAGAATCAAGCCTGACCATAAGTTTCGTCAGAGCTTCGCCAAATTTGCCCGCCGGGTCGGTCGGCGTGTCCTTCGTTGTTGAGACGAAGTGGTAAATATACATCGCATTGTCCTTCTCGGGATCAATGAAGGTAAGGTGAATCGCGACCGCATAGGCGGGACCGCCACCCTCAGTATAATCGTCTCCGACGATCAGAAAATCGCCAAATCCATCCATGCCCTCATCGGCAAAGGTCGCGTGCAAGTCTGAGAATTCCTCGACCGACGGATGGTCGGCGTTGCGACGGCGCTTGAAGCCGTCACGCACCAGAATGCGTGTTCCGTCGGCAAAGTGCTTTCGATAGAGCTTGCCACAATGCTGCTCAAAAAAGACGTTTCTTGTATCAAGAAGCTTGTCTCCAAGCGCCTCGGCGAGCGCCTTCGCTTCCGTAAAGCCGGCATGGACGAAAGTCGGATTGTGCTCTTTATGTTGATCATAGCATTCGACCGCTTCGCCGATTGTCATGTCCTTTCTCAAAAGCACTCCGGCCGTGATCGCCGAGTTGCCGAGGTAGCCATCCTTGAGTAGCGCTGAGATGCCTCCGCCGTCGTCGCAGTGGTCGCCATGATAGGGATTTACGATCACGACTGCCTTGCCGCTTGCGTCGGAGACTGATGTCAGCGTCCGGTTGAGTCCGCTCAGCGATTCCTTGACGGGCTCAACGATTGGCACAAACCCGGACCGCGCCAGCACATTGGCTGACTCCCGAATTGTGATGAGCTCGAACAGCTTTCCTCGAAAGTAGGGGTAATACATGGGTCGCTAAGCCCAGGCCATCGCACATGCGAGCGGCGTTGACACCGCCTTGACCAACCGATCGTGCTCTCTCCGGCAAACCTGGATTGAGAGGGCGGCCGCATGGAGCGATGGAGGGAGCCGATCGACGAGGTCTGATAGCGGTGCCAAATTGCGGGTGCGCTTCAGCGTGGTCACCATCGCAAGATGGACTTTCGTCGGGTCAAGTTCAGCGAAGATCGCTCGCATCGCCGCGTAAGCCTGGGTGTTTGGTACCTCTGGGATTGCCGCACCGAGCATTGTGAGGACGGCCCGGGCTTCAGCCGAACGCAGCGACTCAAATACGGTCGCGGGGCAAACCCGGTCGGGCCGATCCTCGGCGTCCCGCACAGTCTGGATTTGATAGCGACGCGACAGGCAAATGACTCCCACATCCTCGGGCACTGTCTCGAGCACGCCCGCCACATGTGCTTCGCTCGCGATTACGTTCACGGATGCGAACACCTTCTTGTAGTTCGCGACTTGGTTGGCCAACCGAGCTAACGAATCGCGCTCCGACTTGATCTCGAAGACCGTCGCCGTCCCGTTTAGGATAACAAGGTCCGCCTTGCAGGCACCGGCGCGGAACTCGGTCAGCATGGCGGCCGTCCTGAGGGAATGCTTTCCCATGAGCACCTTATGCGTGACCGCGGCGCGATAGACGTATTCGTCTCGCAAGCCAACTCGCTTCAGCACTGAGAAAACAGCATCGAAGCCATTGCCTACGGTCGCATCCGCCGGGCATGCGTCCTGGACGCCCGTCAGACCGAACAGGCGGCCAAAAATGGCCGACCGGCCTCTCGTCGCCATTTCCCTGAATACGGCCGAGGAGAAGAGCCGCGACATAGCCGCAAGCTGTGAAGCGTCAGGTACCACCATTCCTCCTCGCTCGTGCGCCGTCTGGATCGTCAGCCACGGGCGGAACGTTAGCGCGGGAATCTTTCCGAGGCCAATCGATTTCAAGCCATCCGGCTGGATTTGGACCGCTTCGTTCGCTGGATGTTGTAAACTTGCTTGTTCGGCGCCGGTTCGGAAGCGCCTCCCCTACCCACGCCTCGCATCTGCATGGCTGGACTGATACCAACGGCCGCTCATACCGACCCTTGGCAGGGCCGCCGCCGTCATGGCAGGGGAAGGCCAGCCACCAATGCCGCCTTATCATTCTCATCTGGATCGGCGTCGGCCGGCAAGGCGGCCAGACGCACGCCAACTGCGGCAAGAACGCGCAGGATTGTCTCGAATTCCGGATTACCGCCTGGCTGGAGCGTCTTGTACAGGCTGGTCATGCCGACACTGGCGGCGTCCGCAACGCGCGTCATGCCTTCCGCCCGGGCGATCACGTTGATGGCGTCCAGAATGAACGGCATGTCCCCGGTTTCAAGCGCCGCGCTGACATAGTCGGCGCGGGCCGCCGGGCTGTCTAAATACTCGGCTGCATCGAAGCGAGAGAGTGTGCTGTCGGTCATTATCCTGCTCCATGGCTGTCCCCCTCGGCCATGTCGGCACCAGGATGACGACGGTGCGGCCAGTTTGTTTGCCCCGCAAGTCTCGGATGGCCGGACCCAATCCATCCATGACACCGGGCTCGCCCGGCCACCCCTTACACCTCCGGAAACAAGCTCGGAAACAGCACCTCCACCGCATCAGGCGAAAACCGCAAGGACACCGGCCCCTTCGGCGTCTCAGAACCCAGAATCCCATCCCCGACAAGGCGGCCAAGCAGATCCCGCGCGCTGCGCTCCTTCAACCCGCTGACCCGGGCCGCCTCCCCGCGCGGCAAAGCCCCCCGCTGCAGCGCCTGCTCCAGGATAGACAAAGCCTCCGGCCTGAACCCGCGCCGCTCGGCATAAATCTTCAAACGCTCAACCAACGAATCAAGTGCGAACAACCCATCCATGAACGTGACCTGATCGAGGCAGACCTTCAGGAACCAGGCGATGAAATCGCTCAGCGCCCGGCGCGACAAATTCCCCCTGCCGTCGAGATCGCCCTGCCGCGGGCTGTCCGCGTAGTCCATCATCCGCTTGTAGTCGCCGCGGCTTTCAAGCCCGCGCGCCAGCCCCCGCGAAACCGACCAGAGCCCGTGCGCGCCGATGCCCGCCGACAGCGCCATGGCGTGGCTCATCAACCGGCTGACGCGCCCGTTGCCATCAAGAAAAGGATGAATGTAGTTCAGCCGGTGATGCGCCGCCGCCATCGCCATGATCCGGCTGCCGGCTCCCAGTCCCGCGAACCCGTACCGCTTCTCAAAATACCCCATGAACGCCTCAACCCGATCGGCCGAGGGCGGCAGGTGCCTCCCGACAACGACCTCATGTTCGGCTGCGCTGCGAAATTCCCCGGGGATCATCCGGCCGTCGCGGCCGTCGCTTTTGATCCGCAGCATCGTTTCGGGCGCATCCGCATAGAAGGATCGATGCAGCCAGCGGATGAAGGCTACCGACGCAGGCTCGGGCAGGTCGCCGGCCGCGTGGCGCCGGTCGATCTCCCGTTGCAGCCGGATATGCGCGCGGGCCTCGATCTGAAGGCTGCGGCGCTCCCCGGCGGCATCGAACTCATTCGCCAGCGCGCGCTCGATCTCACGCGGCGTCGCGTTATGGCCCTCGATCAGATTGGAATAGGTGCAGTTCATCACCCGCACCAGTTCTGCCAGGCTCGCCGCCGAACGCGGATGCAGGCGGGCGCCGAGGCGATGCACCGCGCCGGACAGCGAGGCCACGAGATCGACGATCTCGGCACTGCTCGTATCCAGCAGGCATGGTTCGATCCGAGCCGGGGTTTCGTCCGCCACCGCTGCCTGCCGATCTCCGGTTTTTGACAGAGGCATGATAACATGGGCAGATTCTGCAAGACAAGGCACCCGTCTGCCGATCTTGCCGCCGATGTGCGGGGGCGGAAGCCGGGCAAGGAATTCAAGCAGTTGACGGGTATGTGGACGCCATCTGCTGCCGATTTGCGGTCACCGGCGCCGTTCAGGGGGAAACGGTTCTTCCAGCGCCGCCAGCCCCGGATTGCGCGCGCGCCCGCAAAGGTCCGTACCAGGCAACGCTAGAGTCCGGCTGAACGAAAAAGGGGCACCTCGGCTGAAGCCGCGGACGCGGGGCGGCCCCGAACCCGGGAACACCATCCCCCACAACACATGCAAAGGAAAATATACTTGACAAGACCCACAACCTAGGGCAACATTCCCAAACCGCACCCCGGAGGAACACCCCATGGCCGCACCCGAACCCGCCGCCAACAACCTCGCCAACCTCATCCTCGCCCTCCTCGCGCCAATGTTCCTCTGGTCCACCGAGGGCGACATCCGCCTCGCCTACACGGCAGCGGCCCAAACCCTGAACGAATACCGCATCACCAACCGCCTCAGCCTGTTCACCGCCGCCAAGATCATCGCCTTCGACATCGCGACACTCAGCTCCCTCAGCCTCTCGATGTATGAGGACGTGTCCATGCCGCTCGCCCTCCGGCTGCGCGGCAACGCCAACAGCCTCGACCGCGCGGGCGAGCGCAACCGCCGCCTGCTGGACCGGGAAAGCCGTGCCGGCGACGAAACCGACATCTCCGTCGAAGCCGCGGTCGCCGAAGCCGAGCGGATGGTGCGCGACGCCAACGCCCGCATCCAGGCCGCCGCCCGGGCGCCCGAGCCGGAGCAGCCGCCCGCCGCCACGGCGCCCGCGGCCGAACCCCCCGCTCCGGCGCCCGCGACGCCACCCGCCCCCGCCGCCGAACGCCCGGACCCGGCGGGTCAGCCTGATGCCGCCCTCTCCGATGCGATGACCGCGGTCACTCGGGCGTTCACGGCCGATCTCAACGATGTGCCGCCGGACGAGCGGTGGAAGGAAATGGCGCGGATCATGGCCCTGACCAAGGAAGCGGCCGATATGGTCTCCGCCGCCGCCGAAGCGGCGTGACATGGGGCGCTCCCGCCAAACGACTGGCCTCGCCCCGTTCCGCTCGCGATAGAATGACAAGCGGCAAGCGTAACCGCGCTGGCCAAACCCACCCCGTCTGTTAGCCTCGCAGCATAGCCAGCGTACCCGGCAGTATCGAGTGGTGCCGCTCTCACGCTTGCTGCAACACGTGACGTCGGAGCATTCGATACTCCGATCTATTGGGGGGAGGTCTTGCGATGCAATCGAACCACGGTAAATTCCTGCGACTCTGGCCATCAATACGCCGAAAAGCGGTAGAAACGACGGCAATCGCGCTATGTGCAGTTGTTTTGACAACCTCCGCCACCCGCGCCCAGACCCGGTGCGTCATCGATCATCAAAACGTTCCCGCTGACATCCAGGCCATATTCAACAGCCCGTTCTACAACGGCGCCATCTGGGGCCTGCGAGTCGATGATCTCGACACCGGCGAGACCTTGATCGACCTTCAGCAGGACTGCCAATTATACATCGGCTCCGTCCGCAAAATCTTTTCCATCGGCGAACTGGTCAACCAGATCGGCCCCGAGCATCGCTACAACACCCCGGTTTTCCAGCTCGGAGACATCGGCAGCGACGGCGTCCTGCACGGCAACCTCGTGCTCGTCGCGTCGGGCGACCTGACGATGGGCGGACGCACCAACCCGGACGGAACAATCGCGGTCCCCGACTTCGACCATAACGAAGCCGACTCGCTGGGCAACGCGGTCCTGGCAGCGCCCGATCCGCTCGCGGGATACAAGGCGCTCGCCCGGCAGGTCGCGCAGCAAGGCATTACCGCGATCAACGGCGATGTCGTCATCGATGATCGCCTGTTCCAGCCATACTACTTCCGAGACCAGTTCTACATCCGGCCGATTTTCGTCAACGACGATGTGGTTGACGCCTCGATCACCCCCGGCGCCCCCGGCAAGCGGGCGGAGGTTGCAATCAGGCCGCTCTCCGCGGCATTGCGCATCAAGAACAAGCTGCTGACGGGTGCGGCGGGTTCGGACTACACGCTGACCTTGGACCCGGAACTGCCGCAATGCATCGGCCAGCCCCGCTGTTCGGCGGCGATCACGGGCGACCTGCCGATGGACTTCAAGCCGATGTTCACCAACGCATTCCCGCTGGTGCAGAATTTCCGGATCGTCGAGCCCTCGAACTACGCCCGCACCGTGTTCATCGAAGCGCTCGAAGCCGAGGGCGTGTCCGTGGCCGCCGCCAGCGTCGCCCCGAACCGGGCCGATGCGCTGCCGGACCCCCAGTCATACAGGAAGCTCCGGAAACGCGCCGAGCTGACAGGGATTCCCTATTCGGACACCATGAAGCTGATCCTGAAAGTCAGCTACAACATCGGGGCCGATACCAGCCTGATGCTGTTCGGACTGACGCAAGGCGTCAGCAATATGGACGACGCGCTTGCCGTGGAACGCCGCATCCTGCCGTCCACCTATGGCGTGGCCGGCGACCAATTCCGTTTCGTTGACGGTTCCGGCGGCGGTGAAACCCTCGCCACCAGCCAGGCAGTCATCACGATGCTGAAGCAGTTGCGCCAGCGCCCGACATTCCCGGCCGTCTTCGACGCGCTGCCCATCCTTGGTGTGGACGGGTCGCTTGGCAATATTACCGGCTTCGAGTCTGACCCCGGGCTTGCCGGGGCAGCCGGGCAGGTGCGCGCCAAAACCGGCACCTACGCCGGCCCGGCAAGTTCCGGCTCCGGAACCGTGCTGAAGGGCCAGGCCTTCGCCGGCTACATCGCGACAAAGAGCGGCAGGCACCTTGTCTATGAGGTCGTCGTCAACAATCTCCCGGTCACCAATCTCAACCAGATCGTCCAGGTGTTCCAGGACGAAGGCACCGCGTCCGCCATCTTGTGGCGGGACTTCTAGACCGCGCCTGAGGACGGGGCGGCCGGACGCCCCGTCCTGGCCATGCGGGCGCGCCGGGACGCCTTAAAGAGGATCCTATCCGGGCTTCTTGTAGAGACTGTCCGGCTTGCCGAGGATGTCCGGCTTATCACATGGGGCATCGTCCCGTCCCTCCGTTCAGTATTCCTGCCGGGTTGGCCGCCACGGCATTTCGTTGATCTCAACCTCAGCCGGCCGGGCGTGGAACGCGCCGACCCGCGCGCGCCTCCGGACGCGATACCACTGCGTATTCGTATCAAACCGGATGGTAGCAGGGCGACGCACGAAGACCGTCCGGCTCGCCGGTGATATCCGGCTTATGCGCCATCGCGACCCGGTCGTCCGGCGCAACGTCCCCGCTACTGACCGAGACGGATCGTTCCGCGCGGTTCGCGCGGATCATGACGGCCCTGGTGGAGCTGCGCCGCCGCGCGGGCGCCGGCGGAGGCCGCGCAACCGTTGGGTTATTTGTAGTTCACCAGATACTCCTATCCAGAATCGTTAAACGCACAAATACGCTTGCATGAACGTATAATTACCATCATCATCGCTGCCGTCAAGTTCGACAGAGATCGTCGGTATGGCACTGTCGCTGTCTATACGACCGACGTAACAAGGATGGTCCGTATGCGTAATGTTCTCATGGCCGGCGCTGCCATCGTGGTGGCCACCAGTGATCTGGCGTCTGCCCAGACACCCCCGAACCCGTCGCAAGGCCAGCTCGTGGCGCCGTACGGCGCCGGCCCGGCGACTTTCAACAACAACAATTCCTGGGGCATCGCCAACACCCCGTCCGGCGGCGCGTCCGCCGGCCCGCTGAGCACCATCTACGCGCCGAACGTCAATGCGGTGCCGGCGCCGGGCACCATCGTGATCCGCCTGAACGGCCGCGTGGAGGCGGATATCGCCGGCACGTTCTCCAGCCTGAACACCGGGTCGAACGGCGCCAGCAAAGCCTATCCGCTCGGCAGCCCGAACGGCTACAAGCTGAACCCGGTCGGCATCGGCAGCTACGCCCGCCTGTATCCGGCCTTCGACGGCGTCGCCGCGAACGGCCTGCGCTATGGCGCCGCGGTGGAAATCCGCGAGAACTTCTACGCCGGCACCACGGGCACCACGAATGGCGGCCCGACCGGCGCCTTCACCGGCCCGAGTGCGAATGCGTCCGCGCAGACCCTCTGGGTTCGCGCGGCCTTCACCTACCTCGCCTCGGACCAGGCCGGCATCGTCCGGCTTGGTCAGGGCGCCGGCGTGCTCAGCCTGTTCGACAACGGCATATTCACCAGCCAGTTGTGGGACGCAGGTATCGGCAACTTCAACGGCGGGGGTACCGGCGGATATGGTCCGAGCGGCGCGCAGCCGCCGTTCGTCTGGCTCAGCCAGACCGGCGCGGACGTCGCCAACAACAAGATCGTCTATCTCTCGCCGCAGTACTACGGCTTCGACGCCGGCGTGCAGTATGCGCCCAACGCCGGCAACGCCTTCACGAACTCGGTCGGCTCCAGTCCGCTGCAGACCGCGACCTGCAACCAGGCCGGCCCGAACTGCATCAGCGTCACCTCCGGCAACGACGCCACCCGCTTCTATAATCAGGTCGGCGGCGGCGTGCGGTATCAGCAACTCTTCGGCGCGGTCGATTTCAAGGCGTATGGCTTCGCCCAGACCGCGCAAAAGGAAAACCTGACGACCGGGCCGTACTTCACGCCGGCCCAGATCCGCGCGGGCGTCGCCGGCGCCACCACGAGCAACATCCGGTATGACAACCTGGCCTACTACTCGGCCGGCACCGCCATCACGGCCGCCAACTTCACCTTCGCCGTCGACTATGTCGGCGGCGCGGCGAACGGCCAGTCGGGCCTGCGGCCCACCGGCGCGCCGAACCTGAACGCGATTCTGCCGGGCCTCACTTACGCCTATGGTCCGATTACCGCGGGCATCGAGTTCGGCGACATCTGGAGCCAGGGCGCGGTGCAGTTGACCGGCGCGACGCAGCGCCACGAGTATGAGTTCGCTTTCGGCGGCGCCTACAAGCTCGCCCCGGGCGTCCAGCTCGCCGCCGAATACCAGTACTCCTATCGCCATCAGAGCGGCTGGAACTTCGCCACCAACAGCCTCGGCTACAACGGCTCGACCCAGGACGCCCAGTCGCAGCAGGTCATCTTGGCTACCATCCTGACCTGGTGAGCGTCAGGTCAGAACAAGGACGGAAACGGCGGGGCGGCGCTCCGCCGTTGTTCGTCCGGGCGGCCTCTTCCGCGATCTTCGCCCGCTGCTGCCCGGGGATTCCCGCCGGGTCGGGACAGCCAGGCCAACCTGATCCGAACCGGCCGGACCGGGCGAGCCGCCATCCTACACCGCGGCATTCCCCCCGGCCTTGCCGGCCGCGAACCGCACCGCCTCCTCCGCCGCCCGCACCAGTGCGCGAGCCTTCTGCCGCGTCTCCTCGAACTCCGTCTCGGCCACGGAATCCGCAACGATCCCGGCGCCGGCCTGGACATACATCACGCCGTCCTTGACCAGCGCCGTGCGCAGCCCGATGCAGGTGTCCATCGTTCCGTTCGCCGCGAAGTACCCGATGCAACCGGCGTAAATGCCGCGCCGATCGGGTTCGAGCTCTTCGATGATTTCCATGGCGCGGACTTTCGGCGCGCCCGACAGCGTCCCCGCCGGGAACCCCGCCGCCAGGGCGTCCAGCGCGTCCAACCCGTCGCGCAACCGACCCTCGACGTTGGAGGAGATATGCATCACATGGCTGAACCGCTCCACGACGAAGCTCTCCGTCACCTTGACCGTCCCGACTTCCGACACCCGCCCGACATCGTTGCGGCCCAGGTCCACCAGCATCAGGTGCTCCGCCCGCTCCTTCGGGTCCGCCAGCAGCTCGACTTCCAGCGCCTGGTCCTCCTCCCGGGTCGCCCCGCGCTTCCGCGTGCCCGCCAACGGCCGGATCGTCACCGTGCCGTCACGCAGCCGCACCAGCACCTCCGGCGAGGACCCGACGATCGAGAACCCGCCGAAATCGAGGAAGAACAGGAAGGGTGCGGGATTGATCCGCCGCAGCGCGCGATACAGCGACAGCGGCGGCAGCGCGAACGGCACCGAAAACCGCTGCGACAGGACGATCTGGAACGCGTCCCCGGCGGCGATGTATTCCTTGCACCGCGCCACGCCCTCGATGAACTGCTCCTTCGTCATGTTGGACCCCGGCGCCGGCGGGTCGGGCAGCATCACCGGCGGCGGCTGGAAGGGCAGGGGGCGCTCCAGCGCCGCCTCCGCCGCGGTCAGCCGCTGGTCCGCCCGCAGCCAGGCCCGCTCCACCGAGACATCCCCCGCCGGATAGGCCGGCGTGACCAGGGTCAGCTCGTCGTTGACGTTGTCGAAGATGGCAAACAGGGTGGGGCGCACCATGATCCCCTCCGGCACGCCGATGGTGTCGAGGTTCTTCTCCGGCAGCAGCTCCATCTGCCGCACCATGTCGTAGCCCAGGTAGCCGACGAGGCCGCCCGACATCGGCGGCAGATGCGGCGGCACCTCGAGTTGCGTTTCGTTGACCAGCGCGCGCAGGCTCTCCAGCGGCGGGCGAGCCTCCTGCACGAAGGCATGCGGCGCCGACAAGGCGTGCCGGTTCACCGAGGCGACGCCGTTCCGGCAGCGCCAGATCAGATCGGGGTACATGCCGATGACGGAGTAGCGCCCGCGCGCCGCGCCGCCCTCGACGCTTTCCAGCAGGAAGGAGTTCGGCTGGCCGTGCGCCAGCTTGAGGAACGCCGCGACCGGGGTTTCCAGGTCTGCAACGGTCTTGCGCCACACCAGGCTGCCGCGCCCTGCTTCATAGGCGAGGCGGAAAGCGGCGAAACCGGGGGTTACGGACACGTTCATGACTCTCTCTATTGCTGTGCCTGGACGACGCTATCGAAGGCCTGCTTGTTGAATTGCGGCCTGGCCCGCTGCCGCACCGCGTCGATGAAGACCGTTTCCACGTCGCTGCCGATGGACCGGGTCACCGCCGTGCGGGCCTCATCGTAGCCGGTTTTGTCGGCGCCCGCATCCGGCTTCACGATTTCAGCCAGTTGCGCCACCATGAAGCCTTCCGGCGTCTCCACCATCGTCGCCTCGCCCTTCTTCAACCCGAACATGATGCGCTGCAGATCGGCGGGGAGCGCCGGGTTGCCCTGGTTGCGGGTCACCAGCGGGCTGAGCCGCGGCGTCACCCCGGCGGTTGTCGCCGCATCGGAAAAGGACTTGCCGCCCTGCACCGCGGTCATCATCGCCGTGGCCGCCTTTTCCTCAGTTCGGCGCCGCTGGTCCTGCTTCCAGTCCTCCGCGACCTTGTCCTTCACCGCCTCGAACGGCTTCTCGCCGGGCGGGATCACGCTTTCCAGCGACAGCGCGTAGTAGGCGGAGCCGCCAGTACTCGGAGTCTGCACCTCCGTCAGCCGCGGCACGTCGCCCTGGCGGGCCTGGAACGCCGCCGCGACGATCGCCGCCTTCAGCTCCGGCGGCCCCGGTATCGGCGCCGGGGTGCCGTCCTGTGTGTCGCCCTTGGCATCCATTGTCCCGGCGACACCGATCAGGCCGAGGTCGCCGGGCATGTCGTCCAGGCTGGTGCCGTTGCCCAGCAACTGGTCGATCTTGTTGGCCCGGTCATAGATCACGTCGGCCGCCTTGCCGGCGAGCACCTGCGCCCGCAGCGAGTCCTTCGCCTGCTCGAACGTGGTCTCCGCGCCCGGCACGATATGCGTCACCTTGACCACGAACCAGCCGAGCGCGCCCTTTACCGGCGCCGACACGCTGCCCTCCGGCCCGGAGAACACCGCCCGCGCCAGATCGGGGTCGGGGAACTGCACCTCCGTGCCGTCATCCTGGACGATCGCCACGGCACCCGCCGCCTTCGCCGCCTCCTGCATCGCCGCCCAATCCGCCCCGGCGCGCCACCTGTCGGCGAGGTCGAGCGCCTTCGCCTCGTCGGGGACGGAGAGGATCTGGGCCGAGCGCTTGCCCGGGGTGACGTATTGCGATTTGTGCTCGTCATAGGCGGCGTGCAGCTCGTCGCCGGTGATGGCGACGTCGGAGGCGACGGATTGCGGCGACAGCTCGATCGCCTTGATGCGGCGGTATTCCGGCGTGGCGTAGCTGTCCGGGTGGTTGTCGTACCAGCGCTGCAGCGTGGCCTGGTCCGGGGTTGCCGGCTCCGGCGCCGCGGCCAGCGGGAAGAAGGCGGTGTCCGCGGAGCGCTTCTCGAATTCGGACTCGTACAGCGGCGTCACTTCCGCGGCGGGCGCCTGCACCCCGGCGCTGACCGAGGTCAGAAGCTGGCGCTGCGCGATGTCGGTGCGAAGCTGGGCGAGGAAGCGGGCCTCGGTGTAGCCGTTGTTGCGCAGCACGCTGTCGAACTGGGCCTTGCTGAACTGGCCGTCGCGGCCCTGGAACGCGGGCATCGAGCGGGCCACCGCGGCGACGGCATCGTCCGGGGTGACGATGCGCAGGTTGCTCAGCTCCACCCCGAGCGCCGCCTGGGCGACCAGGCGTTCCAGCGTCTGCTGGCCGACCTGGCGCCTGACTGCGGCGGAGGCCTCCTGGCCGGGCGGCTGGTCGCGGGTGGCCTGCGCCATGGCGCGCTGGAACTCGGACTGGAAGGCCGGGATCTCGATGCTCTGGCCGCCGATTTTGGCGACCCAGCTCGGCGGCCCCATCAGGCGGAACAGGTCGCTGCTGATGCCCCAGCCGACGAAGGAGAGCGCCATCACCACGAAGAAGATGCGTGCGATCCAGGACTCGGAGAAGCGGCGGAACATGGAGATCATGAAATCGGCAGGCCCGGATATGGAACGGGCGGAGGATATACGGGCATCGGCCGGGCGTGGCCAGCCATGAGGTTGCGGCGACATGATCGGATTGCCGACATCGCCGTCTTCCGCCACCGCCGCTTCGGTGCGCGCGGCCTTCAGACAGGCGTGCGCGACGCGCGGCCGCCCCTCATGAAATCACCGTCTTGGCCGGCACCTTGCGGGTCAAGCCGCCGCAGCCTCGCCGCGCAACCGGGCCGCCAATTCATCCGGACGCGGGCCGGCAAGAACGATCGCATCCGCAACGACGCCGCGCCACCAGGGATCGTGTTCGCGGGCCAATCGTCGAAGGTCGCCGCGATCGAGGCCGATGACTGAAGGAACGAAGCCCAAGGTCGCCGCGGGAGCGACCAGCGCCGCCCGCGTGGGGTCCAGCACGCGGGCGCGCTGGGCGGGTGCGGCGACAACGGCGATGCCCACGTCGCTGTTCGGCCGATCCTCACCGCGGGCGACGCTGCCGTATATCCATGCCGCGATCACGTCCGCCCCGCTGCCGGCCGCGGCGGAGCGAACCGTATCGCGGATGGCCGTGAACCGCGCCTCCTCAGCCTCGAACAGCGCGGCGAGGCACGCTGACAGCGGGTGATCCGCACAGGCGTTGTATAAATGGGTTCGGCCGGTTCGCGCCGAGGCAACGATGCCCATGCCTTCGAGCGCGGCAAGGCCTGCCCGGACGCCCGCCCTGGCGAGTCCGGTCCGAGCGGCCAGATGCGGCGCGGACGTTTGGCCGCCATGCCGGAACAACTCACGCAGCAGCCGGACGTTCGCCTCGGTTCCAGGGGTCGCCGTGAGCGGATAGCGCTGAGCGCTCCGGGGGGACGAACGGGCCATGATCGCCTTACAGGATGAGCCGGGGTCGCCCGAACATAGTGTATGATGCCGTAATCCGGTTTCCCGGACTTATGTTCGGTAAGCTGATCATCAAGCTGGTGAGGCGACATGGGATGCCGCACGTATCGCCTTCATCAACTCCGCCCGGACATTTTCAGGCTATGCGGCACCGCGGGTCACGCGGTTGTTGCACGATGCCACCGGCGGGTACAGGCTACCGATGCCGGGTACCGGCGTTCTCGTGCTCGCCGGCGCGGGTCGGGCATCCGCAAGTCCAACCGGCGACGGACAGTGGCGCTTTGCGGCATTGAAGGACGGAGGCCGTTCGCATGAAGTCTTGCCCGGCATGAGCCGCGGCTTACGCCTCGTTCTGGCCGCGGCGGCGGCCCTGGCGCATGGCGCGGCCGCCTCGCCGCCCGCGCCGGGCAGCGAGGACGGGCAGATCATGGCGCCCTACCAGAGCTGGATCACCACCCGCAGCGACCAGCACAACAACGCCTGCTGCGATATCGGCGACGGCCGCCCGGTGGAGGCCGACCTGGTGACGATGATCGATGACGACGACGTCCGGCGCACCCACTGGCGGGCGCATGTCACGCCGAATCACTTCCCGGACCAGCCGGATCACTGGGTGGTGGTGCCGGACGAGAAGATCGTGCCCGGCGCCAACCCGACCGGCAGCCCGATCCTGTGGCTGTACAAGGGCCTGGTGCAGTGCTTCGCGCCTCCGGCCGGGCTTTAGCCGCGATCGTCACGGCCCGGGTTGGTCCGGGCCACCTGTCGCGGCACGGGCTTGCGGCGGTGGCCCCGACCAAGCCGGGCCATGACGGGGAGATGACGGTGTGCCGATCTACTCCGGAACGACCTCGCCGGAGCCGCCGAACTCCGCGGGAAAATCCTTCAGCTTCGGCAGCCCGTCGCGCATCGGCAGCACCGTCTCGGCGTAGTTGACGTGCACCTCGGGCACGAACGCCAGGCCCGGAATCGTGGCGGAGAACACGTCGATCATGTTCAGCGGCGGATGCCGCGTCATCAGGTGGCCGCCGCACAGGCGGCAGAACTGCCGGTGGCTCATGTCCGTCCTGTCGCAGGTGCCTATGTGCTCCGCGCCCTTCACCACCTCGACCGCCTCCACCGGCCACAAACTGAACGCATTCACCGGCCCGCCCGACCAGGATCGGCACGATCGGCAGTGGCAATAGCCCATCGCGTTCGGCTTGCCGGTGACACGAATTTCGACCGAGCCGCAAAAGCATGCTCCTGAGTACGGACTGGTCATGACATTCCTCCTGTTTTTCATGATGCCGGGAGGAGTTTAGCGCGATTTCGCGGGGCCGACAGGGGGCGGCCCGCACTGCGCGCAACTTCTGCTGACGGTTGCCGAATGAGCTATGCCGAAGGCCTGGATCAAGACGAAAACCAGGGTAGAGCCGATGGGCAGCAGGAGCCGGTCGATGCACTTGTCGCCCTGAGGTAGCGCTCGCGAGGCAATATGCGACCGCCACGCATAATAATCGCCGTATCAATCGGCGCAGGGCGCTTTGGCGGTCGGTGGCCGGGCTGGCAACCCTCGCATCGGTGCTTGCAATGCCGGCACCTGCGGGCACGGTTGCGGTCACCTATGTTGCCAAAACCAACTGATCAGGGCCGTGGCGTGTCAGCGCAGCGAACCGTGTCTTCCGGGAGTAAGCCTGAGGCCCCGAGCGGACATGAGGCCCTCGGCCCGAGTGTCGTGCGGCGGGTTCCGGACATGCAGGTTGTCACCAAAGGCTGGTGGACCCTTAAGGTGGAACGGCGGCCGGTTGAGGCTTTGGAGAAGGCTGACAACGATCAGCGGACATAATCCTGCGTCTGCTTCCGCCATTCCAGGCGAAGCCGCCGAAAGTGCCGGTAAAGCGTGTCCAGAGAAGGACCCGTCCGGTTCCCCGGCATCAGCAGCCCGCGTGGCGGCGACGGCCCAAACGCAACGACTGCCGCCTCGAATGCAGGCATTCATGCGGCAGCAACGGCTCAACCGCGTTTCGGACGCGGTATCGGCGGCAACGTGCTTGCGCGTCCGACGTCTCCGATTCCATCGCCCGACCCCCCTTGCGCATTGCTGCAAACCTGTTACTGTCGCTTCAACGAGGTGACACCGGCTGCAACAGCACCTCCCGGCGCAACATCAGTTGCGTGCCCCGAAAACGGAGGCCAAGGCGAACGCCGAGCGGATGCTGGTCGAAACTTCCAAGGGCGCCTCAGGGCGCCCTTCGCATGTCGAAAACTGCAAAGCTCTTGACGTATACGAACCATATAAGCCAACAGTCCAGCCGCTTCGATCAACGAGGCGCCTGGAAGGTGGACCCATGCGGCAAGGCTTGTCTCGCCGGGCGTTCGGACGCTCGGCCGTTGCGGTAGCCGGATCGTTCGGCATTCTGCACTACGCCCGCGGCGAGCAGCCGCTGAAGCTGCGCTGCTCCCTCGATACCGCGCCATCGCATGTCCGCAACCTGTCGATCGTGGATTACCTCCGGAAGGTTGAGGACGCCACCGGCGGCCAGGTCACCAGCGAGGTGTTCCACTCCGGACAATTGTACGCCGATTTGAATGTGGCCAAGGCGCTGCTCCAGGGGCAGATCGACATGGCGGCGCCGGGCGACTGGACGCAGACCGGCATCGTGCCGGACGCGGATTTCTGCCAGCTTCCCGTCTTCTACGGCCACCGCATCGACGTGACCGAGCGCGCCTCCGACGGCAAGCCCGGGGAGCTGGTCGCCCGCCAGCTCGAAGGCAAGCTGCGCGTCAAGGTCATCGGCCCGTGGCTCGATCTGGGCTTCCACAACTGGTACTCCACCCGCAAGCCGCTCAACACGATCGACGACATCAGGGGCCTGAAGATCCGCAGCCCGGGCGGGGCCGGGATAAGCTGGCGCATCGCCTTCTTCGGCGGCATCCCGAACACCACGGCCTGGCCGAACGTGGCGCTGGCGCTGTCGCAGGGCACGTTCGACGGCCTGGTGACCGCGCATGAAAGCTGCGCCACCGCCAAGCTGTGGGACGCGGGGGTCCGCTATTCGTATGAGGACCATCAATACGCCGCGCAATACATCCCGATGATCAGCCAGGCTTTCTGGGCGAAGCTGACGCCCGACGTGCAGGCCCTGATGGGCCAGCTCTGGATTTCCAACATTTCAACCTACCGCAGCAATGCCTACGCCGCCGAGGCGCGGGCGCGCAGGCTGATGGAAGACAACGGCATCACCGTCGTCGATCCGGCGGAGGAGATCCTCACCGCCACCCGCAAGCGGTTGCAGGCGGAGGTCGCCTCGCTGGTCAGGGATGCCAGGCTGTCGCCGGATATCGTCCGGACGTCGGAGGAGTCCGTCAACGGGTCGGTTTGACGGTGGCGGCCCGCCCGGACACGATCTGGGACACGATCGAGCGGACGCTGGCCGGCATCCTCGGCGCGCTGGCGATGTTCGTCGGCCTGGTTCAGGTCATCGGCCGGTATTTCTTCCCGGCAATGGCGATCTCCTGGGCCGAGGAGGTCATCGTCTACCTGATCGTCTGGGCGGTGATGATCATCTCCAGCCAGCTTGTCCGCACCGACGGGCATGTGCGGCCGGACCTGATCCTGCGGCTGGTGCCGCCTGCCGGGCAGCGCTGGCTGGAGGCGTTCAACTGCGTCGTCGCGCTGGTGTTTTGCGGCGGCATGGTCTGGTACGGGTGGCAGATCGTCGATACCTCGCGGCTGCTGGAGGAGACCAGCTCCAGCGGGCTGCGGTTCCCGATGTGGATCTATTACGCGTCGCTGCCGGCGGGCGGCGTTTTGATGTCGCTGCGCTACCTGATCCGGCTGCATCGCTACCTGTTCCGCTTCGACCCGAAGACGATGGCGGCCGGGCATGCGATCGCCGAGCACGACCTGCCGCTCCGCCCCGGCGCGCCGCGGGACCGCTGACGGGTGGGACCGTTCCTGTTCCTGCTGATGTTCTTCGGCCTGCTGGCTGCCGGAATGCCGATCTTCCTGGTGCTCGGGGCGTGCACGGCGGTGCTGTATGGGGTGTCGGGCGAGCCGATGATTGGCCTGGCGCAGGTGATCATCGACCAGTTGAACTCGCCCACGCTGATGTCGCTGCCGCTGTTCGTGATGGCGGCGGCGTTCATGCGCCAGGGCGGGGTGGCGAAGGCGCTGGTGGATGTCTCGGCGGCGTGGCTTGGGGGGGTGCGCGGCTCGCTCGGGCTGGTGACGGTGACCGCCTGCACGCTGTTCGCGGCGATCTGCGGGTCATCCGTGGCGACGGCGCTGGCGATGGGGACGATCCTGCTGCCGGCGATGATCGAGAAGGGCTATCCGCGGTCGTTTGCTTTGGGCGTCATCGGCGCGTCGGGCACCATCGGCATCGTCATCCCGCCCAGCCTGGCGCTGATCCTGTATGGCATCGTGGCGGAGCAGTCGGTGCCTCGGCTGTTCCTGGCCGGCATCCTGCCCGGGCTGCTGCAGGCGGCGGCGTTCTTCGCCTGGGTCTGGTATGACGCGCGCCGCCGCAACTTCCCGCGGGAACCCTCGCTGCCGCTGGCGCAGCGGATGGGGGTGACGGTGCGGGCGCTGCCGGCGCTGGCGGTGCCGGGGGTGGTGCTGGTGGGCATCTATGGCGGCATCGTCACGGTGACGGAGGCGGCGGCTTTGGCGGCGGCGGCGGCGCTGCTGGTCAGCCTGGTGTTCTATCGGGGGTTCCGGCTTGTGCAGACGCTGTCGGTGATCGCCGATGCGCTGCGCAGCGCCGGGACGATCATGCTGATCGTCGCGACGGCGCTGGCGTTCGGGCATTGGATGACGGAGTCCGGGGTGCCGGCGAAGCTGGTCACGTGGGTATTGGCGCATAACCTGCCGACATGGGCGTTCCTGCTGTCGATCAACGTGCTGCTGCTGGTGCTGGGCTGCTTCCTGGAGGTGGTGGCGGCGCTGCTGCTGGTGATCCCGATCCTGGCGCCGGCGCTGATCCCGCTGGGGGTCGATCCGGTGCATTTCTCGATCATTTTCACGCATAACATGGAGATTGCGCTGATCCACCCGCCGGTCGGGTTGAACCTGTATGTGCTGGCGACGATCTCGGATGCGCCGATTGGGGAGGTGATCCGGGGGGTGCTGCCGTTTTTGGTGCTGCTGCTGATGGTGCTGGGTATCATTACGTATGTGCCGGCGCTGACGCTGTGGCTGCCGGGGGTGGTTTACGGGCATTAGCGCCTGATCGTCATGGCCCTGCCCCGGCTTGTCCGGGGTATTGTCCGGGCCACCTGTCGCGGCAGGGTCCTGATAGAGGTGGAGACGGGTTGTCTCGGATTTTGAAGCGGCGGTTGGCCCGAGATGTGCTATCGATTCCGCGATAGGGCGACGGAGGAGACCATGGCGGATGGCGGTGCGGCTTCGGCGCCAGGGCGGCCCCTTGAGGATGGCCAGCGGCTGTTCACGGTCACGGAGTTCTACCGCATGGCCGAGGCTGGCGTGTTCCGGCCGGACGAGCGCGTCGAGCTTCTGGACGGTGTGATTTACCAGATGGCTCCCATCAACCCGAGGCATGCCGAAGCGGTTGAAGAGCTGGCGGACGCCCTGCGTGTCGCCCTTGCCGGCCGGGCGCGGGTGCGCGCTCAGAACCCGGTGCGCCTCGACGACAGGAACGACCCGCTGCCGGACGTGGCAGTCGTTGTGCCGCGCGAGGGCGGCTATTGGGACCGCCATCCCGTCCCGGCGGAGATCCTTCTGATTGCCGAACTGGCGGACAGCACCCTGCGTGACGACAAGCGGCGCAAGATCCCGCGCTATGCCCGGGCGGGCATCCCCGAGGTTTGGGTGATCGATCTGGAGCAGCGGGTGGTGACCGTCTATCGGGAGCCGTCGGCGGAGGGTTATCTGTCGAAGGCGGATGTCGGTCGGGATGGGGTGCTGGCGCCGCGGGCGTTTCCTGATGCCAGCGTTTTGGTGTCGCGTTTCACCTGAGAGGTGTCGGCCAACTACTCTTACTGAGTTGCAAAATCGAGCTTCATGCGAAGCAGCGGCCTTTGCTGGCGGCACCCTACCAGCCGACCCGGGTCAATCGGATGGAAATGGGTGGACAAACGGAGGTTAGGGTGTCCATTCTGATTGGATGGAATCGGATGGAAAAATGGCGATCGTGTCGGCTGTCGCGGCCCTGCGGATCACGCCGCGCATCCTGTCGCTGATCGCCGAGATCGACGAGTTCAAGGGCGCCTGGCGTGCCATCGGCCGCATCGCCCCGGATCGGCTCACAAGCCTTCGTCGCGTCGCAACAATTGAGAGCATCGGCTCATCGACGCGGATCGAGGGGGCAAGGCTCAGCAATCTCGAGATCGAGAAGCTTTTGTCCAACCTGCAGCTCCGGTCTTTCGCCACGCGGGACGAGCAGGAGGTCGCCGGCTACGCTGACGTGATGGAGACGGTTTTCGAGCACTGGGCCAACATTCCGGTGAATGAGAACCATATCCGGCAGCTCCATCGGGATCTCCTGGTCCATTCGCCGAAAGACGAGCGCCACCGTGGCGCTTACAAGACCATCGCGAATCACGTCGAAGCTTTCGACGAGGAAGGCAACAGCCTGGGCATCGTCTTTGCCACCGCGACGCCGTTCGAGACGCCGCGGTTGATGGAAGAGTTGACTGCCTGGCTGATTGAAGCCCTGGACAGCAAGGTGCTCCACCCGCTGCTCGTGATCGCTGTGTTTATTGTGGTATTCCTGGAGATCCACCCTTTCCAGGACGGCAACGGTCGCCTGTCTCGGGTATTGACGACGTTGATGCTGCTGCGGGCCGGATACTCTTATGTGCCCTATAGTTCACTGGAAAGCGTGATCGAGCAGAGCAAGGAGGGATACTACCTGGCGCTTCGGCGGACCCAGGGGACGATCCGCACAGCCGAGCCCGATTGGGAACCTTGGCTCGATTATTTTTTGGGCGCCCTGCACCAGCAGAAACAGCGCCTGGAGCGCAAGATTGAACGTGAGATGCTGATCCTGGGTGATCTGCCGGTGCTATCGGCCCGGATTCTCGAATTCGCACGAGAGCGTGGGCGGGTGACGATCGCCGAAGCGGTGATGGTGACCGGTCAGAGCCGGTCCACGATCAAGGATCATATGAAGGCTCTGGCGAATGGTGGGCATCTCACGCTGCACGGTGCCGGTCGGGGTGCCTGGTATGGACTCACGTGAGCAGGCATCGCGACGTGGTGGGAACGGCGTTGGTGCTAATCGAACATCGAGGCAGGTTGACAGCAAACGGCCGGAAGCGGACTGGAAGGTTTCGGCAATTACAGCGGCGGACCGGGCGTGCGATGCTAACGGCGTCACCAGCTTGAATAACTTGCAAGATCCATGAAAGATTCATAAACTAGCTCCTATGGCCCCGCAACCAACGAGAATGCGATACAATGATCCAACCGTGACCCTTTACGGTCAGGTTTACACCGACTTTTTTTTCGGAAGGCCCAACTACGGTGCATCACCTAGTACTGATGCAATCGAGCACGCCATCATTTTGGCGCTTGATGAACCAATCTGTGTTGAGGGTGACGGGCAGAGGTATGACGGGAATTACGAAAGCATAGCAGAGGACTATATCGACCGAGTCCAGATCGCGACTCGGGATGTCGATGCTCTTCCCCAGCTTCGAGGACACGGCGTCAAGCTAAAGGGGCGCCTCTGGCATGCGCACACCGGGCATCATCATACAGGCGTCCTGATGTCCGTCGAGGACGTCCCAACCGTAATCGACGACAGGAACGCCTTTCCCGATAAATACCTAGTTTCGTCAGGTTCGGGGTTTCTGTTAGGCGATGGTGGCCTGATCGGGACAGCGGCGCACATCATAGAAGATGTAGACTATGTCTCCGTGACGCGCGGCCTTTATCGGCAGCGCGCGTCTGTAGTCGCTATCGATCCAAGCGTGGACTTGGCAATATTAAAAATTGAGCCACGTGGCCCGATTGCGGATGTAATTCGAATTCGAGAGAAAAAGGTCCGCCCAACACGTAGTTGGATGCCCCCTAGACTAGGCGAGCGTGTTTACGCATTCGGCTTTCCTCTGCGAGCCGATTTACCGCATTCACTTAATATGACCGAGGGACGAATAAGTTCCGAGGTCGGGATCGAGCGGCATCAATTTCAAATTTCTGCCGCTATCCAGCCTGGAAATAGCGGGGGACCGGTATTCGACGAATATGGAAACCTGATCGGTGTTGCGGTTTCGAGCCTTGAACCCGCCCAAACTCTGAATTTTTGCGTCCAAGGTTGGCATTTCGAATCTTTTTGTTGTAAATTTGGTGTCAGGTTGGCTGGTAACGAATTATGCGAAACAAAGCTCCAGCCGACAATATTGGCTGAGGCTGCACTACACTTTTGCGTGGAGGTTGAGGGCTGGAGTGACTGCACTGCGTCTTGACAGATAAACCAGCCCGGCAAGGGATCATCGATAGGGGAGACCACAGTATAGTATGTTGGTCGACAGCAGGCGGGGTGCGTTCTGCCGATGCTTGGGTTGAAGCGGCTGCAAGGCATCGCCGTTACGAGACCGACCAACCGATGCATGCGGTAATTTGTCCGCTCTGAAGACGTCGGACCATCCGCTGATGCGACCAACCAGGGCGCCAAGCGGCCATTGAGCGCGCCGGTGTCCTGCGTCCGCTTTCCACCCCAAGCGGGCAATTCTGACGCTCGCCTTCGATATGGCTGTTTTACGAAACTGCGCATGATCGACCGGCCGGGCCAGCCGGATTCATCTCGAACGACCGCGTAATCGGTCTTTGTCCCCGCTGCCATTACCAAGCCGCCCCTACTCGAACGCCCGCATCTGCTCGATCCCCTGCCGCAAATCGGCGATCAAATCATCCACGTCCTCCAGCCCGATATGGATCCGCACCACCGGACCGGCGAACTGTCCGGTCCCCGCCGTGCGGGTAATGAACCCTGTGGTCGGAATTGCAAGACTCTCATACCCGCCCCAAGACGCGCCAATCCCGAACAGCGCCAGCGACTCGACGAACCGGTGCGTTGCGGCGGCGGAAAAATGCGGCTTGAACTCCACCCCGAACAAGCTGCACGCCCCGGTGAAATCGCGCCGCCACAGCGCGTGCCCCGGAGCGCCCGGCAAGGCCGGATGCAGCACCTGCGCCACCTCCGGCTGCTGCCGCAACCAGTGCGCCACCTGCAGCGCCGACTCCATCTGAGCCTGCAGCCGCACCGCCAGCGTGCGTATCCCCCGCAACGTCAGCCAGCAATCGTCCGGACTTGCATACTGCCCCAGCGCGCGGCCGGCATTGTGCAGCACCATCCAGTCGGCCTGGTTGTTCACCGTGATCGCGCCGATCAGCACGTCGGAATGGCCCGCCGGATACTTGGTCGCCGCCTGGATCGAGATGTCCACCCCATGCGTGAACGGCTGGAAATGATGGATGCCCCAGGTGTTGTCCATCATCACCTTGGCCCCGCCGGCATGCGCGGCGCGGGCGATCGCCGGCACGTCCTGCACCTCGAACGTGTGGCTGCCGGGGCTTTCCGTGAACACCACCCTGGTGTTCGGCCGCAGCAGCGCCGCCATCCCCGCCTCATCGACCTCCGGCGGATAATACGTCGTCTCCACCCCGTATTGCCGCAGCAGCCCCGACGCGAACGACCGCGCCGGCCCGTAGACATGGTCCGGCATCAGCAGATGGTCGCCCGATCCCAGCCAGGCCAGCAGCGGCGTGGTGATCGCAGCCAACCCGGTCGAGACGATATAGCAGCGCGTGCCGCCCTCGATAGCCGCCATCGCATCCTCCAGCGCCCAGTGCGTGGAGGACCCGCCGGTGCCGTAGGTCAGCACCTGTTCGCCGCGCCGCGCGCCCATCGCCTTGCGCTCGGCCACCGTCGGCACCAGCACGGTGGAGCCGCGCAGCAGCGGCGGGTTGACGAAGCCGTGCTCGTTCTTGGTGATCCGCCCGATATGGGACAGCGTCGTGCGGAAGCCGCGCTTCCGTTTATCCTCAGTCATTCTCAGCCCACCTCAACCGGCGTCTCGGCGCGCCCGCCCCATTCCGACCAGGACCCGTCATACACCGCCCCCTCCGGAAAGCCGGCGAGGCGCAGTCCCAGGGTCAGGATGCACGCCGATACGCCGGAGCCGCAGCTTGTGACAACCGGCTTTTTGCCGTCCACCCCCGCGGCCTCCAGCCGCGCCCGCACTTCGCCGGCGGCGCGGAAGGTGCCGTCGGCGTGCAGCAGATCGGTGTAGGGCACATTGGCGGACCCCGGGATGTGGCCGCTGCGCATTCCCGCCCGCGGCTCCGGCACCGCGCCGGTGAAGCGGCCGGCGGCGCGGGCGTCCAGCACCAGCTCCTGCCGGCTGAGCACATTGCGCAGGATGTCGCCGATGCCGCGCAACTGGCGCGCCCGGAAATCGGGCACGAACGACCCGGGCGGCGGCGCGGCGCCCTGCCCGTCGCCGATGGGGCGGCGTTCGGCGGTCCATTTCGGCAGGCCGCCATCCAGCACCGCGGCCTCGTCGTGGCCGAACAGACTCATCAGCCACCAGCCGCGCGCCGCCGAGGCCAGACCCTTCTGGTCGTAAAATACCACGCGCGAATCGTTGCTGACGCCCAGTTCGCTCATGAGTTTGGCGAAACGGCCCGGCGTGGGGACCATATGCGGCAGGTCGGTGTCCGTATCGGCCACCAGGTCGATGTCGAAGAAACGCGCGCCCGGGATGTGGGCGCGCAAATACTCGGCCTTGCCGTCCTTCGGCTCGTTGGGAAGATACTTCGTCGCGTCGAACACAATCAGGCCGGGCGTGCCCAGCGCCCCGGCCAGCCATTCCGTCGTTACAAGCGGACCCATGCTCTGTCCCCATTCATGCGTGAAGCAGTCTAGGTCACGCGGCGCGTTCTGTCATAGGGCCGGGCCCGGGGGACGGGCCCAAGGGGACGGGGTGTCCGGGGGACGGGGCTGACCGCCGCAACGATTGGGCGTAGGCTTGGCCGGCGCCGATCAGGCGGCGCGCGATAGGGGGTGCGATGATCGTCGCCGATGTGATGACCCGGAACGTGATCTCGATCGCGCCGGAGGCGACCATCGTGGACGCTGTCAACATGATGCTGTCGCACCGCATCTCCGGCCTGTTCGTGGTCGATGCCGCCGGCGACCTGGCCGGCGTCGTGACCGAGGGCGACCTGCTGCGGCGCGACGAACTCGGCACCGAGCGGGGGCGGCCGTGGTGGCTGAAGCTGCTGGTGTCTCCGGCGCGGCAGGCGGCCGATTTCACCCGCGCGCACGGGCGGCATGTGCGCGACGTGATGACGCGGGACGTGATCAGCGTCGCCGACGACGCGCCGCTGGAGACGGTGGTGGCGACGATGGAGAAGCTGCGCATCAAGCGGGTGCCGGTGACCAGGGACAACCGCGTCATCGGCGTGGTCAGCCGGGCCGATTTGCTGAGGGCGCTGCTCGGCCGGGTGCGCGGGGCGGAGCCGGTGCGCAACGATGACACGGCGATCCGCACCGCGATCCTGGATACGCTGGAGAAGCAATCCTGGGCGCCGACAACCACCCTGAACGTGACGGTTGCCAAGGGGATTGCCGATATCTGGGGCACCATCACCAACGAGCCGGAGCGCCATGCGATCCGCGTCGTGGTGGAGAACACGCCGGGCGTGAAGGAGGTCCACGATCACCTGGTCTATATCGAGCCGTATACCGGGACGGTGATCGAGGGGCCGGACGCAGCGCCGTAAGCGTTTCGCCGAGGCGCCGGATTGCCTCGGCCGGCGTTCCGCTCACGTGGTCTTGTGCGCATCCGTTGTCCGGGCGACACTCGCGCATTCCGGACAAGTGTCTGGCATGACGCGCAAGGAATCTATTTGATGGAAGTAACGTGTACGCAGTGCGGGGCAACCGTCTCGTTCCAGCTCGATAACTCGGTGCCGGTGAAGGTCATCTTCGGCGATCTTTCCGCGCTCGACAAGCTTTGCCCGCAGGTCATGGCGCGGCAAAAGACCGGGCAGGCGATCGATTATCTGTGCGATTCGCTGACCGATCAAATCGGGCATCTGGTCAGCCGCGAACGTCCCTGACCGCGCCGGCGGTCGCTCAGTATCTAACTAAGGACGCAATCGGCTCGGCCGGGAGACCGGGCAAGGCGAAGTCGTCCTCGAGTTCGCCGATCGGCTGTACAAGATCAGGCATTTCGACTGCGTATGACGGACAAGCTTATGACCGGCCGGATTGTTCTGACCGATGCCACCAAGCCGCTTGTTGCCCTCGCCGATGCGGCGAAACCGCGCATCGATGCCGCGGATATCGCGGCGGCGCTGGGCGCGTCCGAGGTCATCGACGCCCCGGCGCAGGGCGGGTCGCCGATCTCCTGGTATGCCATCCGTGCCGAGGTCGCCAACCGCCTGCGCTCCCCCGGCGGGCGTCCCGGGCTGCCGGGGGCCGAGCCGCGCAAGGTGACCTTGACCCCGGAAGAATGGGAGATGGTCCGCGACCTGGCGGACGCCATCGCCCGGCCGGGGTTCGGCCCTCCGCCGGGCAGGTCGCAGGTGTTCTGCTCGGCCGCGCGATCCGCTCCGCCCGCGCCTCGCTGAACCCGGACCGCAAACCCCTATAGAAAGCCGATGCTGAACCAGGGCACTGCCGCCACCATCACCAGCCCCGCCAGCACCGCCGCCAGATACGGCCAGATCCGCCGCATCGCCGCGTCCGGAGCAACCCTGCCGATGGCGCAGGCCGCGTAATACCCCACCCCGAACGGTGGCGCGAACAGGCCGATGCCCATCGCCAGGATCACCACCATCGCATAGTGGACCTCGTGGATCCCCACCAGCCGGGCGGAGGGGAACAGCAGCGGCCCGAACAGGACGATGGCGGGTATGCCCTCAAGCACGCTGCCGAGCACGACGAACGCCACGATGGAAACCGCCAGGAATCCCGCCGCGCCGCCGGGCATCGAGGTCATCGCCGCCGCGAGTTGGCGGGAAAATCCGGACTGCGTCAGCGCCCAGGCCATCCCGGTCGCGGTGCCGATGATCAGCAGGATGGCGCCGGACAGCGCCGCCGTTTCCACCAGCATCGGATACAGCCGGCGCAACGGGAACCGGCGATACACCAGGATGCCGACGATCGCGGCGTAGACGATTCCGATGGTGGAGACCTCGGTCGCGGTGGCGACGCCCTGGATCACCGCAGTACGGATGACGAATGGCAATATCAGCGCGGGAACGGCGACGATGAAGGCCCTGCCGATGCTCGGCCACGAAGGGCGGACCACGCCGCTCAGGTTTTCGCCCCGGCCGCGCCAGCGCGCGACCGCGGCCAGCCCCGCCGCCAGCACCAGGGCCGGCATCAGCCCGCCGGTGAACAGCGCCGCGATGGAAACCCCGGTGACCGAGCCTATGGTGATCAGCACCAGCGACGGCGGGATCGTCTCGCTCATCGCGCCGGAGGCGGACAGCAGCGACACCAGCTCGCCCTCATGGAAGCCGCGCCGCTTCATTTCCGGGAACAGCACCGGCGCCACCGCCGCCATGTCGGCCGCCTTGGACCCTGAAATGCCGGAGACCAGGTACATCGCGCCCAGCAGCACATAGGACAGGCCGCCCCGCACATGCCCGAGCAACGCCGACAGGAACGCCACCATCGCCCGCGCCATCCCGGTCATCTCGATCAGCAGGCCGAGGAAGACGAACAGCGGCACCGCCAGCAGGATCAGCGAACTCATGCCCTCGTCCATGCGGGAGACGACGACGGTCAGCGGGGTGCGGGTCAGCGTCGCGAGATAGGCCAGCGTCGCCAGCCCGAAGGCAAAGCCGATGGGGACGGACAGCAGCACCGCCGCGCCGAGCAGCACGACGAAGAACAGCACGAGGTTCCAGTTGCCGAACGCTTTCAAAAACGGCCCGGCAAAATGCAGCACCACCGCGAGGGCCAGCACCGCGGCCACGCCGAACAGCGCGTCCCGCCGCAGCAGCCGCGTCAGCGCGGTCACCGCCATCAGCGCCGCGCCCACCGGGATCGCCATCGCCCGGAACGTATTATGGATGCCCAGCGCCGGGGTCTCGATGAACCACTCGTCGGAGGCGTAGGTCCAGGCCGACGGCACGATCATCACCAGGAACACCGCGACCGCGGCGGAGGCCAGCGCATCCGTCCGCGCCCGCCCCGCCGGCGGCATCCCGGCGACGACGGCGGTCAGCCGCATATGCTCCGAGCGCTGCAAGGCGATCACGCTGCCCAGCATTGCCAGCCAGAGGAACAGGATCGAGGCCAGTTCGTCGGTCCACACCAGCGGCGCGTGGAAGACGTAGCGGGCGGTCACGCCGGCAAACAGCACGCCGATCTCGGCCAATACCAGGAGCGCCGCCGGCACTTCGGCGACGAGGCGCAGCACCGCCTCGGCGCGTGCCATCAGGACAGGGCGCCGGCTTCGAACTCCAGGATGCCCCATGCCTCATTGCCGTATTTCTTCTTCCAGTCGGCGTAGAAGCCGGCCGATTTCAGGGCGTCCCGGAAAGCGGGCTTGTCCACTTCGACGAAGACCAGCCCCTTGGACTTCAGGTCGTCGGCGACTGAGCCATTCAGTTTGGCGATGTCGGCGCGCTCGTCCAGCGCGGAGCGGTTCAGCTCCCTGGTCACGATGGCCTGCGCATCCGGCGGCAGCGCGGCGAAATTTCCCTTGTTCGCCAGCATCCAGAAGCCGTCCCACATATGGCTGGTCAGCGAGACGTATTTCTGCACTTCGTACAGCCTGGAGATCTGGATCAGGGTCAGCGGGTTCTCCTGTCCTTCGGCGATGTTCGTCTGAAGCGCCGAATAAACTTCCGAGAAATTGATGCTGATCGGCGAGGCGCCGAGCGCCTGGAACATGCTGGTCCACAGCGGCGACACCGGGACGCGGATCTTGAAGCCCTTCAGGTCCGCCGGCTGGGCGATCGGATGGGTGGAGCTGGTGATCTGGCGGAACCCGTTGTCCCACATCTTCTCCATGGCGATCAGGCCGCGCTTGCCGATTTCGCCACGGACATAGGCGCCGAGGCGGCCGTCCATGGCTTTCCAGACCGTGTCGTAGTCCTTGAAGGCGAAGCCGACGCCGTTGATCGAGGCGGGCGGCACCAGGGTGGACAGGATCAGGCCGGACAAGGTGAAGAAATCGACCGCGCCGGAGCGCAACTGCGACAGTGTATCCGTATCCCCTCCCAACTGGTTGTTCGGGAACACCTGGAGCTCCACCGCGCCGTTGGTCGCGGCCTTGATCCGGTCAGCAGCCTCCTGCTGGCGCACGCTCTGCGGATGCGTGGCGGGGGAGTTGTTCGCCAGCTTCAGGCTGAAATCAGCCGCGCGGGCCGGGCGGGTGCGGATGGCGAACAGCGGTAGCGCGGCCCCGGCGAGAACGGTGCGGCGGTTCATGGCGATCATTGTTGGTTTCCCCGGGGCGTTTCGTCCGCTTGGCAAAATAACGGCTGCCCCCGGGGTGGCAAGGGCCGCCGCGGGGCGTCCCGTAAAGGTTTTGGTAAGGTTCCCGCGCTAGTCTCCACGACCGGAGGCTGGAAAAATGCTGGCGTCGGCGTTTGCAAGCTGGTTCGGACGATCGCACGCGGCGCCCGCTGGGCCGGCGGCGGCTGCGCCCGTTTCGCGGGTGGCCGAGGCTCACCCGCGCACCCACCCCTGCACCCCCTGGCCGCGCGAGCGGATCGCGCTGGCCGATGCGCTGTGGGGCGAGGGCTTCGGCATGCCGGGCGGCGAGGGCGAAGCGCTGCGGCTGACCCGGACGCTCGGGCCGTCCCCGGCGCACAGCCTGCTGCTCGTCGGCGGCGGCGCCGGCGGGGCAGCCTGCGCGATCACCCGGGAATTCGGCGCCTGGGTCGCCGCGCTGGAGAACGAGCCGGAGCTGGTGGACGCGGCGCACCTCCTGATCGCCCGCGCGCAATTGGGGCGCAAGGTCAGCATGGCGCCGTGGCAACCGGACAAGCCGGTTTTCGAAAGCCGCAAATACCATCATTGCGTCGCGCTGGAGCCGCTGATTGGCGTGCAGGCCGAGCCGATACTCGATGGGCTGGCGCGGGCGCTCAAGCCGTCCGGGCAATTGGTGATGACGGACCTGGTGGCCGAGGAGAAGCTGGATCCGAACCACCCCGGCCTGGCGCGATGGGCGGCGCTGGAGCGGCGGGACCCGGCGGGGCTTCAGCTCCCGGTGGCGGTGACCCGCATGCTGGGGCGCGTCGGGATGGATGTCCGCATCGCCGAGGACATCTCGGAGCGGCATATCGGGCAGGTGGTGCAGGGCTGGCGGACCGTGGTGAGGGATCTGCGCGGCACCCGGCCCGACCGCGCCAACGCCGCGCAGCTTGTCGCGGAGGCGGAGCGGTGGCTGCTGCGCTGGCGGCTGGTGAAGGAAGGGCGGCTGCGCATGATGCGCTGGCACGCGATCAGCCGCGGCGGCGGATAGCGTCCTCCGTCATGGCCCTGCTT
>CAINOE010000141.1 GCA_903851415.1 uncultured Rhodopila sp. | reverse complement strand
CCGGGCTGCGACCAACCCGGACACGGACTTGCACCGTGCTGACAAAGCGTCCTCACGGACGCACTCATGGCCCGGCTTGTCCGGGCCACCTATACCAGCACCCTGCCGCGATAGGTGGCCCGGACAAGCCGGGCCATGACGACTAGGGTCATCGCCACGATTCCAGTCAGCCTGAAAATGCTCTATGCAAGCACGTGCCGCGATAGGCGGCCCGGACAAGCCGCGCCATGACGACACCTGGCTGGTGGTGCGTCGATCTCTGAGCGGGTTCGTCTCATGCAACCCGCGGCGTCCGTGCCTCAGGCGGTCACGAGACCATCCGCCGCACCGGCCCCGACCGCCAGTTCCAGCCGCGACTCCATCACCTCGGGATCGTCCGGCATCCGGCGGACGGAGAAGCCCATGTGCCGGATGAATGCCAGCATGGCGGTGTTGTCCGCCAGGATCTGGCCGGTCACCTCGCTCAAACCCTTCGTCCGCGCCCAGTCGATGACCCGGTTCATCAGGCTCGTCGCCAGGCCGCGGCCCTTCATGTCCGCCTGCACGATCACCGCGAACTCGGCGGTGCGTCCGTTCGGCTCGCATACCAGCCGCACAACGCCGACGGTCTCACCGGTGGTGTCGCGCACGGCCACGAAGGCCATCTCCCGGTCGTAATCGACCTGCGTCAGCCGGGCGATCTGCTCGCGCGACAATTCACGGATCGCGCTGAAGAAGCGGTAGCGCACGTCCTGCGGCGACAGCCGGCTGAAGAAGGCGGCATGAGCCTCGGCGTCCTCGGGCCGTATCGGGCGGATCGTCATGCTCTCCCCGCCGATGACGCCGCAGGTCACCAGTTCCTGCGGATACGGGGCAATCGCCAGCGGCGGCGGCACCTCATCGAGGTCGCGCAACTGCACCCAGGCGTCCGCCGCCATCACGCCATTCGGGTCCGCGAACAGCGACGGCAGATCGAGCACCTTGATCTCGGGGAAATCCAGGATCAACTGGCTGATCCGGACCAGGGTCCCGGCCACCGCCTCGGTGCTTCCGGCCGGGCGGTCGCGCAAGGCGCGCTCCAGCATCGCCCCGCTGCGGCAGCGGCGGATCAGCGCATCGGCCAGCGGCAGGTTCAGCGGCGGCAGATCGACGGCGCGGTCATGCGGGTTCGGCGCGGTGCCGCCGGAGCCGAAGGAGATCGTCGGGCCGAAGCCCTCGCCGTCCGAGACGCGGATCGCCAGTTCCCGCGCCCGCGCCGCCTGCCGCTGCACCAGCAGGGCACGCTGATCCTGCTCGCCGGCGGGCATCCGGGCGGCCAGAAGCTGCGCGGCAGTCGCGACATGCGGCGCGTCCAGCAGATCGAGCACCAGGCCGCCCGCCGGCCGGGTTCCCGGACGGGCGGTGTCGCGTATCTTCACCACCGCCGGGTAGCCAACAAGATCGGCCGCCGCGGCGGCGTCGGCCGGACCGGACACCACGCGCGTCGGCACGATCGGAATGCCATAGGCGGACAGCACGTTCAGCGCCTCGTCCTGCGTCAGCGCCAGGCGGCCTTCGGCGCGGACCCGCTTGAAGATGCGCCTGACCCAGGCGCTGTCGGGCGCCACCGTCATCACCTTGGCAGGCGGCAATTCGCGCGCCGCGGCGCGGTTGCGGCGGTCCTGCACCAGGTGCTCGAAGCCGCGCACCGCCTGGTCGGGGGTCGCGAACACCGGCAATCCGGCGCGGATCAGCCTGGCCCGGTGCAGCGCCCCGGTGCTTTCGCCCAGCACGCAGAACAAGACCGGCGCGCGCTGTTCCGGATGCTTTCCGGTCAGGCTGGCGATGGTGGCGTCATCGCGCGGACCGGTCGGGGCATGCATCACCAGCACGCCGCCGACATCCGGGCGGGCGGCGAGACGAAACGCCGTGGGGGCCAGTTCGTCCGCCGGCACATGCTCGCTGATCGTCTGATCGTCGCACAGATCGAGGCCGGCGCGCAGCACGGCGTCGCGCGCGAGGCGCCCGGGTCCAATGGCGGTGCTGACGATCGCCAGATTGTCGCAGCGCACCGGGCGGGCGCGCGACAGCGTCTCGGCCGCCGCCAGCAGATCCTCGAGCCGGTTGACGCACAGCACCCCGGCGCGCCGCAGCGCCGCCTCGAACGCCAGATCCGCGCCGCCATCGGCATTCATCATCCGCAGGCCGGCGCGGATCGCCACCACCGGGCGCAGCTTGGCGGCGGCGCGGGCAGCGGACAGGAAGAGGCGGTGATTCTTGATGCGGCGGACATCGAGCAGGATGGCGCCGGTGTCCGGGTCGCGCGACAGCCAATCCAGCACCATGCCGTAGCCGATGTCGTGGTTGTTGCCGACACCGACGATGTGGCTGAAGCCGACCCCGTTCGGCTCGGCCCAGTCGATGACGGCGCGGCTGATGGCGGAGGATTGCGAGACCAGCGCGAGCCGGCCGGGCGGCGGCTGGATGTGCGAGCGGGTGGCGTTCAGGCCGAGCTTCGGCACCGCGAGGCCGAAGGAATGCGGGCCGAGGGCGCGGACGCCGGTGCGCGTTGCATGCTCGCGGATGTTTTCGGCCTCACCGGGGATGATGGCGGCGAAGCAGTTCCGGGCGGCCATCACCGCCATGGCGGCGCCGATTTCATCGTTCGGCAGGGCGAGCAGGGTGAGGTTGATGCCCTCGGGAAGCGCCGCAATGCTGTTCAGCGTGTGGATTTCGCCCTTGTACCCGCCGACGGCCAGGTTGGCCAGCATCTTGGCGCTGGCCTCCGATTGCAGCCCGACGACCGCGATCGAGGCGGGGCGGAACAGATTCGACGGATCGAATCGGGCGACTGAGGCGAGACGGGGAATTGTCATGGTGCGGTGCAACATAAAGGAGGGGGCGGGGGTAAACGCAAGGCGCAAATGCGGAGGTGGTGCGGCTGCATGGCAGACAAACGCTAATACGAGGTTAACGCGCGGCGGATTCCGCGTGCCCGGGTGGTGATATGACTGGCTTTCGGCCGGACTGTGGCGCCGCGGCGGCGGCTTGGCAACCGGACGGCAACTGTGGCCCGGCGGACACAGGGCGGCGACGGCGAAGCGGCCGATTGGCCGGCGTGTCGCACGGGCAGGCAGCGATCGAGCTGTTCGCGCGCACCGGCACCCGCAACCGGCCGCCGGGGTGAACGAGCAGGGAGGATTGGCATAGCGCATGCTGAGCCATGATCCGGGGAGACGCCCGGCCCGGTTGATCTCCGACGATTGAGGGTGAAGCGGTTGAGATTTTGTGCCAGGACTCGGGGATGCTCCGCGCCACCCGGATGATCGCTTGAAACGCGCCCTGCTCCTACGCGGCTTCCGCGTCGATCCGGCGCGTGGCGGCGACCGGATCGAGCGCCTGCCCTTCCTCCGCCACGGGCCGGTTTCCGTGCAGCTTCACGCGCCGCTGACATTCATCATCGGCGAGAACGGTTCCGGCAAGACCACCTTGCTGGAGGCGATTGCGGCGCGCTGCGCGATCCGCCCGGGCGGCGGCCGCAGCTACGCCGAAACGGATGATGAGCGGGAGGCGACGGCGATCTCCGACGCGGTCGATGTGACGTTCGCCGGGCGGCGTCCGAAGGGGCTGTTCCTGCGGGCTGACCGCTTTGCTGAAACGATGGCGCGGGCCGGGCGGCTGCCGATGGCAACCACGGGCGAATGGCGGCTGGCCGACGAGCAAAGCCGCGGCGAGGGCGTGCTGTCGCTGCTGACCGCGCGGGTGGATGCCAGCGAGGGGCTGCTGTATCTGCTGGACGAACCGGAGACCGGGCTGTCGCCGCAGCGGCAGATGGCGCTGCTGTGCCTGTTGCACGATCTGCATCAGGACGGCCGATCGCAGGCGCTGGTCGCCACCCACTCTCCCATCCTCATCAGCCACCCCGAAGCCGATCGGCTGTGGATCGATGAGGACGGGATCACGAGGAGGGTGCTGGCGGACATTCCGCACTGGCGGGAGATGAACCGTTTCATGCGCGATCCGGACACCGCGCTGCACCGGCTGCTGGATTGACCGGCGTCGCGGCCCGGCTTGTCCGCGCCAGGTGGCGCGGACAAGCCGGGCCACGACGATCGGGGCCTGCTGCCATTAATCCGAAACGATAAACCGCTTCGCCTGCGCATCGTACTCGGCCCACCCCAATGCCCCCCGCAGTTCCGCCGGAGGCAGCGCGCCGGCAGCTTGTGCCTCCCCCGCGGCCATCGCCGCCAGGCCGGCTTTCATTCCGGCGGCGGCGGGCGACAGCAGGCCCGTCGGGTATGTGCCGATTTTGAAACCAAATGCCGCGGCTTCGGTTTGCGAGGGGGTCGCGCGGGGCGAGCCGGGCGACAGCACGGCGAAGGATGGGCGCCCGCCGGCAGCCGCGATGGCGCGGCGGATGTCCGCGTCGTCGGCGGGAGAGTCCAGGAACAGGATGTCGGCGCCTTCCTCCACGTACATTTCGATGCGCGCCACCGCCTCATCGATGCCCTGCGTCGGCCGGCAATCGGTGCGCGCCAGGACCAGGATGCCGGACTCCGCCGCGGCTTCCACCGCGGCGCGGATCTTCATGCGGGCCTCTTCGCGCGGCAGGCACGGCTTTCCCGCGGCGGTCAACGCGCGCGGGGTGACCTTGTCCTCGATCAGGATCGCCGCCGCGCCGGCCCGGCCGTAGGCGCGCACGGTGCGCTGCACGTTCATCGCGTTGCCGTAACCGTGGTCGCCGTCGGCGAGCACCAGAGTCTCCGGCGCGGCGCCGCGCACCATGTTGAACGAATCGAACATTTCGGCGAAGGAAATCAGGTCGAGGTCGGGACCGCCCAGCCGGCTCGCCGCCACGCAGGAGCCGGACAGGAACGCGGTCTTGAAGCCGGCGGACGCCGCGAGGCGGGCAGTCAGTCCGTCCCAGACGGCGGGCATGACGATCAGGCCGGGTTCGGCCAACAGGGCGCGCAGGCGGTCGGGCGGGGTCATGTCATCTCCTCGCTCAGCACATGGTGTCATGGTGGCCGAAGCGCCACCATCCACGTCTTCGTTTGCGCAGGCAAAGGCATGGATGCCCGGCCCGGCCTTCGCCATGACATTCACCGTCCGGACGGCTCAAGCCCGTCATGCCGGCGCATGCCGGTATCCACGCCTTTTGCCTGCACAACAGACGTGGATGGTGGCCCTCCGGCCACCATGACGATGAGGGGCCGGTGCCGGAGGGTCAGCGTCAACGCGGGCCGGTATGAGACGTCTGTTTTGCTGCGTTAGGCGATGCCCAAGGATAAGCGAATCAGGCCGCTGACGTTGTTCCGATAGGGGTCGGGAAGTTTCCTCCCCGCCCTCCGAACCGTGCTGGCGGATCTCCCGCACACGGCTCTCCAGTCGCCGGTTTCCTCATCGGGAGTGTCTCGCTGATGCTTGGGCATCTGAAAGGGTGAACAGCCCAAGCT
>CAINOE010000140.1 GCA_903851415.1 uncultured Rhodopila sp. | reverse complement strand
TGCCGATGAATCGTGTAGGCTGCTCCATGACCCGTCTCCTGTGCCTGAGGCTCCACACCGGCCGATCCGGTGCGACCCTCGATCATCGACACAAGATGAGGCGGGTCACCAACTCAGGCGGGCTACGGACATGAGGTCTTGATGGGCCGGCGCGCCGGGAACCGACAGCCCTCCGACCACAGCGGGATGTTCGAAGATCACGTGGCTGCCGCCTGATTTGCGAACATTCACCCCAGCCGCAAAAGCGACTGCTCAAGGCTGGCGATCCGCCAGTCGCGAGGATTGGTCCGCATCGCGGCGAGCGTCCTGCTGGACTTGACCACCGCGTGAACACTCCGGCAAGCTGCCATAGTATTGCAGGTGGTATCGCGCGAGGCGAATCATCGGCTTTGGTAAACTGCTCAGATCGCCGACTCCCGCCGGGCGTCGATACGCGCCTCACGCGGCACCTGACGCCGCACCAGCCTGTCCAGCATCTCCATCAGCGCGGCTGACGAAATCGGCTTGGACAAATAATCATCCATCCCGGCTTCGACATAATATTCCCGCGCCCCGGTCATCGCGTCGGCGGTCAGCGCTATGATCGGCACGGAACCCTTCGGCGGCGGCAGGTCGCGGATTTGGCGCGTCGCCCCGATCCCGTCCAGCAGCGGCATCTGCACATCCATCAGCACCGCATCGAACGTCCAATTCCGCACCGCCGCAACGGCCTCGGCCCCGTTGTCGGCGATCCGCACGGAGTGTCCGGCATGGGTCAGCATCGCCTGCACCAGCCGCTGGTTGATCACGTTGTCCTCCGCCACCAGCAGGCTGAGCGGGCGGGCGGCCGCGGGACGAACTCTCGGGGCCCGGGCAGGCTCCGGCGCATCCTCCGCCGCCGAACCGTTCGAACCGGGCAGCAGCCCGCCAAGGCACGCCACCAACTCCCGCCGCCGGATCGGCTTTTCGAGCACGGCGTCAAACAGCCCGTGGCCCCATGCCTTCAGCGACGCCATCGCGGCGGACGTCACGAGAACGATTGCCGGCGCCACCCCGGGCAGCGCGCGGATACGCCCGGCCAGTGTTGGCCCGTCGATCGCCGGCATGATCTGGTCCAGAAAAACCACCGCATAGGGCGCGCCGTCTGACGAGGCCCCTTCGATCGCGCGCAGCGCCTCAAAGCCATCCGGAGCCGACCTGGCCTCCATCCCGAGCGCATCCAGATGGCGCACCAGGATTTCCACGTTGATCGGCGTGTCATCGACGATCAGCGCCTTGCGCCCGCTCAGCCGCGCCGGCAGCCCGAGTGCCGCCCGGATCTCGGCCGATCCCACGGCGCGGCCGAATGGAATTTCGAACCAGAAGCAGGACCCCTCCCCGGGTTTGCTGGAAACGCCGATGCGGCCTCCCATCAACTCGACAAGCTGACGGCAGATCGCCAGACCCAGACCGCTGCCGCCGTAGCGGCGGGTCACGGAACTGTCGGCCTGGGTGAATTTCGTAAACAGCCGATCGATCAGGTCCCCGGGGATCCCGGTTCCGGTGTCGGTGACCTGGAAACGGACATTCACCTCGCCCGGTTCGGCCGGCGCGGTGCCCGGTTCGGCCGGCGCCACCCGGATCGTGACGCCGCCCGTGCGGGTGAACTTGACCCCGTTGCTGACGAGGTTGAGCAGCACCTGCCGCAGCCGCATCGCATCGCCGTTCAGCACCGCCGGAACAGCCGGATCGACGAACGAATTCAGCGCAATCCCCTTGTCCGCCGCGGGTCCGCTCATCAGCCCGGCCGCCTGCCCGACAACCGCGGCCAGGTCGAAGTCCAGCGCCTCCAGCTCCATCTTTCCTGCGCCGAGCTTGGAGATATCGAGGATGTCGTTGATCACGGCCAGCAGCGCCTCGGCGCTCTCGTAGGCCATGCCGGCGTATTTGCGCTGCTGCTCGGTGAGGCCGGTTTCCAGCAGCAGGCCGTTCATGCCGATGATCCCGTTCATCGGCGTGCGGATTTCGTGGCTCATGTTGGCGAGGAATTCGGATTTGGCCTGGTTTGCCGCCTCCGCCTGCTCCTTCGCGGCGAGCAGCAGCCTGCCGCTGCGATGCCGCTCGGTGACATCGGTATAGGTGCGCACCACGCCGCCGCCGACGAGCGGGATGCTGCGCACTTCGATCACGCTGCCATCCGGCCGTTCGCGCTCATAGACATCCGGCCGGTCCTCGATGCCGCCCTTGCGGACCGTCTCCACAAAGGCCTCGCTGGTCTTGGCGAACTCGTTGCTGCGCAACTGGTGCGCCAGGATGTCGTCGAACCTGTAGCCGCCTGCCATGACGTCCGGCGGCAGATCGAGCAGTTCAACGGCGCGCCTGTTGCATACCGGCACCAGGCGGTCGGGGGTGACCATCAGGAGGCCCTGGTCCATGTTGCCGAGCGTGATCTCCAACACGCGGGACTTCTCGGTCAGCCGGGCCTCGCTGGCGCGCAGACTGTCCAGCAGCCGGGAGTTTTCCGCCGCCTCGTCCCGGGCGATGCGCTGCGCCCGGGTCAGGTCCGACAGCGTCCGGTTCTGCCGCCGCAACAGCCGCGCCAGGAAAGACGTCAGCAGCAACAGAATGCCGACGAGGCAGAAGGTCAGCGCGGCGAAAAACCGCGAGCTCCTGCGCCAGTTGGCGAGAAATGCATCTTCGTTGACGGTGATGTTGCTGATCAGCGGGAAGCCTTGCAGCCGGCGCGGCGCGACGATGCGTTCCGGACCGTGCCGCCCGTCCGGCAGCGGGCGCCCCTCCGCGATGACCGCGCCGGAAGACAGTCCCGTGCCGAGCACATCACGAAACACGTTGCGGCCGGCAAAAGAGGACCCCAGCCGTTCCGATCCAAGCGGATCCCGCGCGAGCAGAATCCCGTCAGTGCGAAACAAGGAGATGGTGGCGTGTTCCGACGGGCTGATCGCCTTGAAGAAGTCCTGAAAGAACGTGCTGGTGATACCTACCACGACCGCGCCGATCGGCTGCCCTTTGGTGGTGCGAACCTGCCGCGCGAGAAAGAAGGTCCATTCTCCGGTGCCGCGGTTCTGAACCGGGACGCTCAGGAAGACTCCGTCAAATGGTTGCGTATGCAATGCCTTGTAATAGTCGCGGTCGGCCACGTTGATCGCCGGCGCCGGCCAGGTCCGGCTGAAATTGATGACCTCGCCATTGAAGGCGACGATGGTTGCGACGTCGATTTGCGGCACACCGGCAATCTTGTCGCGCAGGGCGTCGAACACCGCCCGCGTCGCCATCTCCCGGCGCAGGTCCGGGTCGCCTTCTATGCCGGCCTTTTCCACCTGAACGACAATACTTTGCAGCACCAGATCGGCCGCCTTGACCGCCTGCTCGTTATGCTCCGCCAGCGTCGTGGACAGTGCGGCGATGTTGGCGCGCCAGGTCTCGATCTCCGACGCGCGGGTCTGCAGCATCATCGACGCGGCCCCGGCCACCGTGATGGCCGCAACACAAGCACCCGCCAGCACCACGACCCGGCCCCTGGCGAAACCAGCCAGCCGGCCGTCCGAACCCCCGGCGCGGGCATCTTGATCCATCACGCAACTCCGCAGCTAGGGCGGATGCAGTAGCACAATTTCAACCGGGTGCACGCATGACCGGTGGTTACGGATGGCTACTGCGAAAGCACGGGAAATTCCGACCGCGATCGCGTGCCAACCGCGACGTCCCAGCGGGGAAAACCCTCAGTGCGAGATCTTCTCCAACGCCAGGTTGCGTGTCCGCGGGCCGAAGATCCCGATCGAAAGCACCACCATCAGCATGGCGAAGGCGATCAGCCCGAACACTCCGACCGTTCCGTTGAAATGCGCAAAGAAGAAGCCGATGATGAAGCTGGCGAAGACCGTGCTGATGCGGCTGAAAGCATAGGTGAAGCCGACAGCGCGGGCACGCACGCGGGTCGGGAACAGTTCCGATTGGTAGCTGTGGAATGAGTAGGACAGCACATTATTCGACAGCGTGATCAGCACGCCGAACAGGATCAGCAGCGGCATCGTCGATTGCTGGGAGAACAGCATCCCGAACGTGCCGATGCAGACAGCGGCGCCGACCACCTGCCATTTGCGCTCGACCCTGTCGGCGAAGCTCATGGCCAGCAGCGGCCCGAACGGGTTCGCGACGGCGATGATGAAGGCGTATTGCAGACTATCCTTCAGATTGATGCCGACCTGCTGGGCGATGATGGTCGGGACCCAGGCGGCGAAGCCATAGAAGCCGAATGTCTGGAAAAACTGGAAGACCATCAGCATGATGGTGCGTGAGCGATAGGGCGGCTGCCAGATCTCGCGGAACGAGCCGCGCGCCGTCAGGTCGTCCACATCATGCGTGCCGGGCGTCGGCAGGCTCTCGCCACGCAAATCCCAGCGCACCCTGGCTTCGATCCGCGCGGTAATCCCCTCGGCCTCGATCAGCCGGCCATGGGTGATCAGCCAGCGAGGGCTTTCAGGGATGCCGCGCCGCAGGAACCACACCGCCAGCGCGCCAAGCGCCCCGATGGCGACAACCCAGCGCCAGCCGTCCCAACCCAAAGGCGCCCGCGGCACCAGGATATAGGCCAGCAGAGCCACGACGGGCACGACGGCGAACTGAACGCACTGGTTGAAGGCGAAGGCGCGCCCGCGCATGTGCCTGGGCGCCAGTTCGGCGATGTAGGTGTCGATGGTGACCAACTCGACCCCGATGCCGATGCCGGCAATCAGCCGCCACAGGCAGATCCCGAACCCGGTGGTCTGGAACGCCATCACCAGGGTGGCGGCGCAGTACGCCAGCATGGAGAACGTGAAGATGACCCGCCGCCCGTATTTGTCGGCGACGAAGCCGAACACGGCCGTGCCGATGAACAGGCCGAAGAAGGTGGAGGCCACGAACAGTGCCGGACCGGAAAACATGCCCAGCGAGACCCCGGTCAGCAGGCCCGCCTTGACCAGCCCGGGGACGATGTAGCCGGTGAGGAACAGGTCGTAGAACTCGAACATGCCGCCAAGGGAAAGCAGCGTGACCATCAGCCACACATGCTTCGTGGCGGGCAGCCGGTCGAGGCGGGCCAGGATGGCGGCCGCGGTTTGCCGGTCGTCGTCGCGTAAATCCGTGGCGGCTACCGTGGACATGCGTTCCCCCCGCGCGGCGCAAGCCGCTGCTTGTCGTCCGGCGGTGGGTTCCCCGCCGCATGAGGCATTTTACGCGGGGTCCGGTGTCGCGGCAACGGCGCGGCCGAACGATCCTATTTCGCGGACGGCTTGGCACCCGCCTTGCGCGGATCAGGCTGCGGTTTGAGGAATGTCGAGGCGGGTGGCGCGACTTTCTTGTCGGCCTTCGGTTTCTTGGCTTCGCGATTGCCGTGCTGCTTGTCGCCTTTGCCCATGACCTGACTCCGATGCCGGAGATTCCGGCCCAGGATATATTTGCCTCGCGGCACCGTCATGCAAGCAACAATCGAGGGATCAGCTCCTGGCGCGGTGCAGGTGCGTGTTATCCCATGCCGGCGAATGCGCACGCTCCCGGTGCGCGGTCACCTCCGCGGCGCACACGCCACTGCCGATCGGCCTGGAGCTCAAACCAGAGGAGGATATCGGTGTGATAAGGACCGGATATCGGCGGATTCGTTCACCCCGCCTTCAGTTCGTTCTGCATCGCCTGGTCGAACCGGGGCGCGGCCGTTTGTCCGGTGAGCAGACGATCATAGGTTCCGTTTCCGCTCGGGGAGCTTGGTTCAAGGCGTCAAGCACCACGTTTTGCGCCGTGATCGCCACCCCGAGTGCCGGCAGGCAGAACCGCTCGTGAGCGTGGTTCCGGACGACACCCCCGTTAGATTGCGGCCAGAACGATCAAAACGCCATCGCAGACTGCCGTGATAAGCAAGAAATCAAGCTGATGCGGTCCGGCCATGCTGGCCAGCATGAAGATGCAGAACGACACGAGGGCCGCCGCGACAGCGCAGCCGACCTTGACTGTTCGTACCATAGCCTGTCCCTTTCGGGGGTGTCCCCGCCGGTCAAGGCGAGGACGGTTAATAAGTTCACTTGTTCCTGTCGTCGCCGCTGAACAGGATTGTCGTCGCCTCAGTGAACGAGCCGTTGCTGCTGGTCAGCTTGCCGACGATCGTCTTGCCGATGCCGTAGTGCCCGACCACGCCTTGCTTGCAGTAGCCGTCGAAATCCTTGGTTTTGATATACGTGACGGAGAACGGCTTCAGTTCCGCCGGATTCCCCTGCACCGACTTGTAGACGTTCGGCCCGACCAGCTCCCACCTGTCACAGGTGACCGTGACGGGCACCGGCAGCGAGGAGACCACGAGCACGCCGGGGTCTCCGACGATGGCCTGGGCGTTCAGGATGTGGCCGACGAGCTGTTCCCAATCGGCCGGCGCCAGGCCAGTGACCGGATCGTTGGCGTTTACGTTGAGCTTGAGCTGCGCGAAAGCCGGCGCGGTCAGGGCAGCGAGGGCGGCGGCTGCGAGGATGAACTTACGCATGGGGTGACTGCCTTCCAGTTGTCTCCGGGGGGTGTAGCGATGTCCCGTGGAAAAAACCTCAAACAGTCTTACAGGCTTTGAATTATTTCGGCAAATCAAAGCGCCGGGCGACGGCGATATCCGCGATACTGGCGCGACTCGGGGGGCGCAGCCGCGGGCGGCATCCCCGTTCGGCTGGTCCTTTCACTCCGCCTTCAATTCGTCCTGCATCGCCTGGTCGAACGTCCAGGGACATTCATCCGGAAAAGTGCTCTCGGGCAAACCGGTCTCCCGTTCAGCCATCAGCACCGCGTCGCCGTAGGCGTCAGCCAGTATGGCGTCGAGAACGGCGGCAAGACTCGGGTTCTGCGCCAGCACGCGGGCGGCGCGGCGGCGCTGCTCGCGGATCGTCAGCCGCCAGCTATTGCCCCGCAGCCCGGGTTGGAACCGCCATTTGAGCAGATGCGCCAGCAGCACCGCCAGCCGGTTGGTCAACTGGTTGCGCTCGCTGCGCCCCATGCTCTCGATTTCCTCGGCGAGGTGCGCGGCGTCGAGGTCAGGCAGCTTGCCGGCGCGCAGCAGGTCCGCCTGTTCCCGCGTCCAGGCGTAGAAGTCGGTGTCGTACAGATCCGGCATCGCGGTCTCCTCCCGAGGCGGTCCGGCGGCGGAGGATGCGAAGAAATGGCGCGCCCGGAAAGACTCGAACTTCCAACCCCCAGATTCGTAGTCTGGTGCTCTATCCAATTGAGCTACGGGCGCCGCGTGGGAGGCGGGGTGTAGCCGAACCCCCGCCCGGTATCAACCCCTTCGTCGAAAGAAACCGCACAAAGCCACGATGCCGTTCAAAAACAACGTCTTACGCCGACAGCTTGTCCAGCTCCCGCAGGATCGATTCACCCATCACCCCGGTGCCGACCCGCGCACTGCCCGCCGCCATGATGTCCGCAGTGCGCAGTCCGTTCTTCAGCACGTTGACGCACGCGGTCTCGATCAGCGCCGCATCCTCATCCATGCCGAACGAGTAGCGCAGCAGCATCGCAAAGCTCAGCAACTGCCCGAGCGGGTTGGCCACCCCCTTCCCCGCAATATCAGGCGCGCTGCCATGGATCGGCTCGTACAGCGCATACCGCTTGCCGGAAGGCTGCACCGCCCCCAGCGTCGCCGAGGGCAGCATGCCCAGACTGCCGGTCAGCATCGACGCCAGATCCGACAGCAGGTCGCCGAACAGGTTCGATGTGACGATCACATCGAATTGCCGCGGGTTGCGCACCAACTGCATGGCGCAGTTGTCGGCGTACATGTGCGACAGTTCGACATCCGGGAATTCGCGTTCGCGCAAGGCGGCGATGGTCTGGCGCCAGAACAGGCCGGACTGCATCACGTTGGCCTTCTCGACGCTGCACACCCGGTTCTGCCGCTTGCGCGCCAACTCGAACGCCACCCGGCCGACGCGCTCGATCTCGTTCGTGGTGTAGGTCTCGGTGTCGTAGCCGCGCTTCTGTCCGTCGGGCAGGGTTTCGACACCGCGTGGCTCCCCGAAGTAGATGCCGCCGGTGCTTTCGCGGACGATCATGATGTCGAGGCCGCGCACCACGTCGGCCTTCAGGGTGGAGGCGTCCACCAGCGGCTCCCAAACCGTCGCCGGCCGCAAATTGGCGAACAGGTCGAGTTCCTTGCGCAGCCGCAGGATGGCGATCTCCGGCCGGAGCTGGAAGCCCAGCTTGTCCCATTTCGGGCCGCCGACGGAGCCGAACAGGATGGCATCGGCCTCCCGGGCCTTCGCCATCGTCGCGTCGGTGATGGGTTCGCCATAGGTGTCGATGGCGGAGCCGCCGACATGGTCCTCGGAGATGTCGAAGGTCACGGCGCGGCGGCGATCCATCCAGTCGATGACGCGGCGGACCTCGCGCATGACCTCGGGGCCGATGCCGTCACCGGGCAGGATGAGAAGCTTCTTGTTGGCGGACATGGCGGGACTTTCGAGCGGTTCAGGCGGCGGTGGACGGCATCCAGGCCCGGACTTGACGGCTGTTCGCTTCGAAGGCGTCGATCCGGGTGCCGTGCTGGAGGGTCTGGCCGATATCGTCCAGCCCGTTCAGCAGCGAATGCTTGCGGAACGGGTCGATGTCAAAGCCGATTTCCCCGCCGTTGGGGCGGATGACGACCTGGCGGGCGAGATCGATGGTGACGCGGGCGTTGCCGCCGAGCTTCGAATCTTCAATGAGTTGGTCGCACACCGTGCGCGGCAGCCGGATCGGCAGGATGCCGTTCTTGAAGCTGTTGTTGTAGAAGATGTCTGCGAAGTCCGGCGCGATGATGCAGCGGATGCCGAAATCCAGCAGCGCCCAGGGGGCGTGCTCACGGGACGATCCGCAGCCGAAGTTTTCGTGCGCGATAATGATCTGCGCCTGGCGGTAGGGTTCCCGGTTGAGCACGAAGTCGGGGTTCTCCGAGCCGTCCTTGTTGAAGCGCAGCGGGTCGAACAGGTGGACGCCGAGGCCGGAGCGCTTGATGGTTTTCAGGAACCGCGCCGGGATGATCTTGTCGGTATCGATGTTCTGCATCGGCATCGGCGCGGCGATGGCGGTCAAGGTGGTGAAGGGGGTCATGGTGAAGTTCCCTGGCCTGTGAGGCTTGACGCTGCCCCCTGCCCCGTCATGGCGGGCGAAGGCCCGCCATCCACGCCTTCGGGACGGGCGGCACTAACCGACATTGAGGCGAGCGGTTTAGAATTCATTAACGATTGTGCTGTATTTGTACCGGGATGCAAGGCGGTTATGTCTACATCATGTCGAACCGGAAGCATGGGACTTTGTACGTCGGCGTGACCGCCGACATCGTCCGCCGCGCCTGGGAGCATCGGACCGGCTATGTGGAAGGCTTCACGCGCCGCTACGGGCTGGACCGCCTCATTTGGTTCGAGCGGCATGATGAGATCGTACCGGCGATCCGCCGAGAAAAGAACATCAAAGACTGGCCACGAGCCTGGAAGGTCCGGCTGATAGAGAAGATGAACCCGGAATGGGAAGACCTGTATCCGACGCTGTTCTGACACTTGCGGCGCCCATGCTGGCTCCGGCAAGAGCCGCCGCGGTCCCCCCGCCGTAGCGGGCGAAGGGCCGCCATCCACGCCTTGCGACCCGGGCTGAGCCTCAGGCGCTCCCTGCGATCCTGTGATCCGCGGCCCCGCTCTCACTCGCCGCGGCAAAGGCGTGGATGGCGGGCCTTCGCCCGCCATGACGGTACGCATCCTCACACCAACTGCCGCACGTCGGTCAGCCGCCCGGTCACCGCCGCCGCCGCCGCCATCGCAGGCGACAGCAGATGCGTCCGCCCGTTCGGCCCCTGCCGCCCCTCGAAGTTGCGGTTCGAGGTGCTGGCGCAGCGCTGGCCCGGGGTCAGCTTGTCCGGGTTCATGCCCAGGCACATCGAGCAGCACGGGTCGCGCCACTCGAACCCGGCCTCCAGCAGCACGCGGTCCAGCCCCTCCTCCTCCGCCTGGCGCTTGACCAGGCCCGATCCGGGGACCACCAGCGCCTGCACGCCGTCGGCCACCCTACGGCCGCGAGCCACCGCGGCGGCGGCGCGGATGTCCTCGATCCGCCCGTTCGTGCAGGACCCGATGAACACCACGTCCACCGGCAGATCCTGCAGCGCCTGGCCGGGCTTCAGCGCCATGTACTCCAGCATCCGGTTCAACTGGAACCGCCGACCCTCGTCCGGTTCGTCGGCGGGGTTCGGAACGACGCCGGTCACCGGCACCACCGCGCCCGGAGTCGTGCCCCAGGTCACCATCGGCGCGATGTCGGCCGCGGCCAGCTTCACCACCGTGTCGAAATGCGCGCCCGGATCGGACGGCAGCGTCTTCCAGTAGGCCACCGCCTGCTCGAACGCCTCGCCCTTGGGGGCAAAATCCCGCCCGCGCAGATAGTCGAACGTCGTCTGGTCCGGGGCGATCAGCCCGGCCCGCGCGCCGGCCTCGATCGACATGTTGCTGACCGTGCAGCGCCCGGCCATGTCCAGCGCCCGGATCGTGTCGCCGGTGTATTCGATGACGTGCCCGTTGCCGCCGGCCGTGGTGATCCGGCCGATAATCGCCAGCACGATGTCCTTGGCCGAGCAGCCGAAGCCCAACGTGCCCGACACATCGATCTGCATGTTCTTCGCCGGGTTCTGCAGCAAGGTCTGGGTGGCGAGCACATGCTCCACCTCCGACGTGCCGATGCCGAACGCCAGCGCGCCCAGCGCGCCATGCGTGGAGGTATGGCTGTCGCCGCAGACGATCGTCGTGCCCGGCAAAGACAGCCCGAGTTCCGGGCCAATGATGTGCACGATGCCCTGGCGCACATCCAGGATCGGGATGTAGGGCACCCCGAATTCGGCGACATTCCTTTCCAGCGTCTCGACCTGGATGCGGCTGTCCTCTTCCCGGATATCCGACGGAATGCGCGATCCGACGGTCGGGATGTTATGGTCCGCCACGGCGATGGTGCAATCAGGGCGGCGGACCTTCCGGCCCGCGGCGCGGAGGCCCTCGAACGCCTGAGGACTGGTGACCTCGTGCACGAGGTGGCGGTCGATGTAGAGGATGCAGGTGCCGTCCGGAAGGCGCTCCACGACGTGGCTGTCCCAGATCTTGTCGAAAAGGGTGCGCGGCCTGCTGGCGGACATGGGTGCTCCCGAATGGTGCGAATCAGGCGGCAGATTTGAACGAAGCGTGCGCCGGACGCAACCCGCGGGACCGTTCAGGCGGGGCGATCCAGCCATGCAAGCGCGCCTTTCGCGGCGGCGACACCGGTGCTGAAGCAGGCTTGCAGCAAATAGCCGCCCGTCGGCGCCTCCCAGTCCAGCATTTCCCCGGCGGCGAACACGCCCGGTCGGTCGCGCAGCATCAGGCTGGCGTCGAACGCATCGGCCCGCAGCCCGCCAGCCGAGGAGATCGCCCGTTCGATCGGGGCGGTCGCAGTCAGCCGCAACGGCAGAGTCTTGATCAGCGCCGCGAGGTCGCCGGATGGAGCGCCCGCATGCAAGGCTTCCTGCACCAGGCAGATGGATTCCGGCGGCAGTCCCGCCTGCTTGCGCAGCGTGTTCGCCAGCGACTCGCTCCGCCTCGGCCCGCCCAGCCGATCGGCCAGCGCGGCGTGGCTGAGGTCGGGGCGGAGATCGATCTCGATCTTCGCGGAACCCTCGGCTTCGATGGCGTCGCGCAGCCGGGCGGACAGGGAATAGATTGCGCCGCCTTCGAGGCCGGCGGCGGTGATCACCGCCTCGCCGCGGACGAGGTCGCCGCCGAAGCGGATGGCGATGCGCTTCAGCGGCGTGCCGGCGAAGCGCTCGCGCAGATGCGGCGACCAGTGCACCAGGAAGCCGCAGTTCGACGGCCGGAACGGGGCGACCGCGCCGGGCAGATGAGCGGCCCAGGCAGCGTCGGAGCCGAGCCTCGGCCAGGAGGCGCCCCCACACGCCAACACGGCCACGTCAGGCCGCTCAGCCTTGCCGGTGTCGAAGCGGAGAGCGCCATCCGGGTCCCAACCGGTCCAGCGGTGCCGAGCATGCAGTTGCACGTCCAGATCGCCGAGACGGCGCAGCCAGGCCCGCAGCAACGGCGAGGCTTTCATCGCGGCCGGAAACACCCGCCCGCTGGTTCCGATGAACGTCGGTTGGCCGAGGCCGTGACACCACTCGATCAGCGCCTCCGGCGGAAAGGCCCGGACGATCGGCTCCAGCCAAAGCCGGGCGGTGCCGTAGCGCGACAGGTAGACATCAAAGGGTTCGGAATGGGTGAGGTTCAACCCGCCGCGGCCAGCCATCAGCAGTTTGCGGCCGGGCGAGGGCATGTGGTCGTGGACTGCGACACGCAGGCCGGCGCGGACCAGGGTCTCAGCCGCGATAAGGCCGGCTGGGCCTGCGCCGATGATGGCGGCGGTGCGGGTCACGCCGGGTCCTCATTCGCGCGCACGCGGTGGGAGTCCTTTTGAATGCGCCGCCGGGTGGCGATTTCGTCAAGTGTTTGCATGAAACGACGCCTGCCGGAGAAAACGCTGAAACGAGCGGCGTTCGCGCCGATCTCGGCACTTGCGGCCATTCGGTCAAGCCCGGACCCGGGCGGAAGCCAGGTTGTCAACTGGTGGCCATCGACGGGAACCGTTAGCTTGCAGGGTAAGAATGCAAACGGCTTCCGCGACCGGCTCGCGGCTGCGCTCGGCGCTCCAAAGCGTCCCGAGGTCGGCGCATCTCACCCGGATTGCGTTGCCTCGTCCGGCGACATCACGTCAACCCCGAAGACCTGGAAGTGTTCGATGTTACGCGTGAGAATCGTGACATTCCGGGCTTTCGCAATGCCCGCGATGGTGGCATCGGCCATTCCGGGATCATGTCCCGCAACAACCGCCCTGGCTTCGAGGCGACCGGCCATCGCGGCGGTCATTGCATCGACGCCGATGATCCTGTCGTCATAGATCGCGACCAGCCCCGCGAGCCAGACCCTAAGGCTCGCCGCTTTGGCTCCCGCACCCTTGTGCTCCAGCAGCGCAATGCCTTTTTCAATCTCATGGATGGTGACGACAGACAGGAATAACCGGCCACCGGCATCCATGCGGTCCAGCCAGTCCAGAAAACCCGGCGACGCCTCGGCCCGCGCAGGCGAGAGCATCGAAATCACATTCGTATCGAGCAGATAACCGCTCACAGATCGGCCGTCCGCGACGGCGCGGGGTTACGCTCGACCGTCTCATCCGGGAAGGTTCTGAGGTAGGCAACCAGCCCGGGGCGCTTCTTATCCATCGCCTTGCGGGCGATTTCGGCCGCCTCGACCGGTACCAGAGCGGCAACAGGTTTGCCGTGCCGCGTGATCGTAACGAAATGCCCTTTGACGGCTTCATCGACCAGGCTGGAGAAGCCCGCCTTGGCATCCTTCAAACTGACGGTCGACATGACGACTCTGGCCAATGTGGTCACCTATGACCACATTAGGTTGCTCCGGCGACAAGATTCAAGGCTCTTCCGCTGTGCTACGGCCGCCTCAAGCCCCGAACGGCGGATTGATCCGCACAATCGTCCAGTTCAGGAACGCCGCGAACGACACCCAGCACAGATACGGCACCAGCAGCAGGCTCGCCGTCCCGGATATCGGCCGCAGCACCAGCATCGGGACCAGAATCGCCAGCCACAGCAGCGGAACCTCCCACAGCGCCCAGTCCGGCCGCTGAAGCCGGAAGAACAACGGACTCCACCCGAGATTGGCCACCCCGTTCAATGCGAACAGCCCCAGGATCAGCGCACGGCTGCCCCAGCCGGGAGCGTTCTTCAGCCCCAAATACAAAGACCACGATGCCAGCGCCAAAATCAGCGTCCAGGCCGGACCGAACAGCCAGTCCGGCGGCTGCCAGGACGGCTTGATCAGCACGTCATGATACCACGACGACAGATTGGTCAGGCCCGCCCCGGCGCCCCCGACGATGATTCCCCAGACGACGGCAACGACAACGGCCCAGGTCACGCGTCCACCAGACCCAAAAGATGCGCCACGTCCTTGAAGAAGATGCGCACATGCGCCAGAGGATCTTTTCGCGTCAGCTTCTTTTCCATGTAGGACTCCCAGGTCAGCCGCTGCACGTCCTTGTCGGCACAGATGCTGACGAACCGCTCGCGGCGCTTGTCGGTGGAATACCAGAACCACTGCATCATGCCGAGGATCCAGAACACCCGGCCATGCGCCTTCATGAACACGCGACGGGCGCTCTTCAGCTCCTCGGCATTGCCGGTCGCCAGGAAAGCCTCGGCCGCCACACCCGCCAAGCGCCCGCCTTCCATCGCGTAGTAGATTCCCTCGCCCGAAGCCGGAGCCACCACGCCCGCCGCATCGCCGGCCAGCACGACGTCCTTGCCGTTGTCCCAGCGCTTCATCGGCCGCATCGGTATCGGCGCGCCCTCGCCCCGGATGGTTTCCGCCCCCGACAGGCCGGCCTCGGCCCGCAAGTCCTTCACGGACGTGCGCAACGAGAACCCCTTATGCGCCGAACCGCTGCCGACGCTGGCGGTCTTGCCGTGCGGGAACACCCAGCCGTAGAAGTCGGGCGAAATCTTCCCCTGGTAATAAACGTCGCAGCGGTCCGGATCGAAGTTCTCCGCCGGCGCCTTGATGATCTCGTGGTACGCGAACACGTACTTGACGTATTCAGCCCCCTTCACGCACTGCAACGCGACCTTCGATTTCGCCCCGTCCGCCCCGACAACCACCTTCGCCCGCAGCCGCAGCGGAGGTGCGGACTTGTCCGCGCCCTTCGGATGGTAGTTCACCACCGCCACGCCGTCCGGATCGCGGGTGACAGTCTCGAACGTGCCGGTGATCCGCTGCGCCCCGCATTTGGCGGCCCGGTCCCGCAGCCACTCGTCGAACTCGTCCCGGTTCACCATCCCCACATAGCCGCCCGTCTCGATCGGCATGTCCACGCCCTTGGACGACGGCGCCACCATCCGCGCCGAGGTGATCCGCGCACAGATCAAACTGTCCGGAATGCCGAAGTCGCGGATCAGCCGCGGCGGGATGGCGCCGCCGCAGGGCTTGATCCTCCCTGCGCGATCCAGCAGCACCACGTTGCGCCCGGCACGGGCCAGTTCGGTCGCCGCTGTCGAGCCGGACGGCCCTCCGCCGACGACCACGGCGTCATATGTCTGTTCCATGGCTGTCATCTCCAATCTCAAATCAGGGCCGCAGCGCGAAAGCGGTGACCAACATGCCGATAACGTAAAGTGTCGTGCCGGAGCCGTTGTAAGCGGGCGCCCGCTCTTTCGGCTTTTTCAGCAGCCAGATCATCAGGCCGATCTGGGCGGCCAGAAGGGCGGAGACGGCGATCGCCTGGCCGTAGAAATGCCAGTCCTTCAGCAGGAAGATCACGACGATCTGCGGCGCGGCCATGAACATGCAGGCGACGATGCCGGCACGTTCCACGCCCAATTGCGCCGGCAATGACCGGATGCCGGTGCGCAAATCGCCCTCCACCGACTTGAAATCGTTCAGGGTCATGATGCCATGCGCGCCGAGGCTATACAGCAGCGCCACCAGCAGGATGCGCCAGTCCGGACGGCCATCGACCATGACGGCGGCGCCGGTGACCCAGGGCAGGCCCTCGTAGCAGGCGCCGCAAGCGAGGTTGCCGAGCCAGCCGTCCTGCTTGAGGCGAACCGGCGGCATGCTGTAGGCCCAGGCCAAAGTCAGCCCGACCAGCACCGCGCCGAAGCCCCACTTGCCCAGCGGAATCGCCAGCAATAACGACACCGCGCTCCAGACAATCGCGATCCACAGGCCCATCCGCCCGGGCAGCCGTCCGGAGGGAATTGGCCGGTCCGGCTCGTTGATCGCGTCCACATGGCGGTCGAACCAGTCATTCGCCGCCTGGCTGGTGCCGCAGACCATCGGACCGGCGATCAGGATGCCCAGGAGAATTATCGGCAGGTTCCAGAGTATCGGCTGGCCGGACGACACCACGCCGCACATGTACGCCCACATCGGGGCGAACCAGGTGATCGGGTGCATCAGCTCCAGCATCACCGCAAGCGACGGCGACTTAGGCGGTGCCGCGGGCGTCTCGGTTGTCACTTTAATGCCGGGGTTCGCCGGCTCTGCTGCAATCGACATGATGATTCCCCGGCTGCTCTAATCCGCACCCGCCGTCTCGGCATCGCCCAGGCCGTAGCGGCGCAATTTCACGTACAGACTCTGCCGGCTCAGCCCGAGCATCTCCGCCGCCGAGGCGCGGTTGTCGTCGGTCAGCTTGAGCGCGGCCTCGATGCACAGGCGCTCGATGACGTCGGTCGCCTCGCGCACCAGATCCTTCAGCGCGACCCGGCCGATGAGGCCGGTCAGATGGTCCAGCGAGCGAGGCAGCGCTTTCTCCACCGCCGGCCCGCGTTCCAGCCGCCGCCCGATATCGCGGATCGCGAAGCCGAAGCAGGGCTGCCCGCCGTTCATCACCGTGACGGCGGAAATCTCCACCTCCGACAGTTCGCCGAGCTCGCCGTGCATGATGGTCGCGAACAGCCGCACCGAACCGTGCTGCTTGAGGTTCGCGGTCAGGATGTCGAGGTCGATTCCGGTGCGGCCGACCCAGCGGTTGAGCGACTCGCCGCGGCATTGTTCTTCAGTCGGCAACTGCGCCATCTCCAGGAAGGCCGCGTTGGCGGTGATCACGCGCAGATCGACGCCGGCGACGACGAAACCGTCCGGCGCACCCTCCATCAGCTTCAGCAGCTTCGATTTCAGCTTCGGGACGGTCGCGGTCGCATGCTCTCCTTGCGGAACAGATATGCGCACAAGACATGCTGCCCCGCCCTCATCACGGAACAGTGATGCCGACACCTGGACCTCGGAATTATCGGACGCCAGGTTCGCGCGCACATCGTCGGCTCGGCCGGAGGCGCGGACGCCCGCCAACAGCAGTTCGACGCTGCGCGCGGTCTCGGGCGTGAAGGCGGCGGCGAACGGCCAGGGCTGACCCGGCTCCGCCCCGCTGGCGAACAGGCGGCGCGCGGTCGGGTTGCTGTCCAGCACCTTTTGGGTCGCGCCATCGACCACCAGCACCGCGTCCGAAGCCATCTGGAACAGCAGGCGGTAGCGGGTTTCGACATGGCGAATCCGCACGTAGTCGCGCTCCAGCGACTGCTGCGCGTCGATCAGGCGCCGCTGCAAGGCCGACACCGCCCGCAAATCGCGGCCGAACGCCACGATCCGGCCCGGCGCGCCCGTCCGCACGGCGGCATAAAGTATAGGTACATCGTCGCCCCGGCCGGCGGGATGGTTGACATGCCGCCACCGCGGCTCGTGCGTCGAGGACGCCCCGGCAATCAACGCTTCGATCTTCTGGCGGCTCTCCTCAGTGACCGTCTCCAGCCACGGCTTCCCCAGCCACCCCGCCGGTTCGGCAAGATCGGCCAGCAAGCCCTCATCCGCGATGGAGACATCGCGGATCACGCCATTTTCGTCGAGGATGAGCGCAATGTCGGCGGCTGCGCTGATCAAAGCGGCGGCGGCCTCGGCATCGATGTCGCCCAACGCGGTCTTCGGGGTCCTGAACGCCTTCACTTGCAGCAGAATCCTTCAATCTGAGCAACTGCCTTGCTCCGCGCCCGTTTGGGACCCGAAGTCATTCTTCCTCCCCGTTGTGGACCCGCGCCGCCTGTCCGTTGTCCGTTCAGTCGGCCGCCGTCCGCATCGAAAGCAGTCCGCGCGCCTCCCGCACCGCACCGGGCGCATCGGCGGCCGACACGTCGGCGCCGACCTCCTGCACCACGTTCGGCCGCATCAGCAGCAGGGGCCCGCCAACCATCACCTTTATCTCCGTGTTCACCGACGCCCTGCGGACGTCGCGAATGCAGTCTGCCAGCCCCTCCATCCGGACGTTCGAGGCGATGGAGAATCCGGCCACGTCCACCCAGGTGGTGCGGACGATGTCGGCCGGGCCATTGCCACGGGACGCCGGGCCGCCGACGACGTGCCAGCCCTCCCGCAGAAAAAACTCGGAAAGAATCACCAGTCCGAAAAAATGCTGTTCTCCCGGCGCGGGCAGCAGGAGGATCGAATCGGCATGCGCGCGGCTCAGCGCGGCGGTCTGAAAGGTTGGGGACAGCGCGCGGACCACTTGCTGGAGGCGGCCCATACTGATGGTCACCGTGGCGAAGTCGCAGCGGTCCTCATCCCACATGGCGCCGAGGCAGCGCGCCGCGTCCGTGATGATTCCCAGGTAAAGCGACGCCGGGGTTACGCCGCGGAGTTGCAACACCTCCAGGAAGGCAATGCTGTCCGCGGCATCCTGTTGCATCAGGAGCCGGACCAGTTCGGCGGTGTCAGTTTCGGTTGTCACACTTGACCCCTCGGCCCTTCCTGTGGCCGACCCCGCGGTCCCCATGCCGGTGCGCTTAGCCGCTGCCAGACGCGGCAGGATCTCCGCCTCCACCAGGCGGGACACCATGGCCGCCCGTTTGTGCCGCGGCACCGCGGCCAGTGCGGGAGGGTCCGCCGGGACAGGCTTTTCCATACGCCGTTCGTAAACCGCCTCGTGTTGGGTGCCGGCCGTGTGGAGGTCGCTGGGCCATCCGGCCGCGTCCGCGACCTGTTCCATGAAGGCGGTCATGCACTTGTCCCCCTTGTTTTCAGTTCACCGCCACGGCCCGCATATGTCAAGTCTGGTTTACGTACTGCCCGCTTGACAGTCTGGTCTTACGCGCTCTAGCCTTCGATCCGCGCCGCAATTGCGCTGGGGAGGGCGAGATGGCAGACCGTCTAACCGAGAAACGTCTCAATATTAAAGCCCCGGGCAGGTTTTTAGTGACATATGCAGGTCGCATGGCGGTCGTCGACATGGTTCCGTCCAAAGGCGGACACCACAACTCCTGCGCATGGCTGTCAATCCATGTTTACGCCTGATCAGATAAATCGATTCATTGGCTCCGTGGACTGTTGCCCCTGGGGCGCGGCCGCGGGATGCCGGGAGACCCGTATGGCCCAGACCAGTCCGTTGCGGGGCCGCCCGCTTTACACCGCCGATGAACGCCGCCGCCGCGACGCTTCGATATGGACTTTGGTGCAAGGGATCCTGGCTCCCATCCAGTTTCTGGTCTTTTTGATCAGTGTCGGGCTGGTGCTGCATTACATGATGACCGGCGACGGGTACGTATACGCCACGGTATCGATCGTGATTAAGACATTGGTGTTATATACCATCATGATCACAGGTGCGATCTGGGAACGTGACGTCTTCGGGCGCTACCTTTTCGCCCCCGCATTCTTCTGGGAAGACGTGTTCAGCATGCTCGTGCTGGCACTCCACACCACCTATCTGGTCGCCCTGTTCTCCCACAGCGTCGACCCGCAACGGCAGATGTGGATCGCGCTGGCGGCCTATTTCACCTACATTATCAATGCGACCCAGTTCGTGCTGAAGCTGCGCGCTGCCCGCAAGCAGGAGCCGGTCTGGACCGCCAACCCCGTCGTAGGCCATCCGTCATGAGCGGGGCCGTCGCGGCAACCGCGGCAGCGGTGCTTGACGGCTGCGACGAGCGCCCGGTCCTTCGGCAGCGCGGTCAACGGGAGGTCTTCTGCGGCCTGACCGGGATCATCTGGCTGCACCGCAAGATTCAGGACGCCTTCTTCCTCGTCGTCGGCTCGCGCACCTGCGCGCATCTGATCCAGTCCGCCGCCGGCGTCATGATCTTCGCCGAACCCCGCTTCGCCACCGCCATCATCGATGAGCGCGACCTCGCCGGCCTTGCCGACGCGAATGACGAACTGGATGCCGTCGTCACCCAGCTTTTGGAACGCCGCCCGGACATCAGGCTGCTGTTCCTCGTCGGCTCCTGCCCGTCGGAGGTCATCAAGCTGGACCTGTCGCGTGCCGCGATTCGGCTGGGCCAGCGCTTCAGCCCGGATGTGCGGGTGCTGAACTACTCCGGCAGCGGCATCGAGACGACCTTCACCCAGGGCGAGGATGCCTGCCTGGCGTCCCTGGTTCCGGTGCTGCCCGTCAGCGACGATTCCCAACTGCTGGTGGTCGGCGCCTTGGCGGACGTGGTCGAGGACCAGTTCGCCCGCATCTTCACCGCCATGGGCCTGCGCAACGTCCGCTTCCTGCCGCCGCGGCAGGCGGCTGAGCTGCCGCCCGTCGGCAAGGGCACGCGGTATCTTCTGGCACAGCCGTTCCTGGCCGACACGGCGCGGGCGCTGGAGGCGCGGGGGGCAACCCGGATCGCCGCCCCGTTCCCGCTCGGGGTCGAGGGCACCACGCTCTGGCTTCAGGCCGCCGCCGCCGCGTTCGGCGTCGATTCGGCCAGCTTCCGCGCGGCGACCGAGCTGCCGCAGGAGCGCGGCAAGCGGGCCGTCGGCAATCAGCGTCCGTTGCTCGCCGGCAAGCGGATGTTCTTCTTTCCCGATTCGCAGTTGGAAATCCCGCTCGCCCGCTTCGTGTCGCGGGAACTGGGGATGGAGGTCATCGAGGCCGGCACGCCGTTCCTGCACAAGCAGCACACCGCCGAGGAACTCGCGCTGCTGCCGAAATCGGTGCTGGTGAGCGAGGGGCAGGATGTCGAGCGCCAGCTCGATCGCTGCCGCGCGGCCAAGCCCGACCTGGTCGTCTGCGGGCTGGGCTTGGCGAATCCCCTGGAGGCCGAGGGGCTGACCACGAAGTGGTCGATCGAATTATTATTCACGCCGGTGCAGGGATACGACCAGGCCGGCGATCTCGCGGAATTATTCGCGCGCCCGCTGGTGCGCCGTATGCGTTTGGCGGTTTAGGGCATGAAGCTCACTCTTTGGACATACGAGGGACCTCCCCATGTCGGCGCGATGCGGGTCGCCACCGGCATGGAGGGGCTGCACTACGTGCTGCACGCCCCGCAGGGCGACACCTACGCCGATCTGCTGTTCACCATGATCGAGCGGCAGTCGAAGCGGCCGCCGGTGACCTACACCACGTTCCAGGCGCGCGACCTCGGCGGCGACACGGCGGAGCTGTTCAAGAACGCCGCGAAGGAAGCGTATGAGCGGTTCAGGCCGCAGGCGCTGCTGGTGGGTGCCTCCTGCACCGCCGAACTGATCCAGGACGATCCGGGCGGGCTGGCCAAGGCGCTGGCCTTGCCGATACCGGTCGTCGCGGTCGAACTGCCGGCCTACCAGAAGAAGGAAAACTGGGGTTCGGCGGAAACGTTCTACCAGCTTGTCCGCGCCTTCGCGAAGAAGCCGGAGACGCGGGAGCGCGCGCCCGGAGAGCGGCCGCGCTGCAATATCCTGGGGCCGACGGCGCTGGGCTTCCGGCACCGGGACGACGTGACGGAGATCACCCGGCTGCTGGGACGCCTCGGGATCGACGTTCACGTCACGGCGCCGCTCGGTGCCACGCCGGCCGATTTGGTGACGCTGGGCGACGCCGATTTCAATGTCGTGCTGTATCCGGAGACCGGCATGGTCGCGGCGCAGTACCTGCTCCGCAATTTCGGGCAGAAGCTGACCAGGACCATACCCATCGGCATCGGCGCGACGCGCGATTTCATCAGGGAAGTCGCCGAGCTGGCCGGTGTCGATGCGACCGCGGTGCTGGAGGCGGAGGATTCGCGCCTGCCCTGGTACACCAGGTCGGTCGACTCGACCTACCTGACCGCCAAGCGGGTGTTCATCTTCGGCGACGCCACCCATGCGGTCGCCGCCGCCCGCATGGCGCGCGACGAAATGGGCTTCACGGTCGTCGGCCTCGGCACCTATTCGCGGGAGTTCGGCCGCGAGATCCGCGAGGCCGCCGCGCTGTATGGCATCGAGGCGACGATCACCGACGACTACCTCGAGGTCGAGGCGAAGATCACCGAATTGCAGCCGGAGCTGGTGCTCGGCACGCAGATGGAGCGGCATATCGCCAAGCGGCTGGGGATTCCCTGCGCGGTGATCTCCGCGCCCGTGCATGTGCAGGATTTTCCCGCGCGCTACTCGCCGCAGATGGGGTTCGAGGGCGCCAACGTGATCTTCGACACCTGGGTCCACCCGCTGATGATGGGCCTGGAAGAGCACCTTCTGCACATGTTCCGCGACGACGCGGAGTTCCACGACGAGGCCGGCGCATCGCATCTGGGCGGCACGACCTTGCCCCCCGCTCCTGCCCCGGCCGTCGCGCAAGCACCCGAAGCGGTGGCCGTCGAGGTTGCCGAACGGCCGGTCGTCTGGGGCGAGGCAGCGGAAAAGGAACTGAAAAAGATACCATTTTTCGTCAGAGGCAAGGCGCGCCGCAACACGGAACGGTTCGCCCTGGATCATGGATTGACTGATATAACTGTGGACACCTTGTACGATGCGAAAGCCTACTTCGGTCGCTAACAGCACCCCAGTCCGCGTCGTCGTGGTGACCATGGACAGTCACCTCGGCGGGGCGATGGCACGCGCGGCGGACGCGCTGCGGCGGGAACTGCCCGGCCTGCAACTGGCGATGCACGCCGCCGACGAATGGGGCTGCGATCCGCACGCGCTGGAACTCTGCCACGACGACATCGCCAAGGCCGATATCATCGTCGCCTGCATGCTGTTCCTCGACGAGCATGTCCGCGCGGTGATGCCGGCCCTGATGGCGCGCCGCGCCGCGTGCGACGCCATGGTGTGCTGCCTGTCGGCCGGCGAGATTGTCCGCCTGACCCGCCTCGGCCGCTTCGACATGTCCAAGGAGGCCGGCGGTGCGTTGGCCTGGCTGAAGCGGCTGCGCGGCAAGACCGGCAGCGGCACCAGCGGCCAGGGCCAGATGAAGGCGCTGAGGCAGCTCCCGAAGCTGCTGAAATACATCCCGGGCACCGCGCAGGACGTGCGCGCCTATTTCCTCGCGCTGCAATACTGGCTGGCCGGCTCCGAGGACAACCTCACGAATATGGTCCGCCTGCTGGTGGACCGTTACGCCGACGGCGAGCGCAAGGTGCTGCATGGCGCGCTGAAGGTGGCCGCGCCGATAGAATATCCGGAAGTCGGGCTGTATCACCCGCGCGTGCCGGGCCGCATCTTCGAACGGCTGCACGAACTGCCCGAGGGCGGCAAGAACGGCCGCGTCGGCGTGCTGCTGCTGCGCTCCTACGCGCTGTCCAGCAACGCCGAGCACTATGACGGCGTGATCGCCGCGCTGGAAGCCAAGGGCCTCGCGGTGGTGCCGGCCTTCTCCAGCGGCCTCGACCAGCGCGAGGCGGTGGAGCAGTATTTCATCCGCAACGGCAAGGCGACGGTCGATGCGGTGGTGTCGCTGACCGGGTTCAGCCTCGTCGGCGGCCCCGCCTACAACGACGCCCGCGCCGCCGAGGAAGTGCTGGCCGGGCTTGACGTGCCGTATATCTCCGCCCATCCGGTCGAGTTCCAGACCCTGGAGCAGTGGAAGGCCGATCCGCGCGGGCTGCTGCCGGTGGAGGCGACGATGATGGTCGCGATCCCGGAACTCGACGGCGGCATCTGGCCGATGACGTTCGGCGGGCGCTCCGGCCTGGATGACGACAAGCGCCGCGACATGGTGGTGCAGCCGGAACGCGCCGCTACCCTGGCCAACCGCGTCGCCCGCCTCGTCGCGCTGCGCCGCAAGGCCCGGGCCGAGCGCAAGATCGCCGTCGTGCTGTTCAACTTCCCGCCCAACGCCGGCACCGTCGGCACCGCGGCGTTCCTGTCGGTGTTCCGCTCGCTGCGCAATGTCATGCTCGGCATGAAGCAAGCCGGCTACGACATCGACGTGCCGGAGTCCGAGGACGCGCTGCGGGAGAGGCTGCTGGGCGGCAATTCGCAGTTTTTCGGCACCAATGCCAATGTCGCGGCGCGGATGCCGGCGGACGACCATGTGCGCAAGCAGCGCTGGCTGGACGAGATCGAGGCGCAATGGGGCCCGACTCCCGGCCGCATCCAGACCGATGGGGCGTCGCTGTTCGTGCTCGGCGAGCATTTCGGCAACCTGTTCGTCGGCGTGCAGCCGGCGTTCGGCTACGAAGGCGACCCGATGCGGCTGCTGTTCGAGCACGGCTTTGCGCCGACGCATGCGTTCTGCGCTTTCTACCGCTGGCTGAACCAGGAATATGCCGCCGACGCGGTGCTGCATTTCGGCACCCATGGCGCGCTGGAGTTCATGCCCGGCAAGCAGGCCGGCATGTCCGGCGCCTGCTGGCCCGACCGCCTGATCGGCGATCTGCCGAATTTTTATCTGTATGCTTCCAACAACCCGTCCGAAGGCCTGCTCGCCAAGCGCCGCGCCGGAGCCTCGTTGATCAGCTACCTGACGCCGCCGGTGTCCAATGCGGGCCTGTATCGCGGACTGCTCGACCTGAAGGCGTCGCTGGATAGCTGGCGCTCGCTGGACCCGGTGGAGGCTGCCGCGCAGCGCGACGGGATGGTGTCGCTGATCCAGGGCCAGGCCGCCGCGGTGAACCTCGCGCAGGCCGAACCCGCCTGGGAAGGCTCTGCGACTGCCGAGATCGACAAGCTGACCAACGCCCTGCTGGAGCTTGAATACACGCTGATCCCGGACGGCCTGCATGTCGTCGGCGAGGGGCTGGACGAGGGCCAGCGCATCGCGATGCTGGACGCCGCGGGGGTCACCGATCCCGTCGAGCGCAAGCGGCTGGACGGGCTGCTGGCGGTGGACCACGAGGTCCCGGCGATCATCCACGCATTGGATGGCGGCTACACCAGGCCCGTCATCGGCGGCGACCTGCTGCGCACCACCGAGGTGCTGCCGACGGGCCGCAACCTGCACGGCTTTGACCCGTTCCGCATCCCCTCCGCCTTCGCCCTCAAGGACGGCGCGGCCCAGGCCGATCGGCTGTTGGCGCGGCATGTTCAGGATAGTGGGGCGATGCCGGAGACGGTGGCGATCGTCTTGTGGGGCACCGATAATCTGAAGACCGAGGGCAGTCCGATCGCCCAGGCGCTGTGGCTGATGGGTGCCACGCCGCGGATGGACAGCTACGGCCGCATGTCCGGCGCGCAACTGATCCCGCTGGAGACGCTCGGCCGCCCGCGCATCGACGTGTTGGCGACGCTGTCCGGCATTTTCCGCGATCTGCTGCCGTTGCAGACGAAACTGCTGGCCGAGGCGGCTTTACTCGCCGCGAAGGCGGACGAGCCGATCGAGCAGAACTTCATCCGCAAGCACGCGCTGCAGTTCATGGCCGAGAATGGCGGCGTAATCGAAGACGCGGCGCTGCGGGTGTTCGGCAATGCCGACGGGGCCTATGGCGCGAACGTCAACAGTCTTGTCGGCAACGGGGCCTGGGAAGAGGAAGACGAACTCGCCGATGCCTACCTGAAGCGCAAGGGTTTTGCGTATGGCGTCGAGGGCCCGCCGCGGCGCTCGGACAAGGTGCTGGCGCATGCGCTGGCGCGGGTGGATCTGACTTATCAGAACCTGGACTCGGTCGAAGTCGGCGTGACGACCGTCGACCATTACTTCGATACGCTGGGCGGCATCAGCCGCGCGGTGAAGCGGGCGCATGGCGGCACCTCTACTTCGGTGTATATCGGCGACCAGACCCGCGGCGACGGCACCATCCGCACGATCTCCGAGCAGGTGGCGCTGGAAACCCGCACCCGGGCCCTGAACCCCAAGTGGTACGAATCGCTGCTCAAGCACGGCTACGAAGGCGTTCGCGAAATCGAGGCGCATGTCACCAACACTTTGGGCTGGTCTGCTACCACCGGCGAAGTGCAGCCTTGGGTCTATGAGAAACTGTCGGAAACGTTCATGCTCGATCCCGAGATGCGGGAGAGGCTGGCGAAACTGAATCCAACCGCGTCGGCGAAGATCGCCAACCGGCTTATTGAAGCGACGGAAAGAAAATATTGGACGCCCGACGCCGCGCAGATGGAAGCATTGCGCCACGCCGGTGAAGAATTAGAAGATCGGCTCGAAGGCATTGGAGTGGGAGTGGCAGCATGACAGTCATCAGACGCATACCGGCTCGCGGCGACGGCGAAGGCAGCGTGCAGGTGCAGATGGCGCCTGATCTCAACATCGGCAACGCCCAGGTGTTCGCTGTCTACGGCAAGGGCGGCATCGGCAAGAGCACGACCTCGTCCAACCTGTCTGTCGCATTCTCCAAGCTCGGCAAGCGGGTTTTGCAGATCGGCTGCGATCCCAAGCATGATTCGACGTTCACCTTGACGAAATGCCTGGTGCCGACGGTGATCGACGTCCTGGAGACGGTGAACTTCCATTCGGAAGAACTCCGCGTTGAGGATTTCGTCTATCAGGGTTACAACGGCGTCATGTGCGTCGAGGCGGGCGGGCCGCCGGCCGGCACCGGCTGCGGCGGCTATGTCGTCGGGCAGACGGTGAAGCTGCTGAAAGAGCATCACCTGCTGGAAGATACGGATGTCGTGATCTTCGACGTCCTCGGCGACGTGGTGTGCGGCGGGTTCGCCTCGCCGCTGCAGCATGCCGGACGGGCGTTGATTGTTGCGGCCAACGATTTCGACTCGATCTTCGCGATGAACCGCATCGTCGCGGCGATCCAGGCGAAGGCGAAGAATTACGAAGTCAGGCTGGCCGGGGTGATCGCCAATCGCAGCGACGCAACCGACCAGATCGACAAGTATAACGCACGCACCGGCATGAAGACTCTGGCGCATCTGCCGGCGCTCGACGTGATCCGGCAGTCGCGGCTGAAGAAGTCCACCCTGTTCGAGATGGGCGACACGCCGGAAGTCGTTGCGGTGCAGAACGAGTATCTGCGCCTCGCCGCGTCGCTGCTGGCCGGCTCCGAGCCGCTGGAATCGCGCCCGATGCGCGACCGGGATATTTTTGATCTGCTGGGATTTGATTGATGTCGGTGGCTCTTGCATCAACCGACGCTGTAGCGCGAGCAGGCGGGGCCTTTCCCGCCGCCGACCCCCTCGTCATGGCGGGCGAAGGCAGGCAAACCGCTCACTCCGTCATGGCGGACGAAGGCAGGCAAACCGCTCACTCCGTCATGGCGGGCGAAGGCCCGCCATCCACGCCTTTGTCTGTTCATGCACCCCAAGGCGTGGATGGCGGGCCTTCGCCCGCCATGACGGATGGGGCGGCGCCTTCGGCCGCCATGACGGGCAGGGCAGCACCCGCCGGGACAGATGGCGCCGAAGCTGACCACGCCCCCAGCGAAACCTATCACCGCCGCCGCGGCGAAATGCTCCAGTATTTCGACCGCACCGCGGCCGATACCTGGAAGCGCCTGACCTCCGACGCGCCGGTCAACCGGATTCGCGCCACCGTGCGCGCCGGCCGCGACGAAATGCGCAACACCATGCTGAACTGGCTGCCGGATGACCTGCGCGGCAAGCGCGTGCTCGACGCCGGCTGCGGCACCGGCACGTTCTCTGTGGAAGCCGCCCGCCGCGGCGCGCATGTCATCGCCATCGACCTCTCCCCTACCCTGGTCCAGCATGCCCGCGAGAGTATGCCGAGCGATCTCGGCGAGGGCAGCATCGAGTTCCATGTCGGCGACCTCCTGGATCCCTCGCTCGGCCGCTTCGACCACGTCGTGGCGATGGACTCGCTGATCCATTACCGCGCCGCCGATGCCGTGCGCGTCCTTGCCGGTCTCGCCGCGCGCACCGACGGATCGATCGTCTTTACCTTCGCGCCGCGCACGGTCCTGCTGACCCTGATGTGGACCGCCGGCCGGCTGTTCCCGCGCGGCGACAAATCGCCTGCCATCGAGCCTGTCGGCCAGAGGAAAATCGCGCGCCGCGTGAACAAGGGCCTGGAGGGTTGGCAGACCGCCCGCACCCACCGGGTCAACCGCGGCTTCTATATCTCCCAGGCGCTGGAGGTTGTCCGTCCGTGAGCAGTATCGGGGCAAAGCTCTCACGGAACTGGACACGCGTCGGCACGCGGTTCCTACCGTTTGCCGACGCGGCATCGGCCGAACTGCCGCTCGGGCGGCTGTTGCGGCTATCGCTGTTCCAGGTGTCCGTCGGCCTCGCCGTCGTGCTGCTCATCGGCACACTGAATCGCGTCATGATCGTCGAGCTGGGCGTGCCCGCCTGGCTGGTGGCGGTGATGATCTCCCTGCCTTTGGTCGCCGCCCCCTTCCGCGCGGTGATCGGCTTCCGCTCCGACACCCACAAATCCGTCCTCGGCTGGCGCCGCGTCCCGTATCTGTGGATGGGCACGCTGATCCAGTTCGGCGGCTTCGCCATCCTGCCCTTTGCCCTGATCGTCCTGTCCGGCGACACCACCGGCCCGCTGATCTACGGCCAGATCGGCGGCGCCCTGGCGTTCCTGATGATCGGCGCCGGGGTGCACACCACGCAGACCGTCGGCCTCGCGCTGGCAACCGATCTCGCACCGCCGCAATCGCACCCGAAGGTCGTCGCGCTGCTGTGCATGATGCTGCTGCTCGGCATGGTGGGCGGCGCGCTGACCTATGGCGCGCTGCTGGCGCATTTCACCGAGATCAAGCTGATCCAGGTCATTCAGGGCACCGCCATCGCCACCGTGGCGCTGAACACGATCGCGCTGTGGAAGCAGGAGCCGCGCAACCCGGCGCTGACCGCCCGCGACCGCGTTCATCCGACCTTCCGGCAGGCCTGGGAATCCTTCAAGGAGACACCGAACGCGAAGCGCCGCCTCGTCGCCCTCGGCATGGGAACGGTGGCATTCAGCATGCAGGACATCCTTCTGGAGCCGTACGGCGGCCAGATCCTGCACCTGCCGGTTGGCACCACCACGCTGCTGAGCGCTTTGCTCGCCGCCGGGGGCCTGTCGGGCTTCGGACTGGCCGCGCGCTGGCTGGGCCGTGGCGCCGATCCGTACCGCCTGGCCGCATTGGGGGCGACAGTTGGGCTGGTGGCGTTCCCCGCCGTGATCTTCGCGGCTCCGCTTCAATCGACTAACGTTTTCGCCCTCGGCACCGTGCTGATTGGCTTTGGCGCCGGCCTGTTCGGCCACTGCACGCTGACCGCCGCCATGGGCACAGCCCGCCCCGGCCAGATCGGCCTGGCCCTTGGCGTCTGGGGCGCGGTGCAAGCCTCTGCGGCCGGCTCGGCCGTCGCGGCCGGCGGCCTGATCCGCGATGCCGTCTCATACCTCGCCGTCAACGGCTTGCTCGGCGAGGGCCTGGAGAGCCAGCAGATCGGCTACTCCTTCGTCTACCACATCGAGATAGCGTTGCTGTTCGCGACGCTGATCGCCATTGGACCGCTCGTCAGGCGGCCAAGCGTCGAAGGGCGCACACAATGCTCGCAGGGCTTAGGCTTCGGCGAGATCGCTTCACACCCACTCAGCCTACCGAGGTGATGTTATGGGAACCGGTGCAATCACTCAGTACATCGACACCGCACAGGTGACGCTGTACGTCTTCTGGGTCTTCTTTTTCGGCCTGATCTACTACCTGCGCAAGGAAGACAAGCGCGAGGGCTATCCTCTGATCACGGGAGACCCCGATGGGACGGGGGAAGGCTTCCCGCCGATGCCGTCGCCGAAGACCTTCCTGCTGCGCGATGGCACATCCGTGCAGGCGCCGCGCACTGACCGTCCGGAAGTCGATTACAAGGCCACGTCGGCCGGGTTCCTGACCGGCGCGCCGTCCGACCCCATCGGCAACCCGCTGCTGTCCGCCTCCGGGCCCGCGGGTTACTCGCTGCGCGCCGACAAGCCGGAACTGACCTGGCACAACGACCAGAACCGCCTGGCGCCTCTGCGCGTGGCAACCGATCATGCGTTCGATGAGAACAGCCCGAACCCGATCGGGTTCGACGTCGTCGGCTTCGACGGCATCGTCGGCGGCACCGTGACGGATGTCTGGGTCGACCGCGAAGAGTCCCTGATCCGCTACGTCGAAGTGAAAACCCCGGCCGGAACCTCCGTGCTGGTGCCGAACCCGCTGGTGCGCGTCAAAGAGTCAACCAGTCAGGTTCTGCTCGCCTCCGTGACCGGCAAGCAGGTCGGCGAAGCGCCGACGCTGGCCAACCCCGACCAGATCACCTGGCTGGAAGAGGACAAGATCCAGGCCTACTTCGCCAGCGGCCAGTTGTTCGCTGAACCGAGCCGGAGGGAGCCCCTGGTATGAATATGGTCCAGCACGACCACGAGCCGGTTCCCGGCCTGCCCGCGCCGTTGCCTGCCGGAGAGACTATCCTCTGGCAGGGAGCCCCGGAATGGAGAACTTTGGCGCGCCGGGCGATGCGGACCAGGCTTCTGTCATTCTACTTCTTGCTACTCATCATCTGGGGCGTCAGCGGCGGAATTTCCGCCGCGACACCTCCGGTGGAGATCGCGCTGTCCGCCCTGCGGCTGGCCGCGCTCGGCGCCGTGGCCGTCGGGCTGCTGACGCTGTTCGCCTATCTCGTCGCGCGGACGACGCTGTACACCATCACCACGCGCCGCGTGGTCATCCGCTTTGGAATTGCCTTGCCGATGACGATCCAGATTGCCTACCCGATGATCGAGACCGCGGGGGTGCAAGTCTGGCCGAACGGCGCCGGGGATATCGCCATCACCATGGTGCCCTCGCAGTCTATCGGCTACGTCATCATCTGGCCGCACGCGCGCCCATGGAAGTTCACCAAGGCGCAGCCTTCCTTCCGCTCGATTCCCGACGCGGCAGCCGTCTCGCAAATTCTCGGCCGCGCTCTGGCCGCTTCCGCCTCGCAACCGGCGACACCGGTTGAAATGTCCGGTAATGAAGCCGCGGGCCGTGATGCCCGGGCGCACGCTGCCGCATAGGAAAACGGAGGACACCATGAGCCTGAGCCACGATCATCGTCCCGAAGAGGTTCCACGCCCCGCGCTGATCGCCATTGCGGGCGTCGTCGCCCTGTCAATCGTTGCCGCCGCCGTCGGCCGCATGACGGGATCGACCCAGACGGCGATCACCGCGGCTCCGGTGGTGTCGCGCGATCTTCTGTTCCAGGACCGGGCGAACGGGTCCATCGCGGTGTTCGATGCGAAGGACCCGTCCACACCCATCGCGGTCGTCCCGCCTGAAACCAATGGCTTCCTGCGCGGCACGATGCGCGGCCTCGCGCAGCAGCGGGTGCGGCAGGACGCGGATCTCAGCGTCCCGTTCCGGCTGACGGAATGGGCGGACAGCCGGCTGACGCTGGAGGATCCGGTGACGCACCGCATGCTCGACCTTGAAGCGTTCGGTGTCACCAATGAAAACGCCTTCCTGAAGCTGATCACAGCAAAGGCCGGGTCATGAGGCGCGTCGAAGTCCCCTGCACCATCGAGATCGAGCAGACGCCGGAATACCTGTACGCCCACACGACGCCCGAGGGGATCGACATCGGTCCCGGCGATCGTGTTCTGGTTCATGGCGCCCCGTCCACCATCAGGTTTGGCGACCGCATTTCGGTCATGGGAACCGCCACCGTGATCCGCGCCACCGTGTTTGGCCGGTTGTGGGCCCGGGTTAACGGGCTGATGTCACTGTTTGAACTTTATGATGTCGGGTTTGAGCCGAAGGAATCGTTATGAGCGCCACCATACAAAAACAAGTCAGCGAAACGACCAAGATGGCTCTGCACGAGACCGTGCTGAGCCCGCGCTTTTACACCACCGATTTCGCCGCGATGGACCGGCTGAACGTCGATTCCGTCCGCGCCGAGTGGGACGGGCTGATGGCGGAGTTCGCCCGCGACACCAACAAGCACCATTTCACCCGCAACGCCGACTTCGACATGGACCTGTCCACCATGCCGGAGGATCTGCGGGAGGAGTTCATCCACTTCCTGGTCAGTTCCGTCACCTCGGAATTCTCCGGCTGCGTGCTGTACTCGGAGATCAAGAAGCGCGTCACCAACCCGGACATCCAGGCCTGGTTCGCCTATATGGCGCGTGATGAATCCCGCCATGCCGGGTTCATCAACGACACGCTGAAGGATTTCGGCGTCGGCGTGGACCTGAGCTTCCTGACCAAGGTGAAGAAGTACACCTATTTCCAGCCGAAGTTCATCTTCTACGCCGTCTACCTGTCCGAGAAGATCGGCTACGCCCGCTATATCAGCATCTTCCGCCAGTTGGAACGGCACCCGGAACTGCGGTTCCACCCGATCTTCAAATGGTTCAAGGAGTGGTGCAACGACGAGTTCCGCCATGGCGAGGCCTTCGCCCTGGTGATGCGCGCCAACCCGCAACTGCTCAACAGCTTCGTCAACAAGCTGTGGATCCGCTTCTTCCTGCTGTCGGTGTTCGCCACCATGTTTGTGCGCGACCACGGCCGCCCGGTGTTCCACAAGGCGCTGGGCGTCGACCCGACTCAGTACGACATGCAGGTGTTCCAGATCACGCAGGAGATCTCCAAGCAGGTGTTCCCGGTGCTGCTCGACCTGGACAACCCGGCCTTCCTCGCCGGGCTTCAGCGTCTGCGCCGGATCAGCGTCGGCATCGACGCGGCCAAGGCCCGCGGCGGCGCGATTGGCGCCGTCAAGAAAGCCGGCCTGATCGCGGCGGCGGCGGTCACCATCGGGCGGCTGTATCTGCTGCGGCCGCAACAGCATGAGCTGCCCGCATCCATCCGCATCGCTCCGGCCTGGTAGGCGCACCGCATGGGCCATTTCGCATTTCCCGCACTGCACGGCCTGCTGATCTGGTGGATCAGCACGTGCCTGATCATGTTCCTCGACGGTCTGCCGCAACGGACGTTCCGCTGGAGCATGGCGGGCGCGACGGGCGTGCTGGGTGCGTCGATATACGGACTGTTGGCCAGCGCCAACGACACCACCGACACCGGCGCTTATATCGCCTTCACCTCCGGCGTGCTGATCTGGGGCTGGTTGGAAATCAGCTTCTACATGGGCTACGTCACCGGGCCGCGGTTGCATCACTGCGACCACGGCTGCAGCGGGTGGGGGCATTTCTGGCACGCCATCCTGGCCAGCCTTTACCACGAAATCGCCATCCTGGTTCTGGCGGCGCTGGTCTTCGTGTTGACATGGAAGGCGCCGAACCAGTTCGGCGTTTGGACGTTCGTCGTGCTCTGGTGGATGCACCAAAGCGCCAGGCTGAATGTGTTTCTCGGCGTCAGCAACCTGAACCCGCACTTCCTGCCGGACCATCTGGCCCATATCGGCAGTTTTTTCCGGCACGCGCCGATGAATCTTTTATTTCCGTTCTCGGTCACCGCCTCGACGATCTGCGCCGTCATCATGACGCAGCAGGCGCTGGCGGCCGGGGATAATACCTTCAATGCCACCGGTTATGCCTTGCTCGCGACGATGATGGTCCTGGCGATCCTTGAACACTGGTTCCTGGTGCTTCCCATCTCTGCCACGCGCATTTGGAATGCGATGTGGCAATGGAGCCTGGTTTCCCGCGGCGGGAACGCCACAAAGACGCCGACAACCCACCCAATACCATTACCGATAGCGACTGAAGCAACGATCGGGGGACACTCATGAACTACGAATCTTTTTTCCGGAAGCAGGTCGATGGCCTCCGGCGCGAGGGCAACTACCGGGTCTTCGCCGACCTGGAGCGACAGGCCGGGAACTTTCCGACCGCCACCCATCACCGGGAGCGCGGGCAGGTTCCGGTGACGGTATGGTGCTCGAACGACTACCTCGGCATGGGACAGCACCAGACGGTGCTGGACGCGATGCACGAGGCGCTGGACCGTTGCGGCGCGGGCGCCGGCGGCACCCGCAACATCGCGGGCACCAACCACTATCACGTGCTGCTGGAGCGCGAGCTGGCCGACCTGCACGGGCAGGAATCGGCGCTGCTGTTCAACTCCGGCTACATGTCGAACTGGGCCACGCTGGCCACGCTGGGGGCGAAGATCCCCAACTGCGTGATCATCTCCGACGAGCTCAACCACGCGTCGATGATCGAGGGCGTGCGCCACAGCCGCGCCGAGAAGCGCATCTTCAGGCACAACGACATGGCGGACCTCGAAAAGGTGCTGATCGAGGTCGGTCCCGACGTTCCCAAGCTGGTGGCGTTTGAATCCGTCTACTCGATGGACGGCGACATCGCGCCGATAGCGGAAATCTGCGATCTGGCCGACAAATACAACGCGATGACCTACCTCGACGAGGTGCACGCGGTGGGCATGTATGGCGACCACGGCGGCGGCATCAGCGAGCGCGACGGGGTGGCCAATCGGCTGACCATTATCGAAGGCACACTGGCGAAGGCGTTCGGCGTCGTCGGCGGCTATATCTCCGGGTCCGCCTCGCTGTGCGATTTCGTCCGCAGCTTCGCCTCGGGCTTCATCTTCACCACCTCGGTGCCGCCTGCCGTCGCCGCGGGCGCTGTGGCCAGCATCCGGCATTTGAAGGTGAGCCAGGTGGAGCGGGCGCGGCACAAGGACCGCGTCGCAACGCTGCGCCGCCGGCTGGACGCCATCGGCGTGCCGCACACCGACAACCCGAGCCATATCGTCCCCGTAATGGTCGGCGATCCCGTCCTGTGCAAGCAGATCAGCGACCGGTTGCTGGAGCAGTATTCGATCTACGTGCAGCCGATCAACTATCCGACGGTGCCGAAGGGCACGGAGCGGCTGCGGATCACTCCGTCGCCGTTGCACTCGGACGCGGATATCGAACATCTGGTTGGAGCACTGGGCGCGATCTGGTCGGACCTGAGCTTGCGCAGGGCCGCCTGATCACAGGATCGTTACGGGCCGGGTAGTCCGGCCCGCGCGGTTTGAGCCTTGGTTTCGGAGTGTGGTCGCGGGATCAGGCGCTTGCCTGAACCCGCAATCGCATTAGGTTGTAACCACCATAAAAGAAGGAGTTGTCGACGGTGACACAGCAACATGACGACGCGGCGACACGCCGCCAGGTACTGCGGGCGGCCGGATTGGCCGTTGTCGGCGGCGTGGTTGCGGTAAGCGCCCGCGCTCAGGAGAAGATCGAGCAATCCCAGGTGCAGTATCAGCCGACGCCGAAGGATGGCGCCAAGTGCAGCACCTGCGTGAACTTCGATCCCCCGGCCGGGTGCAAGATCGTCGCGGGCAAGATCAGCCCCGAGGGCTGGTGCATTGCCTACGCGCCGAAGGAAAGCTGAAGGTAACGCTAACCCGCGCCGGGTCAAACCGGCGCGGTTCTGTTGTTCTGCCTGGCGCCGGTTGCGCCGGCCGGACAGGCGCCCGATGAGCGCGATATCATGTGCACCATTACTTCCGGTCTCGGCTCTCGGACTGGATTCACCAAAGCATCATAGCAACGACAGATCAACGGGTTCCCCGGCATGGCCCGGGCGGGCTGCGGCGGCGCCGCTTAGCCGGCCCCTGCACCCGCCGCGTGCGGGCAGTCACGGAACGCCGCATGATCGCCAATAGAGAACTTCCGTTCGCGTTGGATATGCTTGACCTGACTTTCGCCGCACGCTATGGGTCAGCCTTGGAACGTTCCAAGCGTTGGGGAAGAAACGGGAGTGCGGGGTTCTTGTATTTCAAGTACCGCTTTGCCATCGTCGCCAACGATTACTTAAAAAACAAGGAGTTGGCTATTATGACAACACGACATGAGGATGAAGCAACCCGCCGTCAGGTGCTGCGGGCCGGTCTGGCTGCCGTCGGCGGTGTAGTTGCGGTCGGTGCGACCGCCCGGGCGCAGGAAAAGATCTCCCAGGCGCAGGTGCAGTATCAGCAGTCGCCCAAAGATGGCCAGCATTGCAGCATCTGCGTGAATTTCCAGGCGCCCGCGTCCTGCGCGATCGTTGCGGGTAAGATCAATCCTGACGGATGGTGCATCGCCTTCGCTCCGAAGGCCTGATCTGGCACGAACCGCGCCGGTATTGCGCCGGCGCGGTTCGGTTCATGCAGAGTTCGAGTGAACAGCCCGACCGAAACCGCGTTATACCGGCGGTAACCCGATTGTTGCGGGGGCGGCTGCGGTCCTACAAAAACCCGCGGGATCGCTCCAGTTCCACCGAGAACGCGGTCCAAAGAAACCCGGCAGGCAGCAGCAGCGGCTTTTTCACCAGCGTCATCATCAACTCGGCCTGCGCGCTGTCATATACAAATCGAACGATACACTCTCCTAACGGCGTGGAGCCGGTGGCAGTGCCTGTCGATCCGTCCGGCGGGTCGAACAAAATCCCATGCTCGTCCTGCGCCACCTGCTTGATGCGGTGCATAAGATCGGCTGTGACGCTGGAGAAGGTTCGGGTAACGGCCATGACCACCCATAGGATGCGGCGTCACGCGGGTAAAGCCCGGCTACGCCGGCCAAAACCGGTCCTGACCCGTTGCCGGCCCGGTTCCGTGGTGCCCCGGCTTGTCGGGGCCGCTTATCACGGCAGGTGCGGGCGGCGGTGACCCGGACGAGCCGGGCCACGACAAAACCGCTAAAACGCCGCCTCATCCATCTCCATCATCGCCGCCTTGCCCGCTCTGATCGAGGCCAGCAGCCCGCCAACCTGCGGCAGCACCCGCTCCATGTAGAAGCGCGCCGTGGTCAGCTTGGCCTTGTAGAACCCGGCATCATCGCCCGGCTGCGCCAGCTTCTCCGCCGCGACGACAGCGGAGCGCGCCCACATGAACCCAAGCGCCACCAGCCCGAACAGCCGCAGATACTCGGTCGCCGCCGCCCCGGCTTCCTCGGGGTCCGCCATGCCTGTCGCGGCGAGGTGGCCGGTCGCCAGTTGCAGCGCGCCGAAGGCTTTCTCCAGCCCCTTCACCATGCCGCCAAGCTGCACATCGTCCTTGTTGCGCTCGATGAAGTCACCGAGCGGATGGAAGAACGTCCGCAACAGCCGCCCTGCCCCCTGCGGCAACTTGCGCCCCACCAGGTCCAGCGCCTGCACGCCGTTGGTGCCCTCATAAATCAGGGCGATGCGCGCATCGCGGACAAGCTGCTCCATGCCGTGGTCGCGGATGTAGCCGTGCCCGCCATAAACCTGCAGGCCGAGATTCGTCGCCTCAAAGCCGAGATCGGTGAACAGCGCCTTCACCACCGGAGTCATCAGCGCGGTGAAGTCCTCCGCCTGCTTGCGGATATCGGGATCGTCCGAACGGTCCATCTCATCCAGTTGGCGGGCGACCCAGCCGCCCAGGGCGCGGCAGCCTTCGGTGTAGGAACGGATCGTCAGCAGCATCCGCCGCACGTCGGGATGCACGATGATCGGGTCCGCCGGCTTGTCGGGGTGCTTGGCACCGCTCAGGCTGCGGCCCTGGATGCGGTCGCGGGCATAGGCGACGGCGCTCTGGTAGCTGGTCTCCGCCGCGCCGAGGCCCTGGATGCCGACGGACAGGCGCTCGCTGTTCATCATGGTGAACATGGTCGCCAGGCCCTTGTTGGCGTCGCCAACCAGCCAGCCGGTGGCGTCGTCGAACTGCAACTGGCAGGTGGAGGAGCCTTTGATCCCCATTTTGTGCTCGATCGCGGTGCACACCACGCCGTTGCGCGGGCCGGGGCGGCCGTCCGCGCCCGGAATGAACTTCGGCACCAGGAACATGCTGATGCCGCGCGTGCCGGCGGGCGCATCGGGCAGGCGGGCAAGCACGAGGTGGACGATGTTCTCGGTCAGGTCATGCTCGCCGGCGCTGATGAATATCTTCGCGCCGGTGATCTTGTAGGTGCCGTCATCCTGCGGGATGGCGCGGGTGCGCAACAGTCCCAGATCGGTGCCGGCGTTGTTTTCCGTCAGGCACATCGTGCCCGACCATGTGCCGTCAACCATCTTCGGCAGATACAGGTCCTTCAGTTCGTCCGAGGCGTGCGAGGCGATCGCCTGGTAGGCGCCGTGCGTCAGGCCGGGATACAGGCTGAAGGCGAGGTTGGCCGAACAGATCATTTCTTCGACGAGCTTGTTCAGGCTTTCCGGCAGTCCCTGGCCGCCATATTTCGGGTCCGATGCGAGCGCGGTCCAGCCGCCGTCGCGGAACGCGTTATAGGCGTCCTTGTAGCCTTTCGGCGTGCGCACCACGCCGTTTTCCAGCACGCAGCCAACCTCGTCGCCGGGCGCATTGGTCGGCAGCAGGATTTCCTCTGCAACCTTGGCGGCTTCTTCGAGGATGCTGTCCATCAGCTCGGGGGAGATGTCCTCCAGCCCGCGCAGACGGGACAGGGCGGCGCTGTCGTGCAGTTCGTGCAGGACGAAACGCATGTCGCGGAGGGGGGCTTTATAGGTTTGCATGGGCGTTGCCTTTTGGTGCGTCGGTGGACTGCCGGATGGTTTGCCGGGGTTGGTTCTTCGGCAAGTATTTTAACACAGAGGAAGAAACGAGGGCCACAGAGGACGCAGAGAAGCAAGCAGGGCGCTTCGCGCAGTACTGGCCCGGGCTGTCGATCCGGTTTTTCAGAAGCCGTTGCGGGGCTGCCGGTTCGGCGAGGCCATTCGCGCCTGCGTTTCTGGCAAACAACGTTCGCCTGGACGTCCATGCGCCGCGGCAGGCGTCCCGGCGGCTGGAAAGCGGGTTTATCGAACGCAGATGAACCCAGATGAACGCAGATGGACGCGGATAGCCGCTATCGGCATCGTCTTTGAGCTTCATCCGGCGCTGCCGCTGCCCGCCGGCGGAGCCCCGAAACAAGCATTCGCGCTCTATCACCGCGGCGCCCCGAACACCCGTCTCAGTGCCCGAGGCGGCGCCGCCTCGATCCGCGTTCATCTGCGTTCATCCGCGTTCATCTGCGTTTCCATTCAACACGCCGAACAAAAGGCCAATGGCGCTCCGCACCCGAACCCGCACCGCTTCTCTGTGTCCTCTGTGGCTCTCGTTTCTTCCTCTGTGTTGAAGCGCGGTGGGAAACACCGCCCGGGCCGGGGCATCCACCCCCCGAACCCGCCTCCCCCTCCTAATTCCGCAACGGCTTGCCGGTTTCAAGCGTGTGCTCGATCCGCGCCAAGGTCGGCCCCGTGCGGACCAGCCGCATGAACGCCCGGCGCTCCAGATCCAGCATCGTCTGCTCATCCACCGTATCGATGATATCCGTATCGCCGCCGGACAGAACTTCCGCCAGCGCATCGGCGACAACCAGGTCATGGTCGGTTGCAATCCCGCGCTTATGGAACGATTCCGCCGCGGAGTACATCCCGGCGCGCCCCGATGGCCCGGGCAGCACGAACACCGGCGGCTCCGGCGGCTTGTAGCCATCCACCAGCGCCAGCGCCCGCCGCTTCGCGTCGGCCAACAGACGATCGCGGTTCATGCTGATCCCGTCGGTGGTGCGCAGGAACTTCTTTTCCACCGCCTGATGCGCCGACTTCGACACCTCAGCCGTGCTGATGCCCTCGAACACCTTTGCCGCGGCCGGCATCGGCCCGCGCGGCAGCTTCGGCTCCGCCTGCCAGCGCGCCAGCATCTCGCCGCAGCCGCCCCAGCCGGGGATCAGCCCGACGCCCGCCTCGACCAGCCCGATATAGCTTTCGGCATAGGCCTGCACCGCGTCGGCGTGCAGCACCAGTTCGCAGCCACCGCCCAGCGCCATGCCGGCCGGCGCCGCCACCACCGGGAACGGAGCATATTTCAGAGCCTTGTAGGTCTTCTGCCCGGCCAGCAGGTTCTTCTCGATCTCGCCCCAGGCCGCCATGTTGGCGGCGAACAGCGCCAGCCCGAGATTGGCGCCCAGGGAGAAATTGCCGCCCTCGTTATAGACCACCAGCGCCTTGAAGCGCGACGGCACCACGTCGATCGTCTGGCGCAGCAGGTCGATGATCTTATCATCGAGCGAATTGGATTTCGAGGTGAATTCGAAACAAGCCACCCCGTCGCCAATGTCCCACAGCGACGCCGACGAATTCTTCAGCACCGGCTTCGACGCCAGCTTGATGTCCTCCAGCAGCACGACGCCCGGCGCGCGAACCAGATCATGGTACGCGCCGCCCGGGCCGAGGAACTGCCGCTTGCCGCCGTCCACGCGGTAGAAAGTCTTGCCCGCCGCCTCCGCCAGCAGATGCGGCACGGGCAGCCCCTCCGCCCTCAGCCGCTCCACCAGCCACGCCGTGCCGAGCTTGTCCGCCAGTTCGAACGGACCCCATTTCCAGGCGTAGCCGAGCTTCATCGCCGCATCGATATCGGCGATCGTCCCCGCCGCTTCCGGCACCAGGGTGGCGGCATAGGAGATCGTCTGCGCCAGCACCCGGAACGCGTAGGTCCCCAGCTTGCCAGGCACCGACAGCAGCGCCTTCAGGTCGCGGGCGGCGCCCTCCGGCAGCCGCGCCGTCTGTTCCGGCCGGTATTCGCCCGTGTTCAGGTCGATTGCCACCTTGGTGCGGCCGGCTTCGGTCTTTTCCAGCCGATAGAAGCCGCCCTTGCCTTTCCGCCCGGTCAGCCCCTGCGCGATCATCCGGGTCACCAGCGGAACCTCCCGGTCGACGCCATGGAACGCGTCGGCCGCCGGCAGCGCGGACCGCATCGAGGCGTTGATCTGCGGCCCGAGATCGATGCCCACCAGGTCCATCAGCCCGAAGATTCCCGTCTTCGGCACACCCATCGGCGGCCCGACAACGGCGTCGGCCTCCTCCACCGTCAGCCCCTGGTCGATCGCTTCCAGCATGCCGAGCTGCATCCAGTAGATGCCCAGCCGGTTGGCGATGAACCCCGGACGGTCATTGCAGCGCACGATGCTCTTGCCCAGCGCGACGTCGCCGAACTGAATGACCGCCTCCGCCGTCCCGGGCGAGGTCTCCGGACCGGTGACGATCTCCAGCAGGCGCATGTAGCGCGGCGGGTTGAAGAAATGAGTGATCAGGAAGTCGCGCCGGAACGCCTCGCTCATGCCTTCCGTCAGCACCTTCAGCGCGATCGTCGAGGTGTTGGAGCTGATCGCGCTGCCCGGGCGGCGCACCGCGTCCAGCTTGCGATACAGCGTCTGCTTGATGTCGAGCCGCTCCAGCACCGCCTCGACGATCCAGTCGCAATCGGCCAGTTTGCCGAGATCGTCGTCGATGTTGCCGGTTTCGATCAGCTTCGCCGCGCCGGCATGCATGAAGGCGGCGGGTTCGACCTTCTGCAGCCGGGCCAGCGCGCCCTCGGCGATCACGTTGCGGTTGTTGGCGCCCTGCGGAACGATGTCGAGCAGCACCACCGGAACCCCGGCATTGGCGACCTGGGCGGCGATGCCGGCGCCCATCGTGCCGGCGCCGATGACGCCGACTTTGCGGATCGCGATGCTCATCAGACGCGCTCCAGGATGGTGGCGATGCCCTGCCCGCCGCCGATGCACTGGCTGGCCAGTGCGTAGCGGCCCCCCGTGCGAGCCAGCAAGGAGGCCGCCTTGCCGGTGATGCGGGCGCCCGTGGCACCCAGCGTATGGCCGAGCGCGAGCGCGCCGCCGTCGATGTTCAGCGTCTCGTCCCGGATGCCGAGTTCGCGGGCGCAGGCCAGCGCCTGGCTGGCGAATGCCTCGTTCAGCTCGACCACGTCCAGCGCGCCGATATCGATGCCGGCGCGGGCCAGTGCCTTCTTCGTCGCGCCTACGGGGCCGATGCCCATGATCTCCGGCGCGCAGCCGGCCACAGCGATCGACCTGATCCGCGCCAGCTTCGCCAGGCCGTGCCTGTCGGCGTAAGCCTCGCTGCACACCAGCACGGCGGAGGCGCCATCGGTCAGCGGCGAGGAGGTGCCCGCCGTGACGGTGCCATCCTTGTCGAAGGCCGGCTTCAGCCCGGCCAATGCCTCGGCCGTCGTATCAGGCCGGATGCACCCGTCCTGTGCCACGCTGCCGCCCTTGGCTTCGATTGCCACGATCTCTTCATTGAAGTGGCCGGCCGCGGCAGCCGCGGCGGCCTTCTGATGGCTGCGGACGGCGAACGCCTCCTGCTCGGCGCGGGGGATCTGCCATTTGCGCGCGACGTTCTCCGCCGTCTCGCCCATGCCGACATAGGCCGCTGGCATCGACTTCTGCAGCGCGGGATTGATCAACGGGTTGTAGCCGCCCATCGGCACCCGGCTCATGCTCTCGATGCCGGCGCAGACGAACACCTCCCCGGCCCCCAGCGCGATCTGCCCGGCGGCAATGTGGATCGACTGCATGGAGGAGCCGCAGAACCGGTTCACCGTCACCCCCGCCACCGACAGCGGCAGATCGGACAGCAAGCCGATAAGGCGGGCGACGTTGAGGCCCTGCTCGCCCTCGGGGAAAGCGCAGCCGACGATGATGTCCTCGATGTCCTCGGGCTTGACGGCCGTGCGGCTGACCAGCGCGCGCACCACCTGTGCTGCGAGGTCGTCCGGACGGACGCGGGCGAGGCCACCCTTGCCGGCGAACTGGAAGGGCGACCGGACGTAGCCGGCGATCACCGCGTTGCTCATGACTGTCTCCTTTGTTGTCAGCCCGCCGCGCGGCGTGCGCGGGGAGCAGGCGATTGCAGTGCCGCCTCGGCCCGGGCGGTGATGTCATCGAGTTCGGCCAGCACCTCGTCAATGGCCTGGCGCTGGGACAGAAGCTGGGCGCGGCGCGTGCCGGCGGCGTTCAGCAGCAGTTTCAATTGCGCGTGCTGGGTAATGTCGGTGTCGTAGAGGTCGAGATAGTCCTTGATCGTGCTGAGCGAAAACCCCAGCCGCTTGCCGCGCAGGATGAGGATCATACGGGCGCGGTCGCGGGCGGAAAAGACCCGGGTGGTGCCGGCGCGCTGGGGCGAGATCAGGCCCTTGTCTTCGTAGAAGCGGATGGCGCGCGGTGTCATGCCGAGCTGCTTCGCCAGTTCCGTTACCGTGTAGAGCTGCCCGTCTTTCATCCAACCGTTCTCGATACGTCTACCCGTCATCGCCCGGCGTGTCCGGGCCACCTATTCCAGCACCCTGCCGCGACAGATGGCCCGGACACGCCGCGCCATGACGATTGAGCGCTGCCCTAACGTATACGTCAATCTCCTCACGTCAAGCCGCTTTCGGTGCCGCCACCTCCGCCACCAGTTCCTTGCGCGAGAGCTTGCCGATGATGGTCTTCGGCAGCGCGTCGCGAATTTCCACCCGCACCGGCAGCTCTATCGGCGATACCCGGTCGCGCAGGAAGCTCCGCAACGCCTCGCCATCCGTCGCCTGGCCTTGCCGCAGCGTCACGAAGGCCAGCGGCGCCTGACCGCGATATGAATCGGCAATGCCGATGACGATCGCCTCGGCAACCGCCGGATGTTCATACAGGGCGTCCTCGATCACCCGCGGATAGACGTTATAGCCGCTGCAGATGATCAGGTCCTTCAGCCGATCGGTTACGTAAAGATAACCGTCGGCGTCGAGGTGGCCGGCATCGCCGGTCCGCAGCGCGCCATCAATGAACACGGCCCGGGTTTCCGCTTCCCGGTTCAGGTAGCCCTGCATGATCTGCGGCCCGCGCACGCAGATTTCGCCGCGCTCGCCGGGCGGCAGGATGCGGGTGATGTCGCCGATGGCGCGGATTTCCACCTGCGTGCCCTGCAGGACGATGCCGACGGAATCCGGCCGGACTTCTCCGTCCGGCGGGTTCGACGCGACGGCGGGGGACGCCTCGGTCAGGCCGTAGCCCTCGATGATGCGGCAGCCGGTCAGTTTCTCGAAGCGCTCGCGGACTTCGGCGGGCAGCGGCGCGCCGCCGGAGGCGCAGACGCGCAGCCAGGGGAAGGTGATGCGCTTCTTCTCCGCCTCGATCGAGATCGCGTTATAGATTGTCGGTACCGCGTGCATGATCGTCGGCTTGTCCTGCCGCAGCGACTTCATCACCGCGCCGAGTTCGAAGCGCGGGTGCACGATCAGTTCGGCGCCGGCCAGGATGCCGCCGTTCATGATCGCGGTCATGGCGAAGACATGGAAGAACGGCAGCACGGCGAGGAAACGCTCCTGACCCGGGCGCATGCTGGGCATGTGGTAGGCCGCCTGCTGCGCGTTCACCGACAGGTTGGCGTGGGACAGCATGGCGCCCTTCGGCACCCCGGTCGTCCCGCCCGTGTACTGCAGCACCGCCAGATCGCCCGGATCGATCGCCACCGGCGCCGGCGGTTGCCCGGCCGCGACGACCTGCCGGTAGGGGATCACCTGATGGCTCCAGGCGGGATGCGCGACCATTTTCCGCTTCAGCATCGTGAACGCGACGCGTTTGGCCGGTGGCAGAACGCCCGCGAACGGGCAGACGATGATGCGCTGCAGGCCGGAGGATGGCAGCAATCCCAGCACCTTGTCGCAGATCGCGGCGATGTCGGGGACGACCATCGTCGTGGTGGAGGAGTCGACGATCTGCTGGCGAAGCTCGCGCGCGACATAGAGCGGGTTGTAGTTGACCACCACCGCGCCGGCTTTCAGCGCGGCATAGTAGAAGATCACGAAATACGGGGTGTTCGGGAGGCACAGCCCCACGCGGTCGCCGGGCCGGATGCCCAAACGCTGAAGCCCGGCGGTGGCGCGATCGACCAGGGCGGCAAGCTGCGCATACGTCCAGCGCCGCCCCTGGAACGACAGCGCCGGACGATCGCCGAACGCCGCGGCGGACCGATCCAGAAGAACCGGAACCGCCAGCTTCTCGAGCTGCTGATGCACCAGGGCGTCCATTGCGTCCCTCCTGTCGGGTGGTTTCCTCGTTGCCGTCTTAATGATGGGCTTGTTTGTTCCCGGCCATTCCGGCGGTTGGGCGATCAATAGCACACCACGTCACCCTTAGGTAGTCAGACTAACGTAAACGTCAAGTCGGGGCCGGATGCGCGGTCCGCACCCGCCGGCGCGGGTGCATGCGGCAACCTGGCACCTGTCAGCGCCGCCCGGGCGTCAGCCCGTCCGCGGTCCTGACGGCATCATCAGCGCCTGTTGTTTCCGCTGCTTGATTCGGATCGGCTTCCCGATGATTCAGACCGGGATCCCCGGGGACTGCCGCTGTATCCCGATGATGAAGGCCGGTATCCCTCGGAACTGCCGCTGTATCATGATGAAGGCCGGTATCCTCCGGACTCTGCGCGATATCGAGCCGATTCAGCCCGATAGCCTCGCTTGATCCCCCGCGCTGTTCCGGGATTTGGCGCGACAAGGCTGCCGGTTGGCCACTGGATGACCCTGGCTCCCCCCGGAGTCCCCGGCGGTAATGCCCACCAATGCCGATCTCGGGCAAGCCGTAAGGGATAGGGGGCGGGATCGCGAGACCGGGAGTCGAGGCTTCCGTCTCCGAGGAGTATTGCGGGGGCCTGGAAGACCCGGACGATCGCTCGCCGGATGATGGCGTTGCCGCGATCTGGCCGCCATTCGGCCGTTCGTAGCATGCCAGCCCGCGGCCGTGCGGGTGGTAATACTCCAGGGCGGCGCGATGGTTCTGCGGGGCGGCGTGCCATTGCTTCGCCCGGTCATTGAAACCCCATCCAAGTTCGACGTCGAAGCAGAAGATTGCGAACTCCCCGTCGACGGCGGCGGCCGGCCGGCCGGCCACATATGTAATGTCGAAGGCGGGGTCCGGACGTGCGATTCCGGAGTTCGGCGGGGCGGGCGCGCAACTTGCGAGCATGCCAAAAAAGTGCCATTGAAGAAAGGACTTTGGCAGCCGTGACGCGGCGCGCACGCATGGGAACTGACTCCCGGGCTCGGAACGAAGCTCTTGCGGCCGGGTTTGTCTGCGACGGAACGGGCCGGCATTGCGATATACCCGGGATGCAGTGGCTTTTCGGGGACGCGGCGAAGGCGGAATTGTGGCGGCCTTGATTGGCGATCGCTGCCCGGGAGTATGATGCGAAGCCAGGTATCGCCGGCATCGGAGGGTGGCTCGCCGGCCTGATGCGTAGGCAAGCGCGCTCTCGGGTTTCAAGTATGACCCTTGACGTTTACAGCGCCAGCAATCATTTTGACGATGAAATTCAAAAAACAAAGCGCCGCTTTAAATTGATCGGCATGCGGCAAATTTTTCCCTGCGGCATCCCGGACAACCGGATAAAACTTGAATAATCCAGTGTTGACTGAAGTCTTTGCGCTTTTACGTCTTTACTGTAATGTATCTGCCGATGGCGCTGGCCGCTTGCGAAGCCGGCCGGGCCGGGTTCGGGCGAACGGAGTCCTTTTGCCGCGAAGACGGGAAAATCATGATTTCATGCCAAAGGCCGTGGGGATCGGCGCTTCGGTGATGCCGAACAAAAGCCGGCATACGCGCCTTTCTCTCGTGCCAAAATAGGGCAAGTGTGGCCGGCACGGCCCGCCCCAAGGGCATGCCCGCGCCGGCCGCGGCACACTGGCGTCAGCGCGTGTAGCCGCGCGAGGCATCGGCTGATGCCGCACCGCTTTCCACCTCGGCCAGGAACGCGTCATGCGTCATCGGGCGGGAGAACATCGGGTAGTTCTTCTCCACCGCCAGGCGCTGCTCCTCCTCGCTGACCGTCGCGGTGCAGTCGGTCAGAGTAACGACATCATAGCCCTTTTCGTAGGCCGTCCGCATCGTCGACTCGACGCAGCAATTGGTCAGGAAGCCGCCGAGCGCGACCTTCGTGATGCCCCGCGCCCGCAAAATGAAGTCGAGGTTGGTGCTGGCGAAGGCGTCCAGCCCGCGCTTGCCCTCGATCACGATGTCCTGCTCCTGCGGCGCCAGCACATCGACGATCTCCGCACCCGGGGTGCCCTTGCGGAACGCCTTGGTGTCCACCACGCCCTTCAGGATGCCGTACGGCGTGCTGCTGAGCTCGTGGTAATCCGGCGTGAAGCTTATCGGCGCGTGGATGATCGTCACGCCGAGTTCGCGGGCGCGCTTCACCGTGGCGACGGTGTGGCCGAGCATGCCGGTGCTCTGCATGACGGCCTGCACCGCCCCGTGCAGAGCGCCGCCTTCGGTCGTGAAGTCGTTCTGGTATTCGATCAGGACGAGAGCGGTCGCAGACATGGCTGGCTCCTGGTAAGATGACGATGCGACAACGATAGGCGACCCCCCGGGATTCGCCAACAGCGGTGCCCGGCTTGTGCCGGCGCCGCCGGGCTGTTCCTATACCCGGACGCGTTTATCGGGAATTGCCAGGATGAAGCCAAGACTGGTGCTGGCCTGCCTGACCACGACCGCCGTCATCGCCCGGGCGCGGGAAGCGTTCGACTCGATCATCCTCCCCGGTCCGGGCGACATGACCGTCGCCGAGGTCACCGAGGCCGCCCGCTCGCACGAAGCCGAGGCGATCGTCTTCACCAACACGTTACCGCTGACCGCCGCGGCCATCGCCGGGCTGCCGGACAGCGTCCGCGCCGGCGCCACCATCAGCGTCGGCTACGACCATATCGATGTGGAAGCCGCCCGTTCGCGCGGCATCGTCGTGACCAACACGCCCGGCGTGCTGGACGACTGCACCGCGGATCACGCCATGATGCTGCTGCTCGCCGCCGCGCGGCGCGGCTTGGAGTATGACCGGATCATGCGCCGGGGCTGGCGCTACCGCATCGGCCAGGGCGATCTGCTCGGCGTCCGCGTCAGCGGCAAGCGCGTCGGCATCCTCGGCATGGGGCGCATCGGTCAGGCCTTCGCGCGGCGGGCACGGGGCTTCGACATGACCGTGCTGTATCACAGCCGCACCCGCCTGCCGCCGGAGCAGGAGCTGGGTGCCCTCTATTTCCCGGATTTCCGCGACATGCTGCCGGCGTGCGATTTTCTCTCGATCCACGCGCCGGGCGGCGCGGCCACCGAGCGGATCATCGACGCCCGCGCCTTGTCGCTGCTGCCCGGCGGCGCGGTGCTGGTAAACGTCGCCCGCGGTTCGCTGATCGACGAGGACGCGCTGTTCGAGGCGCTGCAATCGAAAAAATTGTTCGCCGCCGGGCTGGACGTGTTCCGCAGCGAACCCGACTATGATCTGCGTTTCGCCGCTTTGGACAATGTCGTGCTGTCGCCGCATGTCGGCAGCGCATCCCGCGAGACGCGCGACGCGATGGGCTTCCGCGCATTGGACAATGTAGCCGCCGTGCTGGCGGGCGGCGCGGCACTCGATCCGCTCTGGAGGGACTGACATGGCCAAACCGGTTCTGTTCGTCACACGGCGCCTGCCCGCCTCGATCGAGGCCCTGGCGGCGCGCGATTTCGACGCGCGGCTGACCGCGTCCGACGTCGCCATCCCGGATCTGCTGGCGCGGGCGGGAGGCGCGGACGCCATCCTGTGCTGCCCCGGCGACGTGCTGGATCAAGCGGTCATCGCCGCCCTGCCCGATACGGTGAAGGCCATCGGCACGTTCAGCGTCGGCTACGACCACATCGACCTGAATGCGGCCCGGGCGCGCGGGATCAAGGTCTGCAACACCCCCGACGTGCTGAGCGTCGCCACCGCCGAGTGCGCCATGCTGCTGATCCTGGCGGCGGCGCGCCGGGCGGGCGAAGGCGAGCGGCTGGTGCGGTCCGGCGGATGGCAGGGCTGGGCGCCGACGCAGTTGCTCGGCACGCAGGTGTCCGGCCGCCGGCTCGGCATTTTCGGCATGGGCCGCATCGGCCGCGAAATAGCGCGCATGGCGCAGGGCTTCGGGATGGAGGTCCACTATCGCGACCAGGCGCGGCTGCCAGACGATCTGGAACACGGCGCGGTCTTTCACGACAGCGACGACAGCTTCCTGCCGGTGTGCGAGGTGCTGTCGCTGAACGCGCCCGGCGGCGAGAGCACGCGGCACTGGCTCAACGCCCATCGTATTGCCCGTCTGCCGCAGGGGGCGATCGTGGTGAACGCCGCCCGCGGCTCCCTGGTCGATGACACGGCGCTGATCGCCGCGCTGCGCACCGGGCACATCGCCGCTGCCGGGCTGGATGTCTACAACAATGAGCCGGCGCTCGATCCGGGATACCTGACGCTGGAGAACGTCGTCCTGCTGCCGCACCTGGGCAGCGCAACGTCCGAAACGCGCGACGCCATGGGCAGGCTGGTGCTGTCAGGCATGGCGGCGATCCTGGCGGGCCAGGCGCCACCGAATTTGGTGGTGTAGGACCCCGGAGGCGTAGCGGCGTCCGTCACCCTTCCAGTCAGCCCCACAATGCTCCATCGGGATGTTATACCAGTCCGCGTTGACTTTGACGCATCGTCCTCCTCCCCACCGTCATGGCCCGGCTTGTCCGGGCCACCTATCGCGGCACGTGCGGCTATAGCTGGCCAGGACAAGACCTCATGTCCGTAGCCCGCCTGAGTTGGTGACCCGCCTCATCTTGTGTCGATGATCGAGGGTCGCACCGGATCGGCCGGTGTGGAGCCTCAGGCACAGGAGACGGGTCATGGAGCAGCCTACACGATTCATCG
>CAINOE010000139.1 GCA_903851415.1 uncultured Rhodopila sp. | reverse complement strand
GGAGAACCTGGCGATGGCTATGCTCAGTTTTGAACCCAAATACCGGACCCGCGGAGGGACCCTGATCGGCGGCGACCTGTTCGACTTTTGGGTGGGGCCGCTCTGGGTTGGGTTTTTTGGGGTAACGACGCTTTTCTGTGCTCTTCTTGGCACATTGCTGATTGTCTGGGCCGCGGCTATCGGCCCAACCTGGAACGTCTGGCGCATCAATATCGCGCCACCTGATATCAGCTATGGACTCGCCTTCGCGCCGCTCGCGGAAGGCGGTCTGTGGCAGCTCATCACGCTATGCGCCATCGGCGCATTCGTTTCCTGGGCGCTGCGGCAGGTTGAAATCGCCCGCAAGCTCGGCATGGGGCTGCATATCCCCTTCGCCTTCAGCTTCGCGGTGCTGGCCTATATCACCCTCGTCGTGATCCGCCCGATTCTGATGGGTGCATGGGGCTACGGCTTCCCTTATGGAATCCTCAGCCATCTGGATTGGGTGTCCAACACCGGATACCAGTACCTGCACTTCCACTACAATCCCGCCCACATGATCGCGATCAGCTTCTTCTTCACCAACGCCCTCGCGCTGGCGCTGCACGGCTCGTTGATCCTGTCGGCTGCCAATCCCCCCAAGGGTGAGGTGGTGAAGGGCGCAGAGCAGGAAAACGGCTACTTCCGGGACACAGTCGGTTACTCGATCGGGACGCTCGGCATTCACCGCCTGGGCCTGTTCCTGGCGATCTCCGCCGCGTTCTTCAGTGCCGTTTGTATCGTCATCAGCGGTCCGTTCTGGAGCCGCGGCTGGCCGGAGTGGTGGAGCTGGTGGCTCAACCTTCCGATCTGGGCGCATTGATCCGGCAACGGGGAGGGTATCATGCCAGAGTTTCAAAACGTATTTACCCGGGTCCAGGTCAAAGGACCGTCCCATATCGGCGTAGAACTGCCGAGAGGGAGCTGGAAGCGCACCGGCGAGCCGTTCCATCTTTACCTGCTGGGGCTTATCGGTGATGCGCAGATCGGGCCGATCTATCTCGGCTTCAGTGGAATTGCTTCGTTTATCTGCGGTTTCATTGCCTTCGAGATCATCGGCCTCAACATGCTGGCTTCGGTCAACTGGAGCCCGATGCAGTTCATCCGGCAGTTGTTCTGGCTGGGGCTCGAACCCCCGGCGCCGGCCTACGGCCTGCATATTCCACCGCTCGCCGAAGGCGGCTGGTGGGGGATCGCCGGCTTCTTCCTGACCGCGTCCATCCTGCTCTGGTGGGTGCGGATGTATCGCCGGGCCGCCGCGCTTGGTCTCGGCTCGCACACCGCCTGGGCGTTCGCTTCGGCCATCTGGCTTTATCTGGTGCTGGGCTTCATCCGCCCGCTCCTGATGGGCTGCTGGTGCGAATCCGTTCCGTTCGGCATCTTCCCGCACCTGGACTGGACCGCCGCCTTCTCGCTGCGCTACGGCAACCTGTTCTACAACCCGTTCCACATGCTCTCGATCGCGTTCCTCTATGGTTCGGCCGTGATCTTCGCCATGCACGGCGGAACGGTGCTCGCGACCACCCGCTTCGGCAGTGAGCGCGAAGTCGAACAGATCGTCGATCGCGGCACGGCCGGTGAGCGCGCTGCTCTGTTCTGGCGCTGGACGATGGGCTTCAACGCCACGTTCGAATCCATCCATCGCTGGGGCTGGTGGTTCGCGGTGCTGGTCACGCTGACCGGCGGCATCGGGATCCTGCTGACCGGCACGGTTGTCGACAATTGGTATCTTTGGGGTGTCAAGCACGGCATCGCCGCGCCCTGGCCCAACGTCTTCCCGCCTGTTGTTGACCCCGCCACGCTCGTTACGGGAGTTGGCAAATGAACACGCCCATACAAGCGGCTCTCGCCGCGGTTGGCGCCGCGGTGGTGGTCGTCGGAGGAATGCTTCTGGCCGTCACCGAACGGCCGCCGATGGACACCATCCAGCGTGGCTACCGGGGTCTGGCGTTGGCCCAGATATACAACCCGCGGTTCCTGGCGCAGAAGGAGGCGGAGAATGTCATCCCCGCCTCGCTGCCGCGGCTTCCCGATGCCGGAGGCAAGGCTGGCGTCGTCTACAAGAACGTTCAGGTGCTGAAGGATGTCAGCGTCGGCAACTTCACCAGGCTGATGGCGTCGATGAACAACTGGATCGCGCCGCAGGTCGGTTGCGCCTACTGCCACGACGTCAACAACATGGCGTCCGATGCGCTTTACACCAAAGTGGTGGCGCGGCGGATGATCCAGATGGTCCAGAATATCAACGCCAACTGGAAGACTCACGTCGCGGAAACCGGCGTGGTCTGCTACACCTGCCACCGTGGCAACCCGGTGCCGCAGAACATCTGGTTCGCCAATCCGGGTCCGGAAGGCACGCCTGGCTACACCCCCGCCGTCGGCAAGAACCATCCCGCGACCGTCGCCGGCATCACCTCGCTGCCGCTTGATCCGTTCACGCCGTTCCTGCAAGGCGACACCAACGTCCGCGTCCAGGGACCGGAAGCTCTGCCGGGATGGAACAACAGTTCCATCAAGCAGACCGAATGGACCTATTCGCTGATGATGAACTTTTCCCAGTCGCTGGGGGTGAACTGCACCTACTGCCACAACAGCCGCGCCTTTTACGACTGGAACCAAAGCCCCCCGCAGCGCGCGACGGCCTGGTATGGCATCCGGATGGTGCGCGACATCAACAACAACTACCTCGTGCCTTTGACGCCGCTGTTCCCGGCGTCGCGGCTCGGGCAGTTGGGCGATGGGCCGAAAGTCTACTGCGCCACCTGCCACAACGGCGTTTACAAGCCGCTGTTCGGGATCAGCATGGCGAAGGACTTCCCGGAATTGACGAAGGTGTCGAAGTAGGGCTTATCCCGCCCTACGGACTTTCCCGAGGGTCCGCGGACCCGAGGGGTGCTGCCAGACCTTCAGACAGGCTTCAGGACGGGAAACCGTTCTGAAGCCTGTCTGCTAGAAAGCCGGCGCGGTATCATGTATGCCGTGTCACGTATTGATGTGGATCGGAGCTTGAGCTGAATGGACTCGATGGAGATCAACAAAGGCATAGCGGCGGTGCTGATCGCCGGCATCGCCTTCTTTTTATTCGGATCGATCGGCGTCAACCTGGTCCGCGTGGAGCCTTTGGAAAAGAGCGCGATCCAGGTCGCAACGCCGCAGGCGGCCGCTCCGGCCGCCAAGGCGGCCGAACCGGCGCTTCCCCCCATCGCGCCGTTGCTGGCGAAGGCTGATCCGGCCGCGGGCGAGGCGTATGCGAAGAAGGCGTGCGGCATTTGCCATAGCTTCAACGAGGGCGGCAAAGCCATCGTCGGCCCGAACCTCTACAATGTCGTCGGCGGCCCGCACGCGCATATGCAGGGCTTCGATTACTCGAATGCGATCAAGGGCAAGACGGGTCCATGGACCTTCGCAGCGCTGAACGAATGGCTGCATAAGCCGAGCGCCTATGCCCCCGGCACGCGGATGGGCTTTGCCGGCATCGCCAACGACCAGGAACGCGCCAACGTCATCGACTACCTGCGCACCTTGTCGCCGAATCCGCTTCCGCTGCCGTCTCCGACCGAGGCTCCGGCCCCCGCTGCGGCTGCTCCGGCGGCGCCCGGCGCAACGGCCGCGGCGCCGCCTCCGGCCGCCGCCGAACCGCCGATCGGCGCGTTGCTGGCGTCGGCTGATCCGGCACGGGGCGAGGCGGCTACGAAGAAGGTCGGCTGCGTCGCCTGCCATAGCTTCAACGAGGGCGGGAAGGCCGGCATCGGCCCGAACCTGTACGGGATTGTCGGAGCTCCGCATGCGCATATGGAAGGCTTCAACTACTCGGCCGCGCTCAAGAGCCACGAGGGTCCATGGACCTACGAGGAGTTGAACAAGTGGCTGACGAAGCCGGCGGCCTATGCACCTGGCACGCGGATGACGTTTGCCGGAGTGAAGGATCCCAAGGACCGGGCCGACATCATCGACTACCTGCGCACGCTGGCGGCGAACCCGCAGCCGCTTCCGGCGGAGTAGACGGCTGACAGGGCGGCTGGCTGCGGCCGGCCGCTTCTCCCTTCGTCATGGCCCGGCTTGTCCGCGCCACCTGTCGCGGCACATGCTGGCGGGGGTGGCCAGGACGATCCGGGCCATGATGGTTACAGGAGGATGCTGTAAGCGCATCGGACCACAGAAGTGCCGCACCTCCGCATCGTCGAAGGAGCCAACGGATGTCCACCGAACGCCTCAGCCGGTTCACGCAAGCGTTTACCCGGCTGATTGACGAAGCCCCGCCCGAAGACGCGATTCTCCAGCGCGGCGGCAAACTGCTGGCCGAACTGGTTGGTCACGACGACTGGTTGGCGGATCGGTTTGCCGCGCCGGACGCGCAGTTCTACCGCCAATATCTGCTGTATTGCGATCCGCGGGAGCGGTTTTCGGTCGTCAGCTTCGTGTGGGGTCCCGGCCAGAAGACACCGGTGCACGATCACACAGTCTGGGGACTGATCGGCGTGCTGCGTGGCGCGGAGGTCTCGCAGGACTTCGCCCTTGGCGCGGATGGGGGCCTGATTGCCGGAGCGCGCCACCGGCTGAACCCGGGCCAGATAACGGCGGTGTCGCCGACGATCGGGGATATCCACACGGTGGAGAACGCGCTGAGCGATCGCGTGTCGGTCTCGATCCATGTCTACGGGGCGGATATCGGCAAGGTGTCGCGCACGACGTTCGACCCGGTCACCGGGCAGCCGAAGACGTTTGTCTCCGCTTATTCCGAGCCGGACGCGTGATGGTTGGCGCGTTGGTTGCGGCTCGGACGGGCTGGTTGGGCGCCAACCCGAGCGGGCCGGCATGGATCGCCGCGTTTGTGTCATGGCCGGGCTTGGCCCGGCCATTCACGGCTTGCGGTGCCGAACCAGCCAAAGTCGTGGATGGCCGGACTAAATCCGGCCATGACACCGGGGCGACAGTTCCCGGCAATCCGTCCCACCGCCTCCAACCCGCCCCATGAAGCGGCCCACGGTCGCCGTCCTCGGCACCGGCCCGAGCGGCCTGGCCGCCACCAAGGCCCTGCTCGAGCACGGCCTGCAGCCGGTTGTCTTCGAGGCCGCCGCGGCGCCCTTCGGCATGTGGGCTGGACCCGGCCGCGGCGCCTGGTCGGACTATGCCCCCACCAACATCTCGCGCTACTGTTGCGCTTTTTCCGATCTGGCCTGGCCGGCCGGCAGCGACGTGTTCCCGATCCGGCGCGATGTGGCGGGCTACCTCCGCCTCTACGCCGACACCTTCGGCCTGTTGCGGTCCGTGCGGTTCGGCACCCGGGTGGACTCGGTGCGGGCGAACCGGGACGGAGGCTGGCTGATCGGCTGGCACGGCCCGGACGGCGCCGGCAGCGACAGGTTCGACCATGTGGCGATCGCCACCGGGTTCCTGACCGAGCCGTTCCGGCCGCCGTTCCCCGGACTGGCGGACTTCGCCGGCGAGGTGACCCATTCCTCCGTCTGCGACACCGCCACGGATTTGCGAAGCCGCTTCGGCGGCAAGCGCGTGCTGGTCGTCGGCGCGGCCTTCTCCGGCACCGAGATCGCCGCCGAACTCGCTTCGTATGCGCAGGTGACGGTCACCTTGCGGCACCCGATGTGGTTCGTGCCGCGCTGGGTTTCCGCGATGGATGGCGGTCCGAAGTACCCGCTCGACCTCGTCATCTACAACCGGCGATCGGACAATCCGCTGTTGCTCGATCCGCACGTGTTCCTCCGCCGCGCCGGCGGCGACCCGGGGGCGGCCTCGCCGGAACTGGCGTTCGACCGGGATCTTGAGCTGCCGCTGACGATCATCATCAGCGACGATTTTCTTGAGTTGGTGGGAGCCGGAGCGGTGGCGGCGAAGCGCTCCGCCAGCCTGCGGTTCGATGCCGGGGGCGTGACATTCGCCGACGGCGTCCGCCAGGAGCTCGACGCGGTGATCCTGTGCACCGGCTTCGCCTCGTCGCTGCCCTTTTTCGATCGCCCAGTGCTGGACGCCATCGGCTTCGACGAAACGGACCATATGCAGCCGAAGCTGCTGCACCGGACGATGTTTCATCCCGATTTGCCGGGGTTGTCCTTCGTCGGCCACTACCGCGGTCCCTATCTCCCGGTCATGGAGCTTCAGGCGCGCTGGCTGGCGCGGATCCTGGCAGGGGAGGTGCCGATGCCTGATCGGGCCGCGATGCTGGCCGGGATCGCGGAGGAGGGGGCGTTGCGCTCGCAGGAGCCGCGGCCGCAATTTCCGCACGCCGATTTCGTCGCCATGGCCGACACGCTGGCGCGGGAGGCCGGGGTTTTTCCCGAGCTGCCGGCAGACGATCCGCTGCGGCTGCGCGTGACGCAGGGTCCGCTGGTGCCGGCGCAGTTCCGGTTGAGCGGCCCGCATGCCAAACCCGAACTGGCGCGCTTTGTCATCGCCGCGACCCCGGCGCCGGTTCTGGACGATCCGCCCGAGGCGACGGCTTCGAGCCAGGGCCGCCGCGTGCTGGATGTGCTGCGCGGACGCTGGTCGATCGAACGCCGGATCGAACCGGGCGGGCAATTCACCGGCGCGGCCAGTTTCACCCGGCATGCGACGGACAGCCTGCTGTACCGGGAAAGCGGACGGCTTGTGCTGGACAACGGCACCGAACTGGATTGCGAGAACAGCTACGTCTACGCGCTGCGCCACGGCGATATCGAGATCAGCTTTGCCGGCGGGCCGAGCCGGGGGAAGCAGTTCATCGACATCAGCCTGCCGGCCGATAACCCGGATGAATTTCCGATCGTATCCGCCGATCGGCATTTGTGCCGGCTGGACACGTATGAAGCGACGTTCCGGCTGGAGAACCCGGATCTGTTCAGCATCACCTATGTCGTGAGGGGCCCGAAGAAGGGCTATGTCAGCCGATCGGCTTACCGGCGAGTGGGGAGTGCCCAGTCAGATTTCGGCCGGCCGCCCGTGGCCGAGGCTACCTAAACCTTGCCAGCAGGTGGAAAATCAGCGTGCCCGCCATAACGCCGGGCAGGATTGTAGCGTATGCGCGAACGCGTTCCACCGCGCCTCTGTGACGCAGACCCTTAACACATCGCCTGCGGCCGATCGGCAGCGGGTCAAGGTTACGCGGCGGAAGTGTGGTGCGCCGGCTTATGACGGGCCGGATAGTCGCGCGCTATATCGCTGGCCTCCGGCCGGGCGCTGCTGCTCTCGGGGAACCTGGTGGTTGATGTTCGGGAGGCCGCGGAGGCTGCCGTCATCTCGAAAACAGGCTAAGGTGCAACGGATGTTGCGTGATGTATCCCGACCCTGAGGTAATTCCACCCGGTCACAAGAGTTAAGGTTGCAGCCATCCAAAGCAGGCCCTCCCCGATGATCAGGTTGGGAAACCATGATAATCCGATCGTCGCGGCACCCGCCGGACCTAACAGAAGCAATCCGATCGCGCCCATCTGGAAGCCGGTCTTCCACTTCGCAAGCAGTGTAACGGGCAGCCCGACGCGGGCTGACGCGAGGTATTCCCGCAGTCCGCTGATAAGGATCTCGCGGAGCATAATGACGATGGCGGGAAACAGGCCGGCGGCACTCATGGAGTTGGCCGCTACCAGAACCATGAGGCAGGCGGCGACCAGCAGCTTGTCGGCGATCGGGTCCAGCATGCGGCCGAGCTCGGAGGTCTGACCCCAGTTCCGGGCAAGCTTACCGTCAAAATAGTCGGTAATGGCGGCTGCGGCGAAAAGCGCGCAGGCCAGTGTGTCGCAGATCGGGATATGCAATGATGCCAATGCAACGATCAGCGGAATGACCGCGATACGCGAGACGGAAAGCATGTTGGGGATGTTATTGCGCACAGGCCATTGTGCCCCGGCGATTCGCGGAAGACCACGGCTTTTCAAGCGAGCTTAGATGATTTTTCCATCTCGGTCACTGCCGCGCCGCCGTTCGGTTGGCACGTCCGCCATGCCGCCACGGCGAAACCGATCCATATCTATCCCGAGACATTCTGCAGCACCGGGCGTCCGGGCTGCTGCTCCTGCGCCTCAGGTGGCTGGCCCTGTCCTGGACCAAGGCGAAGCCACCGCGCAGATGCAAGCCGGATATCAATCGTGCTGCGGTTGCGTCTGCCCGGTCTGTTCCTGCTGCTTCGACGCCATATGGTGCCCTACGGCGCAACCGCCGACGGCGCCCAGCACACCATGGTGCGCCATATGCCCGGCGACGCCGCCAACCACGGCGCCCTTGAGGCAGCCTTTGGCGTCCGCCTGGCCGGCCGCAAGCACCATTCCCATGGCAGCGGCGATCATCAGGGTCTTCATGTGCGTAGCCTCCGAAGGGTGAGCGCAGCTAACGCCCGCAACCCCCGGAAGTTCCGCCCGCCGTCAGCCGAACAGATCGTCCGGCGAATCCGCCCGCAGGCTGAGGCCCAGTTCGCGCCCGATCAGCGCGGCATCCTCCGGCGCGCCGGACAGGGAGCGCTTCAGCAGGAACGTCCCGTCGGCCCGCGCCACCAGCCCGGTCACCGTCACGCTGCCATCGGCCTGAATCCGCAGATGGCCGCCAATCGGCGTGCGGCACGACCCGTCCAGCTCGCCCAGCAGCGCGCGCTCGCCCTCGGCGGCCACCCGCGCCGCCGCGTCCTCGATCTTTGCCAGCAGCTCCAGCACCTCGGTATCGTCGGCGCGCGCCGTGATGCCGACGATCCCCTGGGCGGAGGAGGGCACCATCAGCTCCGGGTCCAGCACCACCGTGCCGGGGACCTCGATCTCCAGCCGGTTCAGCCCGGCCATGGCCAGCATGCTGGCCTGGCACTCGCCCTCGCCAAGCTTGCGCAGCCTTGTCTGGACGTTGCCGCGGATCGAGGCGACCTTCAGGTCCGGCCGGGCATGCAGCAACTGCGCCTGCCGCCGGACCGACGACGTGCCGATCAGGGCGCCGTTGGGCAGGGCGGAGTAGGGTTCGGAGGGGTGGGGGAATTTGCAGTCGGGGCCGAGGATCAGGGCGTCGCGCGGATCCTCCCGCTTCAGCACGCAGGCCAGCACGATGCCGGGCGGCAGCTCGGTTTCGAGGTCCTTGCAGGAATGCACTGCAACGTCGACGCGGCCGTCGAGCAGAGCCTCATGGATTTCCTTGGCGAACAGTCCCTTGCCGCCGATTTCGGCGAGCGGACGGTCCTGCACGGCATCGCCGGTGACGCTGATGATGACCTCCTCGCCGGGGGGAGCGCCGGGGATGCCGGCGAGAAGGCGGAGGAAAGTGCGGGTTTGCACGAGCGCGAGCGGAGAGCCGCGGGTGCCGGCACGCAGCGGCGTGGGTCCGGTGGTGTTCATGCCCGGTTCATAGCACCGCTCACGTGAAACGGAAGAGCCGGGATTTACTGATCAGCCCCGACTACATCAACGGTCGCGGTGCGCCCGGGGATCACCCGCACGGCAGGCGGAACGTTGTCCAGCGCGATGCGCACCGGGATGCGTTGCGCCAGCCGCACCCAGTCGAAAGTCGGGTTGACGTTGGCCAGCAGGTTGGCGCCGGACTGGCGCTCGCGGTCCTCGATGCCACCGGCGATGCTCTCTACGTGGCCCGAGAGGCGTTCGGAGACGCCCATCAGCCGGATGCGGACGCGGTCGCCGATATGGATGCGGGGCAGGCGGGTCTCCTCGAAATAGGCGTCGATGCGCAGCGAGTCGGTATCGACCAGCGCCGTGACGGGGTGTCCGGCGGTGACATAGTCGCCGGGACGCAGATCGAAATTGCTGATGATGCCGTTGACCGATGCGGTGACGCGGGAGCGGTCGAGATTGAGCTGCGCCAGGTCCCTGTCGGCGACCGCCTGCTGGAACCCGGCGGCGGCGGTCTCTTCGGCCGCCTGCGCCTGCTCGACCTGCTGGCGGCTGACCTCGGTGGTGGTCAGCGCGCTGTAGCGGTTGAAGTCCCGCACCGCCTGAGCCAGGGTCGCCTGGCGGCTGGCGACCACCGCCTGAGCCTGGCGCAGCGCCAGCTCGAAGCGGGCGGGATCGACGGCGAACAGGACGTCGCCACGGTGAACGGTCTGGTTGTCGCGGACACGCACCTCGCTGACCAGGCCGGAGACGTCGGGCGTGACCCCGACGATGTCGGCACTGACCCGGGCGTCGCGGGTCCAGGGGGCGACTTCGTAGTAGATCCACAGCCGCCAAGCGACCAGTGCGGCGACAAGCACCGCTGCCAGGGTGATCGCAACGCGGGTGGCGAGGGGGTAGGGCCTCATTGCCAGCCTGCCCCGGCCGAGATGCAGACCACGGCGCCCAGCACCATGACGAACAGAGCGACATCGAACAGCGCCCGGTGCCAGACGAAGCGGTAGAACCCGAACCGCGCCAGGGTCCGGCGCAGCACGGCGTTGACCGCGACCGCGATCAGCCCGGCGCAGAGCAGGCCGGGCACGAACACGCCGAACAGGTTGAGTTCGCTTCTCATCGCGGCGCCCGACCCGTCGGTGTCCGGCCGGCTCCCCCCGCTGCCGCCGTGTCATGGCGCGACTTGCTCCGGCCATCCACGACTGTGCCGCAACCGGCGCCGTAAGCCGTGGATGGCCGGCACAAGCCCGGCCAAGACGCAAAAGCGAGGGCCGGTGAGGCAATACGGCGGTCCTGTGTCGATCCCGGTAACCTGCGCCGGACAGCGACCGCGCCGTGACGACCAGGGAGACCACCCGTCATGCCGCCCTCGGCGGGGCGCCGGGGAACAGGCCGCGGCGAACGCCGACGAGGCCGAGCAGCGCATCGGGCCGTCCGGGCTCCGATCCGGCCTCGGCGACCGCCTCCAGCGCGGCATCGATCGCAGGCAGCACGGCTCCCTTTGGCATCGCCGATCGGCTGTCGCGGCGATAGTAGGCCGCCAGCGCATCCAGCATGGCGTCGATCCGTTCGCGCACCGGCGCCGTTACGCTATGCCGCGCCCGCCGCAGGTCGATGACGTTCAGGCCGACGCGGATGTCGGCCAGGGCGCGATCCGGCGCCTCCTGCGCCTCCGCCAGCCGCGCGCCGATCAGGCCGAGGCGATCGAGCATCAGCCCCGCATAGCGGGCGCGGTCGTGGCCTCCGCGCCGCTCGGCCGCGACGGCCAGTTCCAGCCGTATCGTCCGCATCAGCCGCCGCACGCCGAACCCGGCGCCGACGGAGCGGATCAGCCGCGTCACGGTCGCGGCGATCACGAGGGCCAGCAGGAACGCCAGCCCGGAGTTGACGAAGGTCGGGAAATCCGCGGCGTAGGCGTCCTGCAGAGCCAGCAACGTCGCGCCGTTGGCAGTGAAGGCCCGGCCGCCGCTGGCGGTCGCCGGCATCGAGACGAAGATCCCGCCAAGAACATAGGCTGGGGCCAGCGACAGCATCAGCGTCATGAAACCGGACGCATGCGGCAGCAAGCCGAACAGCAGGGTGCCATCGACGACCACCGCCGCGGCGGACCAGGTCAGAAATGTCATGATCGCCGGCACCGGATCGTCCTGCGCGGCAAAGAAGCTGCACGCCACGGCGACCAGCTCTGCCGCCACCGCCCCCTGTGGCCAGGCGGTGGCGATCCAGACCGCGCAGCACAGCAGGATAGCGACGCCGCACGCCACGGCTGAGAGCAGCGCCATGCCGTGGTCGCGATGCCAGGCGCTGGCGGCGGTGGCGTCGGGGGCGAACAGCAGGCTGGTCTCGGGCAGCGGCACGGCGCTGCCCATGTGGCGGCGCAGCAGCGTGCAGTCGTGCATGATCTGCGTCAGGTCGCGCAGCCGCATCGTCAGGCTGGTCAGCAGCAGCGCGGTCCAGTCGGAGCGCGGCGCGAGCCATGCTTCCATCGTGTCAATGCGGTCGAGCATCGCCTCCGCCCTCTGCCACGGCGCGGACACCCACTCCCCCACGTCCCCCGCCAGGCGCGCCATGGCGGGGGGCATCGCCTCGCCCAGCGCGGCGACCCTGTCGGCGATCGAGGCCAGCACCGGCAGCAGCATGATCATGCGCGCGCGCAGCAGCCCGAATTGCCGGGTCTCCCAGCCGAGCGCGTCGTAGGAAAGCTGGCTGGCGAGCAGGTTGATCTCCACCGCGTCGGCGGCGAGGCGGCGGGCGCTGCGCTGCGGATCGCCCTCTCCGGCGAGCGCCTCGCGGCTCCAGTCCCGCGCGTTGGCCAGCCAGGCGTCGATGCGGTTGGCGAGGGCGGCGCCGACGGGGCGGGGGAAGACGACGGCCGCCACCAGGCTGGCGACGCTGACGCCGATGGCGATTTCCAGGAGGCGGGTCAGCGCGGTTTCGAAGATGGCGCCGGGGGCGGCAACCGAGGGGAAGCCGATGATCGTCGCGGTATAGCCGGCCAGCATGCAGGCGTAGCTGCGCGGGGTGCGGTCGAGCAGGGACAGGTAGAGGCAGCCGGCGACCCAGATGGCGAGGGCGAGGGAGAGAAGCTCGGGCGCGCTGGACAGCGGCGGCACCAGTATGACGGCGGCGGCGGCGCCTATGACGGTGCCCGCCAGGCGGAACACGGCTTTCGAGCGGGTCGCCCCCGACAGCGGCTTGGCGGCGATGTAGGCGGAGGCCATGGCCCAGTAGGGGCGGTCAAGGCCGAGCGAGAGGGCGATGAACAGGGCGAGCATCGCCGCCGCGAAGGTCTTGGTGGCGAACAACCAGTCGCGGACGCCGGGCCATTGCATGGGTGGGTAAACGAAGCGGCGGCAGGCGGGTTGCGATCACGGGTTGGGGGTGGGGACGGTCAACCGGTGCGCAGATTGCCCTCCGCGCTACCGAATCCGATCGCCAGGCCACTGACGTCCGATTGTTCAGCAGAACTTGATCTTCCATTGAAAAACCATCCGCCGATACAATTTAATTGCATGTCTGAACATGGATGGTCGTGGTTTCCGCTGCGCGCCCGTTGCGGGATCGGTGCCGGATGTTTCGCGCATGATCGCGCAATCGCAGGCTGAACCACCTCCTGCCGCTGCCGCGCCGCGGGATGGAATGTTCCTATGGAGAAATGAAATGACTCTCGAATCGCTCAAGAAGCTTGCTCAGGACGCGCTCGAAACAGCAAAAGAGGTCGCCGAAAAGGCCGCCACAGCCGTCGGCGAAGCGGCCGGCAGCGCGGTCGAGAGCGTGCGCTCCGTCGCGCCGGAATCGTTCGACAGCGCCGTCAAGACCGTTACCGAAACGGCTTCAACCGTGGCCGGTCGGGTCACCGAGACGGCGACGCAAGCCGTCGAAGCGGTGCGCGAAACACAGATCGGCCACTCGATCGCCGAGGGTGCCAGCACGCTGGCGGAAACCGCGAGTGAAACGGGCAGTCGCCTGGCCCGCGCGGCCCAGGCCGCGAGCGAGGCGTTTGCCGCCGAACCGCCGGGCAAGGGAGCCGCCGAGAGCAAGGCCGTCCCTGCGCCGCCGATCGGCACGGAGAAGCCCTGACAGCGCGGATGATGTCGGGGCGAACCGGTTGAAGTGCCGGCGCCCCGCCGCAGTCCTTTGTTTCCCATTGCGTTTCGACCCAGGGCCCGCAGAGCGGGGCGCAGAGGCGATTGCATTCAGGCAAACGGGTTTCGGCCGGCAGTCACCGATCTGATCGTGCACCTGGGGTTCGATACCCGGCAGCCGGTTGATTTAGAGGCAAATCAAGTTGCTACACGGATTTTCAACGATTGAGGACACGGATTACTTGAATTGGACTGCTCCGGATCGGACCGCACACCCCGGCTGATCAGGCGCGCTTCTGCGCGGTATTACGTATCAGCGGCCACCAGAGCGGACCAGTCCCAGGGACGCAACGCGCGTGCCACCTTTCCCACCTATCGGTGTATTGGCAGCGGGGCCGGAGGGCGGCCTGGCGCCTGCTCCGCATAACCCTCCAAGAAATATTCAAATTTCTCCGGGTCGATAGATATGCGTGCAGCTTTCGCGATATCCGCAATCTGCCGCTCAGTGAGTGGGTAGCAACCGAGAAGTTCGGGGTCGGTGTCGGGAACGTCTGCAATGCGCATAACGTCCATCAGCAGGTGGGCGGGAATGTCCTCTTCGATAACGGCCAACTCGGTCTTGTGGTCAAATCCGATGATTTTACCGTCTACCCTCATGGCTCAACCCTACGGTTTGTTGGTGGCTTAGTCTGTTCTCCGGTGTCCGCGTCATACTCTCCCAGGTGATGTCCGACCTTATCGTACTTTTCGACCGAACCGTGCTGGTAATCCCCGATGGCCGCGGTGTTTACGACGTTCGCCGCACCAGGGCCGCCACCGCCGCCGCTACTCCACATCCTCATGCCAGGTCCGCCCGTCCCGCTCGATCAGCGCGATCGCCGCCGTCGGGCCCCAGCTTCCCGCCGGATACGGCCGCGGGTGGTCCGGCCGCGCCGCCCATGCCTCCAGGATCGGCTCCACCCAGTTCCACGCCGCCTCCACCTCGTCGCGCCGCATGAACAGGGTGGGGTCGCCGCGCACCGTGTCCATCAGCAGCCGCTCATAGGCGTCCGGGAACCTCCGGCCGAAGGTCTTCTCGAAGCGGATGTCGAGGCTGGTGGGCGAGAGGCGCAACTTCCCCGGGCCGGGGTCCTTGGTCATCATCTCCAGCCGCATGCCTTCCTCCGGCTGCAGCCGGATCACCAGGCTGTTCGGCCGCCACTCCGCCGATTCCTCGGGGAAGATGGAGAACGGCACGGCGCGGAACTGGATGACGATCTCCGACATCTTCGACGGCAGCCGCTTGCCGGTGCGCAGATAGAACGGCACGTTGGCCCAGCGCCAGGTGCGCACCTCGGCCTTCAGCGCGACGAAGCTCTCGGTGCGGGAGGATTCGTCCGCGCCCAGATCGGCCATGTATCCGGGCACCGGCTTGCCGTCGATGGCACCCGGCGTGTACTGGCCGCGCACGGTCTGCGTGGCGACCTCATGCGGGTCGAGCGGCTTCAGCGCCCGCAGCACCTTCAGCTTCTCGTCGCGCACCCGGTCCGCCTCCAGCGACACCGGCGGGTCCATGGCGATCAGGCAGAGCAACTGCAGCATGTGGTTCTGCAGCATGTCGCGCATGGCGCCGGACCTGTCGTAATAGCCGCCGCGGCCTTCCAGCCCCACCGTCTCCGACACGGTGATCTGCACGTGATCGATCACGTCGGCGGTCCATAGGCGTTCGAAGATCGTGTTGGCGAAGCGCAGCGCCATCAGGTTCTGCACCGTCTCCTTGCCGAGGTAGTGGTCGATGCGGAAGGTTTGCGCCTCGGAGAACACTTTTCCGACATTCTCGATGATCGCCAGCGCAGAGTGCAGATCGTGGCCGATGGGCTTCTCCAGGACGACCCGCGACTTCTCTGTCACCAGCCCGGCGGCGCCGAGCGCCTGGCAAATCGGCCCGTACAGGTCGGGCGAGGTCGCCAGGTAGAAGACGCGGACGGCGCCATCGTCCAGCACGCGGTCGAACAGGCGCCAGTCCGCGTCCGCCCGGGAGGCGTCGATCGAGATGTAGAACAACTGCCCCAGGAAGCTGCGCATGGTGTGCGGGTCCTGGTCGTCCGGGGCGACGTGCTTTTCCAGGGCCTTGCAGGCGCGGTCGCGGAAATCCTCGTCGGTCAGGCGCGAGCGGGCGGCGCCGATGATGCGCGATTCGCTTTGGATCTGGCCGTCGCGGAAGCGGTAATACAGGGCGGGGAGCAGCTTTCGCAGCGTCAGGTCGCCGGTGGCGCCGAACACGACGCAGTCGAAGATGGCGACGGGGACGGATTTCGGCATGGGACGCTGCTCCTGTGCTGTGGCGATGTGTGCTGCGGCTGCGGCATTGCAACGTGACCGGTGCTCAATTGTCGCCGCGTTCGGCCCTGTCGCGCAACAGCCCTTCGGCACGAGTGCCCTGGCGCCGCGCCGGCGGCCGGCTCACGCTTCCGGCGTGCGGGCGCGCGTTTGATCGGGCGTCCGTGGCGGACGCGGGAGGGAAGCCGATGCCTGGCCTGCACGGCGAGGCGCCGACGGGCTCGGGCATCAACGGCCGGCGAGGCGTTTGGCGTGCACCTTGCAAATGGCGGAGCCATCATTCACAAGCACCCTGATATGAACGGCTGTCCACCGACTCGCGCGACCGAGGTCTACAGGATGATTGATCCAGCCACCGCCCGGGCTGACCAGGCATCTTAAGGCGATGATGGAGAAGCCCCTATCGGCGACCCGTTGCCGCCCGGGCCCGGCGGAAGAGATCCGCCCGCGCGGCAGGCAGGCCGGAAACAGCCAGGAAAGGGCGGCGCAATGGCGCAGGTGACGCTTCGGATCAACGGATACGCCTACACCATCGGCTGCAAGGACGGCGAAGAAAAGCACCTGGAGGCCATGGGCGCCGAAGTCGGCCGCCGCATCGACGTTGTCCGCGCCTCCGCCGGTCCGAGCGGCGAATCGCGGATGCTGGTGATGGCGGCGCTGCTGATGGCCGATGACATCTTCGAACTGCGCAACAAGCTGCAGGCTCACGAGGGCGGTAACGGCGACGTGAAGGCCGATCCCAGGCTGGTGCGGAAGATCGAGAAGATCGCGAAGCGGGCGGAGGAGATCGCCGACGGGCTGGACGAACCCGGGACGCCGCGGGCGGGTTAGACGGGGCGGCGTGAACCATGCGGCGCAGCAAGACTCCATCTTGACGCCCCGAACAGTTCCGCTAGCAGCAACCTCGAACCAGAGGGAGGCTGCACGTGCCGCAACTGATTGCCGGAAACTGGAAGATGAATTGCCTCGGGGCCGAGGCCATTGCGCTGGCCGAGGCCATAGCGGCGGGTAGCGCCGGGATCACGGCCGAGTTGCTGGTCTGCCCCACGGCGCTGCATGTCGCCGCCGTCGCCAGGGCGCTGGCGGGCACTCCGGTTGCCGTTGGCGGCCAGGACTGCCATCAGGCGGCGCACGGCGCCCATACCGGCGACATCGCAGCACCCATGCTGCGCGATGCCGGTGCCGCGTGGGTCATCCTCGGCCACTCCGAGCGCCGCCAGAACCACGGCGAAACCGATGAGCTGGTGCGTGAAAAGACCGTGGCCGCGGTGGAAGCCGGGCTGCGGCCGATAGTCTGCGTCGGGGAGACGGCGGATCAGCGCAGCGGCGGCCAGGAAACCGAGGTCGTCGGCTGGCAGCTCGCCGGCAGCCTGCCCAAGCCGTTCGGCGGCGTCATCGCCTACGAACCCGTCTGGGCCATCGGCACCGGCAAGACAGCAACGGACCAGGACGTCGCTCTGATGCACGCCTTCATCCGCGAGGAGCTGGTGCGCCAGTTCGGCGATGCCGGCCAAACGTTGCGGATTCTCTACGGCGGCTCCGTCAAGGCGTCGAACGCGGTGTCGCTGCTGGCGGTGCCGGATGTCGGCGGCGCGCTGGTGGGGGGAGCGAGCCTGAACGCGGAGGAGTTTCTAACGATTGCCCGCGCCGCCCGGGCGGGCTAAGAGCCGCGCGTTGCGATGTGTCCCGCTCCGGACCCCCGGTTTGGGCCGCGTCGCCATGCCGGTTGAATGAAAGTTTCGCGCGTTGACCTCCGTCCTGCTGATTATCCACCTGTTCGTCACCCTGGCGCTTATCGGCGTCGTGCTGTTGCAGCGCAGCGAGGGCGGGGGACTGGGCATCGGCAGCTCCCAGGGGATGGGCGCGTTCATGGGCGGACGCGGCACCGCCAACCTTCTGACCCGCACCACGGCGATCCTGGCGGCGATCTTCATGGGGCTGTCGCTGACCCTGGCGCTGCTGAACCGGGGCACGTCGGCGCCGGTGAAGTCGATCCTGGATGCGCCCGCGCAGCCGGCGGCTCCGGCCGTTCCGCCGCCGCCGCCCGCGCCGAAAGGGCCGTCGGCGCCGACGAATTAGGGCCGCTCCCGGCCGTCGTGGCCCGGCGCAGTCCAGGACTCCGCCGCAAGCCTGTGCCGCGATAGGTGGCCCGGACTTCGCCGGGCCATGACGATCGGGGGCCGCGCCCCATGTGCGCTAAGGCCATGACACTATGGGACGGGCCGCCGGCGCACAGCTTGTTTTGGCGCGTATGGGGCCCCGCTCCCCTGCCATGTTCCGATTATTCCGTGAATTCTTGCCGTCAGGCTTCCCTCGGCCCGATTCGGCTCGCTATGATGGGCGCCCATGACGCGATACGTGTTCGTTACCGGCGGCGTGGTCTCCTCCCTGGGCAAAGGCATTGCGGCAGCGGCGCTCGGCGCGCTGCTGCAAGCGCGCGGATACCGGGTGAAACTGCGAAAGCTCGACCCCTATCTCAACGTCGATCCGGGCACCATGAGCCCGTATCAGCACGGCGAGGTGTTCGTCACCGATGACGGGGCGGAAACCGATCTCGACCTCGGGCATTACGAGCGCTTCACCGGCGTGCATGCCACGAAGCTCGACAACGCCACCACCGGGCGCATCTACCAGGACGTGATCGCGCGGGAGCGGCATGGCGACTACCTCGGCGCCACCGTGCAGGTGATCCCGCACATCACCGACGCGATCAAGGAAGCGGTATTGCTCGGGACGGAGGACTTCGACTTCGTGCTGGTGGAAATCGGCGGCACCGTGGGCGACATCGAGGGGCTGCCGTTCCTGGAGGCGATTCGCCAGATGGGCAACGAGCTCGGGCCGGAGGGGGCGATGTTCGTGCACCTGACGCTGGTGCCGTATATCCCCTCGGCCGGGGAGCTGAAGACCAAGCCGACGCAGCATTCGGTGAAGGAACTGCTGAACGTCGGCATCCAGCCGCAGATGCTGCTGTGCCGCTGCGACCGCCCCATCCCGTCGAACGAACGCCGCAAGATCGCGCTGTTCTGCAATGTGCGGGCAGAGGCGGTGATCCCGGCGCTGGACGTGGACACGATCTACCAGGTGCCGATCGCCTACCATGCCGAGGGCATGGACAAGGTGGTGCTGAACCATTTCGACATCCCCTCCGACATCGAGCCGGACCTGTCGCGCTGGCAGCGCATCGTCGAGACCGTGCGCAACCCGGAAGGCACCGTCCGCATCGCCGTGGTGGGCAAATACACCAACCTGCTGGACTCGTACAAGTCGCTGGCCGAGGCGCTGGCGCATGGCGGCATCGCCAACCGGGTGAAGGTGTGCCTGGATTGGGTGGACAGCGAGATCTTCGACCAGCCCGGCGCCATGCACCGGCTGGAGGACGTGCACGGCATCCTGGTCCCCGGCGGCTTCGGCGAGCGCGGCACGCCCGGCAAGATCGAGGCGGTGCGCTTCGCCCGCGAGCACAAGGTGCCGTTCTTCGGCATCTGCTTCGGCATGCAGATGGCGGTGATCGAGGCGGCGCGGAATTTGGCCGGCCTGGCCGATGCGTCCTCCACCGAGTTCGGCGAGTGCAATACGCCGGTGGTCGGCTTGCTGACGGAGTGGGCGCGCGGCAACCAGATCGAGCGGCGGTTCGAGGGGGACGACAAGGGCGGCACAATGCGGCTTGGCGCTTACCCGGCGGTGCTGGCGGAGGGCAGCCTGGTGCGCTCTTTGTACGGCGGGGCGGCGGAGATCCATGAGCGGCACCGGCACCGGTATGAGGTGAATGTCAATTACCGCACGTGTTTGGAGGCGACCGGGTTGCGGTTCTCGGGGATGTCGCCGGATGGGGTGCTGCCGGAGATTATCGAACTGCCGGGGCATCCGTGGTTCGTGGGGGTGCAGTATCATCCGGAACTGAAGTCCAAGCCGTTCGACCCGCATCCGTTATTCGCCGGGTTTATCGCGGCGGCGGTGCGGCAGGCTCGGCTGGTGTAATACCGGTTCGCGCAGGCATCGACCCGTTCGCACGACCGTCTCAACCGTCATGGCGGGCGTAGGCCCGCCATCCACGCCTTTGTTTGTGCGAGCAAAAGGCGTGGATGCCGACCTTCGTCGGCATGACGCGGGCGCCGCCGGAGAGTCGCTGTCGGCGCGAAGCGGCGTAGGTTTTGGTGTAGGCTCGCGGGAAAATCCAAACGGAGGACCCCGCCCATGCCCATCGGCACGCTGGACACCGCGCTGTATCGCATCGAACTGCCGGTGCCGCTGTCCGATTCCACGCACGGCACGATGACGCATTTCGAGCTGGTCACCGTCCGGCTGCGCGACAGCGACGGGGCGGAGGGCGTCGGCTACACCTATACCACCGGGGTTGGCGGTGCGGCGGTGCATGCGCTGATCGACCAGGGGCTGCGGCCGGTGCTGCTCGGCGCTGATGCGGACGCGATCGAGGCGCTGTGGACCCGCATGTGGTGGAAGCTGCATTACGGCGGGCGGGGCGGCTCGGTCAGTCTCGCGGTCTCGGCCTGCGATATCGCGCTGTGGGACTTGAAGGCGCGGCGGCTGGGGGTGCCGCTGTGGCGGCTGCTGGGCGGCTTCGACCCGCGTGTGCCGTGCTATGCCGGGGGGATCGACCTGGAGTTCACGCTGGACGCGCTGCTGGCGCAGACCGACGCGAACCTGGCGCGCGGCTTTCGGGCCATCAAGATGAAAGTCGGCCGCGCGCGGCTGTCGGAGGACGTGGCCCGGGTGCGGGCGATGCGGGCGCATCTGGGCGAGGATTTCCCGCTGATGGCGGATGCCAATATGCGCTGGTCGGTGGACCAGTCGATCGCCGCCGCCCGGGCGCTGCGCGCGTTTGGGCTGACGTGGCTGGAGGAGCCGACGATCCCGGACGATGTCGCCGGCCATGCCCGGATCGTGCGGGAGGGCGGGGTGCCGATAGCGACGGGGGAGAACCTGCATACGCTGCATGAGTTCACCCAGATGATCGCAGCGGGCGGGGTGACGTTCCCGGAGCCGGACGTGACCAACTGCGGCGGCATCACAGTCTTCATGAAGATCGGCCATCTGGCGGAGGCGTTCAATCTGCCGGTGACCTCGCACGGGGCGCACGATCTGACGGTGCATCTGCTGGCGGCGCTGCCGAACCGGTCGTTTCTGGAGGTGCACGGGTTCGGGCTGGATCGTTACATCGCGCAGCCGCTGGTGGTTGTTGATGGATGTGCGGTGGCGCCGGAGCGGCCGGGGCATGGGGTGGGGTTTGATTGGGGGGCGTTGGAGGGGGTGCGGGGGTGAGTGGGGTAGCGCGCGGCACGCGCGTGGCTGAGGTGATGTGCTTTATGATGTTGAAGTTCCCGTGCGTCGTTGCGGTATATCTGCCCACAGATTTGACGGGCTGGCCGCGCGGGCGATCGACTGAACGCCCAATTGTGTACCTCGAAACCTCGACGATGGCGTTGCTCCTAGTCCCGGGCTTGCCATTGTCACGTAAAGTCAGGATTAGATTCTGATATTGATCTGATAATAGACCATTCTTGGTTTACAACGTCGATGGAAGCCGCTATTGGCCCATTGAGGTCAAGGGTGGAAACCAAACGGTTGCCAGAAGTCGGTGATCGTCGCGACTCGCCACCCTGTTGAGCCTGAAACGAGCGGGGTTAGGTTGACGATGCGTGTTGGCAGCGGTCGAAAAGACGCCTGTGGGCTAAATCCCCTCAGCGACAAAGGCGTAGCAACGCCATGCCTTTGAAAATCTTTTTTTCCTGGCAGGCCGACGTTCCGAGAAAGAGTGGGAGGGACTTCATCGAGAGCGCCCTTCAGACGGCGGTGCGCGAAGTCTCAGGCGAGATCGACATCCAGGAGGCGGACCGCAGCCCGTTCGCTATCGATAGCGACACCCGTGGTGTCGGCGGGACGCCCCCGATCGTGGATACCATCTTCAAGAAGATCGATGCCGCAGCGATCGTCTTGGTTGACCTCACGCTCACCGGCACGCGCTTTGATGGAAAGCGCCGCGCGCCAAACCCCAACGTGCTGATCGAGTATGGCTGGGCGCTGAAGTCGGTGGGACATACACGCATCGTCACCATCATGAACTCGGCTTTTAGCGATTCGGAGGACGTCCTCCCCTTCGACCTGGCCCACCTGAGGCGACCGTTCGAATTTAAGCTTTCCTTGGATGCAGACGAGCCGACGAGGACGCGCGTCCGCAAGGAACTCGCCGGTTTCCTCTCGAAAGCGATTCGTGTGATCCGCGACTCCGGGGATCTGAACGACCTGCTGCCGAAGCTACCGGCAACGGTGCCGTTCCTCGCAAACGCGCCGCAGGACGGCCCCGCGCGCTATCGGCCTCGTGGCAAGCGACTCGGGATCACCGACAGTATCGTGACCGGTGGCAGGGACGTCCTCATGCAGGACGGCCCTGCGATGTGGCTCCGCCTCATGCCCGCCTTTGATCCCGGCATGCGCTGGACGGCGCTCGACCTGCGAGGGGCCATCCTGGCCCACCTGTCCCCTCTCGGAAGCTTCGAGCTCAACGGATACTCACCTTTCCGGGCAGATGACGGCTTTGGCACTTATTCCAGCTTAGGCAAAGACGAGCCGGCTAAGGCGTCTGCCATCTTATTCGATACAGGCGAGGTCTGGACGATTAATACCATCTGTCTGCAAGGGCATCAATTTATCCCGCTCCGCACGGACTACCTATCCGTAGCGTTAAATGATTACTTAGTGTTGTTCCGTGACACATTGGGATTTGATGGCGAACTCAACTGGATGGTCGGCTTCGACGGCGTGCTGGACAGGTGCCTCGCATTCGACAACGTGAAGTCGCCGCAGATCCTCGGGACGAAGGCACAGTGCCTGACATCGACAATTTTGTTCGAAGACCGATATGATAAGGCGGCGTCCGTTGCGGACAACATTGAGAACTGTTACCGTCTCGTTCGCACGAAATGTGGCTTCCGGTTGTGACCGCGAGCCAATTTATTTCCCGACGGCGGGGGCGGCCTTCCCACACCCGGTCAGCATGGGGTGAATTCAGTCGTGCTTTTAGCTTCGCACACCATCCGGAGGATCGTTGATGCAGCATAGGCAGGTAGCCTTTTTCAATCATAAGGGAGGCGTTTCCAAGACAACCTCAGTTTTCCATATAGGTTGGAAGCTGGCGTCCCTAGGTAAGACGGTTCTGCTGGTTGATTGCGATCCCCAATGCAATTTGACGGGACTTATTCTCAATTATACCCACTCGGACGAGTATCCGTTTGAAAAAAAGGGGGAAGCCTTAAATATCAGGGACGGCTTGGCACCAGCGTTTGAAGCTCGCCCGGTACCTTTATCTCCTGTTAAACTTCAAAGTGTGGTTGGTTGCGATCGTCTGTATGTGCTCCCCGGCCATGTAGGACTAGCTGAGTATGAGAGCCAATTATCCATTGCGCATGAGTTGTCAGGCTCCTTGGCGGCACTGCAAAATATTCCTGGCTCGCTACGATGGCTAATTGACTTGACCGCAAATTCGATCAAAGCTGACTTCGTTCTTGTCGATATGAGCCCTAGCCTTGGTGCTCTTAACCAAAATCTACTTACCACAAGCGACGCGTTCATCATTCCTATGGCGCCGGACTTCTTTTCGGCAATGGCGCTTCGGTCGCTAGCACGTGTTCTCCCGAAATGGACGGCATGGTCAGCGAAGGCGGCTAAGCAATCGATCCTTCAGGACTCCGCCTATCCTTGGCCCGACAAGACGCCTAAGTATTTAGGTTCAATCATACAGAATTATCGGGTTCGCTCACGCGATGGGAAAAAAGCCACTCCCACCCGTGCCTACCAGAAGTGGTTCGACACTCTTCTAGAAGTTAAAGAACAAACTTTGATCCCCGCTTTATCTGAAGCAGGTCTATTGTTTGAAGGGAAGCGTTATGATAGTGCAAACGCAGAACTGAAGAGCTTCCTCATCGAGGTTCCGGATTTTAACAGTCTGATCGCGATATCACAATCGCTCTCAAAGCCTGTCTTCGAGCTTGACCGTAACGATATTATGAATTCGGGCTCTGTTGCGAACAACCAGATTGAAAGTACGGAAAAATTTAATAGAATATACGGACGTGCCGCCAAGCGGATTCTCGCGTTGCTCGCATGAAAAATCACATCCTTTCTGCCCACAATACGTTCAAGGGTGGATGTGATCGAGCTGAGGGTCTGCGAGCTATATACGAATACATGAGGAAAACAGCACCAGCTGCGCTCAACTGCGATGACATACTAAGATCGGCTTTGGTTCTGGCTGTTAGTTCATTTGACCTCTTTATTCATGACTTGTTTCGGTGTGAGATTACACACAGGTTAGGCGCAAAGCGTGAAGTGATCTCGCTGCGTGTTCCCTTTAACGTGCTGATTTCGAGCGAACAGAGCCAGATAGATATGATTGATGCCAGTATTAGGAAGGAAAACTCCTATAAATCGTTTGTTGCGCCAGATAAGTTGGCAGATTGCCTGCGTATTCTTGTTGAAAATCCCTGGGAAAAGATCGCCCATTTTCTTTCCGATACAGTTCATAACTCTAAAGAAAATCTCAAGATGGTTGTCGACCTTCGAAACAGGATTGCTCACGAGGCGGATGTAAATCCGGCTTTTGGCGGCGTCGAACTATGGCCCATATATAGTGAGGATGTTGAATCCTCAATCGTCTTCCTTAGGCGGCTTGGAGGATCAATTGCCATGGTTATCGATAACCACTAGCTCCGAGTCCAAAACGAACAATCCGGCAAAAGATTTGTCTCAACTCGTGTCCGGTCATCAATATCGATAGGCCGCAAGCGAATACTCATCTTAGGGCCGAAGCTGGACCTGCGCATGCGCTTCAGCGCGGCGATATCGATCGACACGGCCGCAGCGGATCAGATGTCGATATCGAACCCGGGCATGCTGCCGCGTGTCGCCCGCGCGAAGTCCGCGGACGGGTCCGGCACCAGCAGAAGACCAATGGCAAACGCGACAAGCTCCGCCGGGTCATCGATGCCCGTGCGCTCCATCGCGAGGTGAAGGGCTTCCTGGTCCACCTCAACCGAGGTAACCTTTTTCGCAATCACGTCAGGCACCTCCTGTCTGTTCCGGTTCACAACCGCGCCGCCTTCCAGCGTGCGACGACCGCCGTCAGGCGGCACGCCCGCAGCGGGCCGCTGCGGGAACCTGGATACATGACCAACCCAAAGTCGCCAAACGCTATGCTTCCGAGCGCCGATTATGGTATAGTCATGTCACGGAGAACTCAATGAACGACGTGACACTGTCCCCAGCCGCCGCCCGGGAAGTTCCCATAACCGAAGCGGAGCGCGCGCGCCGCCAGGCCGCCGACGACTACGCCCGAGCCAGTTTGCGGCTGGAGGGCTTTACTCCAAGCGCGTTCTCCGACGAACTCACCCGGCGCTTCATCGACGGGAAGATTACCCGGGCGGAGCTTACCGCCGCCATCCTCGCCCATCATGGTCTGTGAGTGACGACGTTGCGCGCGAACAACGCGAGGCCGATGTCGTCCGCCTCCGCCTCGGAGAACTGTATCAAAGTCCGGTCCGCGGCCAATTCGACGCAGCCCATCTGAAGGTCATCCATCGGCACCTGTTCCAGGACTTGCCGCATCATCAGCCCGGGGTGTTTCGCAAGGGCACAAGGGGCGGGTGGATCAAGCAACGATCACTCGAAGGACAGGCCGGCGCCTATGCGGTTCACTACGCGCGCACCGCTGTCGAGACAAGAATCACCCGAATCCTGCGCGCATTCGGTGGACCCGAGACGCTCAAAAACTTGACGACCGAGGAGGCGGCAGCGCGCATCGCTTCGCTTTATGCCGACCTCGACCACGCCCACGGTTTCTACGAAGGCAACAGCCGCACGCTTCGCGAGTTCATGCGGCTACTGGCCGGGGAAGCAGGGTATTTGCTGGATTGGGGCAAGACGGCCATCGGTTCAAAGCAAAGGAACCAACTCTATATCGCCCGCGATGTCGCGGTGCTCGAACGTGCTTTCCCCAAGCTGACACCGGAACGGGCCATGCAAACGGACGATCGGTCCGAATATGAGGCTTCATTCACCCTGGCGAAACTCCGGCGTGCGATGGGCCAAGCGTCACTTGAGGTCATCATTCGGGATGCGATGACGCCGGAGAGCCACGATCCATAAACAGAATCAAAACGAACCCGTGACGCTTCGGCGCGACAACAAAGGATGCACTCCAGCCGAACCCACCCACCCGGAGGACCCAAGTGGACACCTACGACCCCCTGATCCCGCCCGACCCGAAAGCCTGGCTCGCCCTCGACGAGGGCGAGCGCATCGTGATGATCGAAGAGTACCACGAAGCACACCCCACGGGCATCCCCGGCCCCGACGCCCACGCCATCATCCACGCCATCGTCGAGAACCAGATCGCCGAGGGCGACGCCCTCCCGGTGCGCGAAAAGCTCCGCCAGCTCATGGCCCGGGGGCTCGATCGGCATGAGGCAATCCACGCCATCGGCTCGGTGCTGGCCCGGTATATTTTCGCCATCATGAAAGGCGAGACGATCGCCGGCGATCCGAACATCGCCTATTTCCGCGCGCTGAAACGCCTCAACGCGAAGAAGTGGCTGCGGTCGGGATAACCAGCGGCGCGCAGCCTCACCCGGCCGCCGCCTGATCGAACTCCGCGGCCGAAATCCCCAGGCTCTCGGCCGCCGCCCGGATGTCCCGCCAGGTGGTGCCGTCCACCTCGATCCCGCGCTCCGCCCGCTCCACCGCGTGGCGCCGCTCCGGCTCCCCCGGCACCAGCACATCGTCGTAACCCGGGGCGGGGCGCGCCGACTTCACATAGGCCGTCACCGCCCCGACATCGCCGGTGATCGCCGCCGGGTCGCCCAGCTTCGACAGATCGATCACCGTCGCCAGCATGGAGTTCAAAATCCCGCCCTTCGGCGGCGCGAACGCCCCCTGGCCGCCCGCCACGGCCGCGGCCATGATCTCGCACATCACCGCCAGCCCCGAGCCTTTATGCGCCCCGAACGCCCGCAGCGCCCCGGTATGGTCGCGGATGAACCCGGTGGGATCGTTCGTCGGCGCACCCTCGGCGTCGATCAGGCAGCCGTCGGCCACCGGAACGCCCTTGTTGTAGGCGACCCGCGCCTTCCCCGCCGCGATCGTCGTCGTCGCCATGTCGAGCAGCACGGGCTCCCCGTCCGGCCCCGGCACCGCGGCGCAGAACGGGTTGGTGCCGAGCCGGGGCTCCGCCGCCTGCCACGTCGCCTGGATGTCGTGATGATCAGCCACATTGACGAAGGCGGTGAAGGCGCATCCGGCGTCAGCGGCCAGCTCCGCATAGGTGCCGATGCGGCCGATATGGGAGGCGTTGCGCAGCGCCAGCACGCAGGCGCCGATGTCGCGCGCGCGGGCGATGGCGCGGCGGACGGCGTCGTTCGCCATGTGCTGGCCGCAGCCGCGGCGGGCGTCGATCACCAGCACGGCGCCGGTGTCGGAGACGATCACGGGGGTCTGGTTCGGCACCAGCAAGCCATCGTGGAAAAGCTCGACGTATCGCGGCAACATGCCGACCCCATGGCTGTCATGGCCGGCGAGGTTGGCCCGCACGAGGTGATCCGCGACCTCGGCTGCCTCGGCCTCGTCGCTGCCCATGCGGCGGGCGATCAGGCGGGTGACGGAGTCGAGTGCGCGGGGGGAGAAAACGGGCACGGGTTTCCACCTGTCTGGAGAGCGGACAGCCCGCGCCTAACCGACGCGTCGTGGCCCGGTCTGTCCGGGCCACCTCTCGCGGCACGTGCTGGCATAGGTGGCCCGGACAAGCCGGGCCATGACGATTTAAGCCACTACCGTGGCGACAACACCATCACCATCTGCCGGTTCTCCATCCGCGGCATCTGCTCGACTTTTGAGGTCGAGTCCATCTCCGCCCGGATCCGTTCCAGCACCCGCACGCCGATGTCCTGGTGGGCCATCTCGCGGCCCCGGAAGCGCAGCGTCACCTTGACCTTGTCGCCCTCATCGATGAACGACTTCATGGCGCGCATCTTCACCTGATAATCGTTCTCATCAATGTTCGGACGAACCTTGATCTCTTTGATTTCAATGACTTTTTGCTTCTTTTTGGCTTCGTTCTTCTTTTTTTGCTGTTCGTATTTGAACTTGCCGAAATCCAGAATCTTGCAGACCGGCGGGTCAGCGTTCGGGCTGATCTCGACCAGATCCAGGCCAACGGAAAACGCGCGCTGCATCGCTTCGCGAGCCGTCATGACGCCCTGCATCTCCCCGTCCTGGTCGATCAATCGAACCTGGGGGATGCGGATCTCCTCGTTTACGCGGGGGCCGTCGCGGGTTGGCGGGGCGGCCATTGGTCCTCTTGCTATCGGTATCTCCTGTTTCTGTTACGGTGACCGACGGCAGCGCCCGAAGACGCACGCCGCTGACCATTCTCCACTTTGACCCGAAGCGCGGCCTAAAATCAAGCCACGTTGCCGGATTTTAAGTCGGGCGGTGTCGCCTCGGAGGCAAGCCGGGCCACCGCCTCGTCCAGCGAGACCACCTCCTGCGCCGGACTGCCGAGCCGGCGCAGCGCCACGGTGCGGCTTTCCGCCTCCTTGCGGCCGACGACCGCCAGCACCGGGACGTGGGCGAGGCTGTGCTCGCGCACCTTGGCGTTGATCTTCTGGTTGCTCAGGTCGGTTTCCGCCGCCAGTCCGGCGCGAGCGAAGGCCGCGGCAACCTCCCGCGCGTAGTCGTCGGCATCGGAGACGATCGTCGCGACCACCGCCTGCACCGGCGCCAGCCACAGCGGGAACCGCCCGGCATACTGCTCGATCAGGATGCCGAGGAAGCGTTCGAAGCTGCCCAGAATCGCGCGGTGCAGCATCAGCGGCCGGTGGCGGGCGCCGTCCTCGCCGACATACTCCGCGTCGAGCCGCTCCGGCAGGTTGGGATCGACCTGCAAGGTGCCGCATTGCCAGTCGCGGCCGATGGCGTCGCGCAGCACGAATTCCAGCTTCGGGCCGTAGAACGCGCCCTCGCCGGGGTTCAGTTCGTACTCCACGCCGGCGATGGCGCAGGCTTCCCGCAATGCGTTTTCCGCATGGTCCCACAAATCGTCGCTGCCGATGCGGGCTTCCGGACGGTCGGAGAATTTGATGCGGAAGTCCGGGAAGCCGAAATCGCTGTAGATCTGCGACAGCAGCGTGATGAAGCGGGCGGTTTCGGGGGCGATCTGCTCCTCGGTGCAGAAGATGTGCGCGTCGTCCTGGGTGAACTGCCGCACCCGCATGATGCCGTGCAGCGCGCCGGAGGGTTCATAGCGGTGGCAGGAGCCGAACTCCGCCATGCGCAGCGGCAGCTCGCGGTACGACCGCATGCCCTGGCGGAAGATCTGGATGTGGCACGGGCAGTTCATCGGCTTCAGCGCCAGGAACTTGTCCTCGTCCTGCACCCGGGTGATGAACATGTTCTGCCGGTAGTTGTCCCAGTGCCCGGACTTCTCCCACAGGGAGCGGTCGACAAGCTGCGGGGTTTTGACCTCCTGGTAGCCGTTGGCGTCGAGGCGGCGGCGCATGTACGCCTCCACCGTGCGATACAGCTTCCAGCCCTTGGGGTGCCAGAAGATCGAGCCGACGGCTTCCTCCTGGATATGGAACAGGTCCATTTCCTTGCCGATTTTGCGGTGGTCGCGGCGCTCGGCTTCCTCCAGTTGGTGCAGGTAGGCGTCGAGTTCCTTCTGGTCGCGCCAGGCGGTGCCGTAGATGCGTGACAGCATGGCATTGCGGTGATCGCCGCGCCAATACGCGCCCGCGACCTTCATCAGCTTGAACGCGGTGCCGACATCGGCGGTGGAGCGCATGTGCGGGCCGCGGCAAAGGTCCACCCAGTCGCCCTGGCGGTACAGGCTGATCGTCTCCGTCGCCGGCAGGTCCTGGATCAACTGGGCTTTGTATTTCTCGCCCTTGTCCTGGAAGAAGCTGATCGCCTCGTCGCGGTCGATCTCCTGCCGCACGAATTTTTCGCCGCGGCCGACGATTTCCCGCATCTTCGCCTCGATGGCGGGGAAGTCGTCCGGGGTGAACGGGTCGTTGCGGGCAAAATCATAGTAGAAGCCGTTCTCGATCGACGGGCCGATGGTGACCTGGGTGCCGGGATACAGCGCCTGCACCGCCTCGGCCAGCACGTGGGCGGCGTCGTGCCGGATCAGCTCCAGCGCCTCGGGGTCGCGCCGCGTGATGAACACGACCGACGCATCGTGCTCGATCGGCGTGGACAGATCGACTTCCTTGCCGTCCAGCTTCATCGCCAGGGCGGCGCGCAGCAAGCCGGGGCCGATGGCGGCCGCCACGTCCGTGCCGGTGACGGGCGCATCGAACTGGCGCACGGAACCGTCGGGCAGGGTGATGGCGGGCATGGGCGGACGATCCTGTTGCGTTGCGAGGCGCTGTCTATGGCGCCGCCGCGCCGCCGCCGCAACCCTTTGGTGCCTTGGACGCAGAGACTATTCGACGGTGATGCCGCCGACCATCCCGTCCCAGTCATGATCGGCGCAGGTCAGGTCGTATTGGCCTTTCGGCCCCGGGATCAGGAAGATGCGGATGGACTTGCCGGCCTGCACGACGATGTCGGTCCCGCCGTTGGCCAGCAGCCGTTTGTCCCGCACTTTCGCCGCCGCCAGGAACGTCGGCGCGGTGAACTCGTGCATGTCCTTGCCGCGGTTCTCCAGGCGCAGTTCGGTGGGCTGGCCGCTGCGGAACGTCAGATGGTCCGGCTCGAAGCGATTATCGAACATCACCTCGGTCACCACCTCGGCGTGCGACCATGGGTCCGCTGCCAGGGCGGGTGCCGCGAGCGCCAGAACTGCAGAGACAATGCGGGCGAAGATTTTCGTCATCGGCGCATAAGGTCGGGTGCGCCGCCCGGCATGCAAGCCCTCGTTATCCCGGCGCATCGCCCGGCTGGCACGGCCCCAGGCGCCGCGCGGTGATCCCGAGCGAGACCGAATTCGACTTCGCGCCCTCGAACGTGATCCGGCTGTCGGCGCGCCAGGCATCGGCGCCTGTCGGCCGAATGGTGCCATGCACGATCACCCGTCCGTTCGCCATTTGGCAGATCGCGTCGATGGTCAGCACCTTGTCCGGCGAGGCGGCGCTGCTCTGCACGCACTCATTCATCCCCGCGGCGGCCAATTGGCCCAACTTGTGATCTTCCCCGTAGCAGATTTTCATCGGCTCACCGCTCTGGCCGTCCCGGGCGACCATCCATTCACCGGCGCGGAGGATCATCCCGTCGCCGGCCAACGCCGGTGCGGCGAAGCCGATAACGGCCGCCAGCCAATACGCGGTTCGGTGCATGCGCTGTCTCCCGGGTGTCCGGCATGCATCGCACGCCGCCCCGGTCAGCCGCCCGACGCGTTAACGTGACGGGCGTTCACCTTTCAGCGGTTTGCGCGCCTCGATGATGGCGGAGGCGACACAGTCCTCGATGCCGCTGCCCGGCGCCCAGGAGGCGATCAGCGCGCGGCTTTCCGGCTTTACCGAGACGCGGGCGGCCTCGAACCCGGCATCGGCCAGCCATGCCTCCACCCGGTCCGCTGGCGCCGCGCCGGCGATGCAGCCGCACAGCATGTCCGCGTCGGCCTGCAGCGCGGCTGACAGCGGCGCGATGTTCACCACGTCGGAGACCGCCAGCCGCCCGCCCGGCTTGAGCACCCGGAATGCCTCGCGGAAGACCTGAGCCTTGTCCGGCACCAGATTGATCACGCAGTTCGACAGAATGACATCGGCGGTGTTGTCGGCGACGGGCAGGTGCTCCAGCTCGCCGAGGCGGAATTCGACGTTGGCGGCGCCGATGGCGGCGGCGTTGGCGCGGGCCTTGGCCAGCATCTCGTGCGTCATGTCGACGCCGATGACGTGCCCGCCGGGGCCGACCTGCCGCGCCGCGAGGAAGCAGTCGAAGCCGGCGCCGCTGCCGAGGTCGATCACCGTCTCGCCCGGCTGTAACGCCGCGATCGCCTGCGGATTGCCGCAGCCGAGGCCGAGATTGGCACCCTCTGGCACGGCGGCCAGTTCCTCCGCCGAATACCCCATAAGCTGCGCCTTGCCGGCAGCCCCGGATGCCGTGCCCGGTGCGCAGCAGGACGAGGCGGGGGCGCAACAGCTTGAGGTATCGATGGTGGCGATGCTGCCGTAGCGCTCGCGGACCAGGGTTTTCAGCGCATTGGTTTCCATGCCGGGATGGTCGGCCGCGGGGCGGGGGAGTGTCAAGGACGGTATGGGGGGCGGGATTTTGATCGTACTGCGTGCTTGCTTATCTTGGCATTCGTGCTATCATCGCCATCACTGAGAGCAGAATGGCATGGGATGGCAAGTCTAAGCGTCCGCAACCTCGACGACGATACTTTTGGTCGCCTCAGGCGCCGGGCGGCGAGGCATGGGCGCTCCGCCGAAGCGGAGGTCCGCTTGATCCTCAGCCAGGCGCTCAGCAGCGAGTCCGAACCTACGTTCGACGAACTCGCCGCGGCGATGCGCCACCTGACGGCGGGCCGCACCCATACGCCCGCCGAAGTGCTGCTGCGCGAGAGCCGCGACGAGCGTTGAGCACCTTCGTCATCGACGCCAGCGTAGTCATCAAATGGGTCGTCGATGAACCGGGCACGGCTCAGGCACTTCTGCTGCGGCGCCACCGCCTGCTGGCGCCCGACCTGCTGATCGCCGAATGCGCCAACATCCTGTGGAAAAAGGTGCGGCGGAAGGAACTGCTGGAGGAGGAAGCCCTGGTGGCGACCGGTCTGGTCGCCCGCTCAGACATCGAATTCGAGCCGACGATCGGCGTGTTCGAGGCGGCGGTGCGGATGGCGATCCTGCTCGATCATCCGGCGTATGATTGCTGCTATCTGGCGCTGGCGGAGGCTCAGGGCTGCGTGTTCGTTACCGCGGATGCGGCGCTTGTCGGCAGGTGCCGATCAGCGGGTTTGCCGGTCAAGGTGGCTGTGCTGGGGGAGATGGATTCGGCTTGATGCTGGCGTTGGCTGGAACCCGGCAACAGGCCACACGCCGACGGCGTTTGCCGCTAGCGTTGGTCAGTTTATCTGACGCGCACGCCCGATTGCCGCCGCTTCGCCCGCGCGATCAATCCCGCTTGGCGAATCGAATGAGGAGGAGTAATGCTTCGTACCCAGTACGAATTCGGAACCGCGTGGGTCAACACCAGTGATACATACCCTCTTCGATAAGTCGTTCTTCCAAGCGCTCTCACTCGATGAGTCCGTTTGGTTTGACCATTTTTACAAACCGGTGGTATGTCCAGTTTTCTACGTTGAGACCCTGGCGGACCTGGCGCACCAGGATCTGAAAAATCGTACGCCAGAGCGCGAAGTACAAATTATAGCCGACAAATTCCCCGATCATAACGGGGTGCCCTGCGCCGACCACCGAGCGATGACTATCGGAGATTTGCTTGGCAACGCCGTTCCTCTTGACGGTCGGATACCTGTTTCTGGTGGTCGAGCGGTTAGATCAGGCGGAGCCACAGGTGTCGTGTTCGACGATGCGCCTGAAGCAATAGCTTTCACCCGGTGGCGGAATGGCGAATTCTCGGAAATTGAACGAACATACGCCGCCGATCTGCGTCAAAGTTTAGCTGAGTTGGACCTGTCGAAAGTCGCGGATACGATGCAGTCCCTCGGCTTCAACAGAAAGACGGTGCCCTCTCTTCAAGCTGCAAAGGGTGTGGCCGAGGACTTAGTCACCGGCTACAACAAAAGAGCGGAACGCCTACATCTTGCGCTTCAGGTCCTCGGAATCCCAGCTAAGACGGGGCACCGAGTTGTACAACGATGGGAGGCGATGTCGCGTCCGCGACTTCCGGAGTTCGCACCCTACGCGTCATATGTGTTGATAGTGGAACTCTTTTTCCACGTAACTGCCCAGGTAAGCGAGCGTTAGCCGCCGCTTGACACGCGACTCGGGGCGTGAGTCAAGCTCCCCATGTCGCTGCCACCGCAACCTGATTCGCACGCGCAAGCCGGTTCGGTTTCGGACGGCACGGCACGTTTGGAGTCGTTGGTTGCGGCGCTTCAGGCGCAAAACGCTGAGCAGCAGAGCTTGATAGCG